>JADLBU010000048.1 GCA_020847535.1 Phycisphaerales bacterium
GAGCGGGACGAGGCGGCCATCGGGCGGTGGCGGAAGCAGGCGTGGCCGCGCATCAGAAAAACGCGCGTCGGCTGAACGCGACCATCGTTCTGCTCGACGAATCCGGCTTCATGCTCCAGCCGCTGGTACGGCGTTCGTGGGCCCCGCGTGGCCAGACGCCGGTCATCCGCTGCTGGGATCGGCGCGACCGGCTGAGGCACGATGTGCTCGAGGGTGTGCGAGGTGAAGATGACATTCACCGACCCATCCGGGAAGGGCAGGGGCTGGGCGGAGATGTCGTGGCGGAGGTCGGCGGTCTCCCGGAGGTCGACGATGGTCCATCCCGGCAGCCGGGGATGGCCCTTTCCACCGCCGATGTTGAGCTTGATCATCGATGCCTCCGGCCTGACAACCCACTCCGGGCCCCCGGGTTTCGTTCGGGGAGGGGCGGTGCCTTGAGGTATCGGTCTTTGGGGTTTATCGGTCCAGCAAAGCCGCTTCAGGGCCTCAAATAAGGAACGCCCGGCGTGTCGTCGGGATTGGGCATGACAACGGGCTGTTCTTGCGCTGCCGCCGATCGCGGCCAGGGGCTCAGCCGCCGGCGGCGGCCTCTTCCTTATCCCGGAGCT
Source organism: Phycisphaerales bacterium (assembly GCA_020847535.1). Taxonomy (GTDB): domain Bacteria; phylum Planctomycetota; class Phycisphaerae; order Phycisphaerales; family UBA1924; genus JAEUJB01. The sequence continues at coordinate 609 of JADLBU010000048.1, forward strand.
GGCGCTCGGCCCGCTTGCGCATCGACTCATCCAGGATCTTCTTGCGAAGCCGGATGCTCTTGGGTGTCACCTCGACCAGCTCATCATCCTCAATGTACTCGAGCGCGTACTCGAGGGTGATCTTGCGCGGCGCCTTGAGGACGACGGTGGCATCCTTGCCGGCGGCCCGCATGTTGGTCAGGTGCTTGAGACGGGTGATGTTGATGGTCAGGTCGTTGTCGCGGTTGTGCTCGCCCACGCACTGGCCCATATAGACCGGATCCTGGGGGCTGACGAACATGACGCCGCGATCGGAGAGCTGCTCGAGGGCGTAGGTCGTGACCGTGGCCGTCTCAAGCGAGATCAGCACACCCTGCAGGCGATGCGGGATCGCCCCCGAAACAGGGGCAAACCGCAGGAACGAGTGGTGCATGATCGCCTCGCCCTGGGTCGCCGTCAGGATGCGTGACCGCAGGCCGATCAGGGATCGCGATGGGATCTCGAACGACAGATGCGTCACGGTGTCCCCGCGCGGTTCCATCTTCTTGATCTCGCCCTTGCGCATCCCCACCAGCTCCATCACAGCGCCGAGCTGGCTGTTGGGGCAGTCGACGACGAGCTCTTCGATGGGCTCGTGGGGAGCGCCGTCGATGTGCTTGATGATGACCTCGGGCTTGCCGACCGAGAGCTCAAACCCTTCGCGGCGCATGGTCTCGATCAGGATGCCCAGCGAGAGAACTCCGCGCCCCGAGACCATGAACTCATCGGCGGTCTTGCCGGGGTTGACGCGGAGGGCGACGTTGCGCTCCAGCTCGTTCTCCAGGCGCTCACGGATCTGGCGGCTGGTGACCTGGGAGCCTTCCTGGCCGGCGAACGGGGAGTCGTTGATGCGGAAGAGCATCGTCATCGTCGGCTCATCGACCTTGACGGTGGGCAGGCCCACGGCGTTCTGCGGGTCGGCGACCGTATCCCCGATGTCGATGCGATCCAGCCCCACGATGGCGCACAGGTCACCGGCATCGACGGTGTCCACCTCCTGGCGCTTGAGGCCCATGAACTGCAGGAGCTGCGTGACCTTGCTGGGCGTGATCGTGACCCCATCGCGCCGCACGATCGCCACCTGCTGTCCCGAGCGGATCTGGCCGGCGAACACGCGACCGATCCCGATGCGGCCGACGTACTCGTTGTAGTCGATCGCCGTGATCAGCACCTGCAACGGCTTGGTGGTGTCACCGGCGGATGCGGGCACTTCCTTGATGATCGCCTCGAAGATATCGCGCATGTCGGTCCGCTTGACCGCCAGGTCGCGCGTCCCCCAGCCATCGCGGCCGGAGCAGTAGATCACCGGGAAGTCCAGCGCATGTTCCTCAGCGCCCATGTCCACCAGCAGATCAAAGACCTCATCGACGACCTCGTGCGGCCGGGCATCGGGGCGATCGCACTTGTTGACGATCACCACGGGCTTGAGGCCGGCCTCGAAGGCCTTGCCCAGGACGAACTTGGTCTGGGGCATGGGGCCGTCGTAGGCATCGACCAAGAGCAGGCAGCCATCGGCCATGCGCAGCACACGCTCGACCTCGCCGCCGAAGTCGGCGTGGCCGGGGGTATCGATGATGTTGATGCGGTAGGTGTGACCGTCGGGGCCGGGGTAGCTGACAGCGCAGTTCTTGGACAGGATGGTGATCCCGCGCTCGCGCTCCAGCTCGTTGGAGTCCATGATCAGGTCGTGCTGACCGCCGGCGAGCTTCTCCAGTTCGCCTGCGCGGAACATCCCCGACTGCTTGAGCAACTGATCGACCAGCGTGGTCTTGCCATGGTCGACGTGGGCGATGATCGCCACGTTGCGGATGTCGGTCGTGCCGGTCTGGGCGTCGGGGCGGGTGGGTTGGGTGGAGGCTGAAGTCACTGAGGAGGGTCCTGGGTCGAGGGCCTAAGAGCTGAACCAGCGGTGGGGTCCGGGAGCCGGTCGGGGATCCCGAGCGCTGACAACCGAGGGTCCGCTGAGTCAGTTCTGTTGACCTGCGGGCAGCCCGGTTGTTGTTCTCGGACCTGAAAGCGGTTTGATCCCGTCTGCATCGGGTTCGGGTGGCGCAGCGGGGCGAAGTCCAAAGGGTAGGCGCGGGATGCCGGAAATGGTGGATATGGGGTCCATGGCGTCTGAGAACACCTGCGCGCAGGCGCGCAGGGCGGTGCAGATGGCGCCGGCGCCGGTGAACCACCGGTTCCGGGAGCCCGCGAGCATGCGTTGGGGCCGCCGTGTGGCATAGTTGGGTCAATCACGCCTCACCGGCATCGGGGCCGGGAGCGCACGGTTGGGAAAGTGGGCCCAACCGGCGATCAAGGGGTGTGAGGCTCGGCAGGGTGGCCGAGTTCTACAACTGATGACGCAACAGAGACTTACATATCGGCGTACAGACATGAGGAGGTAGTCACCATGGCGCGCTCAAGGACGAGCGGTGTCATACGGAAGACGTCCATTTCGCGCTTCGCCGCGGCAGGGCTGCTGGGCATGGGCGCGACTCTGGCACACGCCGACCGCATCCTGGTCTTTTCCGATGACTTCGAAGCCGCGCAGGTGCGCTCCGAATGGAGTGGTGCGCATCTCGAGCAGGCCGGCGAACTGACACAGATCGCCGGGCGCATGACCCGTGAGCTGGTGGACCTCAAGGTGCCCCCGCCCGCGGAGAACATGAGCCACACCGGCAAGGTTGTGTATTACATGACATTCGACCTGTTCACCCTCGACGGGTGGACGGGCAAGACGGAGGATGGAAAGGACACGCGCTTCGAGGTGCAGGTCGGCGAGAAGCTGATGTTCTCGCACTCGCTCTCGACGCTTGTTGCGCAGGGGTCGTACCGCAACGCCGACAAAGGGCCCGCGCCCTTGGTGTTCGGAACTGCGCCCGACAGCGTGTATCGCGGCGTGATCGTCGCGTTCGAGCTGGATGCCGCCGATGAGCTTGCGGTGCAGTTCCGGGCGCTTGGTCTGGATCCGCGGAAGGACTACGGCAAAGTATCCGCGCTGCTCAACGGCGCGAGTGAGAAGGAGGCGGAAGAGGCTGCGGAGGGAGACCCCGCGTGGGGCATCGACAACGTCGTGATCTGGTGCGAAATCGATCACAGCGGTGGGGGTGGCTCGGCCGGGAGGGAGGTCGAGCCGCCCTTCGTTGATGGCGCGATGGGCAGCATCGGCGGACCCGGCACGGATCCGTTCTCGACCGGTGGCCAGAGCGTCCCCCGTCCGCCGCTGCAGACCTGGCAGGCCCCGGCCAAGCGAGACCTCATGCCCCCGGGCCACACATCCAGCCCGGATCGCCCCGGTGAAGAGGTGATCACGCCGTTCACACCCCCGGAAGAAACCAAGCCCAAGGACGAGCCGGATCCGAATCCAGACCCCCAGCAGTTCCCGAAGGATGATCCGACTCCACCGGTGCCCGGACCGGCCGTGTGGATGGTGGCGATCGGTGGCATGAGCATGATCGCCCGAAGGAAGAGAGCCTAAGGAGAGCAGAGAGTCAGGCACGAATCACAGACGGGCGCATTCGCGCCAGCCGCTTCCGCGCTTCCCCCGATCGCGCGGAGCGGTGAGGGCCGGCGATCCTGCCGCGCACGCCCACCCAACCCCACCAGGCGGGGTCGAGGCCCTCCGCAGAACCCCTCTCACTGAGAGGGGTTCGTGCGTTTTGGGCTGAAGCGCTCCGGGATGATGGGGCGCGTGATGTCGAGCGGCCCCGCACCGATGGAACAGACCGTACCAACGGCGCCGCGGGCGATGTCGGCGCCCATTGCGCAGACCTCGTGCGGTGCAGCCAAAACACTGCGATTCGCCACAGGCCGGTGTTTTCCGGCGAACCGAATGGCACCTTTTGGCATGAGCGAGCAGTGCCGGTGGGGAGCACTGTCGCCGGGCGCAGGAAGCGCCTGAAGCAGGCAACGCAAGAGAGGAGACAGTCAGATGGGCCGGAACTCCGTTACACGTGTGATGGCGATGTGTGTGCCTCTCGCGCTCGCGGCGAGCGGAGCGCTTGCCCAGTCCAAGACCCTCTTCTCCGACAACTTCGAATCCAACACGATCAAGTCCCAGTGGTCGTGGTCTCACCTCTCGAAGCAAACCGCGTTCACGCAGTTCTCGGGGCGATACTCCAACAACACGATCAAGCTGACCATGGATGCCCCCAAGGGCCCGCGCGGCACCGGCGGCGGCGATGGGGACAACGGTGGCAACGGGGATGGCGGCAGTGGTGGGGGTGGTGGGGGTGGAGGCGGCGGTGTGGATCGCATCCGCTACACGCTTGTCTTCGACTTCCTTGCAATCGACTCCTGGGATGGCAACGACACCCGCAACGGTCCGGATCGCTTCGAGATCAACAACGGCACGAACGTGATCTTCTCGGAGACGTTCGGCAACGTGTGGCTGGACCAGACGTTCCGGGCGCCCGATGTGGGCCGCTGGAACATGGCGTACAACCATTACGTGGATTCGATCTATCGCAAGATCTCGGTGACCTGGGACCAGGCCCTGGGTCAGCAGATCAAGCTGTCGTTCTACGACCGCGGGCTGCAGGGTCTGAGTGATGAATCCTGGGGCATCGACAACGTCAATCTGAACTACGAGTTCGTGCCGGCCCCGGGTGCCGCGGCGATCGCGGGTCTGGGCGGGCTCATGGCGGCCGGTCGCCGTCGGCGATAAGGCGGAAAAAGGCAAAGTTCAAATGGCAAGGGGCAAATCCAGAAACGGATTTGCCCTTCTTCTTATTTGCCCTTTGCCCTTTGCCCTTTGCGCATTTGCCATTTCTTTGAACGCCCGATCGCCACACTCCCAACAATCAGGCGTCATGTTCTACCTGGCGGCGAGCATCGTCGTGGTGGTTTCCCTGCTGGGCATCGGCCTGACGCTGGTCACATTGCCCGGCGCATGGATGATGCTTGCGACCGCCGTCGTGTGCAATCTCTGGCAGCCGGGGATGTTCAGCTGGTGGACGCTGGGGATCGGCGCGGGCATCGCCCTGCTCGCCGAGATCCTCGAGTTCGCCGCCTCCGCCGTCGGGGCCAAGAAGACCGGCGGCTCCAGGTCGGGCGCGGTCGGGTCAATCATCGGCGCCGTCATCGGCGCGATCGCCGGGACTGCCTTCCTGCCTCCCATCGGCACGATCGCGGGCGCTGTTGTCGGGGCCGGCGCGGGCGCCCTGATCGCCGAGCGCGGGATCGCCAGCAAGAACTGGACGGATTCGGCGAAGGTCGCCGGCGGCGCTGCCGCGGGCAGGCTGGTGGCGACCATCCTCAAGACGGGCGCTGCCGCGATCATCGCAACCATGCTGATCGTCGGCGTATTCGTCAGCTGAGATGCGTGCGGACGGCAACGCCCTGCTACTGTTCTCAATGGAGAGATCAATCAAGCGGATCTGCGTGTTCTGCGCGGCGGCCGATGGCAACCGGTCCGAATACATCGAAGCGGCGAGCCAGATGGGGCGATTGCTCGTGGATCGCGGGATTCAGCTCATCTACGGCGGCGGTGGCCGCGGGCTGATGGGGGCGCTGGCCGAATCGGTGCTGGGCCGCGGAGGTGAGGCGATCGGGGTCATCACGCAGTTCCTGGTGGACAAGGAACTGGCCCACAAGAAGCTGACGGCCCTGCACATCGTCCAGACGATGCACGAACGCAAGATGATGATGGCGAGCCTCGCGGATGCCTTCATCGCCATGCCCGGTGGCCTGGGGACGCTCGATGAGCTCTTCGAGATCATGACCTGGGCGCAACTGGGCATCCACGACAAACCGGTGGGTCTCTTGAACGTCGTGGGCTATTACGAGCCCATCATGTCGTACCTGGACCACGCGGCGAGCGAGGGGTTCCTGCGGCTCAACCATCGCAGGCAGGTGCTGATGCACTCCAGTCCGGCCGGGCTGGTGGATCTCCTGACCGGGCCTCGGCAGGGGGTCTGAACGGGCTTCCCACCCCGGGAATTGCGCTGGCGTCTGATAAGAGTTCGTGAAGTGGCAGGCGTGGGTGGCCGATGGTTATGGGCCGCTGGCGCGGGAGCGGGTCTACGCTTCCGCGCATGGATCGGCCGGCTTCCGCGATCCTCGCGGGATCTGCCGGTGGCGGCTGGGAGTTTGCGATGAGCAATTCGAACAACAGCGGTGGATTTGCCAAGGCGTTCCTGCCCGGGCTGGTGGTGGGTCTGGTGGTCGGCGGCTTTGCCGGGGCATTCCTGGCGGGGCTTGGCGGTCCCGGCAACGTGCAGGCGGTCACCCGCAGCAACGAGCCGATCGATGTGGGGCCCAGGATCCACTCGGAAGAGCGAGAGAACCCCGCCGATGCGCCGGCCAGTGCTGAGAACCCAGCGCCGCCCGCGGATGAGTCGGGACAGCCCAAGGAAGAAGCAGCCCCCGGGAACAACGAGCCCGCGAGCAAGCCGGCCGAGCCGGAAGCGCCCAAGCCTGATGCCCCCAAGGGCGATGCCGCGCCCGAAGCGCCGAAGTCGGATACGACCCAGCCGGTTGCCGAGACTCCCAAGCCAGATGCACCCAGGACCACTCCTGCCAAGCCCGCCGGCACGCCGCCGATCGAGCCCAAGTAGGGCTGGTTCGAGGATCGCAGCGCATTGTCAGCCGCCGGCGCGAATCGCCGGCGGTTTTTGTTTGCGTCGGCGATTCCCCGGCGATCACACGAGAGAGCAGATCCTGTCATTTCAACTCCGAACGGAGTCGGGTGTGTAGCATCCACCGCAACCACCGATGACCAGTGACCAGCCCAATCTCCCCCGTCTCATCCGCCAGCATGCCGAGACATCGCGTCTGCTGGGTGTGGACTTCGTGCCCGTCTACCGATCCAGAGATCCCGGCGGCATCGACCCCGGGCCCGATCGCGAACCGGAGCCCAAACCGGCGGATACCGCCGAGATTACTCGGGTTTCCGCGGCGACTGCGGCTGGACGCATCGAGGAAAACGACGCCCCGATGGCGGAGTTGGAGATCCCGGTGGTGGAAGTCAAGAGCCCTCTGCCCGGCGGTCTGCTCGCCGAGCGAACCGAGGTCAAGCCCGGGAGAACCGCGGATCGCCAGCGAAGCCAGGCGCGGCTGGATGACCTGCGCGCGAGGTACGAGGCCGATGCCCCGCATAAGAACTTCGTCACCGCGCACACGACCATCGTCTTCGGGGAGGGTGATCCGTGCGCTCGACTGATGTTCGTCGGAGAGGCGCCCGGAGAAGAGGAAGACCGCACGGGGCGCCCGTTCGTGGGTCGCGCAGGGCAACTCCTGGACAAGATGATCGTGGCGATGGGGCTCAAGCGACAGGATGTCTACATCGCCAATGTTCTGAAGACCCGACCGCCCAACAACGCAACCCCGACGCTTGATGAAGCCCGGTTGTGCGCCCCGTACCTGTACGAGCAGATCGGGATCATCTTTCCCCAAGTGATTGTGACGCTGGGACTTCCGGCATCCAGAACACTGCTTGGCTCGATGGAGACGATGGGCAAGCTGCGAGGGCGCTGGGCCCAGTTCGCGCCCACGGGGCATTGGACGGGCGAACCGATCCCTGTGATGCCGACGTACCACCCGGCGTATCTGCTGAGAAATTACACTCCGCAGGAAAGGGGAAAGGTCTGGTCGGACCTGCAGCTTGTGATGGAGCGGCTGGGGCTGGGCAAACCATCGGCAAACGCTGGTGAATCGGCGTAGGTGGTTGCTCACCGGCACTGCCGCAGCGCGTTAGGGGATCATCCCCTTTCCAAAAAATCTACTGCAAAGGAACCGTTAGACCCTTGCCGCGTACCGTTCTGTGGCGAAACATGTTGGCGGCAAGGGACTGAAAAATTGCTGCCGAACCACCTTGATCGACGAATCTGTGGTATAGTCAGGCAGGCCTGACTGAGTTCAGCGACCGAGATCAAGATCCAAATCTGACCCCCACGAGACCCGGTGCTTCGGTTCGTCCGAGTGCCGGGTTTTTTCTTTGGCTTGTCAGGTTTCCAAAGCCCCCAATCTCACATCACCGAGGCAGTTCGGCCGACGGGGAAGGGTCCGAGAGGCCATCCGGCGATGGCCTGTTTGCTCGGCTGATTCGCGTGATCCAATAACCCTCGGAAGATGCCCAGTCGACGGTGAACTCGAACTCGACCGGATCTCCGATCGCCAGCCCCTCAACACCGACGCCATCCCCAAGCGGGAACGGCATCCCCATCTCCTTCATCCCGATGCGTCCATCGCGATGAACGAAGTCCGGGATCTCCTGGTGGTGGATGATGAGCTGTGTGCCGGGCTTATCGGGCACCGGCAGGGCCTCGATGACACCGCGGACGGTGTAGCTCTTGGACGGGATTGCCGGACTGGCCGGCTTGGCGGGGGATCGCGGAGGATCGGCGGTCTTCGAGCAGCCGCCGGAACACAGAATGGGCAGGAGGCTGGCCGCGATCATGGTCAGGCCAAGGAACAACGCCCGCGGCAGATGCTCACGGGCACTGGTGGAAATACCCTCGGTGTGAGTGTGTGCGCCCGTTGTGTGATCGCGCGGACGGAGTTGGGCGCTGTGACGCGACACGCTCGCCGCGATCCTAATCAGGCGGGCTTGACCTCGATGAACTCGGCGATGCTCTTGAAATCGGGGAGCAGGTCGGCGGTGAAAACCATCGACCACGCCTCGCCGGCATCAACCCGGACGACCTTGGCGACCTTGACGCGGCTGGTCCAGTCGCGGTTGCCGCGGTTGTAGACGTTCAGGTTCTGCTGGCGACGCTTGTGGCCCTTCTTGAGGGCCTTGTTCGCCACCGGATCCCGGCGCATGAGCCGCTCGAGCGTCGAGATGCGTGCCTCGCCGCGGGGGGCCTTGGTGATGGTGCAGGTGATCTTCTGGCCGGGCTTGAGAGAGTCGAGCATGGGATGAACCTTTGGCGAACCCATCCCGGTGCTCCGGAAGGGGTCAAGATACTAGGCGGGGGCTGGTATTCAGACCAATCGGCGGCGAACCGGTCGATGTGGTCCCTCATCCGTACCAGGGTCGCATGGACCTCTCCATTGCGGACCTCTGCAGGGGCGGGATCCCCATCTCTGACTCCTACACTCGCCGCATGAGCGATCCTGCCGACCAGCCTTCACAGCCTGCACAGCCGACCCCTCAGTTTGATGCGGCCCTTCCCCACCAGACCAAGCCCCGGCTGCGCCCGGTTCGCGGGTTCCCCGCCAAGGCCGGGGAACAGACGGTCCTGGGGCTTGCCGATGCCCGGCAGATCTCCGACAAGGTCGTCTTCACCATGCCGGCGGCCCAGCTCATCCTGCCCATGCTCGATGGCAACAAGTCGATCGATGAGATCGTGACCGCCGTCGGCCGCGGGCTTACGCGACCCATCGTCGAGCAACTGGTCGCCCAGCTCGACGATGCCGGCCTGCTCTTTGGACCCAAGTTCGATGAGCTGGTCGTCAAGATGAAGAAGGACTTCGACTCGACCGCGAACCTGCCTCCAGCCTCGACCGCGGCGTTCGCCGATTCGCTCGCCCAGCAGGAGCTCGGGGAGAACGCCAGCGAGGCCCAGAAGGGTGAGGTCGGGGCGACCAAGTTGCGCGAGATGTTCGATGCGTGGATCGCCCAGGCGCTCCAGAAGGTCGAGAACCCCAGCTACAACACGCTGCCGAAGGCGATCATCGCGCCGCATATCGATTACCCGCGCGGATGGCTGAACTACGCGGCGATCTGGGGACGCCTGCGCGTCGTGGATCGCCCGGATCGCGTCGTCATCCTGGGTACCAATCATTTCGGTGAGGCAACGGGGATCGTCGGCTGCGACAAGGGATACTCGACGCCGCTGGGCACGTGCGAGGCCGACCAGGCGCTGGTGTCGGCGATGCGTCAGCGGCTGGGTGATGCCCTGTACGAGCACCGCTACGACCACGAGCGCGAGCACTCGATCGAGCTGCAGATCCCGTGGATCCAGCACATCCTGGGCAAGGACGATGCGGGCAACTTCTGCAAGGTCTACGGCGTCCTGATCCACGATCCGACCGTGAATTCGGGCGAGTCCTACGACGGCAAGGGGATCGGGCTGGATGCGTTTATCGCGGCCCTGCGCGAGTCGCTCGCCCAGCTCGGCGGCACGACGCTGATCGTCTCATCGGCGGATCTCAGCCACGTGGGCGCTGCGTTCGGGGACCAGGTCCAGACGCTCGCGGGCGAGGAGCAGACGGCGACCGAGTTCCGCAACAAGGTCTTCCAGCACGACCGGGACATGCTGAATCTGGTGCGCGAGGCCAAGCCCGACGAGCTGATCGCCTCCATGGCGTGGCAGCAGAACCCGACACGCTGGTGCTCGATCGGCAACCTGGTCGCGGCAATCAAGATCGTCGAGCCCAGCTCGATCGAGATCGTGAACTACGCGGCGGCGATGGATGAGCAGGGGCTGGGGATGGTGTCGAGCGCGGCGGGCGTGATGATGTGAGCGTTGCCAGCGCGGTGAGCGCTACTTCTTGTAGTTCGGGCCTTCTCCGCCAGGTATCGCGCGCGGCATGTCCTGCTGATTGGTCTTGAGCCCCTCGAATTTCTTGAGCTGCATATCGAGCTCGTCGGCCCTCTTGTCGTTGTCCTGGTTGCGCAGCAAGGTGGAATAGAGCCGCAGCACATCCTGCGCGAGGGGCCTGCGGAGGGCCGCTTCGACATCGACCACGGGCGGTTCTTCGAGCACCTGCTTCTGGCCGATGTCCGCCAGCAGTGCCTGAAGCTGCGTTTCCGCTTCCTTGAGGTCGCGCATCACAAGCAGGGCGCGGACGTATTCGACGCGGGTCGATCTGCACGTGACATCCGCGACCGGCCCGCCAGCATGCTCGCAGCGAGACTTGACCAGTCGATCCCAGACCTTCCTGAGATTGTCGGGCTGGGGATCCTGGAGGTCGCTGTACACGCGAATCAGCAACTCGTCTATGGCATCGCGCGACTCGGTGCTGTCCGCGAGCCGGGGGTCGTCTCGGGCCGCTTCGAGTCGATTGATCGCCTGTTGCGGCTTCGCGGCCAGCGAGAACTGATAGACGATCTCATCGAGGAGGGAAAGCCTCTCCTTGCTGTCGAGAGCCGCCGCGAGCAGGTGCTCATAAAGGTCGATCGCATCGTCGTGCCGGTCCGAGTATGAGAGCTTCTGGGCGACCGTCCTGGTTGCGTTGATGAGCCGCACATCATGCGCGGGCAACTGCCGGCGAAGCCAGTCCAGGCCCGTGCGCAGATCATCGAGTTTCGACGGTTCGGTTTCGTCGTTGGCGATCGCCAGCAGCTTGGACTGAATCTCGACCTCTCGGGCCTTGATCGTGTACAGGCCGTAGGCACCGAACACGGCGAGCAACGAGACCGCAGTGATCACTATGAGCACTATGCGACGCCGCCGGTTGCCGCGATCAATCTGCCGCTGCAACTCCCGGTGTTTCTCCTCGGCTTCCTTCTGCGCGTGCGACGCCTGGGCCCGTGCACGTTCGACCTCATCAACCCCGGGACCCGACTCGAGCGAAGACCAGTTCAATCCTGAGCAGATGAGGCTCTTCAGTCGTGCGTACGCCGCGCCCAGCTTGGCGGGATTCTCAAGCTCGGCCTCATCGAGCACCGGCAGCCGCTCACCGAAGCTCCAGTAGGATGCGTAAGGGATGTACAGCTTGTTGAGGATCTGGCTCGGCTTGACCGGATCGACCAGGCCGTCCTCATCGGGCGGCGTGAAGGCCCACTCCTCGTACAGATGGGTGAACTTCTTCGCGTAGGCTTCGCGCCATTCATCGCTGAGCTTCTTTTCGTTGTAGGGCTCATCCCGCGCCGGCACCGGCACCACCGGCAATCCGTGGCGCGGCAGCCGCAGCGATTTCTGCGCTGCGCGTGCGCCGGTCACGGCCGTCAGCACGCCATCGATGCTCTGCTTGTTGGCGGTGAAGAGGACGATGAGCTGATCCGGGAGGAGTGATGTGCAGATGCTGCCGCTGTCGGAAAGACCCGTCCGCGAATCGATGAGCACGAACTCGTACTCGCGTCTCCACTCATCCCGGAGGCGCTCGAAGTAGAGCCCGATCTGGTTGCGAGCGAACAGGGCGTTCCAGTCCAGTGACTGGACCTTCTGGATATAGGTGCTTCCCGCGGTCGAGTCTGTGGCTGACTTGGGGCCGATCTTGGATTTCTCGCGATCGGTCTTTTCCGTATCCTGGCCCGCCGAGATGAGGCCGATGGAGGATCCGATCGAGAACGGCTTGCACCGCAGAACGCACGGGCGCCAGTCGAGCTTGTCGGGGAGCCTCTCTTGCGAGAAGACCGCCCGCCCGCGCTCCTGGGAATCGGGCGATGAACCCGGCTCGGTCATCTCGCGCCACGTATCGATCAGATCGACGATCCCGCGCGAGGCGGCGCGGGAGATCTCGGAGAGAAACTGCGTGTCCGAGCCTGTGGACGACCCCGGCGGTCTGAAGAAGTACTTCTCGAGGCCTGGAGCCTCCAGATCCCAGTCGACCACCAGCACCCTTTTCCCATCCCGGGCCAAGAGCGCTGCCACGTTGGCGAGCGCCATGGATCGCCCCACACCGCCCTTGTATGAGTAGAACGTGATGACCTGGCCGAGCTTGGGCGGTGGACTGCCGGGCGGCGCGGGAGCCTCAGCGCCTGCGCGAGAGGGTTGGTTGCTCATGCCGCACCCTGGAAGCTGGGCTTGGCGGGCGACGGGGTCTGGACAATCAGCCAATCCGCGGCCTGCGCGGCGTTCGTCTTCTTCAAGTTCACCATGCTGTCATCGTCGAACGCCGGCCAAAGCGGGTCCGGGCCGGGATCGACGTTCAGCATCTTTGAGATGCTCTTGGCGATCTCCCGCACCTGACTGTCAAACTTCTTCGTGCGCCCTTTGAAGGTAACCAGGTGATGCGCCTCCATGACCGAGTAGATCAGCTTCGCGCCCTTGCTGGCATGGGTGGGATACGACTCAGGATCCCCGTCATAGATCACCGGCACGATGTTGCGATCCCGGCCGGAGGCTCCCTTGGGTGTGACCAGCGTGGGTTCACGGAACGTCCTGAACTCCGCCGCGCACCACTCGCTCCAGAAGTACGGATAGCACATCACCGGCACCAGGACGCACGACCCCAGGAGGTTCCTTCTGAGCGTGGCGCTGAGAGGAGAACCGATCTGCGGCGCTGATCGCGAGGAATAGATCCGCGTTTCCCAGTAGCGGAACGTGCCCTTGAGGTGGTGCTGCAGCGTCGGCTTGAAGACCTCGCTCACCCACGCGCACTCTGGATCCTCCCACGGATAGCTCAGGAAGATGTCGAACGCGTAATGGTTGATATCTGGTATTGGCACCATCACCCCCGATCACAATGTCCACGTCATGATCGCAGGATCGTTCATTGTTTGCAACCCCCGCCGGGACATACCGCCGCTGGTACACTCAGCCCCGATGCAGGATGCTCAGACCCACGCATGGACACGAGGCCTGGCCGGCAGGTTCCTCGTCTTTGAGGGCCCCGACGGCTCCGGGAAGACCACGCAGCTTCGCCGGTTCGTCGAGTGCTGCAAGGGTCACGGGGTTCCGATGCTGGAGGTTCGCGAGCCCGGCGGGACGCTTATCGGGGAGCGGATCCGGGATGTCCTGCTCGACCGGTCCACCGGCGAACTGTCGATGAGGTGCGAGATGCTGCTCTACATGGCCAGCCGCGCGCAGCTCGTCGAAGAGAAGATCATGCCTGCGCTCGCCGAGGGCAAGCTCGTGATCGCCGACCGCTTCGTCAGCTCGACGCTCGCCTACCAGGGCGCTGCCGGCGGCCTGCCCATCGCGGAGATCGAGGATGTCGCTCGCTGCGCCCTGCGCGGGGTCAATCCCGACCTGGTCATCATCTTCGATGTCGATGAGATCACAGCATCCAAGCGCATGAACCCGCTTCTGCACGCGGGGACCGCCGGCAACGGCGGATCAACGAGGGAACGCGCAGAGCTCGATCGCATCGAGGCTCGCGGGCTGGAGTTTCATCGCCTGGTTCGCGGCGGGTACCTGGCGCAGGCGAAGGCCGACCCGGATCATCACTTGGTGCTGGATGCGTCCAAGACGCCGGAGGAAATCTGGGAACAATTGCAGCACGGGCTCACCGGGCGGCTGTGCTCGCGGTGAGTGCGTGCGAAAACGCCACGGCTCGCGTGGATTCAGTGATCCGGTTATCAGTTGTTAGGGCTTCTTCGGATCCGTTGCCGGCACCGAGCCCGGCTTGGCCGACGGCACCTTGATCGCCGTCCCGCACCCCCGGCAGCGGACCGTCCGTCCGCGAGCCGTATCCGGCACGGACAAGACCTTCCGGCAGGTCAGTTTCGGGCACATGATTTTGACGGTCTGCGGGGTCATCTCGTCGGCTATCTCCGTAACCAGACATCGGGCGTCAGCACCCGCATCTTCACACGCACTGTCGCACACCTGCCCCCATATGACCCCCAACTGAACCGAATCCACCTTGTTAAGGCCCCGTAACCTCCCTAATGTGACCCGCTTAAGGCTGGCGAACCTGGGGCGCGTGCGCTGGGAGCCTGCCCGCGGCATTATCCGGACCATCATGCCACCCAATTCCACCCCTTCCGCGCCTGTCCACAAGACGCTCGCCGTCGTCGGTCTGCAGTGGGGGGATGAAGGCAAAGGCAAGATCGTCGATTCGCTCACCGAGGAATACGACGCGGTTGTCCGCTATAACGGCGGCGCTAACGCCGGGCACTCGGTGGTCATCAATGGCCAGCGGTTTGCCCTGCATCTGATCCCTGTGGGCGTCATGACGCCGGGGAAGCTGGCGATCATCGGCAACGGTGTCGTCGTCGATCCCGAAGCGCTGCTGCGGGAGATCGATGGGCTGCAATCCAAGGGAGTCGATCTCTCGGGGCTGGTGATCTCAGATCGCGCTCACGTCGTGATGCCGTACCACCAGGCCGAGGATGGCCTGCGCGAGGACATCCTCAAGCGAGCGGCCGAGGATGAGGAGTTCGGGGACTCATCCAAGGTCTCGCACATCGGCACGACGCGGCGAGGCATCGGGCCGTGCTATGCGGAGAAGGTGCAGCGGGCATCGGCGATCCGGATCGGGGACCTGGTCAACCCGGAGGTGCTGGCGACCAAAGTGGACCTGGCGTGCCGGATGAAGCGGGCAACGCTCGCGGAGGCGGGAGTGACGCTGGATCCCAAGGCGCTGGTGGCGCGGGCGCTTGAGCTGGGTCAGAGGCTGGCGCCTCGGATCAGGGACACCACGTACCTGCTCCATGACCTGCTGGCGACCGGCAAGGGGCTGCTCTTCGAGGGGGCCAACGGCTCCTTGCTGGATGTCGATCACGGGACCTATCCGTTCGTCACCGGATCGTCATGCACCTCCGCCGGGATCGCCCCCGGGACGGGTGTCCCGCCATCGGCGATCGGGCGCGTGCTGGGGATCATGAAAGCATACTCGTCGCGCGTCGGCGCGGGGGCGATGCCGTCCGAACTCAACGATGACACCGCCTACCGCATCCGGGAACGCGGACGCGAGTACGGCACCACCACCGGTCGCCCGCGGCGCGTGGGCTGGCTGGATCTGGTCGCCGTCAAGTATGCGGCGATGCTCAACGGCACGACCGGGATCGCCGTCACGCTCCTGGATGTCCTCTCGGGGTTCGATCAGCTCAACGTGTGCATCGGGTACGACATCGATGGCAAGACAACCGAGAAGTTCCCCGCCGATGGGCTGACGCTCGCCAAGGCAACCCCTGTGCTCCGCTCGCTGCCGGGGTTCAGTGAAGACATCGCCGGGTGCCGCAGCGTGAACGAGCTGCCGGCCAACGCGCGGGCGTACCTGGATTTCGTTTCGCGATTCGTGGGTGTGCCGATCACGATGATCAGTGTGGGGCCTGGACGCGAGCAGACGATTGTCGTCAAGGCGTGAGATAGCCGAATGCAAACGGCCAGATCACAGAGGGCCAAAGGGCAAGATGAAGAGCGCAGGAGTTCACTGTGCCTGGTTCGCCGATTGCGATTGATGCGGAAGGTCGGGCGGTGATCGATCGCATGCGGGTTCGCAACCCCGATGCCGATCCGGCGGGGATCCTGCCGGATGTCCACCCGGCGCGGATTCCCCGGCACATCGCGGTCATCATGGATGGAAACGGCCGGTGGGCGAGCGGGCGGGGGTTGCCGCGGACCGAGGGTCATCGCGCTGGCGCTCGGTCCGTGCGCACCATTCTTGAGGAATCGGCGAAGCTGGGTGTGGAGTTCCTGACGCTTTACTCGTTCTCGAGCGAGAACTGGCGCAGGCCCGAGGAGGAAGTGCGGGCCCTGATGGAGCTGTGCATCGAGCGCTGCCACGGGGAGCAGGCCGAGCTGTCAAGCCAGGGGGTGCGGGTGAGGGTGATCGGCCGGCGCGAGGGGTTGCCAGAGGATGTGCTCGCCGCACTGGACTTTGTCGAGCAGGCGACCGCGGGCGGGGAGCGGATCACGCTGTGCCTGGCGATCAACTATGGATCCCGGGGCGAGATCGTCGATGCCGCGCGGGCGCTTGCGAGCGATGTCGCTGCGGGACGGCTGAAGACCGACCAGATTGACGAAGCGGCGATCGCCTCGCGGCTGTACACGGCGGGGATGCCGGATCCGGACCTGCTCATCCGGACTGCCGGTGAGATGCGGATCAGCAACTACTTGTTGTGGCAGATCAGCTATTCGGAGATCCATGTGACGGATGTGCTGTGGCCCGATTTCGGGGCTGCGGATCTGCACGCGGCGATCCGGGACTTTGCTTCACGCCATCGCAAGTTCGGGGGAGTCAATACAGCCGCGGATACGCACGGATGACGCGGATCTGAGAGATCCGATACTCTCTGGCCGCGCGGCTGGTCGGGTTGGTCGGGGCGGGCCGCATGGATTGGCGTGATGCTCAAGCGATTGCTGCTGGGACCCATCCTGATCGCCGTTGTTCTGCTCCTGGCGTGGCTGGATGAGCGGATCGACCATGCGCTTCTGCCCGGGGAGGCCGGCGCGGAGGGACGGACGTATCCACCGGGGCTGATCTTGGCGCCGCTGTGCATCGTGCTCGCCGGCGGGGCAGCGCTCGAGCTTGCCCGCATGATCCGTGCTAAGGGGGTCGAGGCGTCGAGGTTCGTGACGCCGCTGGCGGCGATCGGTGGGATGCTCGCCTGCTGCACAGCGCTCATCGATGGCATCAGCGCGGCGGCGATCGCGACCGCGGGGGCGTTCGCGCTGCTGGCATCGCAGACGTACTACTCCCGTGACCGCTCGGTCCAGGGGATTCTCGCCGCGGCGGCGGGGGCGATGCTCGCGTTCGTGTACCTGGGGCTGATGTTCGGCTGCCTGATCCTGATCCGGGCCGAGCACCCGGTGTGGATGCTGGTGTGGGCGTTCTTGACGACCAAGAGCTCCGATATCGGGGCGTACTTCACGGGCAAGGCGTTCGGCCAGCACAAGCTGATCCTCTGGCTCAGCCCGGGCAAGACCTGGGAGGGCCTGATCGGCGGGATCGTGTTCGCCGGGTTGGTGGGGATGGGTGGGCTGTGGGTGGTCAATCGGCTGACGGAGATCCCGACGCCGGCGCCCTGGACGGGCATGATCGCCGGGATGCTGTTCGCAACCTTCGGCCAGCTCGGGGATCTCGGAGAAAGCCTCTTCAAACGGGATGCGGGGATCAAGGATTCAGGCCGCAGCCTGCCGGGGTTCGGAGGGCTTTTGGATGTGCTGGATTCGCTGATCCTGGTGGGCCCGATCGCCTACTGGTGGCTGCGGCTGGTGGATGCCGGGACTACCTGAGTCAGGCCCCGAGTCAGGCCGAGCTGACAAGTGTTTGTGGGGATCCCAGCCAGGATCCCCAAAACCGTCATCCGCAGGGGATACACTCCTGACGGCGGCCCCCCTCCCCCCTTCTCCCACGCCCGAGGGGGGGCCCGGAGTGTCGAATGAGCGTCACGGACAAGCTTCTCAAAGTGTTCTTGGTAGACAAGCAGTTGCGCGGCCTTCAATCACGGCTCAGGGCCGCCGAGAAGTTTCTCTCCGATCAGACCGGCTCGCTCCAGCAGATTGAATCCAAGAAAGCCGCCCTTGAGACGCAGTTGCGGCAATTGACAGCGGCGACATCTGAGCGCCAGGGTGAGATGGCCCGCCTCGATGAGAAGCTCAAGACCGTCAAGGAGCGGATGGATGCCGCCCAGACGAACAAGGAATACAAGGCCTTCCTCACCGAGATGAACGGCTTCAAGGAAGCGCGGGACAAGGTCGAGACCGAGGCCCTCGAGCAGATGGGCAAGATCGATGAGCTCAAAAAGCAGCTCGCCGAGATGACCACCCAGCGCGACGATCGCCAGAAGGTCGCCAAGGTCGCCGATGACGACCGCTCCAAGCGCGCCGCCGAGATCAAGGACCGGCTCGATGAGCTCACCAAGGAGCGGGCGACGCTCGCGGCGGAGATCCCCAAGGAGCCGCTCAAGACCTTCGAGCTGCTCATCCGGGCCCGCGGTGACGATGCGATGGCCCAGATCGAGATCCAGGATCGCAAGCGGCACGAGTACAACTGCGGCTCGTGCATGATGTCGATCCCGGTCGAGACGATCAGCTCTGTGCTTGGTTCGGGCCGGCTGACGACGTGCGTCTCGTGCGGGTGCATCCTGTACGTGACGGAGGCGGATGCAAAGAGCTTGCAGGAGCCGGCGGGCGGCAAGGGCAAGAGCCGGTCATCTTCCGCGGGCTAACCTAATCGGGGGCGGGCTCACGCGGCGCTGCGAGCAGCCACGAGGCTTCATCGCTGATCTTCTTTCCGCATTCCGGGCAGTTGCGAATCTCCGGCGTAAGCCCCGTGAGCTGGTAGCCGCACTTGAGGCAGACGGGGACTTCCTCGGCGATCTGGCTCTTGCGCATGGAGATCGCGGATCGCCAGCGCGCGCCGAAATGCCACACAAGGATGTTGTACGTGCCGATGCAGGCCAGGCTGATGCCGCGGGTGTAGGACTTGGCGCCGTGTGGGAGCAGGTCTCGGATGATCCAGCGGATGAAGAGGCCGATCGCCACCGAGCCGATCACGGAGATGCACAGGATGATCCCGTACTTGGCGATGAATCGGCGAGCCTGGTCCATGTGGAGCTGCCGCCTTCGGCGGCGGTCGTGCCGGGATCGGAACTCTGAGGGGCATGCTCGGTCCCGGCTTCCATGAGCGGAGAGTGGAGTGCAGGCGCGTTTGGGCACCCAGCGAGTCAAGCGCAGTGGCGGAGATTTGCGTGTGTAACTACCTGCAATGTGCGCACAAGAGTGGATCTGCGCCACGATTCGTTCTGAGCGATTCTGACTCGATCCCGGACAGTAGCTTCGTTGCTCGCATCGATGCCTGAGAGAGGCGGGAAACAGGGTTTGCTGGCATGTCGCATGCGGTGCGCACATGCAAGCACTCGGCAGGCGTTCCTACGCCTTCTTGACGACGCTGACTCCGCGATACGAGCCTTCGAGGATCGCCTTGGAATCGGCCTTCATCCAGTCATCGAGCACGCTCGCGTAGACGCTGCGGAAGTCGATCTTGTACTTGAGATCCCCATCATCCAGATCCTGGAGCGAGGGGTGATCTCCGTGGATGCCGGGCTTGACCATGGGGCCGAAGAGGAACATGGGGGCGGCGGTGCCGTGGTCGGTGCCCTGGCTGGCGTTCTGGGAGACGCGGCGACCGAACTCGCTGAAGGCGAGCGTCATGACGCGATCGGTGTTGCCCTGGGCCTTCATCTCGTCGTAGAAGGCCTTGACGGAGCTTGCGAACTCGCGGAGGAGGTTGGCGTGCCGGCCCTGCTGTCCGCCCTGGCCGGAGTGGGTGTCGAAGCTGCCGTGGGTGACGTAGTAGACGCGGGTCTTGAGGCCGGCGCGGATCATCGAGGAGACCATCGCCAGCTGGCTGCCGAGCTGACCGGCGGGGAACTGGGTCGTCGGGCGCATTGCGACGGCCTTGCGGATGAGTTCGCTGGAGACCTGGGCATCGAGGCTGGTGCGCATCAGGAATGCGGCGTTGGAATCGGAGGGGACTTCGCCCGGGACCGGTTCGCGGCGAGCGATCTGGTTGTAGGGATCCTTGAGGGATTGGTGGATGTCCTGACCGGCCCAGCGGAAGAGATCGGCGGACTCGAATGAGATGGGCTTGATCTGCCGACCCTGCATCGCGAGCGGAGCGGAGCGGCCGATGGCGATCCCGGGGCTGTCGCTGGTCTGGGCTTTGGGCGATGGACCGCCGGCCTTGTCATTTGGCTCTTTGTCGATGTGGCCCTTTGGCGATTTGGTTGCGGTCCCGCTTTCACCCTTGCCGTAGCCGCAGCACTCGGCATCGAAGTAGCGGCCGAGCCAGCCATCACCGGTCGCGGTGGTATCGGCGGTCTGCCAGATATCCATTGACTTGAAGTGGGAGCGGTTGGGGTTGGGGTAGCCGACACCCTGGACGATCGCCGCGAGGCTGTTGTCGAAGAGATCCTTGAAGCCGGTCATCGCCGGATGGATGCCGATGCCATCGGAGCCGGAGAGCGTGAGGACTTCCTTCTCGGGGATGTTGATGCCCGGTCGGGCGCGGTAGTACTGGTTCATGCCGAAGGGGACAACGGTGTTGAGGCCATCGTTGCCGCCGCCGAGCTGGACGACGACGAGGATGCGGTCGTCGGGGATGCCCGGCGCGGATGAGAGCCCGTGCAGCATCTCGTGCATGCCCAGGGCGGTGCCCTGGAGGAAGGCGGGGACGGCGAGCGAGGCTGAGGCGAGCGTGAGGCTCGAGCCAAGGAACTCGCGGCGTGTGAAGGCGGGGCGGGGGGTGGTCATGAGAGTCTCGCAGAAGGCGCTGGGCATCGGGCACTGGGCACGGGTGGAATACCCAAGAACCGGGCTGTCTGTGGCGTTGGCGGTCTTTCACCAACGCCCAGTGCCCAGTCCCCAGTGCCTTCTAACACAACTGATACTCCGGCATCGTCGTGATGATCAGCAACAGTGCGGTCATCACATCAGGCGTGATCGCCCCTCCGCGGGAGCGGGCGAAATTGGCGAGCGTTTCCTTGGCCGACGGCGGGGTGCGGCCGAGGGTGAGTTTCATCATGTAATCGACGACGCGGCCGGGGTCGGTGCTCGCGGAAGGATCGGCCTTGGCGAACTCCGAGAGCAGACCGCTGGGGTCGTACTTGGTAGAGTCGGCAGTGGCGTCGTAGCCGACGGGCTTCTTGCCGGTGAGGAGGAAGGTGAGGATGTTCTGTCGGACGAAGAGCGTGGAGGTGTTGATCCAGGAACGTCCGCCCTCCCAGCCCTTGACGCTGGGCGGGAAGAAGATGTTCTGGCCCATGAGATCGAGGGCATCGTTGAGGATGCCAAGGTCGCGGACGGGCGTGTTCAGCGAGCGCATCGCGCCGACGACCAGCACGACGGGGCTCTTGATCTGATCCCCCATGAAGCGCTGGTCGTAGAAGTGCTCCGAGAGGAAGAGCTTGCGGAGCATCGGCTTGAGGTCGTACTTGCCGGCGAGCAGGGTGCCCGAGAGGCTGGAGAGGACGGTACGGGTGGTGGGATCCAGATCGCGATCGGGGAGGCGCTCCATGGGCGGGAGCTCGGCGACGAAGAAGGTGTAGACGCGGCGGGCGATATAGGCGCTGCAGGCGCGGGTCTCGAGGATCGCCTTGACGAAACCATCCCCATCGAGCGGGGCCTTCTTGCCGAGGATGGACTTTTCTCCGTTGTCGTGGTTCTGCTGGTCGTAGAAGAAGTCGTCATCCCGGAAGGTGTATCCGGTGAGGGCGCGGGCGCCTTCCTTGATGTCCTTCTCGGTGTAGTTGCCGACGCCCAGGGCGAACAGCTCCATGATCTCGCGAGCCAGGTTCTCGTTGGGGCGGTTCTTGCGGCTCTCATCGTTGTCGAGGTACTTGATCATCGCGGGATCGCGGATCAGCTCGAAGAGCATGGTGCCGAAATTGCCCACCGCGTTCCGGCGGAGCATCTGGTTCTGGAGGTACATGTGGTAGCTGTTCTCGATGGTGCGGTAGTTGGTGGCGAGTATGCCGTGCCAGAAGAGTGTCATCTTCTCTTCGAGGGGGCGCGGGGTCTCGATCATGCGCTTGAGCCACCACTTCTGGATCTCGGTCATCTGGGCACGGTCGGAGCGCTCCCGGTTCTGGCGCTCAGCGCGGAACTTGGCGAGCGCATCCTCATCCTGGGCGCGCTGGGCCTTGCGGTAGGCCTCGCGATCCTCCTGGCTGAGGGGGCTCATGATGTCGCGATCGAAGAGGTCTCCCTTGATGGGATCGGCGTTGACTTTGTCGTAGTCGAGGAGGTAATCGACGGAGCGCTCGGGGCCCCAGGCGGCGAGCGTCTGGATCTGGGCGGGGGTCCCGCCGAAGCCGGCTCTCCAGAGGAGGTGGCGGGCCTGCTCATAGCCGAACCGCTCGGGACGGATCGCCGTCATCGAGGCGGAGGCCTTGCCCGGCCTGGGGGTGTCCTTGTCGGTCGTGGCGGGAGATGTCGGTTGGGTCGTCATGGTGGATCGCCTCGAGCCGGGGTGATGCCTGCTCAACGCTCAGGACACGCGCGGATTGCAGCCGCAGTATCTATCGGACGGGTGGGTTTGGGAAGGGACAAATGTCAAATGGCCACGTGGCTGAAGGGCCACATGCCATAGGGCCAAATCAAGCCAATGCAGTTGTCAGCCGTGACAATCGGCTCTTTGGTCGTTCTCAAGGCCGCCGTCTGGGGCTCGCGGCCCTTGCCAGCACCGCGCTGGCGGCGGCGAGCCCCAGGAGGACCGCGCCGTTGGCGTGGTGGGCGGTTGCGAGCAGGGTTTGAGCAAGAGGGATGGGGGGGGCGTGCTGGAGCTGATCCGAAGTCGGGATGACGGGCGGCGTACTGGCCTTGTCCTTGAGCACGTAGGCGAAGGTGCCCCAGCCGAGCAGGAACTGGAGCATGACGCAACCGATGATCTCTTTTCCGAATCGGCGGGAGATTGCTCGCGGCTTCTCGGGGAGGTCATCGGCCGTGCGGAGGAGCATGCCGGCGATCACCGCGAGGATGACCACGGCGAGCGAGATGGCGATGTGGGCGTAGAGGGGGTGGAGCTTGCCGTAGTGGCGGAACCATGCGCCCATGGCGAGCTGGATGAAGAGGGTGTGGAGGAGGGCGGTGGTGATGATGCGGCGCTTGCGGGCGACGTTGAGCTGGTGATCGTCGGTGGAGTATGAAACGGGCGGGATCGCGGTGTACGCGGGCTGCAGGTACATAGCGCCGGCCGCGCACATCGCGAAGAAGAGCTGGGCGAGGATCCCGTGGGTCATCGCCAGAATCGGGCTGTTTTCCCGCACGCGCAGGCCACCCAGGAGCCCCTGGAGGCAGACGGCGATGAACATGGCGATCACCCATCCGCGCACCCAGCGGCGGGCTTCGGTGCGGATGGTGCAGACCATGAGCGTGAGGACGGTGAGTCCGACCATGGCGCCGAAGAGGCGGTGGGAGTGCTCGAGAAAAATGCGCGGGTGGCTCATCAGGGAGATGGGGAAGAGGAACATGTTGGCGCCGTAGGAATCGGGCCATCCGGGGACTGCCATGCCGCTGGCGGTGCTGGTGACCATGCCGCCCAGCAGGATCAGAGGAAGGACGGCGAGCAGCGTGACGATGCTCAGGCGGGCGAGCCAGTGCCGGCTACCGGCATAGCGGCCATCGGGCGGTGGGGGAGACCGTCCGATCGCCGCGCCGATGGCGCCGCCGATCGCGCCGATGACCGCGCCCGCGAGCAGAAAACCTGGGATATAGAGGAGTGCTGATGGGGAGAGGCCGGTGAATCCCTCGGCGGGCTTGGAGCCGGGCTTGGCCTGCTCGGCGATGTATGAGCCCAGGACCAGTAGGTTGATAAGGGAGCAGAGCAGACCTGCGCTGGCGCCGACCTGCCAGCCGATGTGAGCAGCGCCGCCGCGGGCGATCGACCAGCCGGCGATCAGTGTGCCGAGGAGGAGCGTTGCGAGCAGGCTTCCGCCGGTGATCGCGGGAGAGATGTTGAGCCCGGGGATGTGTGTGAGGAGCCAAACACACCACATCGCCACCACGGTGGCGAACCCGTAGACGATCGCGGGGAGGGCGCGCAGGGGGGTGGGTGAGCCCGGGTAAACCACTGGTTCCTGCGGATGTGGGGTGGTGGTCATGGCTGGGGTCCTTATTGAGAACCTGTCTCAGTTGCTGTCTGGCAGTACTCCGGGCTTGACAGCGTAGGTAAGCAGGCACAAATTTCTGTCAGGCAGAAATTTCTTCCGATGCGCCGGAATCCTTTTGTGTTGCGGTAGGGGTCGGGTTGGAGGATGTTTCTGGCTTCGTTGGGACTGGTCTGGACTTGGTTCGAGGAGTCACGCCGTGTCAGTGATCTTCCCGAAGTGGATGAACTCGTTGCCGCCGGTGGTCGCGATCGCGGCGATCGGTGGTCTTGCAACCGTGGTGGGCGGCTTCTGGTACTACGTGACTCCGAAGTTCTGGCGAGTCGGTTATATGCCGACGCAGCCGGGGGGTGGATTCAACCACCAGATTCACGCGGGCAAGCTGGGGATCGACTGCCGGTATTGCCACAGCAAGATCGAGATCAGCAGCGAGGCGAACATCCCGCCGGTGCATGTGTGCTACGGCTGCCACGCCGAGCCGAAGCTCAAGCAGCTCGAGAGCCCGGTGCATAAAGAGAAGACCGAGTTCGTGCGTGCGGCGTACGCGAAGGATGAGCCGATCGCGTGGAACCGGGTGCACAAGCTGCCCGACTACGTGCGGAACTTCCCGCACAACATCCACCTTGCGGCGGGGGTGAGCTGCTACTCGTGTCACGGCCAGATCATGGGGATGCCGGTGGTGTTCCACGCCGAGCCCCTGAGCATGAGTTGGTGCCTTGACTGCCATCGGGCGGTGCGAGACAACGACCACCCGGAGAGGTTCCTGGTTCCCAAGGACATGATCACGAAGCTGATCGCGGTCGAGGGCCGGCTCGCCAGCCCGCAAGACCACGCCGCGGAGGCGGATCAGTTGCTCAAGAACATCAAGCTCACGCCGCCGGAGAACTGCGGGGCGTGTCACTACTGAGAGAAGGCACTGGGCATTGGGCACTGGGCACTGGTGAAAGACACCTTGCTCCCGAGCCTGGCCAAGTGCCGCGAGGATCGGTTTGCGACGGATTTGTTTCTCACCAGTGCCCGGTGCCTAGTCCCCAGTGCCTTCGGATGCCCCCCATGCTCGACCAATGCCATTCGACGACCAAGGGCGACAAGAAGAAGCCATCCAAGGCTGAGCTTGCGCAGCAGAAGCGAGTGCTCCAGACGGCAGGCAGGGGCCAGGCCAAGGTCTGGCGGAGCCTGGATGAGGTGGCGGACACACCGCAGTTCCGGGAGCTGATCGAGCGCGAGTTCCCGGCGAGCGCTTCGGAGCTGTTGTCGGGATCGCGCCGCGCGTTTCTTCAGTTCATGGGCGCGACGGCGGCGCTGGCGGGTGCGGCGACCATTCCGGGGTGCCGGCGACCCGAGCAGCACATCATGCCCTTCAGCAAGGAAGTGCCCGAGGAGATCGTTCCGGGCAAGCCGTTGTATTACGCCACCGCGATGACGCGGCCGGGCGGCGGGTCTGAAGGCATCCTGGTCGAGACGCACGAAGGGCGGCCGACCAAGATCGAGGGCAATCCTCTGCACCCGGGGAACCAGGGCAAGAGCTCGCTGTGGTCCCAGGCACACGTGATGGGGCTGTACGATCCGGATCGTCTGAAGTTCCCGATGTTCCGCAACGCCAGCCGCGGGCCGGTCGAGGCGACGTGGGAGGATTTCCGGGCCTGGACGGCTCCGAACCTGCGCAATGCGGATGCCGACCAGGGCAACGGCGTGGCGATCATCGTTGATCGCAAGACCAGCCCGACGCGTGATGCGATGAAGGCGGCGGTACTTGCGAAGTGGCCCAGGGCGACGTGGGTGAGCTGGTCGGCCGGGGATCGGCGCGGTCCGGTCGAGGGCTCGCGTCTGGCGTTCGGCGCGCCGATGCACGAGCTGTACAGCTTCTCGCAGGCGAAGGTGGTTGTTTCGCTGGATCGGGATTTCCTGAACCCGGTCGCGGAGTCCAACGGCCTGGCGCACGCGCGGGAGTGGGCCAAGACGCGTGATGTGCAGACGACCAAGGACGAGATGAGCCGGCTCTACGTGGTGGAGTCGGGCTTCTCTATCACCGGCGGCTGTGCGGACCATCGGCTGCGGGTGGCGCCCAGCCGGATCCCGGCGTTCGCGGTGGCGCTGGCCAAGCAGATCCTCTCCAAGTCGCAGATCAAGGGCTCGCAGGCGCTGATCGATGCGATCATGGGCAAGGCGGTGCCCGGCGGCGCGGACATTGATGTCAAGACGATCTCGGGGACCGGGTTCGTCGATGAGGTCGCGATGGACCTGCTCGACGGGGCCAAGCGCGGCCACGCGGTGGTGGTCGCGGGGCCATCGATGCCCGCCGAGGTGCATGCGCTGGCGCACGCGATGAATGCCGCGCTGGGCTCGGTCGGCACGGTTGTGAAGTACCTGCCGATGGGCGAGGATGAGGCCGCGGATGCGATGGCGCAGCTGCGGAAGGTCACCGACGATCTGAACTCTGGGAAGATCCGGACCGTGATCTGCATCGGGGCCAACCCGGTGTTCGATGCACCGGCGGAGATGGGCTTCGCGGCGGCGTTCGCCAAGGCCACTCAGTCGATCACACTGAGCGTGGGCGCCAGCGAGACTGCCGCGGCATCGCTGTGGTCGCTCAACGGGGCGCACGAGTTGGAGTGCTGGGGGGATGCGCAGGGGATCGACGGCACGATCTCGCCGATCCAGCCCATGATCGCCCCGCTGTACGGGCCCATGGATCCCAAGCTGCAGCAGCCGATGAGCGAGATCGAGCTCCTGGGCATGCTGGCATCGGACGATCGCGGGCAGGCCAACATCAACGGGTACGAACTGGTCCGCTCGACCTGGCGCAAGAGCATGGGCGAGGCGGGATTCGAGAAGAAGTGGCGTAGCGCCCTGCACGACGGGATTGCGGTTGGTTCGGCCAAGCAGCCGGCGACTCCCGAGATCAAGCTCGATGCGCTCGCCAAGGCGGTGGCTGGGATCGAGCTTTCCGGCGTGCCCAGCGGCAAGGCGCTGGATGTGGCGTTCGCCACCAACGCGCTGGCGGGCGGCCGGTTCGGGAACGTCCCGTGGCTGCAGGAGCTGCCGCAGGATGCGACGCGCGTGGTGTGGGACAACCCGGCGCTGGTGAGCCCGGCGACCGCCAAGGCGCTGGGCCTGATGGATGATCCCTCTTCGCCGTATGTCGATGGGACGTACCCGCACGCGAGGATGGGCAAGATCATCGTCGATGGGCGATCGATGGAGATGCCGTTCTGGGTGATGCCCGGGATGGCCGACGACACGGTGATTCTCACCATCGGCTACGGGCGCACGGCGTGCGGTCGCGTGGGTGATGGTGTGGGCTTTGACGTCGGGGCGCTGCGGTCTTCGCGGTCGCCGTGGCTGCTGCGGGGTGGGCGCATCGAGCGTGCGCCGGGCAGCTACATGATCACCAGCACGCAGAACCACTGGTCGATGGAGGGTCGCACGTCGATCGTGCGCCAGGCCGGCCTGAAGTGGTGGAAGAAGCACGGTGATGCGATCATCGACGACGGTGACAACATCTACGGCACTCCGGGCAAGCTGAACTTCGCGGAGCGGATGGGTGAACTCTCGCACACGCCGCCGAACATCTCGATCTACAAGAACCCGTACAACGAGTCGGCCGCTGACCCCGTGGCCGGGGCCGAGTACTCCAAGGGCCAGCAGTGGGCGATGACGATCGACCTGGGCAAGTGTACGGGCTGCGGGGTATGCACGATCGCCTGCCAGGCGGAGAACAACATCCCGTCGGTGGGGAAGATCGAGACGGCCAAGGGCCGTGAGCTGCTGTGGATCCGCGTGGACCGCTACTACACGGGCGACGACATCAACACGCCCGAGCAGATGCTGCACCAGCCGGTGGCGTGCGTGCATTGCGAGAACGCCCCGTGCGAGACGGTGTGCCCGGTGAACGCGACCGTGCATGGCCCCGAGGGCGTCAACTACATGACGTACAACCGCTGCATCGGCACGCGGTACTGCGCCAACAACTGCCCGTACAAGGTGCGGCGATACAACTACTTCGATTACGGCGTGACGCGATTCAACGGGGATTTCTACGGCAAGGAGATCCTGGACAAGGTGATGCCGGATTCGGGGCTTGGGACGACGGTCTCGGGCTCGACGGCGCACAACAAGTTCAACGTGAACCTGGTGCCGCCGCGGCTGCGTGAGAAGCTGGACCAGGTCAGCCGGATGCAGAAGAACCCGGACGTCACGGTGCGTTCGCGCGGCGTGATGGAGAAGTGCTCGTACTGCATCCAGCGGATCAACGCAGCGCGGCACGAGTGCCGGCTGCGGGACATGGACAAGGTGCCCGACGGGTTCTTCCAGTCGGCGTGCCAGCAGGCCTGCCCCAGCGATGCGATCGTCTTCGGGGATCAGCTCGACACGGGCTCGCGCGTGCATGGCCAGCGCAACCACGGCCGCAGCTACCTGCTGCTGGGGTTCATCAACACCCGGCCGCGCACGAGCCACATGGCCAGGATCAACAACCCCAACGAGCGGATCGCCAAGTCGGACCACGACCCGCTGGAGGGTCATGGCAGCGGTCACGGGGATGACCACGGGGGCGGATCGCATGACGGGCCTGTCCACGCGGAAGAGAAGCACTCGGATGCGAGCTTCCGCCGTGATCGGCGCAAGGTTCTTCTGGACAAGGGATACGCGTTGTCGCTCAACGTGCTGAACACGGTGGCGGCCTCGTTTGGAGTGAATGCATGAGCGTCATGCACCCTGATGAAGCAAGCGCCCGGCGGCTGGCCGGTCTTGCGGCTGCGCCCAGCGCACCGCCGGATCCCAGCCACGGTGATGGATCACTGGTGGATGAGCCCGGCAAGCGTGCCCCGCTGGTGCTTGGGAACCGTTCCTTCGGGGATGTGACCAACATCGTCTGCGGGTACATCGAGAACAAGCCGGCGCGCTGGTGGCTGCCGGCGGTGATGTTCACCGGGTCGATCGCGGGCCTGGGCGGGCTGTTCATCGGCTACCTGGTGATCACGGGCATCGGCACCTGGGGATTGAACAACCAGGTTGACTGGGCGTGGGATATCACCAACTTCGTGTTCTGGATCGGCATCGGCCACGCAGGGACGCTGATCTCGGCGATCCTGTGTCTCTTGAAGCAGAAGTGGCGGACGGCGATCAACCGGTCGGCGGAGGCGATGACGATCTTCGCGGTCATCTGCGCTGCGACCTTCCCCGGGATCCACATCGGCCGCCAGTGGATGGCGTGGATGCTGTTCCCGATCCCCAACGCCAACGCGATCTGGCCGAACTTCCGGTCTCCGCTGCTCTGGGACGTGTTCGCGGTATCGACCTACGGAACGGTGTCGCTGCTCTTCTGGTACATGGGGATGATCCCGGACATGGCGACCCTGCGCGACCGGGCGGATGCCCGGATGCGGCGCAACCCCAACGGGGCGACGATCCTGCCGTTCGTGCCGATCCGGATCGACCGGGTGCGGACGTTCATCTACGGGTTCTTGGCCCTGGGCTGGCGGTTCAGCGCCCGGCACTGGCACCGCTACGAGGCGGCCTACCTGGTGCTGGCGGGCATTTCGACACCGCTGGTGCTCAGCGTGCATTCGATCGTGTCGTTTGACTTCGCGACCTCGATCTTGCCGGGGTGGCACACGACGATCTTCCCGCCGTACTTCGTCGCGGGCGCCATCTTCGGCGGCTTTGCGATGGTGCTGCTGCTCCTGATCCCCTTCCGTGTGCTCTTTCCGTACATGCGTGACCTGATCACGCTTCGGCACCTGGAGAACATGTCCAAGATCGTGCTGGCGACCGGCATGATGGTCGGGTTCGCCTACGGGATGGAGTTCTTCATCGCGTGGTACTCGGGCAGCAAGTACGAGCAGGAGGCGTTCCTGTACAACCGCCTGTTGCCCCCGTTCTTCGTGGGCGAGGGCGAGCGGTTCGCGCCGTACTGGTGGGCGTACTGGTCGATGATCGGTTGCAACGTGCTGAGCCCGCAGGTCTTCTGGTTCAAGGCGCTGCGTCGCAACCCGCTGGTGATCTTCATCGTCAGCTTCCTGGTGACGATCGGGATGTGGTTCGAGCGGTTCGTCATCATCGTGACAAGCCTGCACCGGGCGTTCCTGCCGGGCGAGTGGCACATGTTCCACCCGACGCTCGTGGACATCGCGATCTTTGTCGGCTCGTGCGGGGTGTTCCTGACGCTGTTCCTGCTGTTTGCCCGCTACCTGCCGATGTTCGCGATCGCCGAGCTCAAGGCCGTGATGCCGCAGGCCAGCCCGCACCATCACCCGCCGGAATCCGGAAGCGGTCACGGCACGACGACGGGAGGTCACTGACATGGCACGCCATTCATCAGGGCCGATCTACACGACCGAGGCGGGTGTGCCGGTGTACGGCATCATCGCCGAGTACACGACCCCGGCGGATCTGTACCGCGCTGCGGAGATGGTCCGGGATGCGGGGTACTCGCGTTGGGATGTCTACACGCCGTTCCCTATTCACGGGCTTGACGAGGCGATGGGCATCCGGCGCACCAGGCTGCCGGTGCTGATCGCGTGCATCGGGCTGACGGGCGCGGGCCTGGGCTTCCTGATGCAGTACTGGATGACCGCGGTCGATTACAAGATGGTGGTCCAGGGCAAGGATCCGACCTCGTGGGAGGCGTACATCCCGATCACGTTCGAGCTGGGGATCCTGTCGGCGGCATTCACGGCGATCCTGGGGATGCTGGCGTTCAACAAGCTGCCGATGTGGAACAACCCGCTGCTGCGGAAGGACCGCTTCCTGCGCTGCAGCGATGACCGGCTGATGATCTGCATCGAGGCGTCGGATGAGCGCTTCGACCAGGAAAAGACCCGGCACCTCTTGGAGGCGGCGGGCGGGACGAATGTGGACCTGGTCGAGGAAGAGCCGGAGAAGGTGAAGACAGAGGGCACTGGGCACTAAGGCACTAGGCACTGGGCACTGGGCACTGGTGAAGGCATAGACGATGAGCATGAACACCAATACACGCGGGCGGATGACGGCGATCGCGGCGGCAGTGCTCGCCGGCGCTGCGGCGGTCGCGATCACGGGCTGCCGAGGCGGTCGCGAGGAGAAGCCGCCGCGCCAGTTCTTCCCCGACCTGGATGACCAGAAGAAGTGGAAGCCGCAGGAGCAGAACGAGTTCTTCGCCGATGGCCGGACGATGCGCAAGCCGGTCGCGCACACGGTGCCGTTCGCGCGGGTGAGCTTTGCCGCCAGCGAGCAGATGGCCGAGTCGGGCAAGCCCTGGGCGAGCCACTGGGCCGATGAGCGCACCGACCTGCTCAAGGCCGACGATGCGTTCTACACGGGCAAGGGTGGGGATGCGTTCCTGGCGAAGATCCCGGTCGCGGTGACGCGGCCGATGCTGGAGCTGGGCAAGAAGAAGTTCAACATCTACTGCTCGGTCTGTCACGGGTACCTCGGAGATGGGCAGGGGATGGTCGGGCGCAGCTGGTCGGCGCCGCTGCCCTCGTTCCACGATCCCAAGTACCTCCCCGGGGCGACCGAGGATGTCGTCGATGAGGCGACCAAGCAGTCTCGCAAGCAGATCGCCAAAACGGGGCTGGATGGGTACCTGTTCAACATCGCCCGTAACGGCCTGCCCGATGATGCCAAGCCGGGTGAGTACAGGATGCCCGCGTACGGACATGCCCTCTCGGAGCGCGATACCTGGGCGGTGATCGCGTACATCCGGGCTCTCCAGGAGGCCCGCGGGGCAAGCCTGAGTGATCCGGGGATTCCCGAAGCCCAGCGCGAGGCGCTTGCAAAGAGCAAGCCCGCACCGGCCCCCGCGGCGACGCCTGCCGCCGGCGCATCGACACCGCCAGCCGGAGGTCAAAAGTGAGCAGCGCTTCCTCCCACATGCACGGATCGCTGGGCGCCTCAGCGCACGATCACGACCACCACGGCCCCGACCGGGCGCACCTGCTGCGTGAGGAGAACATCACGCTGGCGCCGGGCGCTGGCCGTGGTATCTCGACGGCGCTGCTGGGCGCGGGCGCCATCGGGATCGCAGCGGCGATCATCGGCGGGACGATGATGGGCCCGCACGGCAAGGCCCACGCGCTGGCGACCCTGCACGTCGGTGTGATGACATGCCTGGCGATGGCGCTGGGGTGCCTGTTCTACTCCCTGCTGTTCGCGCTGGTGCGTGCGGGCTGGCACGGGACGATCAAGCGTCAGTTCGAGAACGTGGCGATGCTGGTGCCCTTCATCGGTGTGGGGATCATCGGGATCCTGATCGCCGACCTCTTCCTCGGCCACCCGCTGTTCTCTTGGATGGGCGAGTACAAGGACGACTTCCTGCTGCGGGAGAAGGCTTCGTGGCTGAACCCGGGCTTCTTCTACGTGCGGATCATCGGCTACGTCTTGATCTGGACGTTCCTGGCGCGGCGGATGTCGCGCCTGAGCCAGGAGCAGGACCGCACCGGGGATCGCTGGCTGTCGG
This sequence comes from Phycisphaerales bacterium, assembly GCA_020847535.1. GTDB lineage: Bacteria > Planctomycetota > Phycisphaerae > Phycisphaerales > UBA1924 > JAEUJB01. Next base: position 33,161 of record JADLBU010000048.1, read on the forward strand.
CACAGGCGGGCGGCACGGGCGCGTGGGGGATGCTGATCTTCGCGTTGTCCCTGGCCTTCGGATCCTTTGACCTGCTGATGTCCACGGACTTCCGGTTCTTCAGCACGATGTGGGGCGTCTACTACTTCGCCGGCGCGGCGTACTCGGGGATCGCCCTGACGATCCTGATCACGGCGACCCTGAAGCGCAAGGGCAAGCTCGATGGTCTGGTGACGGCCGAGCACTACCACGACATGGGCAAGTTCCTGCTGACGTTCACGGTCTTCTGGGCGTACATCGCCTTCAGCCAGTACTTCCTGATCTGGTACAGCAACATGCCCGAGGAGACATCCTTCTACGTGGCCCGCAAGCTGCCGCCGTGGGACAAGGTCTTCTTCTTCCTGGCGTTCGGGCACTTCCTTGTGCCGTTCATCATCCTGCTGTTCCGTCCCATCAAGAAGAACCTGAACACGATCTCGCTGATGGCGATCTGGGCGATCCTGGTCGAGGTCGTGGACATGTTCTGGATTGTGCGTCCCATGGTGTACGCCGGGGATGCCCACGACACGATGGGCATGTCGGGGCTGTGGATCGACTTTGTGGGGATCGCGGGGGTGCTCGCGGTGTTCGCAGCGCTCGTGGTGCGGAAGGTGTGCTCGGGCAGGCTGGTCGCGATCAACGACCCCTACATGCACGAGGCCTTGGAGCACAAGAATTACGTGTGATTTCATCCGGAATGAGCGGATGGTGTGAGCATTGATTCGCGGTCGATTCGTCCGGTGAGACAGCAAAGAATCTGGTGCGGCAGGATTCGAAGGGAATCCGGCGCCACGGAAGGGCTTGAACGATGGCTGGCCATCACGTACCCCACGAACTCCCCGTCGAGCACGAAGCGGCCGATGCGTGGCACCACCACGATCTGAGCGCGGAGGGGATGCCGCAGTCCGAACACACGGCGGTCGCCAACCCGCTGGTGCTGTTCATCGTCTTCGTGGTGATGGGTGTGGTGACGTTCCTGACGGTGTCGGCGGTGGAGGTGTACTACTACCGCTCGATTACGAACGTAAACGGGCTCTTGAGCCAGCAGGACCGGGAGGCGACCTTGCGTCTGGCCTCCGAGGCGCAGGCGTACAGCCAGGAGTCTGAGCGCCGGCTGGCGAACTACGAGTGGGTCAACGGAGAGACCAACACGGTTTCCATTCCGATGGAAACGGCGTTCGAGCGGGTGATGCAGAAGTATCCCGGCGGCGACCAGGCGGCCGTCGAGCAGGGCAAGTAAGAGGTTTACAGGCAAGCGACGTGAATGTGTTCTTGAACCAACTCCGCGGTGCCCTTCGCATGGGCGTGCTGGCCGTGTTTGCGGCCGGTGCGTGCGTGTGCTCCTTTGCCCATGCACAGCCGGCGCCGATTGAGGCCAGCTCCGCGCAGCCGGCGGGCCCATCGGCGGGCCAATCTCCCGAGCTTGTTCTGCCCAAGGCGGTGCAGAGCCTTGAGGTCAAGGAGCACCTTGGAGCGGTGCTGCCGCTGGAGCTTGAGTTCCAGAACGCCGAGGGCAAGAAGGTATCGCTGGGGGATTACTTCCCCGCGGGGACCGGCAAGGTCAAGGCGGGGGAACTTCCCAAGCCTGCGATCATCCTGATCGCGTACTACCAGTGCCAGATCGTCTGTTCGGTGGTGAAGGACAAGTTCGTCGAGTGCATGGATCAGATGGACATGACGGCGGGCAAGGACTTCAACTTCCTGGTGTTCAGCTTCGATCCGCGCGACAACGTGCCCTCGGCGAACGGGGCCAAGAACCACTCGCTGGCGGGGTACAAGCGATCGGGCAAGCCGGAAGTCGATGCGGGCTTCGGGTTCCATGCCGGCGAGGTCGAGGGGACGCGGCAGCTCGCCAACGCGCTGGGGTTCCCGTACCGCAAGGTCGAGAACGGGGAGTTCGCGCATCCGGTGGCGCTGTTCGTCGTGTCTCCCCAAGGGAAGATCTGCCGGTACATCTACGGGTACAAGTACGACCCGATCCAGGTGAAGCTGGCGCTGCTGGATGCGACGGAGGGGAAGCTCGCCAAGAGCCTGGGCGACTACTTCATGAACTACTGCTACATGTACGATTCGGCGACCGGGAAGTACACGATCCAGGCGATGCAGGTGATGAAGATCGGCGGGGTGCTGGTGCTGATCGGCGTCGGGGTGCTGGTGGGTGGTCTGCGGTTGTCTGAGTATTTCAAGATGCGTTCCCGGCAGCGGCCGGGGGCGGGGCTCGCCATGCCGGCGAACCGCCTGGATCAGTCTGTCACGAGGCCTGTGGCATGAGCAATCACGTTCTGCAATCCGCGACCCTCGCCGATTCGGCGCACGAGTTCATGTTCAAGCGCGAGGGGCTTGGCGGGAAGTCGTACTTCACGGGAGTCACCGACTCCGACGACATCTACATGTGGATCTTCTGGCTCTCCACGGTGATCTTCATCATGCTGATGGGCGTGATGCTCTATTGGACGTTCAAGTATCGGCGCGTGCCGGGGACGATCGCGGCGGCCAGTTCGTCGCACAACATGCTGCTCGAGCTGGCGTGGAGCATCATCCCGATGGGGTTCTTCGCGTACATGTTCTTCGAGGGGTTCCACGGCTACATCGGCCGCCTGGCAGCGCCTCCGGACTCGATCGAGCTGCGTCTGACGGGCCGCAAGTGGAACTGGTCGGCCGTCTACCCCAACGGGGCCGAGACGCCCGAGCAGATAGTGGTGGGGGCGGTAAAGGTCCCGGTGTTCTACGTGCCCGAGGACCGGCCTGTGAAGCTGCTGATGATCAGCCAGGATGTGCTGCACGCCTTCTGGATTCCCGACTTCCGGACCAAGATGGATGTGCAGCCCAATCGCTACACCAGCTACTGGTTCAAGGCGGCCAGGCTGGATGACGGGCCGACCAAGTCACTGCCCGACGGCACGCGGTACAGGGACCATTTCGCGTTCTGCGCTGAGTACTGCGGGGATATGCACTCGGAGATGGCGGCGATCATCCGCGTGGTGCCCGATGCGTACTACGGGCAGGTGATCAGCACGTGGAATGACGCGGTGGAGCCCGTGGAGCTGGGTCGGCGCAAGTGGGCGTCGATGTGCAGCTCGTGCCACTCGTCGGATGGAACCAAGAACACGGGTCCGACGTGGAAGGGGTTGTTCGGTCACGCGGTCGATTTCACCGACGGGACGAGCTACACCGCCGAGCAGATGGGCAACGACGAGTTCTTCGCCAACTACATCCGCGAATCGATCCTCGAGCCGCAAAAGAAGATCGTCGCGGGGTTCGGGCCCAACATGAACTCCTTCCGGGGGCAGATCACCGAGCCGCAGATCGCCGGCATCACGGCCTACATCAAGAGCCTGAAGTGACCTGGTAGATATGGAAGAAGCCCGGGCGGCCCGCACGCCGCCCTGGGCCGTGAATGAAGAGAACCCGGGCGGTGTGCACGCCCGACAGACATGGACGGGACTGGAGCCGGACGATGGCGACCATCGACGACAGGAACGCAGGAACGCTCGGCGACGCGGCCGGCCACGGTGGCCACCACGACGAGCACGGCAGCTACCTGCAGCCCAAAGAGACCTTGCTTGCGACCATCTGGGACTGGGCGACCACGGTCGATCACAAGAAGATCGGCGTGATGTACCTGTCGGCGGTCCTGATGATGTTCTTCTTCGGCGGGGTCGCCGCGCTGGCGGTGCGGACCGAGCTCCTGTACCCGGTGCGGACGGTCGAGGTGCAGGGTGTGGATGCCCAGGGCCAGCCGACGACGACGACGACGGTGACGGGCCAGTGGCTGGCGTCGTTCCTGGGGGTCAAGGACGCGAACATCGCCCAGAACAACCAGCTCTACAACCGTGCGTTCACGCTGCACGGGGCGATCATGGTGTTCATGGTGATCATCCCAAGCGTGCCCGCGGCGCTGGGCAACTTCTTCCTGCCGATCATGATCGGGGCCAAGGACGTCGCCTTCCCGCGGCTGAACCTGCTCTCGTGGTACATCTACGTGACCGGGTCGATATTCGGGATCATGTCGATCCTGCTGGGTGGCGTGGACACGGGGTGGACGTTCTACACGCCGTATTCGACGACGACCGACGCCGACCAGTTGAAGGTCGTCTTCATGGTGCTGGCGGCGTTCATCCTGGGGTTCAGCTCGATCCTGACGGGGCTGAACTTCGTGGTGACGGTGCATAAGCTGCGTGCCCCGGGCATGGGCTGGTTCGACATGCCGCTGTTCGTGTGGGCGCTCTACGCGACCTCGATCCTGCAGGTGCTGGCGACCCCGGTGATCGGGATCACGCTGCTGCTGCTGACGTTCGAGCGGATCTTCCGCGTGGGCATCTTCGATCCGGGCCTGGGCGGGGATCCGGTGCTGTTCCAGCACTTCTTCTGGTTCTACAGCCACCCGGTGGTATACGTGATGATCCTGCCGGGCATGGCGATCATCAACGAGATCATCCCGGTGCACGCGCACAAGAAGATCTTCGGGTACCGCTCGATGGCGTTCGCCTCGCTGGGGATCGCGGCGGTCTCGTTCCTGGTGTGGGGCCACCACATGTTCACCGCCGAGGGTGAGTTGGCGGCGACCGTGTTCAGCGCGCTGACGTTCCTGGTGGCGGTGCCGACTGCGGTCAAGATGTTCAACTGGGTCGGCACGCTCTACAAGGGCTCGATCTCGATGACGCCGCCGATGGTGTACGCCCTGATGTTCCTGTTCCTGTTCGCGATCGGTGGCCTGACGGGGCTGCCGCTGGCGACCCTCTCGACGGACATGCACCTGCACGACAGCTACTTCGTGGTAGCGCACTTCCACTACGTGATGATGGGGGGCACGATCATCGCGTTCGTGGGCGGGCTGCACCACTGGTGGCCGAAGCTGTTCGGCAAGATGTACAACCAGCGAGCGGCGATCGTGTTCGCGCTGATCCAGTTCGTCGGGTTCAACGTGACATTCTTCACGCAGTTCATCCTGGGGACCCGCGGGATGCCGCGGCGATACGCGTCGTACATCGACGAGTTCCAGATGCTGCACCAGATCTCGACGGTGGGCTCGTACATGCTGGCGGTCGGCTTCACGGGGAGCCTTGCGGTCTTCGTGCACTCGCTGCTGGCGGGCAAGAAGGCGCCTCAGAACCCCTGGGGCGGCCTGACGCTGGAGTGGCACATCGAGAGCCCGCCGACGACGCACAACTTCCACAAGGAGCCGATCGTGCACCACGGCCCCTACGACTTCGACACGGTGCTCCCGCCTGGCTGGGATCCCAAGGACTACCCGGTGCCCAACGCCGAGGCGCAGGCCAAGGCGTACGAGCAGGTGGAGCACATCCACATCGGGCACCAGGGGCAGCATTGAGAAGCAGAAGGCACTGGGCATCAGGTACTAGGGCACTAGAGGACGGTTGCTGATGACGACGATTCCCCATGACTCGCACAGCCCTCACGGGCATCCGTCCCCGGCCCCCGAGCGGCCCAAGACGATGCTGTGGCAGGTCTACAAGGCCGCCCACCATTTCCGCAACAAGGAGGAGGAGTTCGACGGCGTCAAGCTGGGGATGTGGCTCTTCCTGGCGACCGAGGTGCTGCTCTTCTCCGGCCTCTTCTGCGCGTACACGATCTTCCGGATCATGTACCCGCAGGCGTTCGCGAACGGCTCGCAGTACCTGGACTGGCGCTGGGGCGGGCTGAACACGATCGTGCTGCTGATCTCCAGTTACACGATGGCGTCGGGGATCCGCTGGGTGCAGTTGCAGGAGTACGGCAAGGCCAAGTTCAACCTGCTGTTCACGATGTTCTGCGGGCTGGTGTTCCTCATCATCAAGTTCACGTTCGAGTACACGCCCAAGTGGTCGGGGTACTTCTTCTTTCTGGATCCGGCCCTCAAGCACCACCATGACTCGGGCAAGACCGCCCTGGGCGGTCTCTTCCACTTCGTCGAGGGCTACGGCGGCAAGCGGCCCGGGGAGCTGTTCAGCTACCCGTTCTCGACCGACCCCTACGAGCACCTGTGGTGGAGCGTCTACTACTCGGCGACCGGCATCCACGCCAGCCACGTCATCATCGGCATGGGCTTCATCTGGTGGGTGTATCGCCGGGTGTGCAAGGGCGTCTACGGGCCGACGCACTACACGGGCGTTGAGATGTCGGGGCTGTACTGGCATCTGGTCGACCTGATCTGGATCTTCCTGTTCCCGCTGCTGTATTTGATCCATTGAGAAGGCACTGGGGACTGGGCACTACGACTTGGGACTGGGGCACTGGTGTTTGAGAGGCGGTTGATGAGCGCGACGAATCATCACGGTGGGACCGGCAAGCCCGAGGCCAAGAGCTTCGACGAGGCCGATCCGCACGGTTTCGGCAAGGGCCACGAGCACGGCCACATCATCATGTCGCTGTTCACGCTGCGGGCGGTGCTTGCCGTGCTGCTGATCTTCACGGTGATGACGGTCGCCGCCGCGCAGTTCGAGCTCTGGGCCCAGAGCTATTTCGACATCGTGCTCCCCAAGTGGGTCAACATCGCTGTGGCGCTCTCGATCGCGACCGTCAAGAGCGCGCTGGTGCTCCTGTACTTCATGCAGCTCCGCTACGACAACCCGATCAACACGATCGTCTTCCTGTTCACGCTCTTTGCGTTCGCGCTGTTCCTGGGCTTCACCACGCTTGACCTGGCCAACCGCGGCACGATCTACAAGTACAAGTCCGAGGAGGCGATCAAGGGCGGCCTGGGTCTTACCCGACACACCGGGGAGCGCGACGAGGTCACGGGCGAGCGGCAGACCGAGATGGTGGTGGGGTCGATCGTCGCCCACGCCCGCAAGAAGTACCTGGATGAACTGGCGACCCGGCTGGGGGACATGGAACTGGCCAAGGAGGAGTTCGCCCGCCAGGAGGCCGAGGCCCACAGCCACGGACATCACGGCCCGCGCGTGGTGACCACCAGCGATCACAACCACAGCCGGCCAAGAACCGGTCTGACGACGGACCTGTACGATGCCGCTCCCGCTTCGCATGACGCCCACGGGGGACATGGCGGTGGGGCGGCACGCTGAACCCAAGCCCGGCGGCCACTGAGCCGGATGAAGCCCGCCGAGGCGGGCGAGATTGCCACGATGCCCAAAGGAAGACCCATCGCCTGGATGATCACCGCCCTGGCCTGCGGGGCGATGGTGATCTGCGGCTTTGCGATGGCCTCCCGGATCGCCGAATTTCATCGCGCCAACCCGCGCGAGGTCTACGCGTTCCAGAAGGTCAGTTACAAGGAATTCGAGTTCGCCGGCAGGTCCGTCACGTTCACCGATGAGGACCAGGATGGAATCTGGTACCTGGGAGTGAAGTATGGGGAGGATGCCCTGCGGCTGCGCGTAACGATCCCGCGTGACCGGCGGCTGCCGGGGCTGGAGCCGCACGGGGAGTGGATGAGGGCGCTCTTGTTCTCTTCGGCGACCGGCAAGACCATCAGCCAGGTGCAGGCCGATCTTTCCGCCGGCAAGGCGACACCGCGGATGGTGATCGTGACACGTACACCGCGACCCGGTGAGCCCGAGGCGTACGCCGGACGCATGAACTCCAAGGCGTGGGTCTTTGATTTCTACGAGCTCAAGCCCGAGGGCGGGTTCAACCACCAGCGGCTCAAGTTCCCGACCACCAAGCAGCACCAGCCCGACAAGGAAGGTGAGCTGCACGAGAACACCTGGCAATACCAGGCAGCGCTGTCGGTCATTCCGAAGGGGATCAGCCCTAGGCCCAAGTTCACCAACGACGGGTTGAAGGCGGCTGGGTGGACGCTGCCGGCGACATCGCTGTCGATGCTGATGATGCTGGCAGGCCTTGCAATCAGTGCCCGTGTGGACAAGAGATCGTGATTCGGGACGGTGAGGCTGCTGGACACCGTCGTGAATTGAAGTCTTGACGTACCCACCCCCCCGAGGTAGCATCATGTATTGACGAGTGCGCAAGGGGGAATCCATGGGGCCTTGGCACGAAAGCCGCACTGCGCGAGAAAGCGGATGTAAAGCCGATCGATGCGGGTTTACGCTCGTTGAGATGCTGCTCTCGCTCGGGATTATCGCGATTCTGATTGGCGTGCTGTTGCCCGTTCTTGGCAAGATCCGGGAACGAGCAAAGGCCTCGCAGATGCTCGTAACCATACGAACGAATGCGATGCTTACTGAGCGCTGCATAAATCTGTGACTCATGTCGTGATTCCTGGCACGGCCAGCGGTGTGGCCCTGAAGAACGAGCGGAGGAGGGATTGCTTCTCGGCGATCTCGTCGAGCACGCAACCGGCCTGGATCTCCAGGTCCATCACGTCGC
>JADLBU010000049.1 GCA_020847535.1 Phycisphaerales bacterium
ATGCGCAGGTGTTCCAGGGTGATGGCGTGCTTGTTGCGCATGGTTTCCAGGTGACGCGCCATCACGCCAGCAATCGCCTCCATCTCCGTCTCCGAGCCGAAGGCGCGGATGCCCTGGACTTCCTCGGGCAGCACCACGTCGTCATGCGGGATGTGCGGGATGACGAAGGAGCGCAAGGTGCGCGTGCCGCGCTCGCCGACGGTGCCCGGCGAGCCGGGCGGTTTCGTCGGCAGGAGGTTCAGTCGCCCGGCGTACTCCTCGACGATGATCTGCCGGGTGCGCACCGGCTTGGCCGGACAGAGCCCCAGCTGCTCGATGCGGCCGTAGCGGTTGGGGATGAGGTTGATGGCCGTGGTGAGGCTCGCCATCGAGAAGCCGGGGTTGTCGAACGGGTTTTGCATTTTTGGATCTCCAAAAAACGAAACCCGCCGTGTGGCGGGTTTTCGGGGGGATGAGAGGGGCTGCTTACGCTGCGTCGCGCACCAGAATGCCGAGGGCGACCAGTTGCGCTTCGGCAGCGGCCTTCTGTGGTGCGGTGATGCCGGCCGGCCAGATCAGGGCGTTGCGCGCGACGATCGCGTGACGGGCCACCGTGATGGCATCGTCCCGATCGATCAGCGTCGCGTCGGTGTCGGTGGCCAGCACGCTCACGACGGTTTCGGTGCCGTCAGTAGCGGCCGGTGCCAAGGCATACAGCTTGCCGTCGGCGGTCATCCTGCCGAGTACGGTGCCGAGTTGCAGGTTCTGTCCGGCGGCGACCGTCGCGGCCTCGCGGGAATAGAGATTCGGTGCCTCGTACTTCAGGAGGTCGCCGAGGTTCTTGCTCTGGATGATTGAGGGCATGTCTTACTCCTTGTGGATGAGTTTCTTGACGGCGGCGACCACGGGTGATGCATCGGGTCGCTCGGGGGCAACGGTGCCGGCTTCCGGCGTGATGGTGGAATGGATGGGCGTAGCCTCGGATCGCACGGCCTTGGCCTCACAAAGCACTCGGCGCACATCCGCTTCACTCTTGCCTTCCGCAATGAAGGCGGCAGCCTTGTCAGGGCAACCGGCGATCAGACACAACTCGGCGATGGCCTGAGCGGATTGGGTAACCTCGCGGCGGGCCTCGGCAACCAGGACGGCTGCCTGATCAACACCGATCATTTCCATTTGGGTTTCTTCGAGAGACATGTCGTCCTCCTGTAGGTGCGTCGCCCCGGGTCGTGCAAAGCTCCGAGTCGGGGGCGCCTTGCGGCCTCGGGAGCTGAGGTAAGTCGTGAATTCAGTGAGCGTTGCCTCCAGCGTGCCGACGGCATCGGCCAGACCAGCCGCCGTGGCGTTCGGGCCGAAGTAGAGAGCGGCCTCGGTGGTGCGTACCGCCATCTCCGGCAGTCCGCGCATGGCGGCCACGTGGCCGACGAAGATGTCGTAGAGGCGATCGACCTCGGACTGGAGTTCGCCTTTCGCGGTGTCGGTGAGCGGCTCATGCGGCGAGAAGTCGTTCTTGTGGCGGCCCGCCGTGATCGCGGTGTAGCGGTAGCCATCGTTGGCGTCTTTCACCGACTGATCGATGTGCAGCGCAATCACGCCGATCGAGCCGACACCACCCGTTTCCGTGACAACGATCCGTTCGGCGGACGATGCAATGGCGTAGGCCGCCGAGAAGGCGGCATCGTTGGCCACGGCCCAGATGGGTTTCACAGAAGCGGCCTCGCGCACGCGGCGGGCGAGTTCGAAGCTGCCCGATGCCTCGCCGCCCGGCGAATCAACATCCAGCAGGATGCCGGTGACACTGGGGTCGGCCAGCGCCGCAGCGAGCATCGCGCCGATGTCTTGGTAGCTCGAGAGCCCCGAGGCCGCCTCCAACCCCAAGGTGCGCTTCACCAGCGTGCCGTGGATCGGAATCACGGCAATGCCGACCGCACCTTGCATGTTCGGACGGGGTGCGGGTACTGCCGCGAGCAGTTCCGTGGCATCGGCGGGGATGGGGCTATCGATCCCCAATCGTGACCCGAGGACCGACAGGATCACGTCGATCTTGGCCCGATGGACGAGCAACGGCGTCCCGAAGATACGGGATGCGAGATGTGGAAGCATGTATTACTCCGTGGGTTGTTCAGTTTGTGGAGGTGGCGCGACCGCCGGTGCCTGGTCGTGCCGTGGATCGGAATCGAAGACGAGGCCCAGCGCGTCGGCGCGAGCGTTGTCGGTGGCGATCTCCCGATCGACATCCTCGGCGTCGTAGCCATAGGCCGAGATCGCCTCCGAACGGCTGGTGAGGCCCGCCCGGATGGCGAGCTTCATGGCGTTGAACTCCTTCTGCGGATCGACCCACTGCCAGCCCTGCGGGATCCACTTGGCGACTTGGTACTCACGCGGGCGTCGGCTGTAGCCGGGGAACGCGAGCGAGCCTTCGAGCACCGCCTGATCCATCCAGGCCCGCCAGATCGGGCGGCACAGCTGGTGGACGATCACGCCGTGCTGGATCACCTCGCAGCGACGGCGGAACTCCAGTAGGCCGGCGCGAATCGACGAGTAGTTCACTTGCGTCAGGTCACCGGTGAGCATCTCGTAGGTGATGCCCATGGCGGCAGCCACTGCCCGGAACTGCTGGCGCATGAACTCGGCGTAGGAACTGCCGACATCGGCCGGGGCCGAGAACTTGATGTCCTCACCCGGCTCCAGAATTTGCAGGGTGCCCGGTTCGAGCCCGGCCAGTGCCACGCCATTGGCGTCCGACAGTCCTTCGCCCATCAGGTTGTCTTCGGGGGCCATGCGCGTGATGAAGCCGGCGAACATCGCGGCGGTCTTCTTGCGCACCAGTTCGGCGTCGTCGTACTGGTCGAATTCATTGAGCTTCACGAGCGCCCGGGCGAGCCACGGTTCGCCCCGAATCTGGCCAGGACGTAGTGGTCGGAAGAGATGAATCACTTCGGAAGCATCCACACGAACCGTTTCGACGCCACCCGACCCGGACATGGGTGCGAGACCACCATCGTTCGGATGGGATCGATACAGGTGGTAGGCGACACGCCGTCCCAGCCGGTCGAACTCGATGCCGGCAAGGATGACGTTGCCGTTCGCAAGCTCCCGGTTCATCGCCAGCGGCAGATGCTCGGCCTCCAGCACTTGAACTTGGAGGGCTACCGGCAACCCGTCCTCGGGACGCCGCCAGCGCAGTCGCACAATCGCCTCGCCCCCCTCCAGCATGGCCCGGCAGGCGAGCGACTGCAGACCATAGAAATCGGTGAGCCCCGCTGAATCGGCGGTCTCGCACCAGTCCCACCAGAGGCGCTGGATGGTTTCGCGTTGGATTGCATCTTCCACCATGCTCTGCGGCTTGATGCCGGTACCGATGGCGTTGGCAACGAAGGCCTCGATGCCGGCGGCCGCCCAGGCGTTGCGCCGCACGAGGTCGCGGCTCTTGGCGCGCAACTGTTCCTGCGTGTAGGCGAGTGCCGCCACCGCTCCGGGATTGGCCACCGTCCAGGCGAGCGTGCGCCGACCGAGTCCTGCACCGTCGTAGGTGGGCGTACCGCCGAAGACGCGGCGTTTGATGGTTCCGATCCAGCCCATCAGAATCCCTTCCCGGTGGTCACGCGGATCTGGCGCGGTGCGCGCGGATACAGGCCAGTGGAAACGGCATCCTTGTGCATCGCGGCTTCGACTTCGGCGATGGCGGCTTTCAGTTCGTCGACGGTGCGGTACTCGACCGTCTTGTCGCCGAAGGTGACGCGCTTCTCGCCACGGGCCAAGCTATCGCGCAAGGCCTGCAACTGCGCTTCGGTGTAGGTCGGCGTGCTCATCGATAGACCACCAG
>JADLBU010000050.1 GCA_020847535.1 Phycisphaerales bacterium
TCGTCCTCCGTCAGCGTCAAGTTGGCCATCGGTCTGCCCATGCGAACCTCCTTTGTAGAGGAGATTCGCGCCCGGCGACAGACCGGTTGCGCCTTTGTTCAAGTTCTTTTGACTCGGCCCACTAGGTTCTCACCTACGCCATCCGCGTGTAGGGGCTTCTTCTCAAATCTGATGTTGTCTACAGAGCAAGGTCACTTCTTGCCGCGAGCGGGCTTGGCGGGTGATGACTTGGGCGCCGGCATTGATGTGCTCGCGGAGTCGGACTTCTTTTGTTCGGGAGATTTGGAATCGGCCGACTTGGATTCGGCGGGCTTGGGGTCGGTCGCCTTGGTTTCGGTGGACTTGGCGTCCTTGGTTGAGGTATCCGGCTTGTCTGTCGATGGCTTGTCGGCCTCGGCGGCTTTCTTGTAGGAGTCGGAGCGGTAGTCTGTTTCGTAGAAGCCCGAGCCCTTGAACATGATCGCCGCGCCGGTGCCGATGAGGCGCTCGAGGGCGTTCTTGCCGCACTCGGGGCACTTGCGCTTGGGGGCATCCTTCATTGACTGAAAGAGCTCGAACTCGTGGGAGCAGATGGTGCAGCGGTAGTCGTAGGTGGGCATGGGTGAGAAGGCACTGGGCACTGGTGGAAAGACAGTCAGCTTGGTTTGACGGCGACCATGGCGGGGCGGACGATGCGGCTCTGTGGGGGGCCGCCGGGGAGGGTGGTGGACAAGGTGTAGCCGGGCTGGAGGGTGGTGACGATGTGGCCGGGGGCGACATCGTCGGCATCCTGCTGGACGACGGCCTGGTGGATGTTGGGATCGAAGGGTTCATCGCGGGCGGGGCTGATGACGCCGACGCCGTGGGATTGCAGGACGCGGAGGAGCTCCTCGCGGATGACCTGGACTCCCTTGATGACCTGGTCGGCCGAGGCGGCGGAGGTGTCGACGTTGAGCGCGAGGTCGAAGTTGTCGAGGACGCCCAGGAGGCTGTGGACGACCTGGGACTTGCCTTGCGATTTGGCTTCCTGCTCGTTGAGCATGGATCGGCGCTGGTAGTTCTGGAAGTCGGCGAGCGAGCGGAGGTAGCGGGACTGGGCCTCGGCGAACTGCTGCTCGAGCTCGGCGGCGCGCTGGGTGAGCTGCTCGAGGGTGGGGGAGGTGTCGGGGGTTGTGGAGTCGGTGGTCATTGCGTCGGGAGGTTGTGAACGGATGAACCTTGTGCTTCAGACAGGATATCAGGCGAAGGAACGATACTGGAATGGGGATGGGTGTGTTACGTGAAGGGTGGGTGAGGGATCGGGTGAATGAGAGCCAAGACCGGCTGCTTGCGCAGATCGGCTCTGTCGGCTAACTTGCGAACAGATCGCTGATTTTTTTCCAGAAGCTCTGGTTCTCGGGGAGGACGGCCTGGTCTTCGGTTTCGGCGAACTCGCGGAGGAGTTTTTCCTGCTTGGCGGTCATCTTCTTGGGGATCTCGATCTTGACGATGACGTGGAGGTGTCCGCGGCGTGAGGAGCGGAGGTTGGGGAGGCCCTGGTCATCGATCTTGTAGATGTTGCCGTGCTGGGTGCCGCGGGTGATGGTGAGGTCGTGGCGACCATCGAGGGTGGGGACCTGGAGCTTGGCGCCCAGGGCGGCCTGGGTAAAGGTGATGGGCATCTCCATGATGAGATGGTCCCCTTCGCGCTTGTAGAAGTCGTGCTCGGCGACCCGGACGACGACGTGGAGGTCTCCGCGAGCGCCGAGGCCGGAGGGACTGGCCTCGGGGGGCGGCGGCTCGCCTTCGCCTTGAACGCGAACGGCTTGGCCATCCTGGATGCCGGGTGGGATCTTGACGGAGAGCTTGCGGGGCTTGGGGATGCGGCCCTTGCCGCGGCAGTCGGGGCAGTGGTCCTTGATGATGGTGCCTCTGCCGCCGCAGTGCGGGCAGGCGGTGACCATGCGGAACATGCCACCCAGGCCGGTCTGTTGTACCTTGCCTTGGCCGCCGCAGGTGTTGCACTTGATGGGCTTGGAGCCGGGCTTGGCGCCGGTGCCGGTGCAGGTTTCGCAGATGTCGAGGCGCGTGAACTCGACATCGTGCTCGCAGCCGATGAGAACCTCGTTGAGCGTGATCTCTACTTCGGTTTCGAGGTCGTAGCCGCGGGCCTGACCACCGCGACCACCTCGGCCCTGTCCGCGTCCGCCGAAGCCGCCGCCCCCACCCCCACCGAAGATGTCGTTGAACATCGAGAAGATGTCCGAGACATCCATCCGCGAGAAGTCGTGGGTGGCCGGTCCGCCGCGGCCGCGGAGGCCGTCGTGGCCGTACTGGTCGTAGATCTTGCGTTTGGAATCGTCGGAGAGGACTTCGTAGGCCTCAGCGCACTCCTTGAATTTGGCTTCGGCGTCGGCATCCCCGGGGTTGCGGTCGGGGTGGTACTTCATCGCGAGCCGGCGATAGGAGCGCTTGACCTCCTCGCCGTCGGCGGTTTTGTCGATGGAGAGGATTTCGTAGTAGTCGCGGGTGGTGGGCATGGGGATCAGAAGGCACTGGGGACTGGGCACTGGGCACTGGTGGAAAGCCATGCACGGGTTGTGCTCTCACAAGGGCTCAGAACTGGATGGCAAGTGCCTTCTTGCAAGTCGAGCCCACGGGCTTTCGCTCGGGGGCTCGGGAGTTTCTGGGGGTTCCTAAGAGACTGTTTCAGAACCCTACCCCATCTCGTGGCACAGGCATCCTGCCTGTGTTCTACCGCTCTGGTACGAAGTTCTGAAACAGTCTCTAAGAGCCGCTTCCTTACGGTCGCGGTGCTGAAGGTTGCTGGGGTGGGGCGCGGGGGTCTTGGTTTTCACCAGTGCCGAGTGCCCGATGCCCAGTGCCTTCTGTTGCTTGCCCGAGCTTGCGCTCGGGGCTCCCTTAAGACACTGCGCCGACTTCGGACTTGGTGTCTTCCTTGAGTTCGGTGATGATGACATCGGTGGTGAGCATCAGGCCGGCGACGCTGGCGGCGTTGATGAGGGCGGTCTTGGCGACCAGGGCGGGGTCGATGATGCCCATCTTGACGATGTCGCCGTACTCGTTGGTGGCGGCGTTGAAGCCGAAGGTGCTGGACTTGTTTTCCTTGATCTTCTCGACGACGAGGTCGCCGTCGTGTCCGGCGTTGTCGGCGATCTGCATCACGCAGGACTCGACGGCCTTGGCGACGATGTCGAAGCCCTGCTTCTCATCGCCCTTGGCCTTCTTCTGCGCGGCGAAGATGGCATCCTGGGTGCGGAGGAGGGCGACGCCTCCGCCGGGGACGTAGCCTTCCTTGGCGGCGGCGCGGGTGGCGTGGAGGGCATCATCGACGAGGTCCTTGGTGGACTTCATCTCGATCTCGGTGGCGCCGCCGACCTGGATCATCGCGACGCCGCTGGTGAGCTTGGCGAGCCGCTCCATGAGCTTCTCGCGGTCGTAGTCGCTGGTGGACTTCTCCCACTGGCTCTTGATCTGCTCAGCGCGGGCGGTGATGTCGGCCTTCTTGCCGGCGCCCTCGATGATGGTGGTGTCGTCCTTGGTGACGATGAGCTTCTTGGCGCGGCCGAGCTCGGCGATCTCGATGGATTCGAGGGAGCGGCCGAGGTCTTCGGCGAAGTAGGTGCCGGCGGTGAGTGAGGCGATGTCGCCGAGCATGGCCTTGCGGCGATCCCCGAAGCCGGGGGCCTTGACAGCGCAGATCTTGAGCGTGCCGCGGAGGCGGTTGACGACGAGGGTGGCGAGCGCTTCGTTCTCGACTTCCTCGGCGATGATGAGGAAGGGCTTGCCGGTGACGACGACCTTGTTGAGGAGGGGGAGGAGGTCGACGAGATTGGAGATCTTCTTCTCGTAGATGAGGATGTAGGCATCCTCGAAGACGCACTCGGCGGTCTTGGGATCGGTCATGAAGTAGGGTGAGAGGTAGCCCTTGTCGAACTGCATGCCCTCGACGTACTCGAGGGTGGTCTCGGCGGTCTTGCCGTCTTCGACCTCGACGACGCCGTCGGCGCCGACCTTGGAGATCGCCTCGGCGATCAGCTCACCGACGTTGTCGTTGTGATTGGCGGAGACGGTGGCGATCTTCTTGTAGTCGTCGCGTCCCTTGCACTTGGTGGCCATGGCGTCGATGGCCTCGGCGGCGGCGTTGGCGGCGGCGTTGATGCCGCGCTGGAGCTGGACGGGGTTGGCGCCTGCGGCGACGTGCTTGAGGCCCTGGGTGAAGATCGCCTGGGCAAGCACGGTGGCGGCGGTGGTGCCATCGCCGGCCTTGTCGGCGGTCTTCTTGGCGACCTCGTTGACCATCTTGGCGCCCATGGACTGGAAGGGCTCGGGGAGGGAGATCTCCTTGGCGACCGAGACGCCGTCCTTGGTGATGTGGGGGTTGCCGTAGGACTTCTCGATGACGACGTGGCGGCCCGAAGGTCCCATCGTGCACTTCACGGCGTCAGCCAAACGATCGACGCCCTTTTTCATCTCGATGAGGGCCGCATCGTTGAACATCAATTGCTTCGTCGACATAGGTTCGAACCTCGAAAAAGGGCCACATCGCCAAAGGGCCAAAGGGCCAAATCGGAATCGGAATCTCAGAAACGCGGCCTCATGGCTTCATCTGGCCATGTGGCAATGTGGCCCTGTGGCCATTTCAACTCAGCCTTCGACAACACCCAGCAGCTCGGTCTCACGGAGGATCAGGTGCTTGACGCCCTTGATCTCGACTTCGGTGCCGGCGTATTTGCCGTAGACGACGGTGTCGCCGTTGCGGACGGACATCTGGGCGCGCTTGCCGTTTTCGAGGAGCTTGCCGGGGCCGGTGGCGATCACGGTGCCGCGGACGGGCTTCTCCTTGGCGGTCTCGGGCAGGTAGATGCCGGAGGCGGTTTTGGTTTCGGCCTGGGTGGGCTTGACGAGGACGCGATCTTCAAGAGGCTTGACGGACATTTTGAAATCTCCAAATCTCAAATGGGCAAAACTCACATGTGTTCGATGAGGCGAAGGGGTGTTGCGGATCCCTATCTCCGATGAGGTATCACGGTTCGGGGGGGGCGGGTTGCTGGAGTTTGTCTGCGGTTGAAAGCGGGGGTGTCTTCTTGGCGAGCTTGTGGTTGAGGAACTCGATGCCGATGGGGAGGACGCTGACGATGATGATGCCGACGACGACGGCCTCGAAGTTTTCCTTGACCCAGGTGATGTTGCCGAAGAACCACCCAGCGCCGACGCAGATGCCGACCCACAGGATCGCGCCGATGACGTTGTAGACGGCGAACCGGGAGTAGTTCATCACGCCCGCACCGGCGACGAAGGGGACGAAGGTGCGGACGATGGGGACGAAGCGGCCGAGGATGATCGCCTTTCCGCCGTACTTCTCGAAGAAGGCGCTGGCGCGGTCGAGGTGCTTGCGGTTGATGAGCGAAGCCAGCCCGGTGGTGGCTTCGCCGCGGAAGATTTTGGGTCCGATGTACTTGCCGATGGAGTAGTTGACGGCATCCCCGAGGACGCCGGCGAAGATGAGGAGGGCTGAGATCGCCCAGACGTTCATGGAGCCGCGTGCGGCGAGCGCCCCGACGGTGAAGAGGAGCGAATCACCCGGGAGGAAGGGGAGGATGACCAGTCCGGTCTCGGCGAAGATGATCACGAACAGGAGCGCGTAGACCCAGACCCCGTGCGCCTGGATGAATCCATCGAGGAACCCGGGGAGGTCTTTGAAGAGATGGATGAAGTCTTCAATCATCAGAAGGCACTGGGCATCTGGCACTGGGCATCTGGCACTGGGCACTGGTGAGGGAAGCATCAGAAGGCATCGGGCATCGGTGAGAAGATCAGACCTTGGGGCGGGCGCTGGAGCCGCCGGCGCCGCCTTGGGCCTTGGCGGGGGCGTGGAGGGTGTGGCCCTTGTCGGGCTTGTGGGCGGCGATGCTGTCCTGGTCGGATTTCTTGGCATCGGCGGGCGGGGCGTTGAGGTTGATGGTGCTCTTGGGCGGAGTAGGAGCGGCGTTGCCGGTGCCGGTGTTTTTGAAGAGGTCGGAGGGGCGGGGCATGGGGAGGGTCTCCGGATGGGCGGGTCAGGCGGTCTTTCGACGAGCCCGGGGTGTTGATTTGGTCTTCTGGATGGCGATGAACTGACGAACTTTTTGAGCCAGTTCATTGGGAACTGGGATGAGCGTCATGTGGGAGTTCTCCCAGGCAGCATCCGCCTCGGCGATCGCGTCTTCCTCGGACTGGTTCTCGTAGTAGTCGAGGATCTTCTGGACCTTCTTGCGGTCGAGGCCTGGCGGGTACTTGTTGGGATCCCTTTTCATGGTGCTTGCCTTCAGCGGAAGCGTCTGCGGAGGCGGCGGCGATAGGCCTTGACTTCGTTTCCCTTGATGGGGTACGCGGTGATCACGAGCAGTTCATCCTCATCCTTGTCCAATCGGTACACCACCTTGAGGTAGCGTCCGGCTCTGGTCTGGCCGTAGGCGGTGCGGGCACCGCTCCGGCTCTTGAAATCCTGTCCTGCGTTCTCCAGCACTTCCACACACTCGGTCGTTTCTATTCCGTGATTCTCCACGTGCGGGAGATCGGTGTCGGGGTCGATGTAGAAGGTGATACGCATTCACCGTTCCACCGATGACTGGGCGTCATCACTAGCCTGCTGTACAGGCAATACTCGTCTGTCATCAAAAAGCCCGCGACGGAGAGTTCTACGGATTTCAGCATCGCTCAAGTCGCGTTCTTCAGTACGTATGCGCCGCCACCATGCACAGTCCTCAAGAGTGGCTAGGAGAGAATCCACACCGGTTCGCTCTGAAGCATCCGCAAGGCAAACCTCACCATGCACGTGGTTCCTGCCGATCCCCTCGGCAATCGAATTCAGCAGAGTGCAAACAGTTTGAATGTCTTGACACGAGATGGTTCCCAAGTTCGACCAATCTCGACTGAGCGTAGTTTGAAGGTCGTTGTGTACAATTCGCTTGTTACGGTGTGGCTCAAGCTTCTTGGCAATCCGCTTGAAGTCGTGAATCTGCTCTTTCAACCGTACTAGTTCGGGCCTATCGAGGTCGATCCCAAGTTCCGATACGGCGTAGTCGATGCAAAACTGCTTGTGATTGCCTCCATGCATCTCCGGTGGATCCGCGAGCCGTCGAATTCTCAAGATGGCCGCGTCCGGCAGGGTAGAGCACAAGAGGTCGAAAAACTGACCGGCAGGCAGCATCAATTGATATCGACGCTCGACCTCCTCCGAAGAAGAAGCCAGTCGTAGTTGTAGCGCGGCTTGGGCTAGGCGAATGGTGTGAAACACTTCGTGGAAGAATGTGTTCCACACAGCCTCTGTAGATGGAATGGTCGCGGTGGCCACTAGAACCCCATCCCTCCCATGCCGCCCATTCCACCCATGCCTGGCATGCCGCCCATTCCACCCATTCCGCCGCCGTGGCCGTGACCGTGGCCGGCGGGTTCCTTGGGTTCGGGCTTGCTGGTGATGATGCAGTCGGCGGCGAGCAGGACGGTGGCGACGCTCGCGGCGTTCTGGAGGGCCATGCGATCGACCTTGGCGGGGGTGATGATGCCCATCTGCACCAGATCACCGTACTCGTCGGTCAGTGCGTTGTAGCCGAAGTTGGCCTTGTCGTTCTCGGTGACCTTGGCGACCACGACGGTGCCCTTGACGCCGGCGTTGTCGGCGATCGTCTGGAGGGGAACCGACAGCGCCTTGTAGACGACATCGACGCCGGCGGCGGTGTCGTACTTGAACTGTCCGACCTCATCGGAGGTCTTGTCATCGCCCTTGCCGCCGGCGGAAGCGCCGAAGACGGACTTGTACTCCTTGAGGGCGGTGATCGCCTTGCGGGCGCGGATGAAGGAGACGCCGCCGCCGGGGACGATGCCCTCGGCGACCGCTGCGCGGGTCGCGTGCAGGGCATCCTCGATGCGGGCCTTCTTCTCCTTGAGTTCGGCTTCGGAGGCCGCGCCGACCTTGACCTGTGCGACGCCGCCGGCGAGCTTGGCGAGCCGCTCCTGGAGCTTCTCGCGGTCGTAGTCGCTGGTGGTCTTCTCGACCTCGCCGCGGATCTGGGCGATCCGGGACTGGATCTGCTTGGTTTCGCCGGCGCCCTCGATGATGGTGGTGTTGTCGGCGTCGATCTCGATCTTCTTGGCGACCCCGAGGTGGGAGATCTCGACCTTGTCGAGCTCAATGCCCAGGTCCTTCATGATGGGGGTGGCGCCGGTGAGGACGCCGATGTCCTCGAGCATGGCCTTGCGGCGATCCCCGTAGCCGGGGGCCTTGACCGCGCAGACCTGGAGCGTGCCGCGGAGCTTGTTGATGACGAGGGTGGCGAGCGCATCGCCGGTGACATCCTCGGCGAGGATGACCAGGGGCTTCTTGGTCGCCATGACCTTCTCGAGGAGGGGGACGAGCTTCTGGATGCTGTCGATCTTGTCCTCGAAGATGAGGATGAAGGCCTTGTCGAGCTCGACCTTCATGGCCTCGGGGTCGGTGACGAAGTTGGGTGAGAGGTAGCCGCGATCAAACTGCATGCCCTCGACGACATCGACGACGGTCTCGATGTTCTTGCCTTCCTCGACGGTGATGACGCCGTCCTTGCCGACCTTCTCGAAGGCATCGGCCATGATCTTGCCGATCTCGGTGTCGTTGTTGGCGGAGATCGCGGCGACGTTCTGGATGTCGGCCTTGCCCTTGACAGGGGTCGACATGCCGTTGATCGCCTTGGCGGCGGCCTCGACGGCGAGCTTCATGCCGCGGACGAGTGCGTTGGCATCGACACCGGCGGCGATGTATTTGAGACCTTCGCGGAAGATCGCCTCGGCGAGCACGGTGGCGGTGGTGGTGCCATCGCCGGCATCGTCGGAGGTCTTCTTGGCGGCCTCCATGACGAGCTTGGCGCCCATGTTCTGTGCCTTGTCGGCGAGTTCGATCTCCTCGGCGACCGAGACGCCATCCTTGGTGACGGTGGGTCCGCCCCAGGACTTGTCGAGGACGGCATTTCGTCCGCGCGGGCCAAGGGTGGCTTTGACAGCGCGGGCGAGCTTCTCGACACCGGCGAGCAGGGCTTGGCGGGCATCGACATCGAACACGAGTTCCTTGGCGGGCATTCTGAGAGCTCCGTTGAGTGGTTGACGGGTGACTGTCGCTGGTGAACGGATTTGGACAAAGAGAGCCGGTTTGGTTTTGATTGGGTACGGGGCGCCGACGGGGCCACCTCGAACCAAAGCCGGTGTCGTGAGGGTGATGGCAAGTATTGTGCCACCGTCGGGGGCTCGGCTACCTGGGTGCGGTTGAATCTGGCAGCGTGCTGGAGCGATTCGTGCAATGCAGCAGGGTGTCGGTTGCTGTCAGCGCGGTTGTGGGGGCAAGGGGGGCTGCCGGTTTGGCAGTCAGCGAGAGGGGGTTTTTGCGTAGCGGAGGAGCGTTCCCCGGCCTTGGCGATCCGATTCGGCGGCGGTGGCGTCGTTGGGAGATGGGCCGCTGAGGGCAAAGCCGCAGCGGTCGAGGATTCGGCGGGAGGCGTGATGCTGTTCGAAGGTCTCGGCGTGGATGGTGCGGATGGCTGGCTGGGCGAGGATCCAGGCGGTCATCGCGACGGCGGCTTCGGTGGCGATCCCGCGGTGTTCGAAGGCGGGGAGGACGGAGTAGCCCATGAAGGTGGTGCCATCGGGATCGGGCGGCGTGCAGCCGATGGATCCGACGAGAGCTTGAGAAGCGTTGAGGTGGGCGGGGATAAGGGTGGGATCGGTAGCGAGGATGTACCAGCCCCACCAACCGGCGAGCAATGGGTTCTCGGCGAGCTTCTGGGCGAAGAGTGGTTCGACATCGGCGAGCGTTTCGGGTGGCCACTGATCGGGGATGTGGGCGTTGAGGAGTGTTGAGAAGAGGCGGCGATCGGTGATGGAGGCGCTGGCGAGCGGCGCGGTCGCGGGGATGAGCGTGAGGCGCGAGGTGTGGATGGGTGGGGGTAGTGTCATACGGAGTCAGCGTCGCTTGATTTTGATCTTGATCGGTTCGCCGCACTCGGGGCAGATGGGTGTTGCGGAGTCATCGTGGCCGATGAGGTCGTAGCCGCAGTGTTCGCAGGGGCGTTTGGAGCCTTCGCCCGGGGGTCGGGGGATGAGGGCGATGAAGTACCCGATGAAGCCGAGGAGGAAGATGTAGGGATAGAGGAGTCCGTTGACCATCATCTGGAGGATGGGGATGCCGGTCCATTCGGCGAGCCGGCGGCCGGAGAGCATGATCGCGAGGATGAGGCCGACGCCGAGTGTGACGATGACGAAGGACAGCCACTGCCGTCGCCACTTGGCCGCGGCGTACCAGACCAGCGCGGCATAGACGACGAAGATCATCATCGCTGGGGTTCCGTGCGCTGACGGGTGGGCATCCTGCGTGAATTGTTCGCAGCCGGGGGGGCCGGCGGTGGTGGTGTGGATCAGGAAGCAGACGGGGGTGAGGCAAAGGGCAGTGGGGAGCAGGCAAGAGGCTGTAGCGGAGAAGAATGACCTCGTCCGCGGAGCCGCATCGCGAGCTCTCCTGCAGGGGATTGTGGCGGGAAGCGGGTTGAATCAGCCCGTGCGACCGGGGGCGGCATCGATGCGCAACATGGTGCCCTGCATGATGGCGTGCCCCTGAAGCCGGTCGTGGTATGCTCCTGCCATCGGAGCATTCATCATGAGCGACGTTCTGAAGATGGGCATGGTCGGCGGCGGTCGCGGGGCGTTCATCGGCCAGGTGCACCGGACGGCGGCGTGCCTGGATGGCAAGGTGCGGATGGTCGCCGGGTGTCTGTCATCGACGGCGGACAAGGCGATCGCCTCGGGGAAGGACTGGGGGCTTGCCGATTCGCGGAACTACCAGACATGGGAGGCGATGCTGGAGGGTGAGAAGAAGCTGCCGGCATCGGAGCGGATCGATTTCGTGTCGATCGTGACGCCCAATCACGTGCATTTTCCGGTAGCGCACGCGTTCGCGAGCGCGGGGTTCAACGTGGTGTGCGACAAGCCGCTGGTGCATACGGGGGAGCAGGCGCGGCAGTTGATCGAAGCCACGAAGAAGATGGGTGTGGTGTTCGCGGTGACGTACAACTATTCCGGGTACCCGATGGTGAAGCAGGCCCGGGAGATGATCGTGAACGGCGAGCTGGGTGAGATCCGCAAGGTTGTGGTCGAGTACAACCAGGGGTGGCTTGCGAACAACCTGGAGGCATCGGGTCAGAAGCAGGCGAACTGGCGAACGGATCCGAAGCGGTCGGGGGCGGGCGGGGCGATCGGGGATATCGGTTCGCACTGCGAGCAACTGGTGTCGTACGTGACGGGGCTGCGATTGCAATCGATCTGCGCGGATCTGACTTCGTTCGTGCCGGGGCGGCAGCTTGATGATGATGCCAACGTGCTGCTGCGGTTCTGCAAGGCGGGAGCGAGCAACTGCGAGGGGACGGGGCCGGATTCGATGGATGCCGAGCCGGGGGCTCGCGGGATCCTGACGGTGTCGCAGATCTGCATCGGGCACGAGAACGACCTGCGGCTGCGGGTGCATGGGACCAAGGGGACGCTGGGATGGTTGCAGGAAGAGCCCAACTACCTGGTGCTGCGGCAGGATGGGCAGCCGGAGAAGGTGTATCGCCGCGGGAACGGGTATCTGGGTGAGCGGGCGCGGGGCAACACGCGGCTGCCATCGGGTCACCCGGAGGCGTTCTTCGAGGCGTTCGCGACTGTGTACAGCAATGCGTGCGCGGCGATGCGGGCGAGAAGCGAAGGGAAGGGGAACGTGGGTGGGATCGGGATGGGGGGCGCTGGGGGTGGGTTTGACTATCCGGACGTGGTGGATGGGGCGCGGGGGGTCGAGTTCATTGAGCGGGTGGTGGAGGCGAGCGCCAGCAGCGAGAAGTGGGTGCGATTCGCGGGGAAGTGATCGCTGGTTTTGAGCCGTGGGAGCGGTCGATCCCGATATTCGTGTGATGCGCGTGTGTGGACGCGTTTCTGTTTCGTTTGTAGGCGAGCAATGGCTGCCCGAGTGCAATCCCGGCGGGCCGGGTTGCGTATGGACATGGGTAGAGGGGGGAGACACAGGCTGGAAGCCTGTGCCACGAGATGGGGTAGGGCAAGGAGCCGCGCGATGGGCAGGACGCGAATCGATCGTCTGATGGGTGGATTCACATTGATCGAGCTGCTGGTGGTGATCGCGATCATCGCGCTGTTGATCGGGATCCTGCTGCCGGCGCTGGCGAAGGCGCGGGCGACCAGCCGGCAGGTGAAGGACAGCTCACAGATCCGGAGCATTCACCAGGCGATGAACACGTGGGCGCAGGCGAACGATGGGGCGTTTCCGCTGCCCAGCGCGCTGGATGCGAACAACGACACGATCAAGGAGACGGGGAATCAGCGTCGGAAGGACAACACGGGGAACATCTACTCGGTGCTCTTGTTCAACGGGATGGTGCCGCGGGAGATGTTCATTAGCAACGCCGAGAGCAACTCCGCGATCAAGCCGGATGCGGGTTACGAGTTCAGCCAGCCGCAACTGGCGGCGGTCCCCGACAAGGCGCTGTGGGATCCGGGGTTTGCGGGGATGCCTGGCGAGACGGGGATGTCGGGGCTGCCGCAGGCGGGTCGGCGCGGCAAGGGGGCGGAGGGGCACACTTCGTATGCACACATACCGCCGTTCGGGCGGCGGGCCAAGCTATGGCAGAGCACGTATGACGCGCAGACGGCGGCGATCTGCAACCGCGGGCCGTTGTACGGCGGGACACCGGGGAAGTGGATCCTGGCGCCGGGTCCGGAGGGGACCGAATCGTTCACGCTGCGGATACACGGCGGGGCGAGCACGTGGGAGGGGAATGTCGCGTTCAACGACAACCACGCGGATTTCGCGATGCGGCCGGATCCGGAGTTCCTGGCGGTGACGTACTCGGCGGATGTGAACGGCACGCGGAACCACTACGACAACATCTTTGCGAATGAGAACGACAAGAAGGGGAACCCGGTGATGGGAGATTCGCAGCCGGATATCGGAGCGAACAACCTGCTGAGGATTTATGGGGATGTGCAGGTTGGGGGGAATGTGGTGACGATCACGCCGCTCAATGATTGAGAAGGCACTGGGGACTTGGCACTAGGCACTGGGGGCGGCGAGCCAGCGGGACCAGAGGGCGAGCACCAGGAGGGTGTAGAGGCGCTGGGCGTGGTCTCTGCGTGCGGCGAGGTGGTCGTCGAGCATGGTGGTGATGGCGCGGGGGTTCAGGTTCAATCCGAGGGTGTCGAGCGAACCTGCGGTGCGCAGGGTGTCGTTGAGCATGGCCTTCATGCCGCCCTGGTCGGTGCGGAACCACTCTCCGATGGGGATCGCGAAGCCGGATTTGCGGCGGGTCGTTATGGCATCGGGCAGGTAGCGGCGGGCGAGCATGCGGAGGAGGGACTTGGGGCCATCGGGGGCGAGCACGCCGGTGGGTGTTGAGAGTGCGGTCTGGATGATGGTGGTCGCGAGCATGGGGGCGCGGACTTCCAGGGCGATCGCCATGGAGGCGGTGTCGACCTTGCGGAGGAGATCGTCGGGGAGGTAGGTCTGGAAGTCGTGGAGGGAGGGATCGGTGATGCGGGTGCCGGGCGGGGTGAGCGAGGTTGCTCGCGGATCAAGCTTGGGGAAGAGGTGGGCGAACAAGGGTGTGGGGAAGATCGCGAGCAGCTCTTCGTAACCCTGGTGACGAGCGGCGAGCGCGAGGCGTGAGAGCTTGTGGAGGCGTGTGCGGGGGTGGAAGCGGTCGAAGAGGCCGCTGGGGATGGCGCGGAGCATCGGGCCGTAATCCCGGAGGAGGCTCGCGGCGGTGTAGCGGTCGTAGCCCATGAAGAGTTCATCACCGCCATCGCCGGAGAGGGCGACCGTGACGTGCTTGCGGGCGGCGGCGGAGACCCAGTGGGTCGGGAGAAGGGAACTGTCGCCGAGTGGGAGGCCGAGTTGGGGGATGAGTCGCTGGAGGTCTTCGGCGGGGCGGGGACTGACTTCGAGGGTGGTGTGGCGCGTGTTGAGGCGCCGGGCGACCATCTTGGCGTGGGAGGATTCGTCGTATCGCGGATCGGGCATTCGGATGCAGAAGGTGCGGAGGTCGGATTTGGCGCGGCGGGCATAGGCGGCGATCAGTGAGGAATCGATGCCGCCGGAGAGGAAGCAGCCGAGGGGTACATCGGACTCGAGGCGATCCTTGACGGCTTCGTAGAGGAGGCGATCGAGGTC
This sequence comes from Phycisphaerales bacterium, assembly GCA_020847535.1. Taxonomy (GTDB): domain Bacteria; phylum Planctomycetota; class Phycisphaerae; order Phycisphaerales; family UBA1924; genus JAEUJB01. The sequence continues at coordinate 14,195 of JADLBU010000050.1, forward strand.
ATCGAGGTTGAGCTGGCGGGATGGATCGCGACCGGGAGGGAGGGCGAAGTAAGGTTGGATCGCCCAGCCGGAAAGGTCGGGAGTGGTGGAGGCGATGTGGCCGGCGGGGAGGGACTGGATGTCCTGCAGGGGAAGCTCGCGGTCGTATCCGAAGCGGATCCAACGCTGGAGGGCGTCGTGATTGATTGCGGGGGGATCGTCGGGGCGGGCGAGGCGCAGGAGAGTGATGAGGGCGGGGACTGTGCTGGCGAAGGCCAGGCAGTGGGTGGGGGTGGCGGATGTGGAATCAGCCAGGAAACTGGTGAAGTAGAGGGGCTTCTCGCCGGGGCGATCGCGGGCGAGGACGAGCCGGCCGTGGGGGCGATCCCAGAGGCCCAGGGCGAACATGCCTTCCAAGTGCTGGGCGAAGTTGATCTGCCAGCGAGCGAACGCGTGGAGAATTGCCTCGGTATCGCTGTGGTCGGTGCGGAACTTTCGGCCGCCGGTGAGGAGCTCTTTGCGGAGTTGGCGATGGTTGTAGATGCAGCCGTTGAAGACGATGGCGAGCAGGTCATCGGCGGCGGCGGGGGGAGGGGTAGTTGGGGAGAGGCGGGCGGGGTCGAGGCGATCGGTCAGGATCATCGGCTGATGACCGCCGGCGGGGTCGATGACGGCGAGCCGCTGGTGTATGAGGATCAGGTCGGCGATCGAGCCGTCGGGGCGGCGGATGCGGTCGGTGAAGAGGCCGTGGCCGTCGGGTCCGCGATGGGCGAGTTGTCGGGAGATCGCCGAGATCCAGGCGCTGGGGATCGCCGCGCTGATCTCCGGTGGTGGGGAGGATGAGTCGGGCCAGAGTCGGAGGATGCCGGCGATGCCGCACATGGGATTGAGCGGGATACTACCTTGGTTGGAGCGGAGGGGGTGATGGGGGGCGTGGCAGGCAGAAGTAGAGAGGAAGGAATGGGTAGAAGAGGGAGGTCCGCCTACCACGACACGGTCCGTCTGCTACATTTGGGTCCAGCGTCGGAGCAATCCTCATGGCGGACCAGTTCGAACCCTCCCCGAAGGACAAGTTCACGTTCGGTCTGTGGACCGTGGGCAACACGGGGCGCGATCCGTTCGGGGAGCCGACGCGGGCGCGGCTGACGCCGGCGGAGATCGTGGATCTCTTGGGCGAGGTCGAGGGCGTTCACGGGGTGAACTTCCACGACAACGACCTGGTGCCGATCGATGCGACGGCGGAGCAGGCCGAGCAGATCAAGAGCGAGTTCAACAAGGCGCTGAAGCGGACGAAGATCAAGGTGGCGATGGCGACCACGAATCTGTTCGGTGATCCGGCGTTCCGGGATGGGGCGTTCACGAGCAACGATGCGGAGGTGCGGGCGTACGCGATCCAGAAGACGATGCGCGGGATGGACCTGGGGGCTGAGTACGGAGCGCAGGTGTACGTTTTCTGGGGCGGTCGCGAGGGGACGGAGACGGATGGGTCGAAGGATCCGATCGAGGCGGAGATGCGGTTCCGCAAGGCGCTGGATTTTCTGTGCGAGTACTCGATCGAGCGGGGGTATGAGTACAAGTTCGCGCTTGAGGCCAAGCCCAACGAGCCGCGGGGTCACATGTACTTCGCGACCACGGGGCATTATCTGGCGTTCATCCAGACCTTGAAGCACAAGGATCTGGTGGGGGTGAACCCCGAGGTGGCGCACGAGCACATGGCGGGGTTGAATTTCACGCACGCGGTGGCGTCAGCGCTGGCGGCGGACAAGCTGTTCCATATTGATCTGAATGATCAGGAATTCGGGCGATACGACCAGGATTTCCGGTTCGGCTCGGTGAACATCAAGCACGCGTTCTTCCTGGTGAAGCTCCTGGAGGAGAACAAGTACGCGGGGTTCAAGCATTTCGATGCGCACGCGTACCGGACCTCGGACCGTGCGGATGTCATCGAGTTCGCGCGGGGGTGCATGCGGACGTATTTGATTCTTCGCGAGAAGGCGCGGGCGTGGTCGGGTGATGATGAGATCCGCAAGCTGCTCAAGCAGATCAATCGGCCATCGAAGGATCTGGATGGGCTGTGGGGCGAGTACAGCCGCGGGCACGCCGAGACGCTCTTGGGGATGAAGTTTGATCGGGCGGGGATGAGCTCGCGTGCGCTGCCGTATGAGCGGCTGGATCAGCGGACGATGGAGATTCTGATGGGGGTTGAGTAGCCGGCGACCGTCAGGAAGACTCACCACAGAGGGCGCAGAGAAAGGCAGATGCAGAGGGGCAGAACGGATTTGGTTCTGCGCCTATCAGTGTTTCCTTGTATTTCTCTTCTCTGTGTTCTCTGTGCCTCTGTGGTGAGTCTTCAAGGCTTGGTGGCTTGCACCGCGTGAGTGAGGCGTTCACGTTGTGGTAGCTTGGTTGATGCTTGGCAACGGTCGCTTGGGAGCGATGTGGGCAACCCTCCCCAACCCCTCCCTCAGGGAGGGGCTTTCAGCTTGGCGATCGCTTCTTCGAGTTGAGCGCTCTGTTCTTCGGTGAGATCGAGCGCGGTCCGGAGGCTCTGGGCGATTGATTGTGCCTCGGGATCGGGGCCGAATCTTGCGAGCTTGATCGCCGCATCCAGGCGTTCGGTGGTGGATTCGCGGAGATCGGCGATGATGGCTTTGAACCTGCGGGGGATCGCCGGGTTGTAGCGGGCGCCGCGATCCGATTGCCAGAAGAGATCATCGAGCAGTCGCATGCGGTCGTAGCCGTTGTAGTTTGCCAGGCGCGGAAGGATGAGGGTGACGGCCTGATCGGGATCGATCATGGGAGATGCTGCAACCAGGGCGGCGAAGACGATTCCCTTGGATGGATCCTCGGTGAGACGGATGAAGAGAGGGGCGAGTTCGGGGCGGTAGCTCCGTATCTCGTGGGCGCGGCGGATGGCGCGGATCCGATTGTCGTCGGTGCCCGTCGTGCAATAGCGGGTGAGGGCCTCGAGCATGGCATCGGAGCTGACGGCGAGTCGGGCGAGGGTTGCGTAGTACGCCGAGCGGGACCTGGTTGTCTGGGTGTCGATGAGGGCGGTGATGCGGTCGATGTGGTTGTCGGCGGCGGGGCCGGTCATCGAGATGAGTCGCATCGCGGCGAAGGCGATCCGGGGGTCGGCGTGATCGAGGAGTGGCACGAGGTGCGGGAGCATGGAGACGGCGATCGGGTCGATCTCGCGGGGGCGGGATGAATAGTCAACGAAATCCCGGAGGATGACCTGGGACATGTCGGCGATCCTGGGATCATCCGAGAGGAGGCCTTCGATGAGGGCGCGGAAGTGTGTTCGGGGGACGGGGGTGTTGTTGCGTTTGAAGGTGATGGCGCGGTAGAGGGATTGCGGATCGTCGGCGGTGGCGAGCAGCTCCTGGGCGCTGCGCCGGAGCCACTGCTGCTGCCATGTCCAGAGCCGGCGATCGGAGACGCGGATGCGGAGGCAGTCTCGTGAGGTGCGATCACCGACGATGAGCGAATCGGGGAGCCAATCGAGGCCGGCGATCAGGAGCGTGCTGGGGATCATCGCCGAGACGCCGCCCTTGCGGAGGGCGGGGGTCATGTAGGTGAAGTAAGCGGCGAGCATGATGATCGCCGCGAGCCAGAGGAGGCCGGGTTTGCGGCGGGTTCGGTAGAGGTCCTTGGTTCGGGCGGTGAGTTGACCGCATTCGGGACAGCGCACGTGTTCGAAGGGGGCATCCGGCGAGGGTGGTTCGATGACTGCGGCGAGGTCGTACCAGCACTTTCGGCATCGGGGCCGGCCGCGGGATGGGTCGAAGAACCAGGCAGCGCTGGCGCTGGCGATCGCGATCACCACGAGGCTGCAGGCGGCGATCACGACAGCGCCGCCGATGGTGTTGGCCATGGGCTCGTTGAGCATCTGCTCCTTGAGCACGACCGCGAGCCCGACGAGGACGAGGCCGCCGAGGAAGATGGGGATGGCGAGCACGATGGCGGCGAGCGGGCCGACGAGGTGATCGTGTTCGAGATCCGCAGGAGCCGGTGCGGGTGTGAGGTTGGCGGCTTGGCGGCGGCGAAGGGCTCGCTGTTCGAGACGGAGAGCTACAGCGCGGAAGATGAGGCTGGCGGCCCAGATCGCCAGAAAGGCGCCCAGCAGGCCGATGATGACCTGTGACAGGAGCACTCACGAGTATAACCGGCGGTGCGCGGGGCCTATTGGCGCTGGGGCGAGGTCGCACGGAGGGTGCAAGTCCGGTATGCTTCGGGCTTCTCAACTGCCCGCGGGCTTTCCCGGGGACAAGGAATCAGCCGCATGAGCGCCAATTACAGCCAGACGCCGCCCACCCAGCCCGGCGAAGTGACCGATTCCGGCCGGACAGTTCTGGGTCACCCGCCGGGGCTGTTCCTGCTGTTCTTCGTGGAGATGTGGGAGCGGTTCAGCTACTACGGGATGCGCGGGCTCTTGATCCTGTACTTCATCACGGTGATCGCGATCCACCAGGTGAAGCCGGGTGTGTACACCAACACGCTGGAGTTCACGGAGGTTGAGCAAGTTGAGGGTGCGGCGGCGGTGGTGCAGACGCGGCCGTTCCTTCTTGTGGTCGGGGATGCGGCAGCGCCGGCTGCTGCTGCGGCCGAGGCGGCGGCGGGCTCTCAACTGAAGATCCAGCGGCTCGTTCCTCCGCCGGCGGGGGCACCCGAGACCGCGGATTGGACTGTGGACCCGGCGGACACGGGCGGGAGCGAGATCGTCAAGGGGCCGGCGGGTGGGAACGACGATCGGGCGACGCGCGGATTTGAGAACACGGAAGTCCGGTATGTGGTCACGAACCCGACCGACAAGCCGGTCAAGCTGCGCGTGGGCATGAAGCGTGGCTCGGAGGCTGACCAGACGTACTTCCGCGTGAACGACAACACGGGGTCGGTGACGACGGATGTCCTGCCCGATGCCGAGGTCAACAAGGATCCCGACGACAAGATCGAGCCGTATGTGGTCCGCATCGTCGCCAACACGCACGACAGCGGCCGCAACTGGTTCCAGAGCAGCGCTTCGGTGCTGTACGGGTGGTACGCGGGGTTGGCATATCTCTTCCCGATCCTGGGCGGGATCATCGCCGACAAGCTCATCGGCACGCACCGGTCGATGCTGATCGGCGGCCTGCTGATCGCGATCGGCCACGTGCTGCTGGGTGTGTCGGGCATGGGCGAGTGGTCGCACAACCGCGCTGGGCTCAGCATCTTCGTGATGGGGATGGCGGTGATCGTGCTGGGCACGGGGCACTTCAAGCCGACGGTGTCGGTGATGGTGGGGCAGCTGTACAAGCAGGGGGATCCGCGCCGCGATGGGGCGTTCACGATCTTCTACATGGGGATCAACCTGGGTGCGTTCATCTGCGCGTTCGTGTGCGGAACGCTCGGGGAGACGGTGGGGTGGCACTACGGCTTCGGCGCGGCCGCGGTCGGCATGCTGCTGGGGCTGGCGATCTACATGATCGGCAAGCCGATCCTGCTTCGCGGCATCGGCAACCCGCCTCCGGAGCAGGCGCACAAGGCCAACGGGAAGTCGGCGATGTTCGTGCTGCTGGCGTTGGCGGTATCATCGCTGTTCGGCTACATCTACCACATCGGCGGGCTCGCCAAGCTCGGGGAGGGGATGGCGTACCTCCAGCAGAACCCGTACCTGGGGTGGGCGGTGGTGGCGGTGATGCTGATCGGCATCCTGAGCTGGGTTGCGTGGTTCCTGCGTCAGAACGATCCGGTGGATCGCGGGCCGGTGCTGACGATCTTCATCTTCATGCTCTTCAACGCGTTCTTCTGGATCGCCTTCGAGCAGGCGGGTTCGAGTCTCAACGTCTTCACCGAGCAGAACACCGATCGTGAGATCTTCGGTAAGACCGTGCCGGCGACCTGGTTCCAGTCGGTGAACGCCGGGCTCATCTTCACGCTGGCGCCGCTATTTGCGATCATCTGGACCAAGCTGGGCAAGAAGGGCCGGAACCCGACGCAGCCGGTGAAGATCGCGCTGGGGCTGATCTTCCTGGGGCTTGGGTACATCTTCATGGTGTGGGCAGGCGTGATCGCCAAGGGCGGCGCTGCCAAGGCCTCGATGATGTTCATCCTGCTGACGTACTTCTGGCACACGGTTGGCGAACTGTGCCTGTCCCCGACCGGGCTGTCGTACGTGACCAAGGCAGCGCCAGTGAAGTTCGTGTCGCTGCTGATGGGCATCTGGTTCATCTCGTCGTTCATCGCGAACCTCGGGGGTGGGTTGATTGCCTCACAGGTCGAGGCGATCGAGGCGGGGACGCTCAAGCTGCCGTGGAGCTTCGGCGGGCAGGCGGACTTCTTCTTCCTGTTCGTGGTGACATCGATCGGGGCGGGGCTCTTGGCCCTGATCCTGACGCCGCTGCTCAAGAAGCTGATGCGCAGCACGACGGATTGAGCCGGATTTGGGTTGAGTGGGTGGCTATGCTCGCGCTCGCGTGAGCACGACTTCCCTCATCCTCGCCCACTCGCCGGATCCGGACGATGCGTTCATGTGGTGGCCGTTGACGGGGAAGATCAACCCCGACGGTTCGCCAATGGCGGGGGCGGCCGGGCGGCCGGTGATCGACACGCGCGGGATCGAGTTCCGGGCGATGCCGGCGGACATCCAGGTGCTGAACCGACGGGCGATCGAGCAAGGTGATCTGGACATCACAGCGCTGTCGGTGCGGGCGTACGCGGATGTGCACCGGCGATACCGGATCACGCGATGCGGGGCATCGTTCGGTGATGGGTTCGGGCCCAAGGTGGTGTGCAGGACAGAAGACAAGCGAATCCACGGCAAGGCGGATCTTGCCAAGCCCGTGACGATCGCGGTGCCGGGAAAGCAGACGACGGCGTTCCTGCTCCTGACGATGATGCTGGGCGCTGGTGGTCGGATGTCGGGTCTGGACCGGTTCATCGAGATGCCGTTTGAACAGGTCATCCCGGCGGTGTCGACGGGCCAGGTTGATGCGGGGCTGGTGATCCACGAGGGGCAACTGACGTTCGCGGATGCGGAGCTGCGGCTGGTGGTGGATGTCGGGGCGTGGTGGAAAGAGAAGACGGGGCTCTTGACGCCGCTGGGGATCAACGCGGTGCGGCGGGATCTGGATGAGCGATTCGGGGCGGGGACGTTGGCGACGGTGGGGGAGCTGCTGGGGAGCAGCGTGCGGCACGCGATCGATCGGCGCGAGGAATCGACGGCGTACACGCTGCCGTTTGCGCTGGCGAACACAGCACGGAGCGGGGATGGAGGGAAGCCGACGCTGGAGCGCGTGGATCGGTATTGCAGGATGTACGTGACGGAGGAATCGGCGGACATGGGGGTTCGCGGGGCTGAGGCGATCGCGAAGATACTCGCGGCGGGGGCGGAGGCGGGGTTGTGCGGGGCGGTGGGGGAGAATGATCTGTTGTAGCGGGGAGTGAGTCGGACCGGGAGATGTCCAGAGTGCCGATGGAGTGTCACGAGCACTCCTTCAGAGTGCCGAAGTCTGATGGCTCTTCCGGGGGTGTCGCTTCGCTCCACCCCCGGCTATTCCCGACCAGCCCTTCGGGCTGAAAACCGCGAGTGCGTCCGGTGCTTTGACCTATGTGGTGAAGCAGGCGGCTACGCTCGTCCATGGCGGAGATGCTGACCATTCCGGCGGAGCTGGAGCCCGTGCAGGCGGCGATCCTTTCGGCGATGGATCGCGTGCGCGAGCGGTTCGATGAGCAACTGGCCTCGGACCTGCCGCCGGTGGATCGCCTGGTGCGGCACGTGGAGCGGTATCGCGGGAAGATGCTGCGGCCGATGCTGGTGCTCGCCGGGGGGCTGGCAGGGCATCCGCGGATCGGGCAGACCGCGCCGGAGGACCTGGGCGGGCTCCTGAGCGCCGACCACATCACGGTTGCGGCGGTGTGCGAGATGGTGCACATGGCGACCCTGGTGCACGACGATGTGCTGGATGATGCCGACACGCGCCGGCGCGGGCAGACGATCAACCGGCTGCACGGCAACGAGACGGCGGTGATCCTGGGCGATCTCCTGATCGCCGGGTCGTACCACCTGTGCTCACAGCTCGATTCGCAGCGATCGGCGCTGATCATCGGGCGCGTCAGCATGGACATGTGCGCGGGGGAGCTCTTGCAGCTTCATCACCGCGGGGATTTCTCGCTGGATGAGCCGACGTATTTCGAGATCGTGCAGCGCAAGACAGCGGCGCTGATCGCGGCGAGCTGCGAGCTGGGGGCGATCCAGTCGGGCGCGACGGCGAAGGGGATCTCGGCGCTGGCCTCGTTCGGGCGCAGCATCGGGGTTGCGTTCCAGATCCAGGATGATCTCCTGGACCTCACGGGTCGCGAGGATGTGATCGGCAAGCCGGTGGGGAAGGATCTCGAGAAATCCAAGCTTACGCTGCCGGTGATTCATCACCTCTCGAGCGTGGGGATCGAGGCTCGCGGGGCTTCGCTGCGGCTCTTGGAGCGGGCGTGTTCGGAGAGCATCGCGGCGGCGGGGGCCGGGGCCGAGATGGTGGAGATGCTGCGATCGACCGGGTCGATTCAGTACGCGGGGCGAGTGGCGCGGGAGCTGGTGCAGTCGGCGAAGGCCGATCTGAAGGCGATCGAGAACTCGGGGGTCAAGAAGTTGCTAATCGTGATGGCGGATGCCGTGGTGGAGCGGGCGCTCTGAAGAGGGGCGACCAGAAGAGAGGCATCAAGGCAGGGGGCATCGAGGCATCAAGTCACGATCGAGCCGGGGGCGATGTCGGTCATGGGCGTCAGGACGATGACCTTGCGCGGGATGCCGGGTGCGGCATCCTTGGGGACATCGCTGGCGGCGAGCAGCATGCCGCGTGATTCCTCGCCGCGGAGCATGCGCGGGGCGAGGTTGGCGACGATGACGATGCTCTTGCCGATGAGTTCCTCGGGGGCGTAGGCGCCGCGGATGCCAGCGCAGATCTGGCGGGGTGTGCCGGAGCCGTCATCGACCTGGATTTTGAGGAGCTTGTCGGCGGAGGGATGAAACTCGGCCTTGATGACCTTGGCGATCCGCAGGTCGATCTTGGCGAACTCATCGAAGGTGATCTGTGGCTTGGCTTCAGCGCCTGCGGGGGTGGGAAGTGGAGCGGCGGGGGCGGGGGAGGGTGTCGCGTTGACGGGTGTTGGGTCGGGCATGGGGCGGGAGTGTAGGAGCTACCTGCCAGCCGGCTCCTGCCCGGAGGCGGGCACGTTGCCGGGGATGCTCCAGCGGCCATCGCGCCAGATGCTGGCGTCGGGGTTGATGCCAAGGGCGGGGGCGAGTTCATCCGGATCGACATCACGGAGGGGCGCTCCGCGATCAGACATGACCTGGGCGGCCCATGAGCGAGAAGCGCCCGAGAGCAGCCGGCTCTCGAAGCGGAGCTGGGCGGTGAGTTGTTGAGGCCTGATCTCGGGGCCGAGGGTGCCGTTGCAGACCGAGCAGAGGCGGTATTGGGGCGGGCTGCTCTGGAAGCGGCGGGCGATGCGCTTGCCAGCGCATTCGGGGCAGGGCCAGCGGGCCATCTCTTGTTCGAGCGCGGAGAGCCCGCCGGTGTCTCCGATGGGGGAGAGGAGTCGCTCGTAGCGCTGGAGCAGATCCCGGACGCCGGGCTGGGCGAGCACGCGGGTAGCGCGAATGGTGTCGCCACCACGGACGAGCCCGACGAAGGTCGCGGCGAGGTAGGCAGCGCCCGAATCGGCGGGGTTGTCATCGCGGGCGATCCACGCGGGGAGAGCCAGGCGGCGATCCATGGAGCGGGCCATGGAAGTCAGCCAGCGGCGATCGGACTCGGTGCTTGCCATCGCGGCCAGAGCAAGGCAGGCGCTGGTCGCGGTTGGTGAGGTAGATGAGGCAGCGCGGGCGCGATCGAGGGTGAAGGCGAGCACGAAGAGGGTTCGCGCCAGGTCTCGTCCGCGGTTGTCGATCGCGATCGCGGCGATGTCCTCTCCGAGGCGGAGGTAGCCGTCGGGGTTGGCCGGGCTCAGGGCGGAGAGCCGCTGGGGGAGATCGGCGGGCGTTCCGAGGGGGAGGGGCGCGGGCGAGGTTTTGGTGTCCGGCAGTGCTTCTGGCTGGACATCCGGTGGGACATCGCTCCCGGCCGGCGCTGGCGGAGTGCTTGCCGGTTGAACCGGGGCGGCGGCGAGCTGGAGGGCGGTGATCGCGAGCAGCAGCAGGCGGATGCAGGTGCTCATGACTGTGTCCCTTCTGCCGGCTGGCCTGCGGGTGCGCTGGGAACTGATTGCAGTCGGATGCCCCACAGCTTGAGCATCGCCAGCTCGGTGGCGTCGATCTGGTCCATGATGTGCACAGCAGCGCGGCGAGCGGTGGTGAGCTGATCGAGGATCTGCCTGGCCTGGTCGGATTCGGCGGGTTGCTCGATGGAGATGATGTAGGCCATCAGCTCCGCGACGGCGGTGTGGCGGGCCTGGAATTCCTGTACGGGGCCCTGGGCCATTGCAAGGCGGGAGGCGAGCCGGCGATCGATCTGTTCGAGCGTGATGGGTTCGCGTCCGGTGGGGAGGAGGGTGTCGGCGTTCTTGCGCCACTGGTTGAGGAGATCCTTGATCGAATCGAGCGGAGTGGGGAGGGGTGCGTTCCGGGTCGCGGCTGCGTTGGGGGAGTTGGCGGGAGAGCTGGTCGCGGTCGATGAGGGCTTGGCGCGGCCGGCGCAGGTGTGGCCGAGCTCCTCGGCGAGCCGGTCGATCGTTCGTTCGGGACCGCGAGATGCCAGAACCTGGATCAGGGTATCGACGAGTACACGGCGGACGCCGGCGTACCACTGGGGATCCTTGAGGCTGGGGAGCCTGGAGTTGGTGATGATGGAGAGAAGGTGGGCGTTCTGGCGGGTGCGGGGGATGCGATAGGACTCCTGCAGGAGCGCGTAGACAACGGCGGGGGAGGCGCTGGCTCGCTCGACGGCATCTCGTGCTGCAGCGCGGACGGTTTCGGGTGAACCGCGCGTGGCCTCGGTGACGACGATCTGGGCATCGAGTTGTCCGAGCGGGCGGTTGGCGCGGAGGAGATCGGTCAGGAGCTTGAGTCGATCGGGGACGCGCTGCTCGGCGGTCAGGTACTGAACAGCCCAGGCGCCATCGGTGCCGCCCTCATCGATGCGCCGCGGGGTGGCAGCGCCGGCGGACTGGCCGAGGATGGCGCTGGTGATAGCGGCGGGATCCTGGATGATGGTCGCGGGTTCTTCGATGAGCCCTGCCCAGAGCATGGTCGCGGCGAGGTTGAGCTCGGCGCGTGTGACGGCGGAGACAAGCGCGGCGAGCCGGTGCTCATCCTCGGGATCGGGCTGGACGGTTGCTTCCTGGGCTGCGGTTGCTTTCTGGCGCCAGAGGGCGAGCAGTTCATCCTTGCGGGCAGGATCTCCCATACCCCAGGCGGTCGCATAGGCCTCGCGCAGCTCAAGGCGGGACTTCTCATCAGCGATGGCGGCCAGCACCATTTTGGAATCGACACCCTCCGCGCTGGAATGGCCGGCGAGCGCCTGGGTCACCAGGTGGAGGTCGAGGTTGGTGAGGGTGTCGGAAGAGAACGAGGCGATCAGCCAGGTGCGTGCGGGGCTGTTCTTCCGCCAGGAGATCGCGAGGGTGAGTTCGCGGGCGGTGTCGGCGAGGCCATAGTCGGCGAGCGGCTCGGGGCCTTCGGAGAGGAGGATCTCGAGGGCCGAGAGAGCAAGGTGATCGAAGGCGGCATCATCGCTGGCGGCGACCTGGCGAGCGGCCTCGCGCCAGGCGGTCCAGGCCTCGGCGACCGCCTGTGCTTCGGCGGGGGAGGGTGGTGGGGGGGGCGGGGGCTTGGTCGCGCCTGTGGCGTTGATCTGGAGCATGTCGGCGGGGATTCCCGCCAGCCGCGCCAGCGCTCCACGGGTGAACGTGCCGGCATCGGTGGGTGAGGAGCGCTCCGAGGGCGCGAGCATCTGGTCGATCTGGTTCCGGACGGCGGCCGGAAGGTCACGTTCCCGGCTCAGGCGGGTCTTGAGGCCGGCCTGCCAGACTTCGGTCCACACGCGCGGGGCTTTCCACGCGGGAGTGCCGGAGGAGATGGAGGGCTCGAAGACGGTCTGGAGGGCTTCATCGGGGATCTGTGTGCCCGGTGCGCGGTAGAGGAACTCGACGATGGCATCCTGTGCAGCGCCGAGCTGGTCGGGGGCGAGCAGGCGCCACCTGGTTGCCAGCGCGCGGACGGCGGTGTTGAAACGCTCGGCCGCGGATTCGGGTTGAGCAGGGACATCGGCGGCGGCGGCGGCAAGCTCGCGGACGAGGGCGACCGGGTCATCGGCGGCGGGCGCTGCCGCGGGATCGGCATCCTTGCCATCGGTCTTGGCGGTCGGCGGGGTGTCGGCTGCGGGGAAGAGCTGCCTGGGCGTGTTCTGCGGGCTGTGAGCGGGGGTGTCGGAGTTGGAGAGCCACGAGCCGCCGGAGCCGGACTTGTTGAGAAGAAGTGAGATGCCGATGAGGATGACGGCGGCGGCGGCGATCACCGCGAGCGCGGAGACGACGATGATCTTGAGGGCTCGCACGCCGGGATCGGGATCATCATCCTCACGAAGGCCCGGCGGGGCGCTGATCGAATCGAAACCTGGCATCGTCGAGGCGCGCGATGCGGGCAGCGGAGCTGCCCATGCATGTGCCGGCGACACGGGAATGGGGCGGCCGGGCGTTGCATGACGCTGATGCGACCAGGCGATCAGGCGATCGTGAAGCTGCGCTGCAAGTGCTCGCGGAGATGCGTGGGCAGCGCCGGCGAGCCGCATGATGTCGCGCAGTGAGCGCCCGTTGAGCCCACCGTGCATCGCGATGATGCGGAGCATGGGATCGTGCGCAGCGCTGGGGGTTCGTGCATGCGATCCGGGAGGTGTCGTTGCGGAATTGAAAACTGGGGCTGTAGTGACTGCCGGGTTCGCGTGCGTGCTGCCGGGGGTCTGGGCAGCGAGCAGGCGGTTTCGGACTTCGGGATGGAGGATCTGCGCGGCGGCGGTATGGAGCGCGAGGCGCACATCATCGGCCTCGGGCGTGCCGCCCAGGGGGTGACGATTGACGTGCGCAAGCTGGCGCTCGAGAGCGAGCGTGACATCCCGGTCGCTGAGAGCGCCGGGCTCCAGGCCCAGCAGCGCCCAGGGGCCGCCTGCGGCCGCGGGGCTTCCCAACAGCAGTTCGATGGGATCGACCTTGCGGCGACCGGATGGAGTGGGGGGGCCGGGGGGTGTTGGCGAAGTTGGGAACGTCATCGGCCCCCTCCCGAACCCGCGGGCGAGGAGGAATCGATGGGCTCTTCGGAGGTGAGCGAGACGCCAAGGATCGCGGCCAGAGCGCGGAGCTTGTCGGCCCACGGAGGCGGGCCCAGATCCGGGTGCAGGGCGATCAACTGCCGCATGGCATCGCTCGCGGCGGCCTGATCAGCGCCGGCGAGAATCCGGATTGCCTCGTGGCGCGATTCGTACCAGTCCGCGGAGCCTTCGGTGAGCGCTGAGGACAGGCTGTTCCAGCATTGGGCGGCGAGCGCCAGATCTCCGGCTGCTTCGGCGGTGGTTGCGAGCCTTCGGCAGAGAAGGGCGGAGCGGATTCCCGCATCCCACGAGCGGCGGTCGAGCCGGATCGCGATGTCCCTCATCGCGATATCACCATTGGCCTTCCAGAGCGAGATCGCGGCATCGGCGGTGTCGCCGGCGACCGAGTGGGCCAGGGAGAGAGTGGATGAATCTTTGAAGAGTGAATCGGCGAGCATCTGCCCGCTGGCGACCACTTCCTGGGCGTACTGGGTGTTGGAGCGATCGGATTTCCATGCATCGATGAGCTGGCGATAGACCAAGCGCTCTCCGGCGGAGGCGTAGACACCGCCGGCTTTGCGGAGTTCGGCGATCAGCTCGGTGGTCTTGGAACGGTCGGCGAGCAGGATCGCCGCTTGGAGCCGTCGATAGTTGATCTCATCGCGGACCTGCTTGAGATCGATCGTGTATGTGGGGGCGATCTGTTCGAGCTGGTCGAGGGCGGCCAGGGCTCTGGTCGGCTCGGGCGTGGGCATGGAGAGGGCGGTGTGTGCGATCTGGCGAGCGGTGCGGGAGATCGAGGCGGCAAGTGCGGGCTCGCGCTTGGTTGTGTCGAGCTGGGTTGCGTCGGGAAGGGTCGCGGCGGTCAGCCGGCGGATCTGTGCCTGGAGGGCTTCCTCGGCGATCGCGAGCAGGCGTGTGCCTGCGGCCTGCTTGTCGGCGGCGTCGGTGGCGAGCCAGAGCTTGTAGAGCAGTCCGGAGGCTTCGATACGTGCGGATTCGAAGATGGGTGAGTCGGGCATGACTCCAAGGAGTACGGCGACGGCTTCCTCATCGGTGATCGCCGATTGCGTGCCGCGGCGGAGGAGGAGCTGGACAGCGCGGTCGGTGTTGGGGTATTCGCGGATGAAGACCATCGCCATGCGGTCGCGGGCGGAGATGAGCGATGGGCGGCCGCGCTCGATCGCCTTGTCGAGAGCGACGACGGCGTACCAGGCGGCATCCTGCTTGCGCCCGGCATCGATTGAAGTGGTGGCGACCCGTGAGAAGACTTCGGATGCGGCTTCAAGCTCGCCGGCGTAATAGAGGGCCAGGCCGCCGTTGAGGGCAGCGCGCTCGCGTTCCCTGGGGAAGCGGGCGGCATCGGGCGCTTCGGCGGCGTGCTTGAGGGCCTCGGCGGCTTCGCGGTAGCGGTTGCAGACCGCGGACTGCGCAGAGGGCAGATCGACATCCTCACCCACTTGGCGATGGGCCTGACGGGCCTGGTCGTAGGCTTGGACGCCGTGGACGTACTCGACGGCAAAGCCTGTTCCGCCGATGGGGGCTGAGCCGTAGCGAGTGACGAGGTCGACGACCTGGCCGAGCTCTCCGGCGGCGACCAGTTCGGAGACGGCGTTCTTGGCAAGCTCCTGGATAACCGAGGCGTTGCGCGGGGGGTTGGCCGAGTCTTTCGATGCATCCAGGGCGAGCACGGCGATCAGGCGTGCATCCCTGACACTGATAGGGCCGCCGCCGATGTTGGGCGGATCGATCTTTCGTCTACGGATGAGAAGCTCGACATCGGCCCAGCGCTTGGCGGCGGCGAGGATGGTGATCTTGGTGGAGAAGAGGTGGTCGGCAACGGGCTGGGGGAGAACCTCGGATTGATCGAGGATGTCCATCCAGCGCATCGCCTCGATGTCGTTGCCGCGGAGGGAAGCGCAGAGTGCCGAGCCGATCGCCGCGCGGGCGATGTGCTCGTACTTGAAGAGCGACTTGGGGGCCTTGTCGACGGCGGCGGCGCGGTGGGAGGGAGCGCCCAGGAGAGCGCCGAAATCCTCGGCAGCGCGGGTCGCCATCGCGGCATCCCCGGTCAGCATCGCGAGGTAATACTCCGACCAGCCGGCGTAGTAGTGGGCCAGGGAGCGGATGCGGCGGGCTTCCTGGAGGCCATCACGGATCTTGTCATCCTCGGGGTCGATTTTCTCCTTGCGTTCGAGCATCTCCACGCGGCCGTTGATGGAGCCGGCCACCTCGCGCAGGGTCGGGGCCACAGCGCGGAGGATGCGTTCGGCCTCGAGGCGCTCCTCGGTGGTCGCCAGGCGCAGCTGGACCTTCTCGGCGGTCTCGGCGGCGTTGAGGTAGGTGGCGCGTGCGAGGTTGACGCGAAGCTCGAAGGTGTCGGCGTCGGGGACGGTGGCGAGCAGATCGCGGCAGAGGATCTCGACATCGTGCCGTCGCTGGGCATCGGCCGCGTTGTCGAGCATTCCGACGTAGATCTTGCCAAGACGATCGGCGATCGATCGGCGCTGCTCACCGGAGGACTCGGCGAGCCGCTGTCGGAGGAAAGCGGCGAGCGGCTCATTGAGAGCGCGATCCTGCATCCAGGCTTCCACGGCATCGGCGGGGGCGAGGGCATCGGGGCTGGGCTGGGCGTGGGCAAGCCCCGCGATCAGAGCGAGGATGGCGATCGCGGTCCCGACGGAGCGGGGTCGATGTGCGGACGGAGCGAAGATGTCATCACCGGGTGGTGGGGACATAGCTCACTTTCGCAAAGCCGGCATCGCGGCATGCCTGGACGGCCTCGGCGGCGTGCTCAATCGGGACATCCCCGGAGACGCGTACCAGGACACCGGCATCCTTGGGGAGGGCGCGAAGAACGCTCGCGAGCTCGCGAGCGGTCGAGGCCTTGCGGTCTCCGATGAGGAACAGGACGCCGCCGGGCGCGGGCTCGACGCGGAGGATCTGTGCCTGGAGGTTGGTGGGGGAGGCTTTCTTGTCGGTCTGGAGGGTGGAGGAGAGTTGGCCTTCGCCGGCGGCTGCGATCTCTCCGGCCATCACGAAGTACAGCAGCAGGAAGAGGACGACATCGATGAACGCAACCAGGGGGATGCGGATCATCCTGAACTCTCGGCGCTTGGTGCGGGAGAACTTCATGTGCCGGCGCCTCCCGTCCCTGCCTTGGACTGGTCGGGACCGGCGGTGGCGAGCTTCCACTGGCGAACTCCCGCGGAGGCGAGGGCGACGGCGAGCCGGTTGAGGTGAGAGGATCGACACCCGCGATCGGCGCGGATGAGGACCTCGGGAGAGCCGGCGGCGCGGTCCACTTCTGCCTTGACGGCGCGGGAGAGGTCGGCGAGCGGCATGGTCTGGCCCAGCAGGACGTAGCGGCCGGAGGTGTCGATATCGATCACGATCTGGTTGTGGCTGATGGTGGTCGAGGGCTCCCCCGGCTGGCGGGGGAGATCGACGCGGGTGCTGGCGGTGCGCGCGAAGGAGGCGGTCATCGTGAAGAAAATGATGAGGAGCAGAACGATGTCGATCATCGCCGTCAGGTCGAATCCGGCCTCGGGGGTGTCTGGTGATCGACGGAATCGCATCGGGGCGCGGTGTCCTTGTGTTCCTGGCGAGATGACTCAGCCGGCGCGGGCTGGTGCGACGGGCGCGCGGGCGGCAGCGCCGACCTTGCCGACGGGGCGTGCATCCGCCGCGTTGCCGGCGGAGCTTTCGACGGGGGCGACCAGGCTCTCGACGATCGCGGCGGCCTCGACGGAGAGCGTGTCGATGCGTCGGCGGAAGATCGCAAAGGCGATCGTGCAGGGGATGGCGACCAGGAGCCCCTCGGCGGTGGTGACCAGGGCGATCGACATGAAGACCGCGAGCTGCTGGGAGCGGGCTGCGCCTTCGAGCTGTCCGATGCTCGCGAAGGCGCCGATCATGCCGAAGACGGTCCCCAGGAGGCCGAGCATGGGGCCGACGGCGGCGAGGATGCCGATGGAATCGACGGAGCGGTAGAGGCGATCGACCTCGCGCTGGCCGGACTCTTCAACGGCGGAGCGGAGTTCGAGGGTTCCGAAGGGGGAGCGCACGCAGCGGAGGAGGGCCGAGCCGACGATGCGGGTGATGAACGAGTCGTTGGCGGGCTCCCGGCAGATCGCGATTGCACCGTTGACATCGCCGTTCTTGAGCGTGCCTTCGAGTCGAGCGACGGCATCCTCGGGGATGACGCGGCTGCGTCGGAGGGTGATTGCGTGTGCGATGATGAGCCCCAGGGCCACGAAGGAGAGGATGATGAGGACATAGCCGACCAGGCCGCCGGAGCGGATGTAGTCCAGGACGGTGATCTCCTGGGAGCCGCCCGCGGGTCCGACGACCTGGGCGAGTGTCGCGTGGTTGTAGATCATGCTCGGATGCTCCTGTCGTCCGGTCAGCCCGGTCCATCGGGGGCTTCGTGTTCCCCGGGTTGGTCTGTTTCTCCGCCCTGCGGGGCGGGTTTGGCGGACGCGGATGTTCGCGGCCACTCACGGATCGCGGTCCACTCCATCGCGGGGTGGCCGGGGTACTTGCGGATCAACTCCTCGCGGATGCGAGTGGCTTCCTCGAGATCGTTCAACGACCGAAGGGCGCTGGCGGCGTCGGCGAGCGCGATCCCGGTGAGGTACGGTACGGCGGTCTCGAGTCGCGCGGGGACGTGCAGCAGTTCGACCACGCCCAGGCGGCGGATCTCAGGGTCGCTCTCGCGCAGCATCGATCGGCCGATCGCGATCCGTGCCCAGGCCTCGATCCACGGCTCCCGGCGGAGCGTGATCGTGGCGCGCAGGACTTCGCGGGCTTTCAGCCGGGCGGCATCGTCGGGCTCGTATTGGGCGGCGACGATCGATTCGACGAGGGATACGCCGAAGTCGTTGATTCCGGCGATGGATTCGCCCAGGGATAGCCCGCAGGCGCCGCGTGCAGCGCGGAGGTAGAGGGCATTGAGGATGCCGGCGTTCTGCGCGGCCCGCTCGGGGGGGATGCGCCACTGCTCAGTTCCGCCTGAGGCCATGACGGCGACCGATGGGATGTTGAGCCAGATCGGGGGAAGCGCGGGAACCAGGCCGGAGGCGTCGGGTTCGAGTTCACGCGGGCGTGATGAAGTTGAGGGGGTCGATTCGAGGGCCGCCGCGGTTCCTGGCTGGCCTGAGCGCACATCGAGCCACGAGAGCCAGGCGGCGGTGGCGGCGACCTGGGCGCCGCGATCGAGCCGGCAGCGCATGAGGCCCCACGCGATCGCCTCGGCGGTCGGTCCGGGTGTGGTGGCGATCGGCCCGGTAAGGCGTTCGAGGATTGCTTCGGCGGATGGAAGGTCTCCGCGATCCAGGCGGGTCAGGGCTCGCCAGAGTTCTTCACCCTGTGTGAGATAGACCGCGGACTGGCCGGCGAGCGGGCCGTCGATGTGGGCGATCTGATGCCAGGGGATCGTGCGCTGGGAATCTCCGGCCTTGACCCATGCGCCGGTGGCATCGACCTTGATGATGTCGGGGATGGGCTTGGCATCGCGCTGGCGCAGGATGAGGCTTCCATCCAGGATCAGCAGCGCGGAGATGAGTACGCAATCAAGGGACATCAGGGGATCTTGCGGCGTGGCTGGCTTTTCTCGCTGGTCTATTTCTTCGGGATGAAGGTGTACGAGCCTCCGGAGGCGTTGGCAATCTTGCGCATCACCGGCTCGGAGGCGGGCGTGACGAAGCAGAGGCAGTGGACCGGGATCTTGAGCTGGTTGTTGAGGGCGTTGACCTCGGCGGCGACCCCATCGGGATCGGCGAACTCGCCATCGGTCATGAAGTAGATGGCATCGGGCCTGGGCCTGGTCTGAAGGGCGGCGATGAATCCGGGGACGGGGTTGGTGCCGCC
The DNA here is from genome assembly GCA_020847535.1 of Phycisphaerales bacterium. Lineage (GTDB taxonomy): Bacteria > Planctomycetota > Phycisphaerae > Phycisphaerales > UBA1924 > JAEUJB01. The sequence continues at coordinate 33,319 of JADLBU010000050.1, forward strand.
GTCGGGGCGGAGGGCGGCGATCGTGCGGCGGGCCCACTTCTTGCCGGCATCGCTCGCCGAAACCCACTGGGCGCGGTCTCCCATGATGTTGGCCATATCAGAGAAGAGGACAACCACGAACTCGTTCTGCTCGGTCATGGCCTCGATGGAGCGCGCAAGCTCGCTGCGAAGGACATCGATCTTGCCATCCCAGTTCATCGAGGCGGACATGTCGATGATGTAGGCAAAGCGGCTGCCGGCGGCTTCGACGCCGAAGAAGCTTGCGCCTCCGCCGCCAGCGCCCGCGCCGGTGCCGATCCCCAGCCCATCGCCATCGGAGAGGGCCGATCCGCCGCCGATCGTGAGCTCTCCGCTGGCCGAGTCGCCGAGGCCGGCGTTGGGATCCCCGATGCCCGGGGATGGCATGGCATCCATGCGCGCCTGGTCGGGATCGAGCGTGCCGACATCGGGCGTCGGGACCGAATCAAGGATGGAAGTGCCGGCGAGCGCGGTGAGTTCGACCTCGGGAACGACGGCAAAGTCGACGGGCGGCGGCGCTGAGCCTCCGGCCCCGACGCCGCCGGATCCGAATCCGCCGATGCCGATACCGCCGGCGATCCCGATCCCCGAGAGGTGGATCGCGGCCGAGATAATCAGCCCGACCACCATCGCGTTGCGCAGCCAACGGGTCAGGATACCCAGCCGCGCGGGTGCAGGCCCGGGATCGGGCGAGAGCGGGACGATGGATTGAGGGATCGCCATGGTCCGTTGGCCGGTACGCTGTCTGCCGATTGTTATCGGCCGGTTCCGGCGGTGGCTGAGGTCAGTGTACCACGCCTGACCTGGGTTTTGCCTCGCACACGGCCGGTGTGCCTGCTGTTCGGCGGCGGCGGGCCTCCCCGGTGGTTGTACGCCGAGGTTGCTGGTTGGTTCCTGTCAGCATCCAAGAGATGTTTCTGGGTTGTGTGCATGAGTTTGGCGGCGGCGTGGGGTGGGTTTCTTGACGGTGGGGGGCGTTGGGAGTTCAATGACGCATCTCTTCGTCGGGTATATGTCCGGTTGGATCGGGAAGTTGCGGGAAATCCAATGACGACCACCTCCAGAACCCCCGCGGCCCCCACCCAGAGTGCATCAAGCACTCCTGCGACCCACGGCACCCCATCCAAGACCGCTCCCACGGCGGAGCAGGCGGCGGGTGCTCGGCCCAAGTTCAAGCGGGTTCTCCTCAAGCTCAGCGGCGAGTCGTTCAGCGGACCGGGCGGATTTGGTGTCGAGCCCGACCAGCTCGAATCGATCGCCAAGGAGATCTTCGAGGCCTCGAAGGTCGGTGCGCAGCTGGCGATCGTGGTGGGGGGCGGCAACATCATCCGTGGTGCCGAACTCGCTTCCGAGGGGCACATCCACCAGGCGACCGCCGACTACATGGGGATGCTGGGCACGGTGATCAACGGGCTGGCGCTGAAAGAGAAGCTGCACACTCTGGGTCTGGATTGCCGGGTGATGACGGCGATCGACATCCGCTCGGTCGCCGAGCCGTTCATCCGCGGTCGGGCGCTGCGGCACATGGAGAAGGGCCGGGCGGTGATCCTGGTTGCGGGGACGGGCAACCCGTTCTGCACGACGGACACGGGGGCAGCGCTGCGGGCGATCGAGCTTGAGTGCGATGTGCTGATGAAGGCGACCAAGGTGGATGGGATCTATACGGCCGATCCGCGGAAGGATCCGACGGCGACCCGGTACGAGCGTCTGACGTTCTCGGAGGCGATCGCCAAGAACCTGCGTGTGATGGACATGACGGCGCTGGCGATGTGCCAGGAGAATGATGTGCCGGTGTTGGTGTTCGACTTCACCAAGGCGGGGAACATCCGCCGGGTGATCCAGGGTGAGTCGATCGGCACGTTCGTGGAGCGGTGATTCGAATGGTTGCGGGGGCTTCGAGGGGGTTTGGCGGGCTTGCTGGAATGACTGGGAGTGATGACGATGAGCACGGATCCGGACACGATACTGCTGGAGACGGAAGAGGCGATGGAGAAGGCGACGGACTACCTGAAGAAGGAGTTCCGCGGGCTGCGGACTGGGCGGGCATCCCCGGCGCTGATCGAGTTCATCAAAGTTGACTACTACGGATCGATGACGGATCTGAAGGCGCTGGCGGCGATCAGCGTGCCGGAGCCGACGCAGCTGCTCATCAAGCCTTTTGATATCGGTGCGATGGCGGCGATCCGCCACGCGCTGGAGGCATCGGGGCTGGGCTTCAACCCGATCGGTGAGCAGAAGCAGATCCGGCTCATGCTGCCGGCGCTCTCGAGCGAGCGGCGCACGCAGCTGGTGAACCACTGCAAGAAACTCTCCGAGGAGCAGCGGGTTTCGCTGCGCAACGCGCGCCGGGATGCCAACAAGCACGCCGATGCGCTGGGCAAGCAGGCGGGCGCGCATGTGCCCGAGGATGAGATCGAGACGCTCAAGGAAGAGATCCAGGCCCTCCTGAAGAAGTACGAAGAGACGATCGACAAGATGGTGGAGGAGAAGACCAAGGAAATCACGACCATCTGAGGTCGGGCTGAGGTCGGGGATTCCTAGGCTGCACGTTGTCGAAAGGGGGAGCCATGCCTGGCGGGCGATGGGCCGGTGCGATCATGGTCGGGCTGGCGTGCATCGCCGCCGGGCAGGCGCGCCTGGGCGCTCCCGTCTCGCCGCGTGTGCGGATGGCGGAGGCGGGCGATAGGTTCGTGCAGTCGCTGGGTGATGACCTGCGCAAGGTTGCGGTGTTCTCGCTGGATTCGCCGGCGCGGCTGGATTGGCACTACGTTCCGCGAACACGCCCCGGTGTGAAGCTCAGCCAGCTTGGTGAAGCGCAGAAGAAGGCGATGCACGATCTGCTGCGATCGGCGCTGAGCTCGCGTGGGTATCTCAAGACGACCGGGATCATCCAGCTCGAGTCCATCCTGCGCGACCTGACGGTGGTTCGCGGCGGGGATGGTGAGTTCCGGAACCCCGGCAACTTCGTGATTGCCGTGTTCGGAGAGCCCAAGGTCGATGCGCCGTGGGGATGGAAGATCGAGGGTCATCACATCTCGCTGAACTTCACCGCCGGGACGGGTGAGGTGGTGGCGAGCACGCCGGCGTTCCTTGGGGCCAACCCGGCGACGGTGCCGTCGGGGCCGCACGCGGGGTGGCGGGTGCTGGAGGCCGAGGAGGATCTCGGCCGTCGGCTGCTGGCATCGCTGAGCGCCGAGCAGCGCAAGGAAGCGATTTTCTCCGACACCGCGCCGGCAGACATCGTGCTGTCGCCGGGGCGAGCGCTGGATCTGGGGGAGGCCAAGGGGGTCGCGTACGGCACGATGACGGCGGACCAGCAGAAGCTGCTGGTGGCGCTGATCGAGGAGTACGCGCACAACCTCGAGCACGACCTGGCGCGCGCGCAGATGGATCGGATCCGAGCCAAGGGTCTTGATTCGGTGCGATTCGCCTGGGCGGGCGGGGACCAGCCCGGGCAGGGGCATTACTACCGCATCCACGGCCCGACATTCATCATCGAGTACGACAACACGCAGGACGGGGCCAACCACGTTCATACGGCGTGGCGCGACCTGGAGCACGACTTCGGCGTGGATCTCCTGCGCGCGCACTACGAGAAGGACCACTCGCATTGACGCCGGCGGGCGCGTCGATCGCCGCTACTTGTTGCCGTTCTTCTTGTTGTTTTTGTCGCGCGGATCGGCCGGGCGGCTGGAGGTGCGGTACGCATCGAAGTAGAGCGCCTGGTACGCGGTGCTGGGCGGGTTGGGGGTGACCATCCAGCCCCACAGGCCGGGGACCGAGTAGGCGATCACGGTGGTGGGGGGATGGAACTGCAGCGCGATCGGGGTGATGAGGTTGAGCTCATCGTGGGTGCCGAAGTACTTCCAGGCGCGGTCGAGGGGCTGCGGGCGTGAGCTCTGCTTGCGGATCTTGACGATGTCGACGGGGATCCAGTTGAGGGTGTTGTTGACCTCGTCGAAGAGGGCGAACTCGACCCAGGCGCGGAATTTTCCCCTTCCGGAGCGCTTGCTGTCGAGGAAGTTCTTCTTGTCGACATCCTCGGCCTCGACGCCGATGACCAGGCGAGCGGGCAGGCCGGCAATCCTGTAGGCGGCGGTGGTGAGGCAGGCGATGTCGAACTCGCTGCCGCGGCCGGTGAGGGCGGTTTGCTCGACTCCGTCGAGTGCGAACCCCTGGAGTTCTCCGGTGCGGAGGGTGGCGCGGCTGTCGCCGGTGGGCTGGAAAGCGCGGACGATCTCGGCGGCGAGCGCCTTGGCGAGCACGACGGGCCTGACGGACTTGGGATCGCCGTTGGTCCAGTTCTTGACCAGCTCCTTGAGCCTGGTCAGGTCGTAGGGTGCGCCGTCGTAGTAGGTTTCGACGTAGATCTGGGGCTGGAAGACGGACTTGACGACCGCGGGCCAGTCGCCCTTGGGCCAATCGACCTCGCTGGCTGATTTCTCATCGAAGCGGGTGCGGGCGCAGGTCATGGGGATATCGACCTGCATCTCGACCTCGCGCGCGTTGCCGTCGGGAACCTCGTTGCTGTTGGATCCGGTGCGCGTGGTGAACTGGATGAGGCGGGTGCCGCCGGGGTAGTTGCCGGCAGATTTCTTGGTGAGCCGGGGGTTGGTGGCGACCTCGCGATCATCGACCTTGAGCCAGCCTGTGACGGCATCGTCGTGCGGCGTGGCGCCGGCGGTCATGGGGGCGATCGGGAAGACGACGGTCATCGTCTGGAAGTTGAACCCGGGGGCGTTACCGGAGGTGACGGCGTTGTCATCGCGCAATCTGCCGGGGGTCAGGGAGAGGATCTGCGCATCGAGGCCGGGCGCCTTGGAAGTCACGCGAACCCGGGCGCGGACTGTCCACTCCTTGGGCATCTCCTGAACGATGTAGGGCCCGGGCTCGATCAGCTCGGGCTTCGGGCCGGCGGGAGGAGCGGCCGGCTGGCTGGGGGTGCTCGCGGGCTTCTGATTCGGGTTGTTCGTTCCGGGCTGGCCCTGGGTGGTCTTGTCCTTATCTTTAGGGGTCCGGACCTGGGCGAGGGCCTGGGTCGAGGCGAACAGGATCGCGGCGATCGTGAGGCACACAGCGCTACGCGGGCGGGTCATGTGGTGGCTCCCAGACAATTCGTCGGCTATTCGCACGGCAATCGGCGGGCTCCGTGCCCGGTCGTGACGGAACGGTAGGTGTTCGTCAGCGCCGCGGCTCTCTCCTGCCCGGATCTTTGGACGCCCCAACATGAGGGCCGTTCCTGGAAGGGCGGTATGCAAATGGATGCCGCACTATCATCGCGGCCCATGGCACCCGCACCCGGCGGCCGAACAGGCACCGGTCCATCCCGCCCCTCCCCTGGCCGTCATCCTCCGGTGGTGATCGTCGTCAGCCGGTACAACGCATCGGTCACGGACCGGCTGCGTGAGGGAGCGGTCGCCGAGTACAGCGCCCGCTTTGAGGGTGGCGCGGTGACGGTGGTGGAAGCGCCTGGTTCGTACGAGTTGCCGGCGCTGGCGCTGGCGGCAGCGCGGACGGGGAGGTTTGAGGGGATCGTGGCGATCGGGTGTTTGATCCGGGGTGAGACGAGTCACGACCAGCACATCGCCTCGGCGGTCGCGCACGGGCTTGTGGATGTGACGATCGCGACGGGTGTGCCGGTGGCGTTCGGAGTCCTGACAACCAACACGGCAGCGCAGGCGCGGGCGCGTGCGGGCGGTGCGAAAGGCAACAAGGGGCAGGAAGCGATGGCGGCGGTGCTGGATGCGATCGAACAGGTGCGCGTGTTGAACGGGCTTGCCTCCGGCGGCGGACGGGCACGTCCGGCCCCCGACAAGGCGGCGAGCGCGGGTGCTCGCGGGAAGGGACAGGTCCGCTGATGGCTCTTCCGCGCGACATTCGGCGATTGGCATTCCAGGCACTCTTCCAGCTCGATGCCCGCGGGGATGGGGATCTGGAGGCTGTGAAATCGGCGCTGGATTCCGAGGGCGAGTTTGCCGCCAAGGACAAGGAAAAGGCGATCGAGCTTGCGATCGCGGCGTACCAGGCACGGCTGATCGCGGACAAGGCGATGCTGGAGCTGGCGCCGACGTGGCCGGCGCACCGGCAGGCGGCGGTCGACCGGGCGATCCTGCGGCTGGCGCACTACGAGATGACCTCGGGCAGGACCAGCCCGAAGATCGCGGTGAACGAGGCGGTCGAATTGGCCAAGCGGTTCAGCACTGAGAAATCGCCGGGGTTTGTCAACGCGCTGCTGGACAAGATTCTCAAGAAGGTGCTTGCGGAGGGGAAGGCCGCGGAGTTGGCGGAGCCGGAAGCGGGTGATGAGACCGGTGCGGAGAGCGGTGAAAGCCCGGCGGGTGAGGAACACTGAATAGCCGCGGGGCCTGGAAGGCCCCGCCCCAATCCGGACAACCCCGCTACCAGAATCCATGGCGTTCTTCAAGACCATCTTCTCCAAGCTCAAGCACGGCCTGGATCGCACGCGCGAGGCCGTGGTGTCGGGCATCCGCTCGATGCTGCTGGGCAAGCGGCTTGATGAGCAGTTGATCTCGGAGCTTGAGCGGCGGCTGCTCTCGGCCGATGTCGGCGTCAAGACGACGCGGCGGCTGGTGGATCACATCCGTGCTGACTTCCGTGCCGGCAAGATGGAGCGCGGGGACCAGGCGCTGGAGTACATGAAGGCCGAGCTCAAGCGCCTGTGGCCTCCCGCGGACCGGGAGCTGCACCTGGCGCCCGAGGGTTCCCCGCCCACGGTGATCCTGGTCACCGGGGTCAACGGTGTGGGAAAGACCACCAGCATCGCCAAGCTCTGCCGGACGCTGCGCGATCAGGACAAGACCGTGCTGCTGGGGGCGTGCGATACGTTCCGGGCGGGGGCGGTGCGGCAGCTTGAGATCTGGTCCGAGCGGCTTGGGGTCGAGGTCGTCAAGGGCCAGCAGGGAGGGGATCCGGCGGCGGTTGCGTTCGATGCGTGCGCAGCCGCCAAGGCCCGGGGGGTTGATTTCCTGATCCTGGATACCGCCGGTCGGCTGCACACGCAGGATCCGTTGATGCGGCAGCTCACCAAGATCCGGGGGGTCGTCTCCCGCCAGATCCCGGGCGCCCCCCATGAGGTTCTGCTTGTGCTGGATGCCACCAGTGGGCAAAATGCGCTCCGGCAGGCCGAGGAGTTTGACAAGGCGGCGAGCCAGAACGGGGCCGGCGGGGGCAGGGGCGTTACCGGTATTTTCTTGGCCAAGCTCGATGGGACGGCCAAAGGCGGGATCGTGATCGCGATCAAGGATGTCACAAGCATCCCGGTGAAGTTCATAGGGGTCGGCGAGACGCCCGAGGACATCCAGCCGTTTGATCCCGAATCGTTCGTGGAGGCGATGTTCGCGGCGGAGAATGGATGAGACGGGGGACGTGACGGGTTGAGCCCGCCCGCGCATCGAGGTGAAGATCGGCCGGCGATCCTGCCGGGATCTGACGTGGGATGGAGTGCATCAATGAAGAACGGAATGAAGCGGGAAATTGCCGGCTTTGTCACCAGCCTTATCACGGGCGGGTGTGGTCGGGTGCTGATCGCCAGCGCCGGGCTGGCCGGCCTTGCCTTTCCGGCGATGCACGCCGAGGCACAGCAGCGGATGATGGCCCGCTCGTTCGTGGGTCCGGGCGGCGGCGGCGGGACCAGCCAGATCGGCTCCCGGAGCATCGAGAAGTACAGCAAGATGCTGGACCTGACGGCGGACCAGAAGGAGACGCTCAAAGCCCTCCACGAGGGATACCAGGCGACCTACAAGGCGGCGATGGATGTGATGCAGAAGGATGTCCAGGAGGCCAGCCAGGCCTTCGAGGAGACCGAGGATCACAGCATTTTCTCCGAGCGGATGCCCGCAGCACGCAAGAAGTTCAACGAGCAGGCCGGCAAGGCCGAGAAGGAGTTCTTCTCGGATTTCAAGCAGATCCTGACGCCCGCGCAGACCGCCGAGTGGGACCGGATCGACCGGGCCCGCCGACGCGAGACGATCCTCCGGGGCGGGACGCTCAGCGGGGAGTCGGTGGACCTGGTCGAGATCGTCGATGGGCTGAACCTTCCCACGCTTGATGCGCCTGTCAGCGAGGCCCTGAATCTGTACGAGACCGACCTGGACCGCACGCTGCTCGCCAAGAAGGCGATGCAGGACAAGCAGGGTGAGTTCAACTTCAAGCCCGGGCAGATCGACCTTGCGGAGATCCAGAAGCGCTCGTCCGAGACCAAGGAAGCCGGCGCGAAGATCAAGGAAGTCAACCAGCAGTACGCCCGCAAGATCGAGACGCTACTCCCCGAGGACGTCCAGGCATCGTTCGCCAAGGCTGTCAAGCGGCAGAGCTTCCCGCGGGTCTACAAGCCTTCGCAGGTTTCCAAGGCGATCGACTCGGCCCTGAAGTTTGATGACCTGGATGCCGCCCAGCGAGATACCCTCAAGAGCCTGCAGGACTCGTATGAACGCGAGGTTGGTCCTCTGAACGAGTCATGGGCATCGGCGGTCGAAGAGGACGAAAAGGATCCGAACAACATGACCTTCGGGGATGGCTCCTTTGCCATCTCGATCGGCGGCCCGGGGGACAACAAGGACACCCCGCTCGCCAAGGCACGCAAGGCCCGCCGCGAGTTCGACGAGCAGACACGCGAACGCCTTTCGACCGCGCTGACGCCGGCCCAGCGCGAGAAGCTGCCCAAGGCGGCTCCGGGTGGACCGCTGGGGGACACGGAGGAGGATGTCGAGGTCGATGGCGGGGGGGCCGGCATCGTCATTCGTCGATAAGGATTACCGATCACCTTCGGGCGTTTGGGCCTTCAGCGCGCTTCGATGGTTCTTGGCGAGCATTTCCGCGAACAAGAGGCGTGACGGTTCCCGTACGGACGGAGGACGCCTCTGTTCGATTAACGGGATCGGGATGGCCGGCGGCTCTTGGAGGGCCCGTTGCAACTGCGGTCGAGGTTTCCTAGTACAATCACGCTGTAGGTTTTTAGCGCACATTGTGAGAGCAGGGCGTCTTGAACCGCACCCTCACACGCCGTCGACGGTGTGCGGGGCGCATCACGGCGGTACGTTCGCGGAGCAATCTGTTCACGGGGAGCAGTCATGGGCAAATCACGCGGTGCATGGGGGTTGGCGCGGCGGCTGTTGGCGGGCGTCGTGTCGGCGGGGCTGGGGCTGTCTGGTATGGCGATGGCCGGATTGGCCGTGGTCGCGGTCCCGGCGAACAGCGCGCAGGCGCAGCTCTTCATGCAGGGCCCCGGCGGCAATGAAGGTGCGATCTCCAAGCGCAGCGTTCAGCTCTATTCCAAGATTCTGGGGTTCGACAAGGACCAGACCGACACGCTCCTGACGCTGCACGATGGGTACCTGTCGGAGCACAAGCGGATCTCAGAGGAGATGCAGGGATACCAGAAGAAGATCATGGACGAGGCCCAGGAGAGCCAGGACTGGGCGGTCTTCCAGGGCAAGGAGTTCCGGGAGAAGGTGAGGGGCTTTGCCAAGGAAATGGAGGATTCCCAGAAGTCCTTCATGGAAGATGCCAAGGGCCTCTGCACCCCCGCGCAGCTCGAGAAGTGGCCGGCACTGGAGCGCCATCGCAAGCGCGAGATGTTCCTGAGGTTCCAGTTCGTCGCCGGCGTGGGGGTGGATGTCGTCGACTGCACCCGCCGCGTCGGGCTTGCGCCCGAGGAGGGCAAGGCATCACCGGAGGTCAAGGAGGCCATCGAGTCCTACGAGCTGACGCTCGATCGCAAGCTTGTGGATGTCGAGAGGATGGCCCGAGATGCCGAAGAAAAAGCGATGTCGATGATGGCGGGTGGCGACTTCCAGAAGATCCAGGAGATGATGAAGAAGTTCAGCGATGAGGCGATCCAGATCCGGAACATCAACCGTGACGGGGCTCGCCGCGTCTCGGCGGTGCTTCCCGAGGATGTCAAGGGCAAGTTCGACAAGGAGGTGCAGCGCCGCAGCTTCCCGCGCGTGTACCGCAAGTCGTACGTGACCCGTGCGCTGGATGCGGCCGACAAGTTCAAGGATCTGGACGCAGATCAGAAGTCGGCGCTGGCGGAGGTGCGGGCCGGCTACGAGCGCGAGTCGGGACCGATGAACGACAAGTGGGCGAACGCCATCACGGAGAAGGAAGACAAGGAAGGCAGTTCGTACCTGGCGATGTTCAACTGGGGACAGAAGAAGCCTGACGATCCGGTCTCCGAGGCCCGCAAGGCGCGCAAGGAGCTCGACGGGCAGTACAGGGACAAGCTGCTGGCGGTTCTCAAGGAGGACCAGAAGAAGCAGTTGCCCAAGGAAGATGCGATCCCGCAGGGGATGGATGCCGAGCGAGCGGAGATGATGGGGGACATGGATCCGGATGCATTCGGGGGCGATGAGGATGAGGATTCGGAGTAGGAATCCGGAAGCAAGTTGGGCTGGTTTGAAGCAAGATAATGCCCGCGGGGTCGTTGATCCTTCGTGGGATCGGCCGTCTGAGTGGAGTCGGGGATAGTCACCAGTGCCGGGGCGCAGGCGAGCGGGAATTTCTCCCTAACTCCCTGGACGCGGGGACCGGCCCGGAGCGTTCACGGATGACGACAATCGCGCAGGACCGCGGCAGGGTGTCGGGCCCGGATGGGATGATCGCCGGGGATGCGCCCGCGCCGCGTCTGCTCGAGCAGATGCCCGAGATCAACGCCGCCGCAGCCCGGTCCGCGACCGCAGAGCAGGCCGTTCGCCTGCGCGCGGTGCCGTACGCGATCGAGGATGGCCGGCTGGTGGTCGCGATGCTCGACCCCATGGACTTCGCCTCGGCCGATGAGCTGTCGGTCTGTGCGCGCAAGCCGGTGGTGCGGGTCGGCGCGACCACCGAGGTCTTCGAGCAGCTCCTGCGCAACGCCTACGGGATTACCGCGGCCCAGATGGCCGCGCGGCTCGCCGGGCAGGATGAGCCCACCGATGACATGTCGGGCAACCTCGAATCGGTCGAGGCCGCCGACCTGCACCGGATGGCCGAGCAGCCATCGCTGATCAACCTGGTCAACCTGATCATTCTGGAGGCGATCCGGGCGAGGGCGAGCGATATCCATGTCGAGCCATTCGAGAAGTCCCTGAGCGTGAAGTATCGCGTGGATGGTGAGTTGGTCGCGCGAGACTCTCCGCCGCGGCACCTGCAGCCGGCGATCACATCGCGAATCAAGATCATGGCGGGGATGAACATCGCCGAGCGCTACGCGCCGCAGGATGGCCACATCACGCTGCGGTTCGAGGGTCGCAAGATCGACATCCGTGTCTCCACGGTGCCGACGATCTACGGCGAGTCTGTGGTGATGCGAATCCTCGACAAGGAGTCGATCAAGCTCGACCTGGAGACGCTGGGCATGCGGGCTCCCGATCGCGATGTCATGGCCCGCTGGATCGACCTGCCGCACGGGATGATCCTGGTGACCGGCCCCACCGGCTCGGGCAAGACCACGACGCTGTACGCTGCCCTTACGAAGCTGTACGACCCCAAGCTCAAGATCATCACCATCGAGGATCCGGTGGAGTATGAGCTGGGCGGTGTCAACCAGATCCCCGTGAACCCCAAGCGCGGGCTGAGCTTCGCGCAGGGCCTGCGGTCGATCCTGCGGCAGGATCCCGATGTCATCATGGTCGGTGAGATCCGCGATGGTGAGACCGCCGAGATCGCCGTGCGAGCTGCGCTCACGGGCCACCTGCTCTTCTCGACGCTGCACACCAACAACGCCCTGTCGGCGGTCGGCCGGCTTCTGGACATGGGCATCGAGCCATTCCTGCTCTCGAGCGTGCTGGAGGGGATCATGGCCCAGCGCCTGGGCCGGCGGCTCTGTCAGAGCTGCAAGACACCGACACCGCTTCCCGAGGCGTGCAAGCACCGGCTCGCCCCGGCGGAGACGGCGATGTTCCCCGGCGGGATGGGCTTCAAGGGCGCCGGCTGCGATCGCTGCGATGGGACCGGCTATCGAAGCCGCGTCGGTTTCTATGAGGTGGCGCCGATGAGCGGCGATCTCCGCCGTGCGGTCGCCGAGCGCGGGACGACGCAGACACTGATGCGCGTCATCGGCCCCAGCTACGTGACGATGCGGCGGGATGGAATCATAAAGGCCGCCCAGGGATTCACCACCGTCGATGAAGTTCTCCAGGCGACACAGGATGCCGAGGAGATCCCGCTGGCTTGATGGTCACTTGGCCCGATGGGTTTGATTTGAGATTTGAGTTTTTCCGATGCCGACGTTCGCGTACAAGACCATGTCCGGGGGTAACGGGGCGACCATCCAGGCCGTCGATCGCCCTTCGGCCGTGCGGGAGCTGATGCGCCGCGGCATCACGCCCACCTCGGTCGAGATGGTGACCGCGCCGGCCGCGAGCGGTGCGGCAGCCGGCGCTGGGCGCGGAACGACGGCGGCTCGGCCGGCGACCCCGGCGCTCTTTGCCTTCGACCGCGCGATGTCGCGCGGCGAGATGGCTTCCTTCATCCGGGAGCTGGGCACCGCGGTGCAGGCCGGGTTGCCGCTGATCCAGGCCCTCCGCACGATCGCACGCCAGGGCCGCAGCGACAAGCAGCGCCGCGTGCTGGAGACCATCATCGGCGAGGTCGAGCACGGCCGGAGCCTGGCCGATGCGTTCGCCGCGTGCGGCCGGGAGTTCGGGGAGCTGATCGTCAACATGGTGCGCGCCGGTGAAGCCTCCGGCAAGCTCGAGGAGGTCCTGCACCAGGCGGCCGATCTGCTCGACCAGGATGTCAAGCTGCGCCGGAGCATCATGTCGGCGACCCTGTACCCCTTCATCCTGCTGATCCTGCTGGGGCTTGCGGTCATCGTGATCGTGACCTTCATCGTGCCGCGCGTGCTCGAGCCCTTCAAGGGGCAGGTGCTGGTGCTGCCGTGGCCGACGCGGGTTGTGCAGGGGATCGCCGATTTCTTCGGCGGTTACTGGTGGGCGATCATCCCGGGCGCGATCGTGGGTGTCTACAGCCTCGCCGCCCTGTACGCCAAGCCCGAGGTCCGCAGCCGATTTGACACGTTCATCCTCAGGGTGCCGGTGCTGGGCCGGCTGCTGCGGGATGTCGCGGTCGCCCGCTTCACGCGCACGCTCGGAACGCTGACGTCGGCGGGCGTGCCGATTCTTCAATCGCTCAAGATCACCAAGGGCACCCTGGGCAACAAGGCGATGGAGCGCGTCATCGACGATGTCGCCGAGCAGGTCGCCGCCGGCAAGACGATTGCCGACCCGATGGAGAAGTCAGGGTACTTCCCGCCGATGCTGGTGCAGATCGTGAACCTGGGTGAGCGGTCCGGCAAGCTCGACGAGATGCTGCGGCAGGCGGCCAAGGCGTTCGAGGAGCGGACCGAGGTCAGCGTGAAGCTCTTCACGACGGCGCTGCCGCCGATCCTGGTCGTGATCCTGGCGTGCTGCGTGGGGTTCCTGGTGATGGCGATCCTGCTGCCGATGCTGCAGTTCCAGGAGGCGATCCAGTAGGAAGAAGGCATTGGGCATCAGGCACTGGGCATCAGGCACTGGGCACTGGTGAAAGAGAAACCCGCGGGATGAGCCTGTGATGGAGAACGTGCGATGAATCGGAAGAGTTGGAATCGGCGGCGAGTGGGGGGACGGGCGGGGTTCACGATCATCGAGGTGATCGTGATCGTCGTGATCCTGGGCGTGATCGCGGCGGTCATCGGTCCGCGGCTGCTGGGCCGCATCGGGCAGTCCAAGCAGGCGGTCGCGAAGGCCAACGCCGCGACGCTGGCGGGGGCGATCAAGCAGTTCGCGATCGACTTCGGCATGCCTGAGTCGGGCGCGGGGATCACGGTGCTGTGGGAGCGGCCCGGCAACGTCGAGGAGTCGGCGTGGAACGGCAAGGGGCCGTACATCGACAACGCCCAGCAGCTCCTGGATCCGTGGGGCAACCAGTACCTGCTGCGGATCCCCGGGGAGAAGAACGTGGACTTCGACGTCGTCAGCTACGGCGCTGACGGCCAGCCCGGGGGCGAGAGTGACAACGCCGACATCATCGCGCCCTGAGGCGAGGGCAGGATCCACGTGACCAGCGGCACGAGCAGAACAATCACGCAAGGACGGGCCCGCTGCTCGCGGGGGCGGAGAATCGCCGGATCGGCGACACGCGGATTCACCCTGATTGAGCTGGTCGTCGTGCTCGTGCTTATGGCCGTCATCACCGGCGTGATCGCCCCGCGCCTGGCCTCGGGAGGGGCACGAGCCGCCGAGGCCGAGGTGCGGCGGGCCGCCGAGCTGCTCTCGACCGCGGGCAGGCGCGACACACTCACCAGCCAGCAGATCGCCATCGACTTCGACGGTGAAAGTTCCCAGATGAAGCTGCTGGTGCTGCGGATGCCGTCGGCGATCGATGCCGCGCGAGGGGCATCTCCCGATTGGGCCGACGACCCGATGACGATGCACGTCGAGCTCAAGGAGGTGATGCTGCTGAGCGTTTCGGCCGATGGCGCAGCGCTGGATCCCGGCAAGTTCCGGATCGAGTTCCGGCAGTCGGGCGTGCGCCCGGCCGTGCTCATGACCTTCGGCCAGACCGAAGACCGCCCCGCGTGGACCGTCAGCCTCCCGTCTGGGGCTTTCCGCGCCAAGGTGATCGCCGGCGAAGACCGGTTCGCGGATGTCGAGCAGACCACCATCGACCTGGATCGCATGGGCAAGGGGGATGAGCCGTGGTGATCCCAACGCGATCAAGGCACGGTGTCATCCTTGTCGATGCCGTCGTCGGCACCGTGCTCCTGGGCGCTGCGCTGGCGGTCATGCTGGGCATCTTGGCCCGCTCGCTCTCATCGCAGGCTCGCGGCGAAGAGCTCCAGACCGCGGCGATGCTGATGGATGAGCAGCTCAACCTGGTGCTCGCCCGAGGGCCGGATTCCTACGGCAAGCAGTTCCCGCTCGAGGGCCAGTGCGATGCCCCGTTCACGATGTATCGCTACAAGCTGACGATCGATGGCGGGCAGGGCGGTGAGCCCTACCGTGTGGTCGCGGCCGTGACATGGTCCAACGGCGGACGGGAGCGTTCGGCCTCGTGCGAGACGCTGATCGCCCCCCGTCTTGGTGAAGATCCGGATCCGCCCCGGCGGCCGGAGGAAGTGGTGACGCGACTGCAATGATCGCCGCCAGGCACCCATCCCCTGTTCGCGATCCCCGTCCGGCGAATGTCCGGCGCGGGTTCACATTGATCGAGCTGATCGTCGCCGCCGTCATCATCGCGCTCATCGGCTCGGGGATCGTGACCGCCGTCTCCAACATGGTCCGCGCCAAGACCAAATCCGTCGGCCGTCAGCAGGCGTTCGCTCGCGCCGATGCCGCCGGCGCCAGGATCGCCGTCGATCTGGCCTCGGCGGTCCGCAGCGCCGACCTGGCGCAGTGCCGCGTGCAGGTGACCGACAGCGGGCCCGGCCACGTGCAGCGCGATGGCCTGACGGTCCTCATGCGGTCCATGCGGACGGTCCGCGGCGGCGAAGATATCCCCGAGGGTGGGGAGTACGAGGCCCAGTATCGCGTCGATGGAGGCGGAACCACCGCGGGCCTGTGGCGGCGCGTCGATCCGGCCTTTGACCTTGCATTGGATGCCGGCGGCATCGCATCCCTGCTCGCCGCGGGTGTATTCTCGTTCTCGGTGGAAGCCTCCGATGGCGTCGCCTGGTTCGAGGCGTGGGATTCGGATTCCGATGGCATGCCGCACGCCGTGCGCGTCACCATCCGCGCCCAGTCCGACGATGGCAAGGCCGATGCCACGGTGCGCCGAGTGGTCGCGATCGATCGCGTGCCCACCCCGCCCGATGCCGAAGCGACCACCACGCCTGCCGCCGGAGAGAGCACCGATGGCACCACCGGCACCGGCGGAACGGGGGGTGGTGGATGACCACACCGCGTCGATCCTTCGTCACGCTCGTGGTTCTGTGGGTGCTGGTGCTCGCCTCCGCGGTGATCGCGATCGTCCAGACCTCATCCTTCGGACAGGCCTCCGCGGGTCGCGAGGCGATGGCTCGCGTGCGGGCCTATTGGGCAGCGCGCGGCGGGGTTGAGGCCCAGATCGCCCGGCTCGAGACATCAACCCAGGCCGGGGAGGCCGATGATGCCTTCGTCGCGATCGAGGACATGGATGAATCCGCCGAGGGTGAGCTCGAGAGCGCCAGCTACGAGGTTCTGCACTCCGAGAAGGTTGGAGATCGACCCGGCCCGGTCGATGCCCACTCCAAGATCAACATCAACCGCATGACCTTCGATGATCTGATGACACTGCCGTTCATGTCGGAGAACATCGCCGATTCGATCCTGGACTGGGTTGACTCCGATGAGGATCCAAATGTCTTGGGCGCGGAGCTGGGCTTCTACCAGGGTCTGCCATTCCCATATGAGCCGCGCAACGGGCAGATCCGGTCGATGCAGGAGCTGGAGCTGGTCGCCGATGTCGATCCCTGGTACGTTCGCGGCGAGGACTGGAACCTCAACGGAATCCTCGATGCCAACGAGAACGATGGAGATGCCTCCTTCCCCAACGACAACGCCGACGGTGTGCTCGATGCGGGCTGGTCGGAGATCGTGACCGCCGACAGCGTCGATGGCGGGCTGGGCCAGTCGGGCAAGGAAAGGCTCAATCTCGTCGAGGCCAGCGAGGGGGATATCGCATCCCGGACGAATGTGACGGCCGATCAGGCCAAGGTCATCCTGGACTACGTGTCCCTGGTATCCGAAGCCAAGATGGGTGATTTCCTGCGGCGGACGCTGCAGCAGTTGTCGGCGCAGCTTGGTGGTGGCGGTGGTGGCGGTGGTGGGGGAGGTGGTGGTCAGCCGCGGGTGGCAGCGCTCACCGATGAGCAGTTGACCGCCCTCCTGGGCGAGTGCATCATCACGCGGGATTCGACCGCGCCGCCCGAACCGGGCAAGCTCAACATCAACACGTGCGATTCCCGGATTTTCCAGTACCTGCCTTCGGTTGATTCCGCCCTGGCCGACAGCATCATCGCCGAGCGCGACGCCCGACGGCAGGGGTTTGTATCCTTTGCGGAGCTGCGGTCGATCCCGGGCATGACGGCGGCCCGGCTGGCGGCCCTCTACGAAATCATCGAAGTCCGCTCCAACGTCTTCGTGGTAACCTCGCGGGGTCGCGATGCGACGACGGGCATCGAGGTGGAGATCACGGCGAGCATTGATCGTTCTACCCTGCCCGCGAGGCTGACATCGATCGTGATCAGGTAGTGTCGGAAAGCCCGTTCGGGCGGTCCTTGTGTCGGATGAATCGAGCTCGGTACCTTGACAGAGTGATCGGGGCATGGCGATAAAGACACACGACAGCTTCTCGGACAAGATCATCACCGTGCTGCAGCGCATCGGGAAGGCCTGGCGCGCTGTGGTCGTGCAGGCCGACAGCGGCGGCGTCAAGCTCTTGGAAGCTCGCCAATCCGACCAGGGGCCGTCTGGGATCATCGATTCGCTCGCCGCCAAGCACGGCCGTGGTCGGGTCGTCCGCATCATTCCCGGGACGGCCTCGGTGTGTCGTATCGGGACGGTCGCGATGGGTTCGGAGCCCGAGATGCTCGCGGCGATCGGCCTGGTCGCCGAGGCGATCCTTCCGACGGGTGTGCCCGCGCACCGGCGCAGCGCCGGGGTGCTTCCGGCCGTAGGGCCGGTCGTTCCGACCGCCGCCGGGCAGAACCCTGAGGCTCGGGTGCTGGCGACCGCGTGGATCGGGCAGGCCGAGGCCCCCGCAACCAACGGGAAGAACGGCGGCGGCAAGTCGCGCAGGCCCGCCGAGACGTGGATCAGTGAGGTGGGTGCGCTTGCCGGCGCGCTCAACGGACAGGGGCTTGCCGCGTGGATCGATGCCGATGCCGGAACGATCGGAGTACTCGCGGCCGGTGTCGATCGCACGATCGCTCGCCAGCTCCTGGGGGATACGAGCAGCACGCAGTCATGGCAGTCAACCGTGGGCGCTGTGCTCGATGAATCGGTCCGCGGCGCGGGCCTGCCCGCGGTCGAGACGGTCGATGCCGGTACACGCACGGGGCTGGTGCTCTCCCCGGCGGCGCGCACATCGCTGCGTGAAGCCGTCAAGGGCATCACCGGTGATGATCGCTGGATGGAGCAGTTCGGGCTCTGCCTTTGCGGCGCAGTGGTCGCGAGCGGCGCCGGCTCGATGCGGCCCCTGGCCCAGATGATCGCCGAAGCCCCCAAGGTGCGCGAGGCGGTCCCGCTCCGCAGCGCCGGCTGGCTCTCGGATCGCGGCCGCGCCAAGAGGCTCATCATCGCCGGCCTGGCGGTCCTGCTCATCGGCCCGGGCGCGTTTGCCTTCGCCCGCTACAGCGTCCTCAAGTCGAAAACCTCGGGCCTGGACAACCAGAAGACCACGCGCGAGCAGACCACGCGCGAGGCAGCGCTCTACTCGCAGCTTGAGGTCTCGCGCTGGCCCATCACCAAGCTGCTCGCCGATGTCTCGGCGGCGACCCCCGTCGATGTGGTCGCCGAGACCATCAGCATCTCGACCGAGACAGGCCTCAAGATCGTTGGCAAGGCCAAGAAGCAGGAACTGGTCAACGAGCTGCAGGCCAACCTCAACGCGACCACGCTCTTCCGCAACGTCAAGGTCGGCCGCACCGAGAGCGGCGAGGATGGCGTCGAATTCGATGTCACCGCCGAGGTCGCCAACCCGCACAACAAGGTCTCCAAGGCCGAGGACTACATCCAGAAGACGCTGGCGGTCCGGATGTACGGGGATGGGGCTGACAACACCAAGGAGGCCCCGGTCGTCGACAAGAGCAAGCCGTCCAGGGCCTCGCGCGGGGATGACTCCGGCAAGGAGGGCGCGGATCGCACCACCCGCCGGGGCGCTGAGGAAGGGCCGCCGGTGGCGATCACCGATGCCGAGATCGGAAAGATGGACCACACGACCGCGATGCGCGAGTGGTCCAAGCGCAAGACCTACGTCCAGAAGAACCCGACGCTCGACACCGCGACCAAGGACCGGCTGAACGCCGAGGTTCCCAAGCTTCGCGAGCAGATGGAAAAGATGCGGGCCTCCGCGGGAGGCAAGCCATGAGTTCGCTGATTGCTCGCATCAAGTCCCTCCCGAGATCGATGCGGTGGCTGCTCACCGGCGGTGTCCTGTGCCTGCTCTACTTCTTCGTCGTCGAGCCGGTCATCGTCTACGTCAACAGCGTCAACATGGATTCGGACAAGATCGCCGTCGTCCTCGAACGGGCCGATGTCGAGCGCAAGGCCCGCGAAGGGTCCGACAAGATCATCTCGACCGGCAAGGCCAAGTTCGGGCATGTCGAGTTCCCGGGTGATCCCGAGGCACGGCCCGTCGAGTTCAACCGCCAGATCTCGGAGGTCATCTCGCGCAACGGCCTGAAGGAAGACTCCACGCTCCGCACGGCGACCCTCGGGGCCGGACCGCTCGCGGGCGTCATCGGCACCGACAAGCGCATCCAGCGGAACATCAAGGAACTGACGATCACGGCGACGCCAGAGCAGGTGATCAAGCTGATCTCCGATATCGAGCGCCTGCCGACGGTGACGACGATCTCGCGCGTCCAGATCCGCAAGCCCGGCGAGAATGAGCAGGCCGGCCGCAAGGTGAAGGCGGACATCTCGGTCGAGACCTGGACCATCGAACGAAAGGGGAAGGCACGCTGAACGGGACCGGATCAAACCAGGATGTTGTCCGCGATATCTACTCGCGGCTGGGAAAGGTCGGGCGCTGGGCGCTGGTGATCGGTCTGCTTGCCGCCGTGATGCTCTGCTGGTGGCTGTGGTTGCTGGTCTCGGCGGCGATCCTGCCCCCGGCCGACACCGCAGCCGCCAAGGCCGATGAGAAGCAGCGGCTCGAAGAGCTCGAGAAGAACTTCACGCAGCAGATCGCCCAGTTCAACGGGCGGACCGTCTTCTACGTCCCCGGCCCGCCGGTCGATGCGCCACCGCCCCCGCCCAGCGAGGGTACTGACACACCGCCCCCGCCGCCGGAGTCCTACGGCGGACCCGGCATCATCGCCATGATCAACGATGTCGTGTGGTTCTCCGATGGCGCGCGCGTCAAGGTCGGTGAGAAGGCCGGGGATACCAAGGTCATCAGCGTCCGCGCCCCATGGGAGGCGACCCTCGAGTGGAAGGGCAAGGAGTTCACCGTCAAGTTCTTCGAGAAGGACTCGGTGGTGCTCGCCAAGGGGAAGAGTTCGAGCACGACCGCCCTTGCGGGCGATTCGGGGAGTGGTGCGGCATCGGCCGGGAGCGCATCTTCACCCGAAGCCAAGCCCGGGGATGCCGCGGCATCGGCCGAACCCAAGCCCGCGAGCACACCCGAAGCGCAGCCGGGCGCCAAGTCGGATGACAAGCCCGCCGATGCGGGATCCCCGCCGTCCAACGGCGATAAGCCCGCCGAACCTTCCCCCGCCGAACTACCCAAGGAAGCTCCGCCAGCGGATCCACAGACCCCGCCCGCCGATGGCCCACCTGTGCCTCCGCCTCCGCTACCACCTTCGGGCCCTGAAATCTCTCCCTCGCAGCCCCCAGCGCCGGAACCCAAGTAAGCAGTTGAGAAGAGGACACGATGACTGACACGAATCGATCCATGCTCATGGGAAAGACCGGGTTCATCGGGATGTCCCGGCCCGCAGCGAGTCGGCGCACGGTGGGGATTGCTCCGGCGATGACGCTGGCGATCCTGCTTGCGTGCGGCACCGCGTCGGCGCGCCAGGACCAGCCTGCGGACAAGCCCGCCGATGCAGCCCAGCCGGCGACACCTCCCGCGGACAACGCCGCGGAAAAGCCGGCAGAGAAGACCGATGGCCTCGGTCGCCGCGTCGTCGAAGGCCCCCCGACGGTGCTCGCCTTCAAGGGCGTGACAGTCGAGCAGATCGTTCCTTTCATCGTCGAATCGACAGGCAAGGTCGTGGTCCCCCAGCAGGATGTGATGTCCCGCAAGGTCACCGTCCTCAACGACAAGCCCGTCCCGCGCGAAGAGGCTTTGGATCTGGTCCTCATGGCCCTCGGCCAGGTCGGGGTCGCCGTCGTCGAGAACAACGGAATCATCGCCCTCCGCGACATCGCCGAACTCACCAAGGCCGACCTCCTGGTGCTGGGCCCCGATGACTCGACCCTCGAGCGCCGGGATCGCGGCACGATGGCCCAGAAGGTCTACACACTCCACAACCTGACCGCCGAAGCCACCGGGGAGATGCTCAAGGACACCGTCCCCGATTACGCCAAGCTCACCGTCGACAAGGAATCCAACCAGATCGGCGTCATGGGCAACATCGCCCTGCTCCAGCGCATCGAGAAGCTCCTCAACGCCCTCGATCGACCCAGCTCGGCATCGATGAAGTCGATGACCTATCGCCTGCGGTATGCCGATGCCGCCGTGATCGCCGAGCAGATCAAGGAGCTCTTCTCCGGCGGTGGGCCCGGCCAGCAGCGCAGCCAGGATCGCCAGCGCAACGCCCAGAATCAGAACCAGAACCGCCAGTGGTGGGGGGGCCAGCCCGGGCAGGAGGCCGCGACTTCCGAAGGGCTCAAGGTCTCCGCAAACGTTCAGCAGAACTCGATCACCGTGGTCGCCGAGCAGATCGTCCTCGAGCAGATCGGTGAGCAGATCAACAAGCAGTGGGATCTGCCCCTCAAGACCGAGGATGTCGTTCCCAAGACCTACGACCTCAAGAACAGCGATCCGATCAAGGTGCGTGACCTGCTCACCAGCATGTTCGGCTCCCAGACCGGATCCACCAGCGGCGGCGGAACCCAGGCTCGCCAGCCCGGCCAGCAGGGTCAGCAGGGTCAGCAGCAGCCCGCATCCTCCACCTCGGCGGCGGCGAACTCCCAGAGCCGGCTGATCGGACAGTTCACATTCCAGGCGCTGCCCGACTCAGGCAAGCTCGTCGTCCTCTCCAAGAGCCAGGATAACTTCAAGGTTCTCGACAAGCTGATCGAGGACCTCGATCGCCCGCAGACCGTCGGCCTCCCGGCGATCGTCGAGCTCAAGCACGCCAACAGCGAGGACCTCGCAGAGCAGATCAACACGCTCCTCTCCCAGGATGGCACGCTCGCCCAGCTTCCCCGCGCCCCGACGGGCCTGAGCGAGGGGGATTCGGGGAGCCCCTTCGCGACCGATGCCTCGACGACCACCGACGCCCAGGGCAACACGACGACCAACCAGTCCGCAACCAACCAGATCCAGTTCTGGTGGCAGCGCTCCCGGCCGCCCACGGCCAACCGCGGCGCTTCCAACCTGATCGGCATGATTCGCGTCGTCCCCGTCTGGCGACAGAACGCGGTCATGGTGCTGGCGCCGCCGGAATACAAAGAATCCACCGTCCAGCTCATCAACTCGCTGGATCGCCCCGGCCGCCAGGTCCTGATCTCGGCGATCGTCGCCGAGATGTCCACCGACGATGCCCTGGCCCTGGGCATCCGCTGGTCGAGCCAGGCGATCACGCCGACCAACGCCGACAACTCGTTCAGCATCGGCAGCTCGAGCGCCAACACCAAGAACAACTTCCTGGATTCGCTCTTCGACACCTCGACGCTGACGGTCAACGCCAACCTGAACGTGCTGCTCCAGGCCCTCTCGACCACGACCGACTTCAAGGTGCTCAGCCGTCCCACCGTCTTCACCAGCGACAACCAGGAGGCCGACTTCTTCGACGGCCAGGACATCCCATTCATCACCGAGAGCCAGCCCAACGATGCGGGCAACCTGCTCCAGTCCTTCGACTACAAGCCCGTCGGGCTCAATCTCCGTGTCCGCCCCCGCATCACTGTCAAGCGCGACATCGACCTGCGCGTTAACATCGAGCTCTCCTCCATCGTCCCCGGCCAGGTTCTCTTCGGCGGCGCCATCGTCGATCGCCGGGAGACCACCACGCAGCTCATCGTCAAGGACGGCCAGACGATCGTCGTCTCCGGCATCATCCGCAACGAGCTCACCGATGTCATCCGCAAGGTGCCGGTCCTTGGGGACATCCCGCTGCTGGGGCTGCTCTTCCAGAGCCGAGAGAAGAGCAACAAGGCCACCGAGCTGTTCATCTTCATCACGCCCGTCGTCATCGACAACACCGAGGCCGCCGACGATCTCAACGCCCCCTATCGCCAGTGGCTCCACGAGCAGCAGAAGAGCCTCGGCGCTCCCGAGGGTCCGTACCCATCGCTTGATCCCGATCTCCCCGCCTCCGAGCGCAACCCCCGCAAGCCGCGGCCGGATGAGAAGAACGCGCCAGACTCGCCCGAAACCTCTCCGCCGTCCGATTCGGGAACGCCCGCGGCCGACGGCGTCGATGCCGCGGCGGCGGGCAATACATCCAGCGCCGCCGGCGGCAACGGAAGGGGTTGAACGATGCGTTCCGCGGCGGTGATCATCCTGTGCGCCGCTCTGGCGAACTTGCCGGGGTGCGTGACCGAGAACGCCCCGCGCCCGGCCCCCAAGAACAGCAGCACCGGCGCTGCCCTCCCCGATGGCCCGATCGCCGTCCCCGCCAAGGCGATCTCCACCAACTCGCGCGTGGTCATGGGCGTCGCGCCGATGGGCACCATCCCCTACGACGGCCAGGTGCTCCCTCTCACCTCACCCGATGGACACTTCTGCGCCACACAGCAGGGTCAGGCCCCGACATGGGCCACCCTGGTCGCCGCGCCCGATGCGGAGATCCCCACATCCTCATCGATCGCCGTCTACGACCTCACCACCGCGCCGCCTAAGCTGATTGCCCAGGCACAGCCCCAGGAAACCGGGCTCATGCTCGGCCGATCCGCCGATCACCAGGGTTACCTCGTCGAATCGATGCGACCCGATGGCTCACGCTGGATCGGCAAGGCCTCGTGGCTCTCGGGACAAATCGACTGGCTGGTGCGCGGTCCGGATGTGTGCGCCCACGGCGTCCTGACCGTCACCGGAGACCTGGTCTTCACGCGACGACCCATCACCGGCGTGATCGCCGAGCTGGTCATACGCACACCCGCCGGTGTGTTCGCCAATCGCTCCGAGGGGGATCGCCCGTACGCGATGCCGATGACCGCCAACGATCCCAACACGATCTACGCGCTGGCGCTGACTCCCTCGGGCATCGAACTGCAGGCGATCGGCTGGAAGCCGCAGGCGAGCGGCTCATCCAAGCTCGGCGGCGTGCTCGCCCGGCGCGTGCTGTGCGCCAACAACGAGGCCTGGGCCGCCTATCAGATCGCCGCTCCGATCCAGGGGCCGTTCCCTCGGCGCGGAGAGTCAGCGCAGGCCGCGAGCGAGCCACTGGTGATCTACAACCCGCCGATGTCGCGCATGGCGGTCTTTGATGTGCGCAGCGGAAGCCTCCTGCCGCTGGCGACCCATTCGATCGCGGCGATCCGCTGGGAGATGGCTTCCAGGGCCGGCTATCTCTGCACGACGCCCAACGGCCTGGTGTTCACGCCCGAGCCCAAGCCCGGCTCTGCTGGCGGCGATTCGAGCGCTGTCGATGTCCGCGTGCTCGCCGATCCCTACGTGCCGCGCCGCACCATCGATCCAGATCGCCCCGCGCTGCTCTTCGGACCCGTCAGGACCGACCCCGGCTCCCTCGAAGTCATCGGAGTCGCCGCCGTCCCCGAAGAAGCGCCGCCCGCCGAAGCAGCCAAGTAAGCGGCACTCCACCCAACTCCGTCCACTCAATACGCTCACGCCCCACGTCCCCACGTCCCCACGTCCCCACGTCCCCGCGTCCCCGCATCTCTCCGTCACTTCCCCTCCCCCCTCCTACCATCGCCCTCCGCGGAGACAATCACATGTCCCTGAAGAACTACATCACGCTGGGCAGGTCCGGCCTGCGGGTCTCGCCGCTGTGCCTGGGGGCGATGACCTTCGGCAACGAGTGGGGATTCGGCTCATCGGTCGAGGAATCCCAGGCGGTCATGGATGCCTACATCGCCGCCGGCGGCAACTTCATCGACACCGCGAACATGTACACACGCGGACACTCCGAGAAGATCATCGGTGACCACATCGGCCGGCACAAGGCCCGGCGGGATCGCCTGGTGATCGCTACCAAGTTCATGGGCAATCTCTTCCCAGATGACCCCAACGGCGGCGGCGCGGGCCGCAAGGCGCTCCTGGGCGCGTGCGAGGAATCTCTCCGCCGCCTCCAGACCGACTACATCGATCTCTACTGGCTGCACTTCCATGACTCGCACACCCCTATCGATGAGACGATGCACACCCTCGACACGCTGGTGCGCACCGGCAAGGTCCGTTACATCGGCTTCTCGGATACTCCGGCGTGGAAGTGCGTGCAGGCCCAGTACGAGGCGATCTTCCGAAGCTGGACCCCGCTGGTCGCCCTCCAGATCGAGTACTCGCTCCTCGAGCGCACCGTCGAGGGGGACCTGCTGCCGATGGCCCGCGAGATGGGTCTGGGAGTGACGCCCTGGTCCCCGCTCAAGGGCGGCATTCTCAGCGGCAAGTACTCGCGCTCCAGCAGGCCCGAGGAAGGCCGCGGCGCCAGCCAGTGGGTCACCCGCCACCTCCACGAGAAAACCTACGCCCTCCTCGATGTGCTTGCGGGCGTGGCGAACGAGGTCGGCGCCAGCGCTGCCCAGGTCGCGCTCACGTGGGTCCAAGGCCGACCCGGTGTCGCCAGCACCATCATCGGCGCCCGCACCCTCAAGCAGCTCGATGACAACCTGGGCGCCCTCAGCATCAACCTGTCCGCCGCCCAGATCGCCAAGCTCGATGAGGCGAGCAAGCCGACGCTCAACTTCCCCGCCGAGTTCCTCCAGGGTGTGGCTTCGGCAACCCACGGTGGGATCTCGATCAACGGCCGATTGCCCGATGCCTGGCCGCTGGCCCCCAAGAACGATTCCGAACGCTTCTAAAAGCCCCTCCCCGAGGGAGGGGTTGGGGAGGGTTGCCACCGTCAATCCCAAGAGTCTGATCCGGCACAGGCCGTCAACTACAGCTCTTCGCGTCTTTCCTTCTCAACGCCCCGCATGACCACCACCGGCAAATCACTCTCCATCATCGGATTCGGCGCCTTCGGGCGATTCATGGCCCCGCACCTCCGCGAGCGGTTCGATGTGCTCGCCAGCGATCGCGAGGACATCTCCACGCTCGCCGCCGCCGCCGGCATCCCCTGGTCAGACCTTGCCGGCGCTGCCAAGTCCGATTTCATCGTGCTCGCCGTTCCGGTTCAGAACCTGGGCGAGGTGCTCAGCGCGATCGCGCCGCACATCCGGCCCACCGCCCTGGTCATCGATGTATGCTCGGTCAAGCTCGTCCCCATCCAGATGATGCTCGCCGCCCTGCCACCCTCGGTCGGCATCATCGGGCTTCATCCTCTCTTTGGGCCCCAGAGCGGCAAGGATGGGATCGCCGGCCTCCCGATCGCCCTCTGCCCAGCGCGGGCCGAAGAGCACACCATCGATGAGGTCCGCGAGTTCCTCGCCGATGGGCTCAAGCTCAACGTCATCCGCACGACCCCAGATGAGCACGACCGGGAGATGGCCTACGTCCAGGCCCTGACGCACTTCGTCAGCCGCGCGGTCGGTTCGCTCGACCTCCCCCAGACGCCCATGGCGACCCGGGCGTATCGGCGATTCCTGGAGATGAAGGCGGACCTGCAGAACGACTCGATGGAGCTGTTCCTGACGATTGAGCGGTTCAATCCCTACGCCGCGGATGTTCGCGGCCGGCTGATGCTGATGCTCAACGAGCTCGAGCAGGCGATCGGGGCGGCACCGCAGAGCCCAGGACCTTGAGAGCGCAGGCGCTTCAGAACGAATCCGCCTCGCGATACGCCTTGATCAACGCAAGCTCCCCCTCCTTGCCGCCTATCGACATGCCGTGCTCCATGCCCAGCACTCCCTTGAACCCCCGGCCGTGGATGTGCTTGAAGACATTGCGGTAGTTGACCTCGCCGGTCCCGGGCTCCATGCGGCCGGGGTTGTCTCCGAGCTGGAAGTACGCGATGTCATCCCACGAGCGGTTCATGTTGTCGATGAGGTTGCCTTCGGTCACCTGCAGGTGGTAAAGATCCTGCAGGATCTTGCACGAGGGGCTGTTCACCGCCTTTACCACCGCCCGGATGGTGTCGCTGGCCGACAGGAACTGCCCGGGATGGTCGCGCCAGTTCAAGGGCTCGAGCACCATCACCTTCCCCGCCGGCTCGCAGACCGCCGCGGCCCGGCGCAGCGTTTCGACGACGTTGGCGAACTGGTGGCCCCAGGGCAGGTTCTGGCTGACGCGGCCGACGACGGTTGTCATCCAGGTCGCGTTGATGCGCTTACAGACCTCGATGGACTCTCCCATCTCCTTGACGAAGCGATCCCGCCGGCCCTGATCTCCATCGGTGATCATCGGCTTTTCCCAGTCGATCCAGGTCGAGACGAAGATCCCCATCTGGATGCCCAGCTTGCCGGATCGTTGGGCGAACTTCTCCTGGAACTCCGCGCCCCGGCCCTTCATCCCGTTGTCCTCCCAGGCGGTGAAGCCCTGGTCGGCCGCGAACGTGAGCTGGTCCAGATCGTCGGGGGCGTGGGCGGAGAACATCCCAAAGTGCGGCCCGTAGCGCAGCTTGAAGCCGCCATTGGAAGCAGCCGGCTTCGCGGCGGCGGGCTGGCCTGCGGAGACAACGGTGCTCGCGGCGGCGGCGGCCGCGGCGGCGGCAAGAAATTCGCGGCGGATCATCGGGAGACTCCAAGGCAGGACTCACCACAGAGGCACAGAGGGCACAGAGAAGACAAGAACAATCGGATTTGGTTTCTCAGTGTCCACTGTGCCTCTGTGGTGAGTGTTGTTCTTGTTAGATCAGCTTCGTCCGACCGGGCATCGCAACTTCATCGACCGCCAGCGAAGGCCCGAACTCGTACCGCTCCGGCCCCAGCTTCAGCTTCGACTTGTTCATCGCGAAGTCCCACGTCACTTCCTGGCCGGTATACGCCGCCATCCGTCCCATGATCGCCGTCAGCGTCGACTCGGCGATCTGCTTGGCCTCGTTCAGCGGCTTGCCTGCCTCGATGCTCTTGATGAGGTCGATGTGCTCCTGGCGATACGGGCTGTTCTGCTGCCCCGAGAATCTCCACGGGCTCTTGCCGGTGATCTCCGCCCGGCCCGAACTGGTGACCATGCGGCCCTCGGTGCCGGTGACGACTTCCTCGACGCGATCCACGCACCCGGGGATCTGCCGGCAGAAGCTCTGCCCGACGACGCCGTTGGGATACTCGTACTGGAGCGCGAAGTGGTCGTTGATGTGGCCGAAGAGGGGTTCCGTGCGGACCTGCCGCCCGCCCATGCCCGTCACCTTCGTCGGAACCGAGCCCATCACCCAGTTCATCACATCGATGTTGTGCACATGCTGCTCGACGATGTGGTCGCCCGATAGCCACGTGTAGTACAGCCAGTTGCGCATCTGGTACTCGAGGTCCGACCACTCCGCCCGGCGCTCGTGGCTCCACAGCCCTCCCTGGTTCCAGTACACGCTGGCGTTGAGCACCTTGCCGATCGCCCCATCCTGGATCCGCTTCATCGCCTCCAGGTAGCACTGCTCGTGGCGACGCTGCGTGCCGGTGACCACGCCCAGCTTCTTCTGGTCGGCGATCGCACCGGCGGCGATGACCTGACGCATCTGGAAGGGATCCACACCGACGGGCTTCTCCATGAACACGTGCTTGCCAGCGTTGATCGCCGCCTCGAAGTGCGCTGCCCGGAAGTGGGGGATCTGCGCCAGGATCACCATGTCCACGCCCGAGTTGATCGCCTCCTTGTACGCATCAAACCCCAGGAACATCCGCTCCTTGGGCACCGACACGCGCTTCACGCACTCCTCCGGAACGCTCTCGGAGATGTTCGTCAGACCGGCGTGCGCCTGATCCATGCGGTCCTGGAAGACATCCGACAGCGCCCAGATGCGGATGCGCGGAGAGGCGTGCAGCGAATCGACCGCCGCCCCCGTCCCGCGACCGCCGCAGCCGATCAGGGCCACCTTGATCTCGTCGGATCCTGCCGCGTGCGCGGTCCGGGCGATCACCGATGGCGCAATGCCAACCGCCCCCGCCGCACCCACGATCGCCGCCGTCGCCTTGACAAAGTCCCGGCGCGTGACGCTCCGGCCCGTCGAACCGTTCTGCGTGTTCATGCTCATATTCCCGTCGTGAAGGTCAAACTCTCAACCATCTGTCCTCAGGCCCCGATCGCCTTCTCAGACTTGGCATCCCACGAGAAGACCTTGCTCTGGCGATAGCTCTCGACGCCCATCTTGATCGCCACCATCACCGCGCACCCAAGCTCCACGTTGCAGTTGGGCTTGGCCTTGCCGCGGATCGCATCCAGCCAGTTGTTCTCGTGGTCCCGGCCGTCCTTGTCGCCCGGCGCGCTGATCGCAAAGCTCGCCGTCTTGTCGTTGGGCACCTCGCCCTTGATGACATCCCTGTTCACCGAGCGGAACTCCTGCTTCCACGTTCCCTGCTCGGTCGCCTTCCAGCCGTCGCCCGTCGGCTCGAGCTGGCCCTTCTGCCCGCGGATCATCTCCGGCACACCCACATCGTTCACCATCACGCTGGCCAGGAAGACCGAGTGCGTGTCGTAGTCCGCCGTCAGCAGCATGGTGTCGGCGATGTCGCGCTCGTTCCCGGGCGCGGGCTTCTCGATGTACTGCCCTCCACCCGACATCACCCGCCGCGGATACGCACCGTCCGGCCCGTGGATCGAGAGCAGGAGCGGGCACAGCCAGTGATACATGAGGTCGGTCGCGACCCCGCCGTTGTACGCGTAAAACTTGCGGAAGCGGAAGAAGTGCTCCTCGTTGTACGGGATCTTCTCCGCGAGCCCATACTTGAACCCAAGCCAGCGGTCCCAATCGATGTACCCGTCAGCCGTCGGCGCATTCTGCGGCCCCGCGCCCTTGTCGATGCCCCAGTTGAACTGCCCCTCGCGTGAGTTGCGGCAATACGAGCCCTGCGACCACACCACCGGACCGATCCGGCCCGCCTTGATCGCCTTGCCCGCCTCCCACCAGCGGTTCTCGCTGGTGCGCTGAGGGCCGACCTGCAGCACGCGGCCCGTCTTGCGCACCGCGTTGCGGCACTCGATCGCCTGCTCGATCGTGTGCGAGAGCGGCTTCTCGACGTACACATCCTTGCCCGCGTTCATCGCATCGATCGCGATCTTGGTGTGCCAGTGGTCCGGCGTCGAGATCATCACCGCGTTGACATCCTTGTTGTCCAGCACCTTCTCGTACTCGATCACGCCGCTGGATTCGCTCCCGCCGATCATCCTTACGGCGTTGTTGAGCCGCTTGCGGTAGACATCGCACACCATCGTGATCTTGATGTTCTCCGCCGTGCTCTTCTTCACGAGGCTGTCGAGGTGTGCGGTGCCCATGCCGCCCGTCCCGATCATGCCGATGTTGATCCGGTCGATCGAGCCGGCGATCCGCGCCCAGCTCGCCGCCGGCATCGCCAGCATCGGGGAGGCCAGGGCCGCGGTCTTCAGGAACGTGCGCCGCGAGACGGGGAACATCGAGGTCGGACTCGAATTGGACTGGTTCTTGGGTTGGCTG
Source organism: Phycisphaerales bacterium (assembly GCA_020847535.1). Classification (GTDB taxonomy): domain Bacteria; phylum Planctomycetota; class Phycisphaerae; order Phycisphaerales; family UBA1924; genus JAEUJB01. Next base: position 63,854 of record JADLBU010000050.1, read on the forward strand.
TGGCTCATGGGAAAGGCTCCTCGGTCGGAACGGCCATCGTGACAACTCTTGGGTGAGTTTGCAACCGCGAATGAAGTCTGATTTTCCTCCTTCAGAAAGTCCCGGTTCCTCCCGTGCCGGGGTGTACACTCCCGCCCGTGGCGATCCCGAGCGATCCAGCCCAGGCAGGCCGTTCCAGGAAGCCCGGGATGACCCGGACGCTCCTCCTGGTCAGCATCACCAGCCTCTTCAACGACATCAGCTCGGAGATGGTCTATCCGCTCCTGCCCTTCCTGGTTGTGGGCACGCTCGGAGGCTCGGCGACCATCCTGGGCGTCATAGAAGGCCTCGCCGAGTCCATCCCCGCCCTCCTCAAGGTCTATTCCGGACGCATCTCCGATCGCATGGGCATGCGCAAACCACTGGTGGTCGGGGGATACTCGTGCTCCCTGGTCGGAAAGGCCCTGCTCGCTCTCGCCACCGGCTGGTGGCCCGTGCTCGCCGGACGCGTGGTCGATCGGCTGGGCAAGGGGATCCGAGCCGCCCCCCGGGATGCCCTGATCGCCGACACCACGCCCCCCGACCAGCGCGGCCACGCCTTCGGCTTCAACAAGATGATGGACACGGTCGGCGCGGCAATCGGTGTGCTCGCCGCCTACCTCCTGCTCAGCCGACTCCCCGCCGGTGAATCCACCGATTCCCCGGTCCGGCTGGCGCTCTGGCTGGCGGTCATTCCGGCGATCCTCTCGGTTGTCGTCCTGCTCTTCATCAGAGAGAAGAAGGCCGCCCGTGCCCCCAGCGCTCCGCGCCAGGGCATGCTCGCCGGCTGGCGATCCCTTCCGGGGCGGCTCCGCCTCTTCCTCCTGATCTCCCTGATCTTCGCGCTCGCCGGCTCATCCAACCAGTTCCTGCTGCTGCGAGGCCAGCAGATGCTGACCGAGGATGGGCTCGGACCCGTGCAGGCCGCGGCGAGCGTCTGCCTTCTCTATCTCCTGTACAACATCGTCTACGCGATCGCGTCGTACCCGCTGGGTCGCCTGAGCGATCGCATCGGCCGCAAACCGATCCTGATCGCCGGCTTTGTGATCTACGCAGGCATCTACGCCGCGTTCGCGATCAACCAGAGCCCGCTCTTGTGCTGGATCCTCTTCGGCCTCTACGGCCTCTTCCCGGCGCTCACGGAGGGCGTCGAGAAGGCGTTCGTCGCCGACCTCGCGCCAAAGCACCTGCGCGCCACGATGCTCGGCCTGCACGGCACGCTGCTCGCACTCGGTCTCTTCCCGGCCTCGCTCATCGGCGGTTTGCTGTGGGACCATGTCGCCCCGGCGGCGACCTTCTGGTTCGGCGCGGGCATGGGCCTGCTCGCTACGCTGGCGCTGGCGTTCATGCCATCAGCACCGCCAGTCACGCCGGCCGAGCCACCGACCGAGCACGGTTGATGCGCTTCCTTGGTCTTGCCCTACTGCCTGCCGCCGACTCCCTACTGCCTGATTCTCAGCACCCCGCTTCAAACGCCACCACGAACGCCGAGAAATCTTCGATATCCACAAACCCCGACCCATCGAAGTCCGCATCATCCGTCCCCGCCTCGAACGCGAGCACGAACGCTGAGTAGTCCTCGATGTCGGTGAACCCGCTCTTGTCGAAGTCCGATGGGCACTTGTTCACGAACACCCAGTAATCCGTCGCGCTCCCGTTGCCCGTCTCCTCGAACGCGACCAGCGTGATCTTCACGTACCCGTGATCGGTCAGGCTCGTGATCGTGCGGAAGTACTCGAAGCGGTCGTTCTTGGTGCACTGGTTGGTGATGTTCGAGGCCGCGAACGGATCGGCGCCGTCCGGCAGGTCACGGATCAGGTGCGCGCGGATCGCCGTGCGATCCTGGGCATCCATGAAGAACACGTGGCTGTTCCCCGTGATCTCGTCCGGCACGCGCAGCGTCACCGCAGGTCCGGTCCGATCGATGTAGACCGGCTGGCGGAACTCTCGGAAGAGCTTATCATCACCCACATTGCGCTTGCGGAAGGCGATTACGGAGATGTAGTGGAGCCCCTCGGAGAGCCGGGTCGCATCGATCGCCTGCTTGTACACCCCGTTGGTGTTGCTGGTCCCGGCGAGCGGCTGGTTCTGGGTCAGGAACTGCTCATACCCCGGGGTCACGGCGTCGCTGTGGTCGAAATCGACGCCCGAGTTGCCGTTGAAGTCCCGGTACCCCTGGTCGATGCGGAAGACCGCGTTGTCATCGGCGTTGTTGTTATTCCCCGCCCCCGCATCCCCGTTGGTCGTCGTCAGCTCGATCTGGAACGAATTGGCGCTGATCACCGGGATCGCGTTGAGCCGCCGTGCCGCGAACGAAGTGATCGCCGGATCGTCCGCCGCGAGGCTCGACGACACGTTCGTCAGCACCAGCGTTCCCGACGGGACCGCCGGCCCGTACACCACGTACCCGCGGCCGTGCTCGGTCGATCCCTGCTTGTTCCGCGGGATCCGGATCGTGACCTTCTTGTTGGCATCGACCGTCAGCACATCGGAGATGTCGTTGTTGGGATCGACCACCGCGTCGGTCGCGTTCCCGGTCATCTCGATCAGCCGCGTCCCCGCCGGGAACGAGGTCGTCACCGTCCGCTGGTCGTATCCGGAGTCCCATCGGTCGTTGCACCCGACAAGCACATTCGACGAGTACTGCCCGCCGCCCTGGTTCTTGCGGCGCTCAAAGACGATGACATCGTTGAGCGATGGGTTGACGATGTCGGAGCTGTTGATGATGTTGAACTCGCCACGCGCGTAGAAGTTGTGAAGCTGCACGACCTTGCCGATGGTCGCATCCGGTGTCCCCTGCGGGAAACCCGCCTGCGCGGTCGGGTTCCACCCAAGCGCCGTCGAGACGCCCTGGCGAGGCCAGAATCCGCCGCCGCGCTGAATCCCGCGAGCGTTGTGATACACCTCCGCCGGCCCGCTGCGCATCAGCACGTACGCGTTCATCGCGTACCCCATCTGCCGCACCGTCGGGTTCGCCGGCGCTGAACCGCCATCGCCCACCGACCCGTTGTCGTGGCTGAAGACGTGGTTGACGCCGAACGTCCCGTTGTTGAAACCGTCATCCCCGAGGTCAAAGTGCCCGTTGACGACGCTCTGCCACGACCCGAACCCGCCCCCATTGAGCAGGTTCCGCAACTCCCCCGAGCCCGAGATGTCCAGGCAGTCCCGATTCCCGAATCCATCCTTGCGGGCCATGTTGGCCCATGACCACCCGGCGCTCTCCACCGATTCGCCGAACGAGTACGGTGTCACGCGTCGCCCATCGGGCGTCACGCGGCGCTGATAGAGCACCGAATCGATGAACGTATCCCAGAACCACGAGGGCACGTGCTTGATCGCATCCCAGCGGAACCCATCCACCTTGACATCGTCCACCATCCACTGCACGTACCGCATGAGCAGTCCGGTGGTGTTGTCCTTGTACGGATCCCCGGCGAGCGGATCCGAGGTGTTGTACGGGTAGAACGTGAAGTTGCTCACGCCCGGGTTGCGCGAAGTCCCAGGGTTGGGGACATCGACGCCCGGCAGCTGCTTGTCCGGATAGAAGCGGTAATTCCCCGTCGAGGGCTTGTTGTGGATCGTGCCCGCCGGGATGTTGTCGGGGTTCCCTTCCTCGACCGGGTGGCGGATGAACGTGTGATTGGTCTCCTGCGCGATGTCGATCAGCGCGACCAGATCGCCGTTGTACAGGTGATAGTTGGGTCCGCCCGGATCCTCCGACTGCAGGTACCCGTTCCCGTTGCCCGCGTGGAAATCTCCCCAGTTGCTCGTCGGTGTCTTGTTCGTCGGCGGATTCCCCGGCGCCATCCAGAAGCCCGGGTATCCGCCCGCGGCCTGGAAGCTCGCGCTGGTCTGCCGCGAGGAATTGTGATTCAGAACCCCATCAACATAGATCAGGCCGTTGGCCTGGTGCAGCTCCCCGATCATCGCCCGCATGTACTGCTCGGTGCCGAACGCCGTCTGCGCGCCCGGCCGGCCCAGGTCGAAACGGTCCCACACGTCGTACCCCGTGCTCGCGCTCGAGTTGGCCTTCCCCGGCGGAGGCACCCACATCGCCGCGTACCCGTTCAGATAGAAATCCGGGATGCGCCGTTCCATGTCTTGCCACCGGCATTCGAACCACTGCAAGATCACCGGGTTGTCATTGGCGATCACCGGCGGGCATGCGATGCCCGCGAGCAGCGCAAGCATCCCGGCCCGCGGCAGGTTCATTCGAACGAACAGTCTCACGCGCTGGCGATCGGTCATGGAAGCGGTTCCTGAGCAAGTGCCAAGAGTCGGCAACGGGATCCAAATGAACCAACAGGAAAAGGGTATCGCCCCGATTCCAGGCGCCGGGCCCATCGGCGGCAGTATCCCCCAAGTTGGCCCGCAAGAGAACCCTATTTACGCCCGGGATCGGCAAATGCCTGTCCCGGCACCGCAAACGTGCCCCGCAGGACCGGACAGCACCCGTCCCTGTCCTGCTATTCTCACGCTTCAATCGCCCTTTCCCGGCTGCTTTGGCCGGCCACTTTGCAGGATCAACGATCATGATGCACCGCACACGTTCCCGGACGCTCCGACCACTCACCACAGGCATCTGCCTTCTCGCCGGGGGCATCCTGCCTTGGTCCGCGCTCGCCACGTCACCGTACTCCGAAGAAGCCCCCACGACTTCGGCCAGCGCTGCGATCGTCCCCGAGCCCATCGGCGATCGCATCATGCGATACCACGCCTCACCGGAAGCCAGGCTCGCCGCGTTCCCGAGCATGGCCCTGAAGGATCCGCGACCCGTCGTGGGCAACGCCTCCGCGATCGGCCTTAAGGCGGTCCCCCAGTTCGCAACCGCCAAGGGCCAGCACACCGCCCTCATCCCCATCGAGGCCGGCACCAGCCTCTACGGCACCGGCGAGGTCACCGGCCCGCTCCTGCGCAACGGCCGCACCATCGAGTGCTGGAATTACGATGCCTACGGCTACGACGACAGCCAAGCCAACCTTTACCAGTCCCACCCCTGGGTCCTGGGTGTCCGCGCCGATGGCACCGCCTTCGGCGTGCTCGCCGACACCACCTATCGCGTCTCGGTCAACATGAACAACGCCTACTCCTCGGGCGGCTCGTTCGTCTTCAGCTCATCCGGCCCCGAATTCCCCGTCATCGTCATCGACCGCAAGTCCCCCGAGCAGGTCGTGATGGCGCTTGCCGAACTCACCGGCACGATCGCACTCCCCCCCAAGTGGGCTCTGGGGTACCACCAGTGCCGCTACTCCTACTTCCCCGACTCCCGCGTGATGGAGATCGCCAAGGGCTTCCGTGACCGCAAGATCCCCTGCGATGTCATCTGGCACGACATCGACTACATGCACAAGTTCCTCTGCTTCACGTTCAGCAAGCAACACTTCCCCGATCCCAAGCGCCACAACGATGACCTCCACAAGATCGGATTCAAGACCGTCTGGATGATCGACCCCGGGATCGCCGCCGACAAGGACAAGTTCATCGACGGCCGCTACCCCGTGTACGAGTCCGGCAGCGCCGCCGATGTCTGGGTCAAGAAGTCTGACGGCACGGCCGACTATCGCGGCGAGGTCTGGCCCGGCTGGTGCGTCTTCCCCGACTACACCCGCGAGGCGACCCGCACATGGTGGTCCGGCCTCTACAAGGACTGGATGGCGACCGGCATCGACGGCGTCTGGAACGACATGAACGAGCCGGCGGTCTTCAACACGCCCGACAAGTCCAAGACCATGCCCGAGGACAACAAGCATCGCCCCGATGCCGCGTTCGCCAACGCCAAGGGTGAGAACCCCGGTGACCACGCCCGCTGGCACAACGTCTACGGCCTGCTCATGGTCAAGGCGACCCGCGAGGGTGTGATGGCCGCCAACCCCGACAAGCGCCCCTTCGTTCTCTCTCGCGCCAGCTACATCGGCGGGCAGCAATACGGGGCCATGTGGACGGGTGACAACTCCGCCGACTGGTTCCACATGGAGTCCAGCGTGCCGATGGCGATCAACATGGGGCTCTCCGGCCAGCCATTCGCGGGGCCCGACATCGGCGGTTTCGCCGGCAACGGCCCGCAAGGCCAGGAAGGCAAGCTCTTCGCGCGCTGGATGGGCATTGGCGCCCTCCTCCCCTTCGCCCGCGCACACACCGCCACCGGCAACATCGACAAGGAGCCGTGGTCGTTCGGCCCTGAGGTCGAGGCGACCTGTCGCCAGGCGATCGAACGCCGCTATCGCCTGATGCCCTACATCTATTCACTCTTCCGCGATGCGAGCAAGACCGGCATGCCGGTCGCACGCCCGCTCTTCTTCGTCGATCCCAAGGATCCCGCGCTGCGTTCGGAGGATGATGCCTTCCTGCTCGGCGGCGACATCATGGTCGCCTGCCAGATGATGCCCGATGGCTCGCGCATGTCGGTACTCCCCAAGGCCGCCGATGGTCGCCGGTGGCTGGGATTTGACTTCGGAGAGGGTCCCAACCCCGACCTGCCCGACATGTATCTGCGGCCCGGCGCGATCGTCCCGACGGGCCCGGTCATGCAGCACATCGATGAAACCCCGCTGAGCCCGCTGACGCTCCTGATCGCCCTGGACAAGAACGGCAAGGCGATCGGCACTCTCTACGAGGATGCCGGAGATGGATACGGCTACATGAGCGGCGAGTTCCTGCTCACGACCTACGCAGCAGTTCGCGAAGGAGACACCGTCACCATCAGCGTCCGAGCCACAGAGGGCCGCATGCCCCGCCCGAATCGCCCGGTGATCGTCAAGCTCCTGATCGATCCCGAGCCCTCAACGCCCGATGCCACCGTGCAGCACCGAGCCAAGGTCGCCACTATCACCACACTGGGCACGGATGGTCAGGCGATCATTCTGAAAGTTCAGCCCTAGTGCCCAGTCCCCGACGCCCAGTGCCTTCGCTCAGGCTCTCAGCGTCGGATTGCTCGCCGCCGCCCGCGCCAATTCGATCAGCGCCCGGCGAGCATCTTCATTGGGATTCAGGAATCGAACCCCGGTGAGCATCTGGCGGATCGGGTGGTTGGCTTCATCGGCGACGATCCACATCACCTGCACATGGATAGCGATCGGCCCATCCAGCCCCTCGATCGTGAGCGGCATCTCCTCGGCGGGCCGTAGTCGGTCGAACTTGGTGCGGATCCTGGCGCCTGATGCGGAGATATCCAGGATCTGTCCCAGCGAGCATCCCACCCCATCACAGAGCACACGGCCGTGACGACGGCGATTGGCGCCGACATCGTCATGGGGTGAGGGTTGGCTGACGTGGAACGCCATGCATTATCTTGATCGGTCGATGGGTCGCTGCTGTGGGGCTGGGACCGCGGGAATGGCCCCTTCGAGCGGGCGGGGCTCGGAGTCGGATGAATGGTGATATGTATGCGGGCGTGCCGAGCAGGTCGGATAACCGGAATGCCTGTGGAAACAAGGATCGGCCCGGCCTCGCCCGTCCCTCGACGAGGACGGAGACGAAGCCGGGCCGGGTGTGGTTATCCCGGGGGAGAACTTACCGGCGCCGACGCCCGACCAGGCCGCCGCCGAGGATCGCGAGAGCGAGCGATGCCGGACCGGGCACCGTCTGCCCATCTCCACCCTCGCCACCCTCGCCGGACCCGCCGCACAGCACAAGCTGGCTGCCCGACAACGCGTTCCAGGCCTCGAACCCGTACGCGTGGATCATGTTCTCCGCGGTGGTCTCCAGCGGATTGCCCGATTCCATGACCAGCGGACGATCGAACGCGCCGGGCATGACCAGATCCCCGTAGATCGCCCCCGTTCCGGTATCGACCGAGATCGTGCCGGTGAGGAAGATGCCGAACTGCGCGGCGAGGATGAACGAGCCGCCACCACCCCCGGAGTCATCGCGGACTCTTCCCGCGCCGCCCTTGCCACCGCCGGTCGCGGCGCCACCGCCGCCGGCGCCCGGCTTGCCGCCGACGCCCGGGGTACCGGACTTGAGGTGGTCCGCGCCACCGCCGCCGCCGCCCCCGCCACCAGCGCCGTTCTGGCAGTTGTCGCCCTTCTGACCCTTCTTGCCGTCATTGCCATGGAGCGCACCGCCATCGCCGCCCTTGCCTCCATCGGGATCGTCGTGGATGCTCTTCCAGAACCAACCCTTGCCATCACCACCATCGCCTCCGGTGCCGGGTGCGACGTTGTTGTTCGTGCCGTCTCCGGCATCGGTCCCGATGTTTCCATCCCCGTCGTTGGCGGGACCGGCGGGGCCGGCGAACCCACCCCAACCGCCGATCGCCCCACCTCCACCGCCCCCGCCGCCACCCCCTCCGCCGCTGCCCTTGCCCCCCGATCCGCCGTTCCCACCCGCTCGCGAGGTGCCGCCAGCGCCGCCAAAGCCGCCGCCCACACCCGCACCGCCGCCAGCGCCACCCAACCCGCCACCGGCATCGCCGGGGAGCCATCCCTGGCCGTGCGCACCGCGGCGGCCGCCCCACAGGTCAACGTTGCCGTTCATCACGATCGATCCGTGGTTGGCGATCAGCATGACCGCGCCGCCGCCCCCTCCTCCGCCGCCACCACCCCCGCCGACGTGCGCGTAGCCATCCTGGCCCGCGCTGCCATCAGAACCGGTGAAGCTGAGGTTGGTGTTGATGGTGATGTTGCCGGTGCTGAGCAGGCCCAGCGCGTAGCTGCCCGTGGCGCTGACCTGCACGTTCGGAGACAGGTGGATCTGGCCGAAGTCGTACATGCGGATCATCGCCCCAGCGCCATCGGGCCCGTTGGCGTTGAGGTTGAGCCGGCCGCCACCCTGCCACGCGCCGCCATCGAGGCGGTACTGGCCGGTGTCGGTGTTGAAGTCGATGCTGCTGGCCGGGGCGAGCGGGCCTAGGGCGCCGGTGGAGTCCACCGGGGATGCCATGAGCGTCCCGCAGCAGGCGGCGAGCAAGCCCGCGCACACCGCGCTGCGGGGGGCTGTCGTCAGGAGTCGTGATGAGAGTTGAGAGCGATCCATGCTTGTCTCCTCTGGCGAGTTCGTGCTCACGAGGGGCGCAGGGATGCTCCCGGCAGCGCACACTGCGCTTCCGATCGAGCGAGCCCTGCAATCCTCGTGAGCAGCGCGGGTTTGGCCCGCAGGTTGGAACTTCCTGGGGTGTTGAACGTCGGCGCGCGGCGAATGCTCACGCGATGTGTCGCCGAGAGCACGCGAAAACCCCGTTGAATTCCGGCTGTTCCCGCCGAATCGTCCTGCGCGATCGGCTCCCGGGGTGTATTCCTTCTGAACGCGTATCGTGCGCGCTCATCACGGGGAGCGGGCGGGTATGCTGCGCCGATAGCGACAGGGGATGAACTGCTCGCGGCGTACCTGGCGGACCGGGATGCCCCGTGCCCGGGGTGCGGCTACAACCTGCGCGGTCTCAACGTCGCTGCCTGTCCGGAGTGCTCGTACATCAACAGCGTGGTGCTGCATCGGCCGGACCGGCCGGATCGCCGGACGCGAACGCTGCTCTTGATCGCGGACGTGGGCGGTGTGGGCAACGGCGTGCTGCGGATCGTGTGGTACACGATGTCGTTGTGGAATTCCACGCAATGGCCAGGCGGGGTACCGTGGATGTGGCGGACGGAATCGATCATGCACGCGACCCTGGCGATGATCCTGATGGTGTGCGCGTTCATCACGACGCGAGGGCTGTGGATTCATCGCAACGATGACCGCGCGGGCCTGTGGGTTCGGAAGCTGCTGGTCGTCCTGCTCGGATACTCCCTGCTCACGTTCCTGACCAGCGCGACGTTCGATGTGCTGCAGTGGCTCGGGTACTACTAGCGGAGTGGACGTAGCGGATGGCATCGCACGCCCAACCGCGACCCGTAGAGGATGCGTTAGACTGCGGCCATGACGGACGCCGACCAGCGCGAAGTCGAGGAACTTAAGTCGTACCTTTCGGCGCGAGATGTTGTTTGCCCATCCTGTGCTTACAACCTCCGAGGCCTGACCGCCGATGTCTGTCCCGAGTGTCGCCAATCGCTCCGCCTGGGTGTCAGCCTCGCCGAGCCGCGTTTGGGATGGTGGCTGTGCGGCGTCGTGGGCGCGGGGTTCGGCTGCGGGCTCAACTCGCTGCTGCTGTATTACATTGCGATCCAATGGGTAGCACGCGGCTGGTCGCTCGGCAGGACGTTTATGGACTGGTTCATCATCATGAATGTTGGCGGCGCAGCGGTCATGGGAGTGGTGCTCGCCGCGATGCTCAAGTTCGGTCGCCGGCTGCGGAGGCTGAGCACGGGCAAGCGGATCGCGATCGCCGGTGTATGCTGGCTGCTCACGCTCGCCGATGCCACCGTCTTCTCGCTGACGATCAAATGAACGACCGTGCCGCGGCTTTTTGTGCTGGCGTGCTGCAAGACTCCGCCCCTCTGTGGGAACTCATGTGTAGGAGGAGACGATCGCCGGACAGGGATCCAGGCCGAACGCTTCGCCCCGCTCACGGGAGATTCCACATGAACAGCCGCCGATTCATCGCCGCATCGCTCAGCGCGTACCTGGCTCCGCTCGCCGCCCACGCTTCCATCCAGTCGTTCAACGGGCAGGTTGTGCAGATCTCGCCGCCGGCGAACATCGTTCCCTTCGCGAGCTACTCGAACATTCCAGACGTGGCCTCGATCTGGGATGAGCAGCAAGGCGTGCTCATCTCGAACATCGCGATGGATCTGGTCAACAACCCCGGGAACAGCTCCGGCCCGCTCGCCGGCTCGATCTCGGGGCTCGTCGATTCGCATTACCTGCACTACCGCCACACCACCGGAACGCCAATCACCGGCAGCGTCACGTTCAGCGGGAAGATCATCGGGGTCGCCTACGACTGGCAGACGCTCGATCCCTCCGATGCGCTGCTGGGCGCTTCGGGGACGAACTACTTCACCGGCCCGGGTCGCGGGATGTCCAACTGGGGTCTTGATTACTTTGCGGTCAGCAACAAGACACTGACGTTCAGCCTGGTCGGCGATGTCGCCTACTTCGACACGGTGCAACTGCGGATCGTGACCGAGCACGTGCCAGCGCCCGGTGCGGCCGGGGTGCTCGGCCTGGCTCTGCTCGCCGCGCGGCGACGGCGGGCGTAAGTCGGAGCCCACGGCTTCCAGCCGTGGGTCGTTGAACTCTCGCTTCACAAGTGAAGTACGACCGCCATCCGACCGCCGGCTGGAAGCCGGCGGCTCCGAGGTCGGTGCGTGCGCACAAGAGGTGTCTATGGCTGGAAACGCCGCGTGCAGCCCGCCTCCGAGGCCGAATCAAGGATGGCCCCGAGGGTGTCGGGAAGGTGTTGGAATCGTTCCTGATGCATCGTGGCGCAGATCCACGTTTGTGCGCGCATTTGTGGAAGGTGAACTCGCCGGACGGCTCGCGGCGATCATCTACGTTGGTCTGGTCGCCAAGGTCGGCCTCGTGCTGGCGTTCATCGTGGCCCGACGGCTGAAGGATCTGCTCTGGTAGGAGGTTCACTACGAATCCACCCAGAATCCGAACTTTCCGTGCGGGGCTGCGTAGAGACAGTCGGGACAAGCCGATAATCCCACCATGCCCTCGACCCCGCACACCGACCTCTCTCCCGAGCTGCTCGAGCACATGCAGCGCATCAAGGCCAAGGCCATCGAGTACGGCCTGGACTTCTACGAGACCGTCTTCGAGGTTCTCCCCTTCGACACGATGAACCAGATCGCCAGCTACGGCGGGTTTCCGACGCGATACCCGCATTGGCGATGGGGCATGGAGTACGACAAGCTCTCCAAGCGCGATGCCTATGGGCTGGGCCGCATCTACGAGATGGTGATCAACAACGATCCCTGCTACGCGTACCTGCAGGAGTCCAACAACGTCACCGACCAGAAGCTGGTGATGGCGCACGTCTACGGGCACGCCGACTTCTTCAAGAACAACTTCTGGTTCAGCAAGACGGACCGGAAGATGATGGATCAGATGGCGAACCACGCGACCCGGGTGCGGCGGCACATCGAGCGCCACGGTCAGGATGTGGTGGAGCAGTTCCTGGATGCGTGTCTGTCGATCGAGCACCTGATCGACCCGCACTCGATGTTCGTGACGCGGCTGGGTGAGGGCCGGGAGCCCGACTACGACGAGTTCGGCAGCCCCTTCCAGGCCGACAAGCTGCCGGCCAAGGACTACATGGATCCCTTCATCAACCCCGCGAAGGAGATGGAGCGTCAGAAGAAGGACTTCGAGGCCCGCAAGAAGGCCGAGAAGGCCCGCTTCCCCAAGAACCCGACGCGAGATTGCCTGCTCTTCCTGCTCCGCTACGCCCCGCTGGAGGAGTGGCAGCAGGACATCCTGGGGCTGATCCGGGATGAGGCGTACTACTACGCCCCCCAGGGGATGACCAAGGTGATGAACGAGGGGTGGGCGACCTACTGGCACTCCAAGCTGATGACACAGCACTTCCTGGAGGCCAAGGAGATCGTCCATTATGCCGACCAGCACTCGGGCGTGGTCCACATGCCCCCCGGCGGGTTCAACCCGTACAAGATCGGCGTCGAGATGTTCAAGGACATCGAGCGACGCTGGGATCGCGGCCAGCACGGATCCGCCTGGGAGACCCTGGACACCCTGGGCACCAAGGAGGCCTTCAACGACAAGAGCATGAAGGGCCGGGCCAAGATCTTTGAGGTCCGCCGCATCTACAACGATGTCTCCTTCATCGATGAGTTTCTCACCGAGGAGTTCGTCGAGAAGCACAAGATGTACCGCTACCAGCGCGACCCGCAGACCGGGGAGCTCAAGGTCGTCTCCCGGGACTTCGAGCGTGTCAAGCAGACCCTGCTCCACCACCTGACCAACACCGGCCAGCCGTTCATCTACGTGGTCGATGGCAACTACCTCAATCGCGGGGAGCTGTACATGGCCCACAAGTTCGGCGGGCTGGAGGTCGATGCCGGCAAGGCGGTCGAGGTCCTCCGGGCACTGCGAATCATCTGGGGCCGGCCGGTGCATCTGCAGTGCCGGATCAACGATGAGATGGCCGTGATCACCCAGGTGAGCCCTGATGAGAAGCCCAAGCGGGAGCGGATCACCGAGGACACCCCCAAGCCGGCCCACCTGATCTCCTGAGGGGCGGTCGTGGGGGTTGGTGGGGGCAGTGGTGGGGGTGATGGCTCCCGGCGGCAACTGACGCGAACAAGTAGGGATTTCTTGCCCGGGTGACCGATCTTGGATGTCGCGCGCACGTAACAAGGCTTTGGGCTCCGCCCCTCAGCGACCGGATGCGGTCTGGGGGGCGGATACCGTCACCTTCGCCGGGCACGCCGGTATAGATATGCTGCGGGGATACAGACCTCGTGAGGGTCGGGGAGAGGCGCATGCGGGTGCGGCTCAGAAGTGTGTGGGCGCGGGGATGGGGGATCGGACTGATCGCCGGGATTGCGGTCCAGCTTGCCCACGGCCAGGATGCCCTTGCGCCCTACCTCGAAGACGACTACGAGCCATTCGGGGCCTACGACCTGGTGTGGCTGAACCGGCACGGGAACCTGTCGGAAGACAACCGCCAGGCCGGCCGGGACATTCTCGAAGGCGCACGGATTGAATTGACGGTCGCCCAGCGCGCCCTGGAGCGGGCCCGGTACCGGCTTGATGTCGAGACCCCGGATGACGACCAGGAGAAGCGCCGCGAGGCGATGCAGACGCAGGGCAGAGCGCTGGAAGCCAAGTTCCGCTCCCGCCGTGAGCAGATCGAGCGCGAGTACCTGGCCGACCTGCGGATGCTGCTGGAGCCGTCGCAGGATCGCGAGTGGCAGTCGTTCCTCCACGATCGGCGCATCATGGCCTTCCGCATGGGCGGCGGCCCCCCGAGCATGCCCCGGCTGCGGCAGTTGCTCACGGAAATGCCGCTAAGCAGCCAGGAGAAGGAATCGATCGCCAAGCCGCTCATCGAGCACGAGGCCGAGTTCGATAAGCTCATCACCGAGTACCTTGGGATCTGGAAGCAGCGCCGGGATGTCATCATCGCCGCCGGGGATGGGGACATCTCCGGTGTCCAGATGCAGGGGTTCCAGTCGCGCATGCAGGCGGTGAGCGCGAAGGTGCTGGCTCTTTCCGAGCGTGCCGCCCGCACGATCGCCGGGGAATTGACCCCCGAGAACGCGGCGATCCTGGCTTCACGCATCGATGTCCATCGCACGCAGAGCCTGCTGGGGATCACGGTTCTCCAGCAGGACCAGGGGCTGGCGGACCTCATGCGGATCAGCACGCTCACCAAGGAGCAGAAGCAGCGCCTGCGGGCCCTGGTCCGTAGCGCCGATGCGGAGATCGCCAAGCACTACAAGCCCGTGCTCTCGGCCTACGAGGCCCGCTCGCTGGAGGAGTGGCGCGATATGACGCAGGCGGAGCAGGAAAGTTATGAGAAGGCGAGCAAGGGGAGCGATCCTGTCTATGCCAAGCTGCGGCAGGAGATGAACGAGGTCCTGACCGCCGACCAGCGTCGGGCGATGGATGAGGGCGCTGAGCCGCCGCTGCGGGCGTTCGAGAACCAGTGGCGAGATGACATCGACAGGGCTCGCTGACGCGGGGAGGATGTGCCGATGCGGGTGGGCGCTGAGCGGATGATCGTGGTAGTGATGGCGATGATGCTCACGGGGGTTCTCTGCGCCATCGCCCGGGCGCAGGAGACGCTCTCGTTCTCGCAGTACAACCAGCGCGACCCCGACTGGCCGGGGGAGTTGCGCCTGGTGCGGGATCACTTCGCGCTCGACAAGGCGCAGATCGCAATCGCCCGGGAACTGCTCTCGGGGGCGATGACCGAGCAGGCGATGCAGCGGCGGGTGTATGACCGCCGGCGCAGCGAGTGGGAGCGCCAGGGTGACACCGACCAGACCGGCCCGCTTTCCACCACCGAGAACCAGCGGTTCTCCGCGCGTCGGCTCCAGATCGAGGCGGCATGGCTCACGGAGATCCGGGAGATCGTGCTGAGCGACCAGCAGCGGAACCTCTGGACGCAGTACGAGCGGGCCCGGCGGATCACCGAGCTGCTTCGCCAACACACCGATCCCGAGTTGCTGGTTACGCAACTGATGAAGGAGGCCAAGCTTACTCCCGATCAGATCGCCGGCGCCCAGAGCGCGGTGGAGTCGCACCTCTCGGCCCTCGATGAGATCGCTCACAAGTACCTGGCCGGTAACGCGCTGTGGCTGTCGATCCGCTGGGGGCGGGCCAAGGGGGATCTCGATGCCGCCGAGCGCCAGCGCGATGAATCGGCCGCCAAGCTGATGGAGACGCTCAAGACGGGCCTGCGCATGGTCGCCGATTCCCTGCCGCCGGAGGAAGCCAAGACGCTTCGGACCCTGTATGACATGCGAGAAGGCAGGTCGGAGTACGGGGTCGAAAGGTTCTCCGAGGCGTACCAGTACTCCGACTTCCTGAAGATCAGCACGCTCACGCCCGAGCAGGTCCGGAACCTCGAACAGATCATGGAGCGAGCGGATGATGAGATGGTCAAGGTGGTGAAGACCTACCGGGACACGCGGGAGAAGCTCTCCGGAGACCGGGCGGCGTACGACAATCTTCGGGCCAAGTACCGCTCCGACCACCGCAAGATCCGGCGGAATCTCATGGCCCAGGCCCGCGCTGCCCTGAGCGAGGAGCAGCGGACGGCGTTCGATGAGGGCAAGGAGCCGCCGGTGCAGTTCGATGACCTGGTCGGGCGATACGACCAGGAGGATCTGCAGTGGGAGCAGGCCGAAGAGAACGCGGGCTAGGCGTTGTGGCGGCGGACCTTGCGGTGCGCCTGGCGGTATGCTGAAGGAGCGGTCGGGAATCGACGGCCCCCTGACTCCATGCGGGAGTTCGCACGTGCGGGTCACGCTGACGAGAGTCTGTTCGCTGCTTCTGCTGCTCGCGTGGGTGCGGCCATCCTTCGGAATGGCGGCGGTCCATGAGCCCGACGGGGTGGTGGGGCCATACATGGATTTCTGGGCCTCGCCCTGCACCGTGGGCGACATCGCCATCCTGCGCCGGCTTGCGAAGCTTGATGACCAGCAGGCCGGCGCCGCGATCGAGGTGCTGGAAACGGCGGAGACGGAGATCGCCGCGGCTCGGCGGCGGGCGTTTCTGCGGTATGAGAAGCTGGTGGAAGAATCCCCGAAGGTTAACGAGGATGCCGCGGCGCGCGCGCCCCTCAAGCCCACGTACGAGAAGTACCTGAGGGAGCGGGAGGATGCCGAACGGAGATTCCTGGACGACCTGCGGGTGATCCTGAACTCGGGCCAGACAAGCGCCTGGGAGCAGTTCGTCAGGATCCGGAGGATCCGGGCGATCAAGCGGGATGAGCACGCGCCGTGGCCGGCGCTCGAGGAGGTGGTCGAGCACGCCGAGCTGAAGGGGGAGCAGCGGGTGCTTGCCGACCTGGGCGTTTCGAGTCAGCGCGAGAACATGGATGCGGTCGTCGATGAGCTTCTGCGCAGCCAGGGGGCGCTCACACGGATGCACGAGGGCTCGTGGATCTTCGATGGCTCGAAGTCGGAGGAGGAATCACTGAACCGGAAGATCCGGGATGGATCCCGTCACATGCGCGAGTCGGTTGATCGCGGGATCCGGGCGATCGCCGCGAACCTGGCGCCGGAGGCGGCGGAGCGCGTGCTGGCGCAGTACCAGGTCGAGCGGATAGTGCAGATCAGCAACCAGCGTCGGCCGCGGAGCGACAACATGGTCCGGGATGTGCTGGCGGTCTCGACACTCACGGAAGAGCAGAATGCAAGGGTTGAGCGGCACGTGCGGCGGGCGGAGGCCGAGCTGGCGCGGCTCTACAAGGACTTTGTGGATGTGCGGTCCGCACATCGGCTGGGGGATGAGACCATCGCGGACAAGGCCGAGGCACTGCAGAAGGAAGTCTGGAAGGCGGCGATCCCGGTGTGGCAGATGCTCCGCAAGGATGTGAAGGCTGTGCTGACCGAGGAGCAGCGGAGAGCCTTTGATGCGGGGGATGAGCCTCCGCTGAGGCCGCCCTCGCCCCGGAAAAGGGAGATCCCGCGGATCGAGGACATCGACAGGCTCGCCGAGATCCAGGCGCAGGAGGAGGGCCGGAGATGACGCGTTGGGGCATCATCCTTGCAGCGCTCTTGACGGTGTCCCTTGGAAGGGCGAGCGGTCAATCACCCGAGTTGCTGACGCCGATACTGGGGGAGCGGCAGGTGTTCATCGTGCGCGACCTGATCGTGCTGCGGGACACGGTTGGCCTTGGCCCCGACCAGCTCGGCGCTGCGCGGGATCTTCTGAGCGGGTACCTGTCGCAGTGCGGTGATGTCGCCAGGCGAACCGAGCGGCTTACATCGCGGGCGTACTCTGATCTCAGCTATGAGATGATCAGCAGCGATGAGTACAACCAGTTCCGCTTTCGCATGCGAGAGCAGAGGATCGCCGGCCGGATCGCGGCGGAGCAATCGCTGCTCGATGACCTGCGGGCGATCCTGACCGAGGAGCAGCAAGGACGGTGGGACATGTTCATGAAGGCCCGGCGTGCGCTGGCGGTCCAGCGGGCGAGGCTGATGCCGTGGGCGATGATCGGGGATGTGCTCGGGGAGTTTGGTCTGACGCCGGCGGAGAAGTCATCACTGGAAGCTGTTGTGGCGAGAGAGATGGATGAGCTGGACCGGCCGATCCGGGAGTACCTGGGGATCCACGGGGAGCTGGATGCCAGGCAGCACTCGCTCAAGCGGGATTTCGACAAGGAGCGCCAGATCGAGAAGGATCGCGGCGAGGCGTGCCTGAAGCTTGATGAGCGGGTGCAGCAGGCCATCCGCATGATCGCCGGGGAGCTGGGCGGAGATCGCGGGGAGGCGCTCCGGGCGTTCCACGAGGGGCTGCGGACGCAGCGCGTGATGAAGTGGACGCCGCTGCGGCGGGAGCGGCCGATGAGAGATTACCGGGAGGTCTCGACGCTCAGCGCCGATCAGAAGAAACGCATCGACGACCTGATCGCCGTCGGTGAGGTGGAACGGCAAGTCATCTACAAGCAATACACCCAGTTTCAGCGGCTGGCGTACGCCGGGCAGCAACTACCCCAGCCAGAGTCCGGCCAGATACGGGAGGCGGCGGACAAGGCGTGGGATGAGCGATTCGACAGGCTCAAGTCCGATGTAAGAGGCGTTCTGACGGACCAGCAGCGTCAGGCGTACGACGATGGGACCGAGCCGCAGCTTGTCTGGGGTGACATGTGGTACAACCCCGGCGGGGATTGGGAAGAAGAAGAGGAGCCCGACGATCTCCAGACCCTGGATGGGCAGTAACGGAAGAGCGGGAGCGGCATCCAAATGCCATCTCCAGGCGAATGATGAGGCAGGAAGATCGGACCCCCGGCGTGGAGCGATGCGATGACGGCGATTGCGTTCGGGCGATTGGTTCAGGCAGGCTGGTGTGGCGTGGCGATCTTGGTGCTCTCGGGTAGTGGGGGGTGCGGTGGCGCGCCGGGGAGCACTTCATCCTCAGGTTCCCATCCGAAGGCCGATTCGAAGACCAGTTCCAAAGCCGAGGAGTCCGTGGAGCAGAACATGGCATCCAGCAGCATCAACGTGCGTGGAGTTTCGGACCAGTCGGGCGCGGAACAGGCGAAGGTCGTCAAGTCTGATGCCCAGTGGCGCAAGGAGCTCACGCCCGAGCAATACCACGTGCTGCGCGAGAAGGGGACCGAGCGGGCATTCACGGGCAAGTACTGGAACACCAAGACCGCCGGGACTTACAAGTGCGCGGGGTGCGGGGCGATGCTGTTCACATCGACGGAGAAGTTCGATTCGGGGTGTGGTTGGCCCAGCTTTTTCCGCAAGGCGGCTGGGGCGAACATCCAGGAGCACACAGATACCAGCTTCGGGATGGAGCGGATCGAGGTGACCTGCACGCGCTGCGGTGGTCACCTGGGGCATGTCTTTGATGACGGGCCGGAGCCGACCGGGTTGAGGTATTGCATCAATTCAGTCTCGGTGGTGCTCGAGCCGGCGGATGGATCCCAGCCTCCCAGTGGCGAACAGAGCCCGTCCGCGAAGGGCGATCCTGCGAGGTAGCGCACGGGGAGCGAGGGGGCGAAACCGGGGCATCCCGATACCCAACAACCAGGCGCCGCCGTTGGTATGCGGCGCTTGGAGCTGCCCCATGGGCACCCTCTCACTGGTATGGAAGCTCGCGACCGGCCCGATCTGGCTAATGTGGTCCGGTTACAAAGGACTTTGGTGGGTGTTCGGCGATACACACGCGACGCCCACCGCGAAGCCACGATCCCAGGTTCAGCCCGCCGATGGCAAGGCCGATGCCACCGTTGCCGGGGCTGATGGGGATCAGAAGTCATCATTCGAGGTCGTGGATTCACGACCCGAGAAGCTTCCGGTGCCCAAGAAGGCGCTGCGGGGCGGATTCATCGGCACGCTCCTGTGCTCGGCGGGCATGTTCATTGCCGGCAACGGGCTGGCGGCGACCCAGGTGATGTCTCCCGAGCGGGCGATGGCGGCCTGGATGTGGGGAACAGGGATGGTGGCGGTGGTCAGCATCTTCGCGGTCCGCCGGATTGCCCGGCTGGACCGTGAGCGACGCGGGTTCAAGCACTTCTTCCGCTGCGCTGGGAGCAAGGCGGCCGGGGCGTGCACATGGGCAGCCGGGCAGGCCGCCAAGGGCGCTGCCGGCGCGGTCAACCTCGGCAAGCGGGGGGTTGAGGAGGCCGCAGGCCTCAATAACCGCCACGATGTGACCGGGAAGGTCAAGGCGGGGGTTGGCGGCGTGATGGGCGCGGCCAGGAAGGCGTGGTCATCGATCGGGCGAGCCGCTCCCGCGGATGTCAAGACCGCGGCCTGAGCTTGCTGTCGGCACGTGCGCAGGGTCGGGGAGGCTACGTCTGCCGCGAAAACAGGGACAGGGTATGTATGCGAGCCCGGCGAACCCGCCGGGCTTCTGCCGTTCACATCGTCGATCGAAGGGCCGATGGAGAGGTATCGGACGTATACTCGCCGCCGGCCGGAGGGCTAGGCCCGAGTGAATTGTGCGGCAAGCCGGGTGCCCGGCGGCGGGGATGCCGATGGATGGGAAGTGGGGGGAGTGAGGGAGTGGGGGGAGCGGAGTTTGTCGTGAGTCGGGTGAATATGAAAGGAACGAACATGCAGGTGGCGAGCAAACAGGCGGTCAGGTCCAAGGGTTGGCGCCGCCTGAGCGCGGCGGTTCTGATGGTGTGTTGCGGTCAAGCCGCGAGCATCGCGCGGGCGGATCTGCCGCCGGCGATGGATCGGGTGCCGACCGATGCGATGGGCGCGGTGGCGATCCGCAACCTGACGGCGTTCCATGAGCGCGTCAGCCAGTACGCTGAGCTGTTCAACGTCGATCTGGAGGCCGGTGGGTTCTCGCACATGGAGCAGTTGCTCCAGACGCCGGGCCTCGCGAAGGATGGATCCGCGGTCGTCGTGATCCTCCCCCACCCTCCCGAGGAGGAGAACCAGGACAAGTACACGGTGGTTCTGACGCCGGTATCGGACGCCAAGGCGTTCGCGACCAGCCTGAAGGCCGAGGGCGAAGGCGTGATGAAGGCCGATCTCGACGGCACCACGGTGTACATGAAGGATGCGGGTGGCGGCTATGTCGTCATGGGCCCGGATGAGGCCGTTGTCAGCGGGTTCAAGCCGGCCCAGGGCTCTTCTGCCAAGCTCAAGCAGGCGATGGGCGCTTCTGCCGTGAAGGCCGCCGAT
This sequence comes from Phycisphaerales bacterium, assembly GCA_020847535.1. Taxonomy (GTDB): domain Bacteria; phylum Planctomycetota; class Phycisphaerae; order Phycisphaerales; family UBA1924; genus JAEUJB01. The sequence goes on from JADLBU010000050.1 coordinate 84,541, forward strand.
CACGCCGATGTGGTCGTGTACCTCACGATGCCGCTGGTCAAGCCCGGCATCGAGGCCGGCCAGCAGCAGATGAAGGAGCAGGGTGAGATGGTCGCGATGATGGCCGGGGGCCAGGGTGATCAGATGGCGATGGTCTCCAAGGCCGCCGAGGCGATGGCGCAAAACCTGGAGCGCGACGGCCAGGCGGTGGTCGCGGCGATCGGGGCTGATGAATTCGGCGTGACGTTCGATCTGATCGCCCAGTTCAAGGAAGGCTCCTCGTCGGCGAATCAGTTCCAGGTGGATGGCTCGGCGAACTCGATTGTCGCGGCCCTGCCGCAGGTGAATTACCTGTTCGCCGGCGCGCTGGACACCTCATCTCCGATCATCAAGTCGTGGATGAAGGAAGCCCAGCAGCAGCAGGCGCAGGCGGGCGGGGAGGCGATCGGCGCCTGGACCCAGATCATGGCCTCGATGGACAACGTGGACGGTGTGGGGAGCATGATCGGCCTGCCTCCGGGCGGGATGATGGGCGGGATGCTGACGGCAAGCTCGATGTTCATCAAGACCAAGGATCCACAAGGGTTTGTCACCGGCATGAAGGCCGGTATCGAAGGCGTCAACGGCCAGCAGGTCGGGCAGGCGAAGGCCAAGACGAGCTACAAGGCCGGCGCGGTCGATGTCGCGGGCGGCAAGAAGGTGGATTCGTGGGAGATGGACATCCCGCTGGATCCCGACGATCCCAACGCGATGATGATGCAGCAGGCTCAGATGATGCTCTACGGGACGACCGGTCCGGCGGGGCTGATCGGTACGACCGATACGGGCGTGGTGATGACGATGGGCAAGAACTCGCTTTTGATGGGCTCGGCGCTCGAGTCGGCCAAGACCGGCAAGGGCTTCGCGGGCCAGGAGGTCGTGACGCCGGTGGAGTCCAAGCTCCCGGGCAACCGCGTGTTTGAGTTGTACGTGGGCGTCAAGGGCATCATCGACATGGTGGGCCCGTTCGTGGCGATGCAGACCGGCGGAGCGCCCCCGAAGGCCCCCGATCGGCTGGCGCCGGTGGCGCTCGCCGGGTCGATGAGCGGCGGCGCGGTTGGGATGCACTTTGTGGTGCCGCGCGAGGTTCTGCAGACGGTCGCGGACCTGCTCGGGCAGTTCCAGGCCGATGTCGAGGATGGTGCGGACGAGCCTGACGCGGATGCCCCCGCCGAAGACAAGAAGCGCAGCCCCCGCTTCTAAGAGACTGTTTCAGAATGAGGTAGCAGAGCAGTAGAACACAGGCAGGATGCCTGTGCCACGAGATCGGGTAGGATTCTGAAACAGTCTCTAAGCGCCCGTCCGCGAGTCGTATTGAGTGAACGTATGAAAGCCCCCTCGTAGATGCGAGGGGGCTTTGTTTTCCATAGGATTGGGTCCAATCTTGCAGGTAATCTCCCGAGAGAAGCACCCGGCAGTTGGCGGCAACTCGGATACGCACTACCGTTGACCGCTTCGGCCCGGGAGCATGATGCTCACCCGGGATTGTGGGGCTCTGATTGGTGCTTCTGGGCGCGAGCGAGGAGAGGTCGGGAGTCGTTGATGCTCTGGGTCTGGGTCGCATTCATCGCAATGGTCATCGTGCTCCTGGCGCTCGATCTGGGGGTATTCAACCGCAAGGCCGAGTCGGTCAGCGTCCGCAAGGCGATGCTCTTCACAGCCGTAACGGTGGTGCTGGCGCTGCTGTTCGCCGGGTTCGTGTACTGGCTGTACGAGGACCGGCGGTACGTCCCAGAGGTTCATCACAAGACGGGCGCCAACGCGACGGTGAAGTATCTCACCGCGTGGCTCATCGAGTACGCGTTGAGCATGGACAACATCCTGGTCATCGCGCTGATCTTCAAGTACTTCTTCATCCCGGCCAAGTACCAGCACCGGGTGCTGTTCTGGGGCATCGTCGGGGCGCTGGTGATGCGCGGCGCGATGATCGGCGTGGGCAGCGCGCTGCTCAGCTCGTTCGGGTGGGTGCGGTATCTCTTCGGGGCGATCCTGTTCTTCACGGCGATCAAGCTGCTGCTCGCCAAGGAGGATGGGCTCGACCCAGAGCAGACGCTGGCAGCGAAGATCGGTCGCAAGCTGTTCCCGATCTCGCCCGAGCTGGACGGCCAGAGGTTCTTCACGCGTGTGAACGGGGTGCTGATGGCGACCCCGCTGTTCCTGGTGCTGCTGGTGATCGAGGGGACGGATGTGATCTTTGCCGTGGATTCGATCCCGGCGGCGTTCGCGATCACACCGGACCCGTTCCTGGTCTTCACATCGAACATCTTCGCGATCCTGGGCCTGAGGTCGATGTACTTCGCGCTGGCGGCGGTCATCGACAAGTTCCGGTATCTCAAGACGGCCCTGATCTTCGTGCTGCTGTTCATCAGCGTGAAGATGGTTGTCAAGCCGCACACGATGCCCGGCGCCCCGCCCGAGCCGCACGCGTGGTGGCAGTACGACATCGAGCCGGTGTGGTCGCTGGGGATCGTGGTCGCGATGCTGGGGGTTGGGGTCGCGGCCTCGTGGATCTTCCCGGCCAAGAAGTCGGCGGAGCCCGAACCGGTGGAGATGCCCGAGGTCGTCGGTGAGAGCGAGTACGCGACGACCATCGTGACGATCCCGCAGCCCTCAGCGCCGCGGACCCCGGGCAAGGCCGCGGAGGCGGGGACCGGTTCAGGGCAGCGATCGGGCGCTGCCGATGTTCCGCCGGCGAGCGGTATGATGCCCGGATGAAGAGCATTCAATTCGGGATCGTGCTTGCCGTTGCGGGGATCGGGATCGCCGCAGCCGGCGGCTGCGCATCATCGCGCAAGTCCGAAGCGTCGGCAGCGCTGGTGGATGTCCGCAGCGCGCTGGTGTTCCGCGGGGATGGAGCCGCGGCGAGCTGGCCGGAGTTGAGCGCGGCGGCGGGAGCGGCCGATGCGGTGCTGCTGGGTGAGAACCACGGGCACCCGCTGGGGTTGGCGTCGGCGGCGAGCCTGTGGGGGGATGTGCTTGCCTCGGCGCCGCAGTCGGCGCTGTGCATGGAGTTCTTCGAGCGGGACCAGCAGGTGGGGCTGGATGACTACCTGGCGGGATTGACCGATGAGGCGGCGTTCCGCAAGGCGACCGGGCGCACCGATTCGGGGTATCCGGCCGGTCACCGGGAGATGGTCGAATCGGCCAAAGCGCACCGGCGGCCGGTGATCGCCGGGAACGCGCCGCGGCGATACGTGCGGCTGGCGAGGACCGAGGGGTACGACCGGCTCGCGGCGCTCCTGCCCGAGCAGCGCCGGCTCTTCAGGATCCCCGATGCACTTCCCGGGCCAGAGAGCCAGTACCGCGTGAACTTTGATCGCGTGATGTCGGGCGAGGGAGAGCATGGATCGGGGGCATCCCCGGCGCGTTCACACGAGAGCCAGGCACGGCTGGATGCCACGTTCCGCAGCCAGTCGCTCTGGGATTGGACGATGGCCGAGTCGGTCGCCGGGGCGCTGGCGGCCGGGCAGCGGCCGGTGGTGCTGGTGGTCGGGCGATTCCACATCGACAACCAGGGCGGGACGCTCCTGGCGCTGCGGGGCATGAGGCCCGGGGCGAAGATTGTCACGGTCAGCTTCGTTGACGAGTGGTCATCATCGCTCCGCGAGCAGGATCGCGGGCGAGCGGACTTTGTGGTCTACGTGGGGCCCTCGGCGGTGGAAGAGGGCGGGTGAGGAAGACGGGCTTTGGGGCGGCGCGGTGCAAAAAAAACCGGGGCCTTGCGGCCCCGGCGGGAACGTGCATCGGAAGTGGGCGAGCCGATCACCGCATCAGACTGCGGAGGAGTTCTTCCTGCTCATCGAAGAAGTCCTTGCTGAGGTTGCGGATGAGCACGAAGATCGGGTACTTCTTGGCCATCTGGCGCAGGGTGTTGAGGTGGGTGCGGGCGCGGTTGACGAAGCTGCCGCGGGTAGTCTTGTCCTGCGAGGACCGGGCCTGCTGGACCGCGGCGAAGTAGCTGGTGACGGTCTTGCCGAAGTTCGCCTCCGCCTCGCTGATGCCCTTGCGCCAGGCGATCTGGAGCTCCTCGGCGGCTGAGACCGGCCACGCGTAGTTCTTCATGGGCTTGCCGACAAAGACGTACTCGGTGTAGCCCATCTTGCGTGCCAGCTCATCGTGGGTCGTGGCGGTGCCGGAAGAGAACTTGAACTTCTCGGCTTCGAGGGCATCGAAGGTCAGGATCTCGACGCCGTGCTTGGGGTTGAGGACGAACTTGCCCGACTGGTCTTGGTACCAGGTGACCTCGCCGGTCCTGGGGTCGATGTTGGCGGACAGCTCACCGGCGGGCGGGTTGATCAGGAGCTCCTGGAGCGTGTCCCGGTTGCCGCGGATCTGCATCGCCCGCATGATCTCCGGTCGGCGCTGGGCGCGGGCGGAGATCTTCTCCATCATCAGCAGCACTTCCTCGAGCTCCCGGCCCTTGACGGCGGTCAACTGGCCGGACCAGCCGGTGCAGCCGCCGAAATTGCCGTTGGGCATGAAGAAGATCTCTTCGAGGCAGTACGAGCTCATCGCCGCGGCGGAGATCGCCGACTGGATCCAGGCGACCGTGCGGAACTTGGGCTTGTATTTCTGGTGGAGGACATCGCTGATCTTCTGGATTTCGAGGAGGTATCCGCCGCCGGAGTTGACCTTGTAGACGACATCGGTGACGCCGTCCTTCTCGAGCAGGGGGATCGCGTCTTCGAGGGGCTTGGCGGCCATCTGGACGCCGACCATCTCCTCGCCGGTGAGGATGGCGATCCGCCTGACGTTGCTGGGGAAGGTGGGCTTGGCCGCGTCGGCATCCGGTGCGGGAGCGGCGTCGGTCCCGGCGTCGGGCTTGGTCGCCGGATCCGCATCGCCATCGGGCGCTGGGGCGGGGTCGGATTTGCCATCGTCGCGCTTGAGTTCGAGGATGTCGGTGGGGCCGAACATCTTCTCCTGCTCGAGTTCCCCGACCGAGTACTTGAACCAGATGTAGCCATCGACCTCGCGGGTGACCTTGCCCGTGAGGGTGCGGCCGTCCTTGAGTTTGAGGCTGTCGGCCGGCGCGGGGGCGGCCAGGAGCATCACGGCGAGCGTGACGGTCAAGAGCCTCAGGAAGTGACGAATCTTCATCGAGAGATCTCCGGGCAAAGAGGGCGTTGTGGTCTGTCCGCCGCGCGGCGTGGTGCGTCTTGTATCCGATTGATCAGCGGCGCTTCTGCTCCTGTGCGTCGCGCTGCTGCTCCTGATCGATCAGCTCGATCTGCGTGTCGAGGTCGGCGATCTGCGCGGCGGCCTGCTCCTCGCCGAAGATCTCGGCGAACTTCCGGTAGAGGGCCTGCATCTCGCGCAGGACGACCTTGCGCTGGCCGCGTGCCTTGGTGCGTTCCTGGAAGGTGCCCCCGCCCTGAATCTCACTGAGTTTCTGGGGGAGGCGTGTGCGCAGGTCTCTGAGCGCGGACTCGAAGTCCTTCTTCCAGCGCTCCTGGATCTGCTTGGACTTGGATTCCTTGATCTCGGCCCAGTCGCGCGGGTGGCCCATCTCGGTGAGGAGGTCTTCGAGGGAGTCGACGGTGCCCTTGGAGACGTTCAGATCCCTGGCGAGCTTGGGGCTGAGGGTGAGGACATCGTTGCCCTCACCGGCGATCAGGAGCTTGGTGGAGTCGATGTTGGATTCCTTGCCATCGTCGGTGAGGAGGATCTCATCGGGGCCCTCGGGCATGCGCTCGAAGTACTTGACCTCGCCGCCCTCGATCTTGGCGCTGAGGATGTACTCGGTGACGGTCATGGCGTTGATGACCTCGAACGCGTACCCCTGCTTGTTGGCCACTCCGCGTGCGTGGGCCAGACGCAGCGACCACTGCTTCTCACGCACGACGGCATCCCCGACGCCCTCCATGAGCTGCCTGAGGTAGCCGATGCCGCCCATGCGTCCCTCGGACGAGAAGTAGATCTGCTTGCAGTAGAAGGGAAGGAAGGCAGCGCCGCCCATGGCCTTCTTCACCCAGACGACGACCTCTGGCTTCTTGGGCCACAGCTCGATCTCGTCGGAGAAGATCGGGCCGATCTTCTCGGCGCGGAAGAGCTGGTCGAAGGCCGAGGCATCGTCGCCGCTGCCCTCGCTGTCGCCGGAGCCCTGCCACTCGGCGTCGAGGCTGATCACGATGATGTCGGCGCGCTGCTTCTGGGCGTCTTTGAGCGATTCACGCATCGGCGTCTCGGAGATGTCACGGCCGAAGCGGCCCTTGAGATCCATCACGTAGACGCGCTTCTTGCCGGTGGGATCCTCGGGGGTCGTCTCGGCGGCGGCGACAGGGTTGGTCGGGCTCGGGGTCGGCGTCGGGGCCGGGGTCTTGTCATCGGCTTTGGGATCGACAGGCGCGCCCTTGACGATCTTGAGGATCTCGGACTTGTCGTACTCGGTGTCGAGGGCGATCCCGTTGACCTCACCCTTGAAGCGGATCTTGGTCGGGGTTTCGGAGACGATCTTCCCGACCATGGTGCGGCCGTTGCGGAAGATCAACGTGTCCTTGCCCTTGGCGGCATCGTCGGCCTTGGCGGCCGGTTGCGCGTTGGCGAGGTTGGTGTGCGTGGTGAGAGAGCCCGCGGCGATCAACAGGGCGGCGAGTGAAACGGTCGGCATCCAGCGGTGAGACATGAGAACCTCCTGTCAATCGAGATGAGCTGCCCGCTCGCGACGGTTGAACCGCGACGGGCGTAAGGAGTGCGACAAGCTTTCGGCGTCTGCCTGGACAACGACCCAGGCTCGCGTCCGACGATCGGAACCGACCCGTCCCCGCTCTCCTGTCGGGCACGATCCTGGTGGGTTCGTGCCCGAGGACGCGACGGTTCGTACGGCCAGCCCAGAACGGACCTGATCTTTGCCGCACGGACAATCAGATGCGCAGGGACCGTGCGAGTTCCAGACCCTCTTCCCGGCTGGCAATCCGGGCTTCAAGCTGGGCATCGTAGAGCATTTCGAGCAGCTTGCGGTAGCCGGGGCCGGGTTTGAAGCCGGCGGCGAGCAGATCGTCTCCCGTGACCAGCGGTTCGGGGCCCAGACCGGGTGGAGTCGCCCTGAGTCCGTCGAGATCCGCCGTGATTTGATCGGTCGTCGTTAGGATAAGCAGCCCGACCGTTTGACCGGCCTCGAGGAGCCGTCTCGCGGGCTGGAACCAAGGCGATGCGGCAAGCCGCCGCCGATGGGCCAGCGATAGGCGAGGCCAGGCATCGGCAAGCATGCCGGCGCACTGAAGCGTGGAGCACAGGGCATCCCGCTCTTCGTTGCTCAGGCAGAGCGAGGCTCTCCAACGGCCGACGACCGAGAGGACCGCCGGCGATGGCTTGCCCTGCCAGGCATCGGGATCGGGACTCCACAGGCCGGAGAGCCCCTCGAACTCCCGGTCGATCGCCCAGGCGGCCAGACAGGTCGGAAAGCCCGCACCGATGACCGGGAGCAATGCAAGCAGACCTCCAGGGCCGGCGTGAACGGCTCCGCGAAGCGGTTGGCCGAGGATCGCCGGTTCGAGCCCCAGATCGGCCAGCATCCGGACCGCATTCGCGCGACCGGCCAGCGCCATCACCATGCGGATCTCATCTCCGATCCGCTCCCGGCTCACACCGCCGAGTTCGGCGGCGTGTCGGCGGATTGCATCCGCGGTGGCGGGATCGAGAGAGATGCCGAGCTTGGCGGTCAGGCGCACAGCGCGCAGGGCGCGGAGGTGGTCCTCGGCGAGTCGTTTTTCCGGATCCCCGACCGCGCGGAGCAGGCGACGAGGCAGGTCATCAAGACCACCGACGAAATCGACGACCGTTCCGCCGTTGGGACCGGCGGCCAGACGCGGAGAACCGGGGAGCTTGGCGTGGATCGCCGAATCGGGTGGATCGATGGGATCCAGGAAGAGTGCGTTGATGGTGAAATCCCGGCGTTGGGCATCGGCGGCGGGGTCGCTGAAGTGGACTTGGTCGGGCCGGCGCTTGTCGGTGTAGCTGCCATCGGCGCGGAAGGTGGCGACCTCGATGGTGCCGGTCTGGGAGGGGCCTCCGCGGGCTTCAGGCTGTTCGTACTTGACGAGCACGACACCGAAACTGGCGCCGACGTGGCTGGTGCGCTTGAAGATCGCCGCGATCCGATCGGGCGTGGCATCGGTGGCGATGTCGTAGTCGTCGGGCTCCCGGCCGAGAAGTTCATCGCGCACGCAGCCGCCGGCGAAGTAGGCGATGTGGCCGGCGGAGCGGAGTGCCTGAACGATCTGCAGCGCTGCCTGGCGGGGCTCGCTGGGAGAGAGGTGTCGTGGGGAGTCGTCCATTCAGAATGGGCAGTGGGCAGTGGGGGAAAGGCAGTCAGGACGGAGGGTTCGAGGCGGCGGCTCGGGCCTGGTCGAGGAATTCGATGCCGCGGCGGAGGTGGGGGATGATGATGGAGCCGCCGACGATGAGGGAGACATCGAGGGCTTCCCAGAGCTCCTCATCGGTGATGCCGAGCTTGAGGCACTGGTCGATGTGGTAGGCGATGCAGTCATCGCAGCGGAGGACCGCGGAGGCGACCAGGCCGAGGAGTTCCTTGGTCTTGATGTCCAGGGCGCCGGCCTGGTAGGTCTGGTGGTCGAGGGAAAAGAAGCGTTTGGTGACCAGAGAGCCGCCTTGGGCGACCGAGCCATCGGGGCGGGCAGCGCCTGCTGCAGCGCGGGCGTTGTCATCCCCGAGGATCCGGCTGTTCATCCTGGTTCGGTAGGCGTGGAATTGGTCGAAGCGGGTCATCGCGGAAGTGTAGGAAAAGCGTGGCAGGCCCTGCCGTACGGAGGTAGGAAGCGGGCGAGCGGGTCGAAAGGGCTGGTCGCGGGTCTAGGCGGGGCTGCCAGGGAACCGCCTGAGAGGCCCGCCCGTATAGCTCAGGCTCTCGCCGTGGGCGCGGGTTCTTTATCGGTCCGTATCGACCCCCTCGTAGACGTGTTACATACATCCGCCTCGGTGTTTCATATCGAGTCGTGCGTGCTCGCCGCCGATGCGAGCATCCGTTCAAACCGGCTGAACAAGGGAGATTGAGAGATGAAGACGACAGCAGGCCGAATGGCGATCGGTGCGGTGCTTGCGTCTGTGTGCGGGTTCGCCGCACCTGCGCTTGCCGAGCAGAATGTCACGGTCGATCCGGGCCAGACATGGCTGGGTTTCATGAACGTTTTTGAGCTGCCCTCCAACGGCGGCGGGTACGTCTTCGGCAGCCCCTGGGGCACGGGTGACCTGGCCGCCAGCTTCGCCGGGGATGGGCTGACGCTCTCTCCCAACACCAACACGTACAACCCCAACGATCCGTTCTGGGTGCAGCCCAACGGCGAGGGCAACAAGTGGATGAACGCGAACATGTACGTGGAGCAGGGCAACTGGGATGGTGAGACGGTCAACTTCCGGGGCCACACGCTGGTCAACTCGTTCGTTGACGGGTACACATCGCTGGCGTTCATCAAGGTGCTGGATCCGTCGCAGGGATGGGCGACCATCGCCTCGACGACGATCCCGCTGTTTGCGGGCCAGGACTTTGAGCTGTCGATGAACGTGCCGACGATCCCGGGCGTGGTGACGCAGTACGGCTTTGAGACCAACGGGGCCAACGCCAACCCGGTCGGTGTTGATCGGCTGGGTCATGTCGAGGTGACGGCGATCCCGGGGCCGGCGGGTGCGGGGTTGATGGCGATCGCGGGGCTGGTGATCGGCCGGCACCGGCGGTAATCTAGTGCCAACGGTTTCAGCTTGCAGCATGCTTTCACCGGGAGCCGAAAGGCTCCCGGTTTTGTCTATTGGCGGCATGGCGGACTCTGATCCGGCAACCCCGCGGCTTGGTGATAAACTAACCGGGTATTGGAGATCGCGAGCATGACCGAGATCGTGTTTACGGTTGAGGAAGATCCGTCCGGGGGGTTCGTAGCGCACGCCGCTGGGGCTGCTATTCACACGCAGGGCGACACCATTGATGAACTGCGAGAAGCGGTCTGTGATGCGGTCAAGTGTCACTTTGAGGATTCGCAACGCCCGCGGCTAATCTGGCTGCACTACGTTCGTGACGAGGTGATCGCCGCGTGAAGCTCCCACGTGATCTTTCGGGCGATCACCTTATCGCGGCGCTGGCGAGCGCTTGAGTATCGCCCGACTCGTCAGACGGGCAGCCACATGCGCCTCACGACACAGCGCAACGGGGAGCATCATGTGACGGTGCCGCTGCACGCCAGCATCAAGCCGGGCACGCTGAATGGGATTCTTCGAGATATGGCGGAGCACCACCGACTCGAACGATCGGAATTGCTGCGCATGTTGTTCGAGTGATGCGAATGGACTCGCCGTCATGTAGATTCAGCAACCGCCCTCGAAAGCATGCACGAACGCGATGAAGTCGTCGAGGTCGACGAAGCCAGAGCCATCGAAGTCGGCGTTGTCGCCGCCTTCCTCGAAGGCGTGGACGAACGCCACGTAGTCATCCAGATCGACGAAGCCAGTGCAGTCGAAATCGGCGGGGCAGACGGTGATCGAGGCGAACTCGCTGATCGCCTCGCCGCACTCATTGGTGACGACGCAGCGGACGTTGTAGGACGATTCCCACTTCTCCGATCCGCGATCCAGCGAGAGATCTCCGGTCTCGGAGCCGGTCGCGTTGAACAGGAACCCTCCGTTGCTGTTCTCGCCCTCTTCGATTGTGACCCACTCGCCGCCGATGATCTCGTATTGCCAGCTATAGGTGAGCGATGAGCCGGCGCCCTCGGCGTGCAGGTTGGCGATCCCGGTGGCGCAGATGGTGATGTGCTCGGGGTTGCGGCTGATGTAGGGACAGCAGGTGTCGGTGATGCAGTCGCCGGAGAGGACGATGTTGTCGTAGCGGTGTCCGCCGGCGGTGAAGTCGTAGAGGCCGGTGCGGCCGCTGGGGAAACCGGCCGTCGTAAAAGTAGTGATGGGCGTCGCGGAGCCGTCGATGTAGGCGCTGTAGGTGGAACCCACGACGGCGATGCGCAGGTGCAGGTTCTGGCCGCTCGAGAAGGCGTTCACCGCGTTGTGCGGGCCCGTGAAGCTGTTGTTCGTGACCGTGTGCCAGTACGCCTGGTTGTGTGCGAGCACGAAGAGGATGCCGGTGGTGCCCGCCGCGTTGGTGTGGACCCAGATTCCGCCATCGTTGGTGGCGAGCACATCGCACTCGATCTCCATGTCGGCCAGGTCGAAGGGGAGGCTGGAGTAGGTGCAGGGGTTGTTGCTGGGCTGGGTGGCGGCGTACTGGTCGTTGATCACGGTCCAGAACCCGCGCTCGTTGCCCCAGAGGAGCGAGGAGGTGTTGTTGTGGAAGTCGTCGGTGAAGATGGGCTGGGCGGCGGCGGGCATCGCGAGGATCACGGACGACACGATCGCGCACGCAACCATCAACTTGTTCGAATTACGCATCGGAACTCTCCCTCTTGCGCCGATTGTGAGGCGGCGGCGATCAGGAGAGCATACACCTCGCGAGGCGACACTCCAAGAGTAACTTCTGGCTGGTTATCGGATGGCTTGGGCCGTATTCACTCGTCGTACGCCTTCATCAAATAATCCCGCAGCATCCGCTCGGTCGTGAAGTGCGAGCCGTTCACCGAGATCGCCGACTTCATGATCTCGATCCAACGCTCACGATGGCGGTAGTAGGTGGGAAGCACCGCGTGCTCGAGCTTGTCGTACATCTCGGCGGCATCGCGGTGGAAGAGATCGCTCGAAGCTCCGACGCCCAGCTTCTGGCCGACGAGGCTGCCCTCGACCTTGGGAACCTGGCCGATGCCCCAGCCGGTGACTCCCTCGACGCAGCCTTCGATCCACCAGCCATCCATGGTCGAGAGCGAGGGGACGCCGTTGAGGGCGGCCTTCATGCCGCTGGTGCCGGAGGCTTCCATGGGGGGCTCGGGTGTGTTGAGCCACAGATCGCTGCCGGCGACCATCTTGCGGGCAAGGCCGATGTCGTAGTTGGGGAGGAAGGTGAGCTTGATGTCGCGGTTGTCTGCGCCGAGCTTGTTTTCAGCGCAAAGCTGGGCGATCGCATCGTTGATCTGCTTGATGATGCCCTTGCCGACGCCATCGTGGGGGTGGGCCTTGCCGGCGTAGATGACTTGGATGCGGCCGGCGGACTTGGCGATCCTGCGGAGGCGATCGGGATCGCTGATGAGCATGGCCGCGCGCTTGTAGGCGGTGGCACGGCGTGCGAAGCAGATCGTGAAGACCTCGGGATCGAACTCAGCGCCGGTCTGCTCCTCGATCATGTCGATGAGTTCGTGCTTGGCGTGCTGGTGGGCATCCCAGAGGGACTGGCTGGGGATCGCCCCGGCGAGCCGGAGGTCGGAGTTGGTGTGTCGCCAGGTGGGGATGTGTTCATCAAAGAGATTGGCGATCGACTTGCAGACCCAGGAACCGGCGTGGACGCCGTTGGTGATGGAATCGACCTTGTGGTGCGGGAACATCGCCCGTGAAACCTCGCCGTGCTTGCGGGCGACCCCGTTGGCGAACCGGCTGAGGTTGAGAGCGAGGATTGTGGTGTTGAGGACATCGTCCTTGCCGTAGAGGTCGGGGCGATCGAAGACCGGGTGATTGCCGATGATCGCCTTGACGCGATCGATGGGGAAGCGGTCGTGGCCGGCCTCGATGGGTGTGTGGGTGGTGAATACGCACTGGCGCTGGGCCTGGCGGATGGCATCCTCATCGATCCGCGATTTGTCGAAGCGGGCCAGGTGCTCGCTGAGCAGCTCGACGGTGAGGAAGACGGCGTGCCCTTCGTTCATGTGGAAGCAGGCGGCATCGTGGGTGAACGCGCGGAGCATGCGGCGACCGCCGATGCCCAGGATCGCCTCCTGCTTGATGCGCCAGTCGGAGTTGCCGGTGTAGAGGGTCTGGGTGATCTTGCGGTCGTCGGGCGTGTTCTCGGGGACATCGGTGTCGAGGTAATAGACGGGGACGTAGCGTCCGCCGACGCCCTTGAGCATGAGGCGGAAGGCGCGGACATGGACCTGGCGACCCTCGATGGGGACGTAGCCGCGCTGGGGCATCTCCTCGATGATGGATTCGGGCTTCCAGGCGGTGGGGTCTTCGACCTGCTGGCCGTTGACCAGTCGCTGGGTGAAGTACCCGTTGCGGTAGAGGAGGGTGACGCCGGCGTAGGGGAGTCCCATGTCGGCGGCGGCGCGGAGGGTGTCCCCGGCGAGGATTCCCAGGCCACCGGAGTAGGTGGGAATGTGCGGCTCGAGGCCGATTTCCATCGAGAAGTAGGCGATAAGGCGGTTGGCGTCGCGCATGGTGTTTTGATCGGTCCGGGGAGGGGTGAGTGTCTAGGGCAGGAACGTGTAGTCCGGCGTCTCGTTGACAATTCCCGGAGGGACGTTGACGCGGAGGCGGACGTGGAAGTCCAGGTAAAGGAGGTTGGCCTGGACCTGCGTGGGGCCAAACCAGCGGGATTCGCGATCCCCATCCTCCTGGTAGTTGTAAATCGTGTGCGTGCCGATGACCCAGGTTTTGGTCGTGTCACGGATCTGCTGGGGCATCTTGCCGCCTGGGCCGTTGGCGGTCATCGGGACCAGGGTCGCCGCCCATTCGCCTTCGAGCGAGTGGTCGTTGAGCGTGTAGCTGGATCCGATGAAGTCGTAATAGGAATTGGTCTGATCGAGGCCGGGGACGGGGATGCCGGTGTTGCCGCAGCCCTTGTCGACGGGTGACTTGAACTCCTCCATCTCGACGACCTGCGGGTCTTCATCGGCGGCGACGATCTTGGAGGAGATGTACTTGTTAAGTGGCCGGCGCTCTGCGCCGATCTGGTCGATGCCGTAGAAGGGGAGGATTCCCTTCTTGCCGCCGAACAGGGCGCCGATGACCGAATCTCCGCCGGAGGGGAGCGGGCCCTTGGCCTGGGGGAGGGCCTCCTTGAAGTCGGCGAGGTAGGAGCTCAGGCCCAGGCCGATCTGCTGGAGGCGGCTGCCGCAGACGGTGGTCTTGGCCGCAAAGCGGGCGTGCGAGAGCGTGGGCAGGAGGATGCCCATCAGGAGCGCCATGATGGCGATCACGACGAGCAGCTCGATGAGCGTAAAGGCGCGGCGCATCAGGGAGTTATAGGAGGCCGGTCATCTTGGGACGACGACGGTGCCTGCATCCTTGATCTCGACGCGGTTGTTCGTCAGGTCGAGATAGAGGAGGCGTGCCCGCTGTGGGACGGCCTGGGTGGGATCGAAGAAGACAACCGAGTTTCCTTCGTTGGCGCTGGCCTTGGCGATCCCGGCCTCGGCGTCGTACTCGACGCGATCGGCGACCAGCTCCTTGTTGTCGGTGGAGCGGATCCAGACGTTGCCCATGGCATCGGCGCCGAGGAACTCGGCCTGGATATCCGAGTTGTCGCGGTCGGCCTGGCTGACCTGGATGTTGCGGAACTTGCCGATGAGGGTGTCGGCCTCGATGTCGGTGGGGAGGCCATCGACCAGGCGAACGTGCCGGAGGTTGGACTTGCCCTTGATGGTGATCAGACCCATGCGGCGATCGATGTCCATCGAGTCGTTCCAGATGAAGCGTGCATCCCCTCGGCGCGACTTGCCGCCGAATGGATTGGAGGTCTGCATGGCGTCATCGGCGGTAAGCCGGGCTTCGGACTTGACATCCTGGGCGCGTTGGCGGCGATCGGAGAAATACATGCGGCCCGCGCCCGGGACGTTGAGCGTTCCGGCATCGTCATCGGCGGCGATCGCGTTGCCCTCGAGGAACGCGACGCGGACGGGGCGCTCACGGCCGACAGCGCCGGGGGTGTCGTAGACGCGCATCTCAAGCTGTGCGGGGCGCGGCGCTTCGCCGGGGATGCCCCAGGCGTAGGCCTGCTGGAGCCGGCGCGGCGGAGAATCGGGGTTCAGCGGGACACCCTCGGGGTGCGGCTCGAGCATCAGCTTCACGCGATCGGCACGCATGGTCTGCACCGTGAACGCATCGGGGTGGTTGCTTGCCACCACGTTGCCCTCGCACTCCACAATCCCCATGACATCGTCGTAGGCGACGTGACGGGTCCATGTGACCAGGGCATCGCTGGTGCCGGCGCTGTCCACAGCCCCGCCCTGGTGCTCAAAGCGACCCTGGCCGTAGACATCAACGTATCGCCGCATGCCATCGACACGGATGGTCGAACCCACCACGCGGCTGGTCAGGTTGCCGATGGAGGAGTTGGGGCCGATCAGCTCGACCATCTGGGCTTCGATGTCCCCGGCGATCTCGTCGGCGGAGGCGTTGATGACGTTGATGCGTCCGTCGGACTTCTCTTCGACCTTGACGAACTTGACATCACCTGCCGCGTTGATCGAGGTCGCGACCGGGAGGCTCTCCTCATCGGCGGTGAGATTCACGTGCAGCGTCTGCGCCGAGAGGGATGTGCCATCCTTCTGTCCAAGCACGTTCCCGGTGGCGTCGATCATCTCGGGCAGCGGAGTGCCCTTGGCGGACGCATCGGCGAAGCTCACGTTGAGGGCATCGGCGTTGAGTTCACCGCCCTTGCCATCGGCGGCCTGGGCCTTGCCGCTCACCTGCAGCTTGTAGACATCCGAGCGGTTCTCGCTGACCAGGAAGCTTGCAGCGAGTTCCGAGCCGCGCAGGCGAGCGCTGCCCTGGATCGCCTCGACCGCGCCGCTCGCCGAGGCGGACTCGACCATGGAGCTCATGCCTTCGGGGCCGGTCGCGAACTGGAACTGGGCGCGGCCGGCCCAGGTGATGTAGCGATCGGCGCCATCCCGGAGCGTGCCGGCGCCGTTGATCGTCGTCTGGCCTGAGCCAAGGTTGATCGAGAGGGATGCGCAGGTCGCGGTCCCCGAGCCATCGGCGGTCAGGACGACGCCGTCGGGTCGGATCGCCGCGAGTGTCAGGACCTGTGAGGTGGCGCCGTAGTCGATCTGCGAGGCGGTGCCGCGTGCGCCGGCGGCGGGATCCTTGAAGTTGCACAGGGCATCGGGGCCGGTGGTGAACCGGACGGCGACCTTGTCCTTGGCGAGTTCCTGGGGCTTGGTCTCGGCGACCCGGATGACCATCGAGCCCGGCCAGCGGATGACGATCTTGTCATCGGCCTTGGCGGGCGGTTCTGACGGCGGTGTTGGAGTATCGCTCTGAGCAAGCTTGGTCGCCGGTTCCGCCGGAGTTTCAGTCGGCTCGATCGATTGAGTGCCCTCCGGCGCGGTCGGAGCGTTCTCCGCGACATCGGCATCGGGGGGGGGGGTGGCCTTGGGTTCGTTCGTGTTGGCGGCAATCCTCACCGGCGCGGGCGTCACCGCATCGTCGGGGAGCTCGTTGTCGACGAGGTGGACCCAGCTATCGAGGGCATCGGAGTCGATCTCCTGCGAGCCGCGTGTGACCCTAACACCACCGCCGAGGACGGCGTGGTAGTAGGTCTCGACGGGGGGATCCTTCGGCGCGGGCGCCGGTGTGCCGGGCGCGGGCGGGGTTGCGGGCTTGCGATTTTCCCTGCGCTTCTTGGTCAATGGATCGGTGCCGTCGGTGCTGTATTCAAGCGAACCGCCGCCGGGGACTTCGCAGTACTCCAGCCGCCGGCTCTCCTGGTTGAAGATCACTCGCAGGCCGTTGCCGTTGAAGATCGCCTGCGGCGTCGTGACATCAAACGCGGTCGAGGTCGCGACCTCGCCCAACGTGCCATCGTACTGGATCGCCGGCGCACGGAAGGTCATCAGCGGCTCGATGCCCGGCGCATCGGGATCAAACTTGGAGCCCGGCGCGGGCTCATCAAAGGTGCGAACAACGACGTTGCCCTCGAGGGTCGCCGCCTCGGGCTGGCCCTGTGTGTTGGGAACGTAGAGCAGTCCCGTGTCGGCGCGGATGTGCGTGATGGTGCCGTTGCGGGAGTACAGGAACGCCTCGGGCTTCCGGACCTGGTAGCGGGCGTTGGGCTGGGGCTCGGAGGAGTCGGTCTTGATCCGCATGGAGACCCGCCTGGGGTCATCGCGATCCATGAGTGTGATTTCCATCCCCTTGCCAGCGCCCAGTCCCTGTCCGGGGACGCCGGAGAGGATGTCGGGGGCTTTCTCGCTGGGGACGGAGTTGCCGCGGGCGATCACCGGAGCGCCGGCCCGGCCGCGCAGGTAGAAGAAGCCGACGAGTGCGATCGCGGCAAGCGCGGTGAGCGCGGAGGCGGCGAGTCCGATCGTGCGGGTGGAGCCGCGTCGAGCCCCCCATCGGGTGTGGCGAAAAAACCCCTGAGATCGTGCCGTGGGCTTCATCTGGAGATGGTATGAGACTTGGCGGCGGGGCGCTTGGCTCTGGAGGCAGTGCGGGCGGGGTTGGTACGGGATCTGGCGGGCCTGGAACGCAGGAGCCTGGCCCGGGCGCGCGGCCATTCTTCCACGGTTATCGCCCAGTGTTCATGATCGGACCATCGACCGGCGATCTGAAGATAACGCTTGGCAAGACCCTCGAATCGGAAGCCCAGCCGCTTCACGAGGCTGCGGGAGCGGGCGTTCTTGGGAACCAGGTTGGCCTCGACACGGTGGAGTTTCATGTCGCCGAAGATGTGATCAAGGGCGAGCATGAGGGCCTCGGTCATGTAGCCCTTGCCGGCGTGCTTCCTGATGATCCAGTACCCGATGATGGTGTTCTGGAAGGGTCCGCGGAAGATCTGGTTGCAGGAGATGCGGGCGATCATTGAGTTGGTCGTGGATTCGAAGACCAGGAATGTGCGGCAGGTGTCGCCCTGAGCCTTGAGCATGCGTTGGAAGGCGATCGCGGGCTTGGGGACCGAGCCATCGGTCGCTCGCGGCTCCCAGGGGCGGAAGTAGGCATCGTTGGTGGTGCGGATGGAGCAGTATTCGCGGCGATCGGAGGGGGTGGGGGTGCGGAGGAGGATGCGGGCGCCGCGGAGGGTGATTGTGGGCTTTGTGCAACTCGTGGGCTTGCGAGCGGATTGCCGACGAATGGTCATGTCTCCGGTTGCCATGTTGCTCTCCGATTGTAAAAACCGAAATCCGCTTGAGTGTTCGCCGCTGAAAGCGGCGAAGAGGCAGCCAAGACACGAGGCGGTCGGCGGGCAAGCATGCCGTCCGTGTTTCAAGCGAAAGAAAACCCCGGCTGCTCGCCGGGGCTTTGAATGAACGCTTAATGTCCGCCTGAACTCAGGCCGCCTTGGCCGGCGTCGCCTTGCTCGCCTTGACCGCGGCCTCGCAGATCTTGTCGAAGAGCTTGGGATCTTCGATCGCGAGATTCGAGAGCATCTTGCGGTTGAGCAGGATGCCGGTCATCTTGAGTCCGTTGAGGAAGAGGCTGTAGCGGGTGCCGCGCATCCGGCAGGCGGCGGTGATGCGGGTGATCCACAGGGCGCGGTAGTCGCGCTTGCGCTGGCGGCGATCCCGGTAGGCGAACACGCCGCCGCGGATGATCGCGTTCTCGGCGCGGTACTTGTGGATATGGCTGGTGCCGTAATAGCCTCGAGCAGCTCGGAGGATCCGCTTACGGGCCTGGGCGCGGGCAGCGCCTTTGCGAACGCGAGGCATGATCAAACTCCTTGGTCAGGCGGGGCAGCGCTGTTTCGGCTGGCTTTGGTCCCGGCGGACGCACGTGCGAATCCCGGTCCCCCTTTCGTGCGGGGGCGGGTGGAACGACTGATTACTTCTTGGCGACCGTCTTGGTGCCGGACTTCACGGGGGACTTGGCAGGGGCCTTGGCCGCCGGCTTGGCCGCGGTGGCGGTAGTTCCGGCCTTCTTCGCGGCCTTGAGCTCAGCGCTCTGGGCCGGAGAGGGGCTGGGCTGGATGGCAAAGCGAGGCTGCGTCCGTCCGCGGAGGCGGCGGAAGAGCAGCTTCTGCAGGCGCTTGGCCTCCGGGCTCGACATGAGCGGATCCTTGCGCATCTGACGCAGCTTCTTGCCACCCTTGCCCGAGCGCAAGTGCTTGTGGCCGGTGCTGCGGTGCTTGACCAGGCCGGTCTTGGTGATCCGGACCCTCTTGAGCAGGCCCTTGTGGGATTTGTTCTTCATGGACGACCTTCCAGCGGGGACGAACCCTTTCGCGGGCCTTAGGGCCCGGATGATGCGCAAGCCTGACTCCCCGGCGTTTGGGGCGTTTGGCCGGGCAGGGTCGGAATCCTATGCGGACCCCCTCCCACCGGCAACTGACGGCAGCGGTGAGTTGCCGGGGTCTTCCCGGGCTTGCGGGCCGAGTTTGGGGCCTGGCCGGCGGGATCGCGCGTGAGTCGAGTTCGCTTCCGCCGTTTCTTGGATCGACCCGGCGACGCAAAGGAAGCGGGAACGCCGGCGATTACCGAATTCGACAGGGGCTTGGGTTTGGGGGCACATGCGGGCCGGCGATCGGTCCCCCACGGCTCCCACGCCAGGAGCGGCACATGAACAGGACATCCAGGTGGCCACTGCGCGCGGTGATCGTCGTTAACATGCTTGCCTGCGCTGCACAGGCGGCCGACATCAACTTCCAGCAGGTGAGCTGGACGGACGGAGCGGGGAACTACACATCTCAGTTCTCCGATTGGGGCCGGGCGACGATGAGCTTCAGCCCCGCCGATCTGGCGCACTTTGCGTTCGATCCCGATGTGGGGTTTGTCGGCTATGTGAATGTCATGACCAGCGTCCAGGGTGGGCATCAGTCCAACTGGGCGGTGCAGAACCTGCCGGTGGTGTTCGAGTCGTCCGATGCGATCAACGGCAGGCTTCCCGAGTCGGTGCGATTTGACCTGGGTGTGCAGTCCGGCTTGGCTGTCGGGAATCTCTCGTACTCGATGAACATCTCGCAGCTCCCCGTCAGCGCTCCGACCTCGGGCGCGTGGTTCGGGGCTTCGGTCGCCAACCAGGACTACTACGCCTTCGGCGGGATCAATGATGACGGCGGCGGGGGGGCCAACAGTGCATCGAACTTCTTCGGAACCGATGGCGATGGGATCGCCGGCCCGGCATCGACGATCAGGGGAAACGAGAGCGATATCGAGCATGTGCAGGAGGGCAAGAACGGTTGCGGGCCCGGCTCGGTCGCGAGATCCCTGAAGTACCTGGCCAAGCACAACAGCAACGTGAAGATCACCGACAGCGCCCAGGATGTCTACAAGGATCTCACGCAGTCGATGGGTCAGAACGGCGGCGGGGTCACCGAAGACAAACTCAAGGCTGGCAAGAAGGCCTACACCGACCACAACAAGCTCCCGATCAAGACGGAATCCAACAAAGGCCCCGGGTACTCGGCCGAGAAGCTCAAGAAGGGCGCTGACGTCGAGATCTTCATCGGCGGCCAGCCGCTGGGCCACTTCGCGATGGTCGTGGAGATCATCCCGATCCTCGATCCCAAGAACAAGAAGAACATCAAGGGCTGGAAGATCAAGTACGTCGATGACAACCAGCAGGACAACAAGAAGACCGCCAACGAGACCAACACGATCACGGTGAGCGCCAGCGGCAATAACGAGATCCTGCCCAACGGCACAACCGGCCGGCCCATCAATACGTTCATCATCGAGACGGTGATTCCTGGCCCCGGGGCGTGGAGCCTGGCATCCATCGGCGCTGTGGTCATGTGTCATCGTCGCCGGCACTGATGGCGGAAGCTTCGACGACTATTAAGGCAAAGGGCCCGGCTGTTCGCCGGGCCCTTTGTGATGCGATCAGCTCCGTAAGGCGATCACGGCCCCAGGAAGACATCGAAGCCATCGGCCGGCAGCTCCCGGCCGGTGAGCGTCAGCGTCAGACCATCCTCGTTCTGCTCAAGGCGACCCTCGACGAAATATCGTGGAGGCCGCGGCAGCCAGATGCAGTCGGGGCCGTCGATGCCGCTGCTGGGGACGTACGACGTCTGGAGCCAGTCCGCCGAGCCGTCGGTGAAGAGGCCGTGCTGGCCGGCGCCGTGATGGTTGGGGGAATTCTCACGGGGGCTGGAACGCTGACCGGCGATCGCACGCAGCACCGCCGGAGAGCGGTCGGCGAGGATCAGCCGCCGGCCCGATTCATTCCAGCCCGGAGCGCGCTTGCCGAACATGAGCTGGTAGCTGTACGAAATCTCATCCAGGGATCTCCAATCGCTCGCCGAGGGTCGGCTGGCGGTCTGCGCGGCGTGCGGGTTGCCGGGGCAGGCGAGCGAGGTCAGCTTCGTGTAGCCCTTCCTGATGAGCGTGTAGAGGTTGGATGAGTTGGCGTTGGGCTTGGATTCATCGACATCCCACCAGCGCTGCGGGCCGAGGGATGCGACCGAGACGGGCAGTGAGTCGCGGTTCTCGCCCGCGTACGCGGACATCGCAGAGGCGACCGACTGCATGTTGGAGTTGCACTGCATCTGCATCTCGCGCTGGCGGAGTCCGGCGAGCACGGGCCACATGATGGATGCGGCGACCAGGAGCATCGCGGCGATCGACACCAGGTCGAGCGCCCGGCGACGCACCCACGCGCCGCGTGAAATCGGGATCGGGGCCAGTTCACCATCGATATCGGGGCTCACCAGATCGACGAGCCGCGCGGTGCGCTCGGCCAGGTCGCCCGATGCTGCGGCGCCGGCGCGGGAGCGAAGCAGCACCGCGAGCTGTTCGTGCTTGTGCGCCCGCGCCCGGAGCGGTTCGTCGACGCCTGCGGCATCGAAGCCGGCTTCGACCCAGGCATCAACAGCCCGGGCGTCATCGGGGGAGAGCGTGATCAGTTGTTCATCGGCCGGGATGCGGGCCATCGTGCGGGCGAGCAGGTCGTCGCTGCCTGCCGCGGAGTTCTGATCCAACATCCCCATCAATTCCATGACCCTCATTACGGTGGGGCGGAGCTCCGCGGATACTTGCTCGAGATCCCACCCGGCCTCCACCAGGGCATCCAATGCCTGTTGCGAGGCCTGCTCGAGCTTCTGCTCGTTGGGATCCAGAGGTGATTGCGAATCGTTCAAACTCATCGGGATCCGTCCTCGTTGTTGAGCGACTTCCATTTCTTGGCAAACGAAGCGACCGCGGCATGGAGCCGGCTCTTGACGGTTCCCAGGGGGATCTGGAGCTCGTCGGCGATCTGGGCGTAGCTGAGTCTCTGGAAATAGGACAACAGAAGAATCTCCCGAAGCGAGAGCGGCAGCGACTGGACGGCTTCCTGTACCCGGCGATCTCGCTCCTGAGCATCCAGCGCCTGATCCGGCCCTGGAAGGTCGATGTGCATCAGATCCACGAACGTGGCGCCTGAGGCTTCATCCCCCGCGGAGGCCACGCCTGACACCGGGGCCGAGAGGTCCACGGTGCGCTGTCTGCCCTTCTTACGGAGGTAGTCCCGACCTTTGTTCGCGGCGATCGTGAAAAGCCAGGGCCGGAACGTCCGCTCCAGGTCAAACGACCCGAGCGACTGGTGTACCTGGAGGAAAGCCTCCTGAAAGACATCCTCGGCGGCGGCCCGGTCCCCGACTAGCCGGATGAGGAAATTGAGGAGTTCCTGCTGGTAGCGTTCGATAAGCGTTCGGAACGCGGTCCGGTCGCCACCCCGGACTTGGTCGATCAGCTGTTCATCGGTCAGGGGGCTGGAGGGTGGCACGAGGGAGTCCGAGAATGTGTTGGCCCGGGAGCGAGCGGCCGCAGGCCCGCGTACCGGCCTGGATGAGCCGGATCCGGCGCGGAGGGCATCCGGTACACGATACCCGAAAGGACTGACGGCGATCAGGGCGATCACGGAGGCTCTACGCCGCATGGCAGGGAAAGGATCAGAGTTCCCTCCCGCCGTTCAAAAGAAACACCGGGGCGGCTTCCAAATCTGGCGATCCCATCGGCTCTGAGCTTTGGGGCGTGGATTGCGATGTAGTGGTCAAAGGCGGCCCGGTCCGGGAACAGGTACGTGGTCTCGATCAGGATGGGCTGGGCGGGCGAGGTCAGACGGGTGATGCTCGCCGAGATTGCCCCGCCGTCGAGCACGGCCTGCACATGGCCGTCCGACAACCAATGGGTGTACTCGCTCGCCGTGGTTTCATCGGGGAGGGTCGCGATCACGCTATAGCTGACCAACGGCATAAAGTGCCCTCCGGAGCCACGGGCTGGGGCCAGAATCCGGGTTCTGGCAGGGCAATGTTGCCCCCGGCGAAACGTTGTACCAGAGGATGCACGCGTTGGGGAACGCCCAGGACCGAGATTCCGAGGCCCAGGCGATCCGGCTGACCGGGCTACTCGCGCTGGCATCCCGTGGGGATCAGGCAGCCTGGCGCGAGCTGGTCGGCCTGTACGCCCGGCGTGTCTTTGCGATGGGCTTCAGCCGGTTCCGGAACCGGGAGCTGGCCGAAGAGATCGCCCAGAGCGTGTTTGCAACGGTCGCCGCCAAGCTCGCATCCGGCGACTACACGGAGCGGGGAAGGTTCGAGTCGTGGCTGATGCGGGTCACGATGAACAGGATCCGGGATGAGGCCCGGAGGGCAGCGCGGCAGGCGGTCCCGACCGATCCTGCATCGCTGGTTGATATCCGGGAAGATGGACAGCGTGGGGGTGCGGAGCGGGATGATGATTCGGGCAGGTTTCTGGCGCTGCGTGATGCGCTGACCCAACTGCCCGATGCGGATCGCGAGGTGTTGATGCTCCGGCACCAGGGACAGATGGCTTTCAAGGAGATGTCCGAATTGCTGGATGAGCCCGTGGGAACGCTCCTTGCCCGGCACCACCGGGCGCTGCGGAAGCTCCGAGAGATCATGGAATCGCCCGATGCTGCCGAGCGGGCACGACGAGTGGAGGGTCGATGACGATGGAGAATCTCAACATCAACCGCATGCAGGATAACGGGCTCGATGCCGACCTGGTTGCGACCAGTACCGCGATCGATGAACTGGCAGCGCGCGATGCGTGTGCGGCGGGTCGGGGCTTTGAGGACCGGCTGGCGATCGCGACCATGCCGCGCATCGGTGCGCGCGATTCCGGTGATGAGATCGTGTATTCGTTCAAGGCGCATGCAGCGCGGGATTCGTGGGTGCGGCCGATGCGGCTGGCGGCGATGATCGCGCTGGCGGCGTCCGCGGGCTTTGTGTGGTTCGCGACTCGCCCGGCTCCGGTGGCGGCGCCCGTTGCTCCGGAGGAGGTTGCCGCAGCGTTGTCACCGGTCGAGCAGGATGTCGAAGTCTGGCTGGGGATCACCGACACGGAGATCGCGTTCGCCAGGGCCGAGGTGGATGAGCTGGCGATCGATTCGGACATTCTCGATGAATCGCTGGGTGGAGAGCCCAGCGCCGGGGCATGGTTCCTCGAGGGAGAATCGCTGTGATGATCCGGCTTCCGACAGGACGGCGGATGGCGATCGTTGCGGCGGCGATCAGTGCCGCGGTGCTGCTGCCCGCGCTTGCGCAGCCGGCTTCAGGTCCGCAGGATGGCAAGCCGGCCCAGAAGCAGCAGCCCGGTGAAGAAGGAAAAGATCGCGGACCTCGCCACGGACCGCTGACACGCCAGGAGTGGCGCGACCGGCTGACACAGCGCCAGGAAGAACTCAGAGCGCTCCAGCAGCGCGTGGATGAAGCGCAGGCAATGCTGGGCAACGCGGAGCTGACCGATCAGCAGATCGCCGACAAGATGGAAGAGATGCGGCCATCCGTGCGCTGGTTCCTGATGCGCGGGATCGGAGATCGCGGGGATCGTGGTGGTGGGGGTGGTGGGGGTGGTGGGGGTGGTGGGGGTGGGGATGGGCACGGCGAGTTTGGAGATCGCGGAGGTGGGCCATGGTCCGGACGCGGTGATGATCCCGATGCCGGCAGGCCCGCAACCAAGGAAGATGTGGACAAGGCGATCGCGTGGGTCGGAGAGAACATGCCGCGCCTCGCGCCACGCCTCACGGAACTGAACCAGAAAGACCCCGAGGCGGTCAAGCGGATCGTGCAGCGGATGCGCGGGCGGATCGCCGAGATGGAGCGGCTCGCCAAGGACAATCCGCAGGCCGCCAAGGCCCGCATCGAGGAATGGCAGGCGGGGATGCGAGTCGTTGATACTTCGCGAGCCCTGCGCGAGCACATCCGCTCCAACGCCGATCAGGAAGCGATCAGCAAGGCGCGTGAAGAGGTGCGGGCAGCGCTGGTTGCCCAGTTCGACGCCCAGGCGAACGTGCAGGAGAACGACCTCACGGAGCTCAAGGAGAAGGTCCAGAGCTTGGAGGAGCGGTTGGATTCACGCCGAGCGGGCCGCGAGAAGTGGCTCGAGGACCGGCTCAAGGACATCGAGACCGGGAAGGATCGCCACGGCCCGCCAGGGGAGAGGTCTGAGAAAGATCGCAAGTAGGTTACGTTGCCATATCTCCCCCCGAGCTAGAACTTGGAATCGCCATCCTCGATTCCCATGGCGTCAGCTACGGCGAGAGCACTACGGAGGACTGACGTGCCATACTGTCGCGCAAGGCGTACGACGACGCGTGCGCCGTTCGAAGTCCACTCCGCGTTTTCTGCCAAGATCTTCGCGAGTGCGGCGTCGTCTGTAGTTTTTGGAATCTCAGCCAAGATTCCCGCATACTCATCGCGAAGAGTGCTGGGATACACGGCGCTCGTATCGAGCTGTACCGCGAGATCCTGAAGAGTCTCTTCGACACACGCCGTGGCGATCTCGCGTGGGTCTGAGTAGTCGTGCATTGGCGACCGTCGCGCCTCGTCAGCATCACCAAAGACGTCCCCCATGCTCTCTACGCACGCCTTGGCCATCGTAAGTAAACGCGGATCTGAAGCGATCGACATGACTGGATCCTCCATTTATGCAACCCGAAAAATGTGCTCTCTGATCCATCCCAGATTCCGTTGACACAACCTGCCCGCGGCTACAACTGCCGGGGCCAAGGAGTGTCGCGATGGGACGGAAGGTCTATTCCGACGAGTTCAAGAGGGCCGCGATCGAGCAGGTCA
>JADLBU010000051.1 GCA_020847535.1 Phycisphaerales bacterium
CGCGACCACCCGGCGCCGCAAGTCTTCCTGAGCCTCCGGCGGGAGCTTCCTTGCATCCGGTCTCTTCATCCCTCATCATAGCCGAAGCCCAGTCGACTGTCCACTAAATACGAGTCTGATTAGTAACCGGGCCGACCTTCGAGGCTGCCGAAGGACGGACTCTGGAGCAGCCGTTCCTCTTCCTCAAGGGCAAGCAGGTGCTGTTCGCGATCACTTTCGACGATGAATCCGACGAGTACACCATCATGGCCTCGGTCGGCGGAACGCAGGTCGCATCGCTCACCACAGGCGAGCTCGCCAAAGTCAAACCGACGGCGGTGTACGTCGGGGATGAGAACCAGCAGAAGATCGACCCCATCGAGCCGCTGGGGATCTGGTGCGACAACAACAACGCAACCACCGAGGCCAATGGTCGGATCGCCCTCGAGACGCTGAACTTCTGGGATGCGTAGCCCACCCGGACCCGGGCGGGTATTCCTAGACTCCGCCCGATGCCTCCCGGCCCCAGCAACCAGATCGCCATCATCGGCGCCGGCGTCGTCGGACTGACAACCGCACTCGAACTGCGCGCCCGCCAGACGCCGGTCGCCATCTACGCCCCGCGCAGCGGACGTTCCCCCGCCTCCCGGATCGCCCCCGCCCTCTTCACCCCCTACTCCATGCCCGATGGGGACCGCTTCGAGCGCTGGACTACCCGCTCGCTCGCCAAGCTCACCGAGCTTGCCTGGGAGCACGGGGATCACTCCGGCATCCACATCGGGGAGCTGCGCGAGTACTTCTACAAACCCGCAGCGCATTACCCGTGGCTCGACAGGGTGCTGGCGATCCGGCCGCTTCCGGGCACGCCATCTCCCTGCATCGCCGCGACCACAAGCACACGCCCGCACATGGACATGCTGCGGTACATGCCGTGGTTGGAAGCACGGGCGAGCGAAAGCGGTGTCGAGTTCGTGGATCGCCGCGTCGAGTCCTTCGATGACCTGTTCGCCCTCGGCCACAAGACGATCATCAACTGCGCCGGCCTTGGCGCCCGAGAACTCGCCCAGGATCCGCTGCTGAAGCCGATGCACGGCCAGGTCATCCACATTCCCAACGACATCGGGCTCGAGTACAGCCTGCACGACGACGCCCCCGGCGGGCTGGTCGCGTACATCTTCCGCTTCCGGGACCGGCTGGTCCTGGGGGGCACCTTCGACTCCGGACGCGAGGATGACCGCACCGATCCACCCGCGCTCGATGGGATCATCGACCGCTGCCGCAATCTCCTGCGGATCGATGGCCATCCCCGCTGGCGCGACCTGGCCCAAATCCGGATCCGCAGCCTCGCCGGTGTTCGCCCGACCCGTGGGATGGGGGATGTGTATGAGCACACCCGCGTCGAACGCATCGACTTGCCTGGCGGAAGGGCGATCGTGCAAAACTACGGCCATGGGCGGGCGGGGGCATCGCTCTCCTGGGGGACGGCGGCCGAGGCGGCGGACCAGGCGCTTGGAAGCCCCGGCGATCCGTGAGGATGCCGTTACAAACTGCTGCAACCCCTTCGACAGCGGCCGGAACTGTCAATGGACCAGGGAGGTTGTTTATGCTGCGAACCAGCCGACGCGGGGCGTTCACGCTCGTCGAGATGCTCGTCGTTATCGGCATCATCATGCTGGTGGCGACGCTTGCCCTGCCCTCGATCATCTCGGCCCGGCGATCCTCGCAGGTCGCCGTCGGTGCTGCCCAGGTGAAGTCCCTCAACGACATGCTCATGAACCGGGCGATGGAGCGCAAGGGCCGTATGCTGTCGATCGAACGCAACACCCAGCAAACTGACGTGATGAGCGGCGTCCAGTAGATGGGCGTCTCGCCCGCCGACGGTGAGATCGTCGGGCTGAAAGCCAACTGTCCGCCCGGCGGGGACTTCCTCATGCCCGCGTCGTTCTACTACTCCGCGGCGATGTTCAACAGCTGGAGCGAGTACGACTTCACCGCCACGAGCAATCCGTGCTGCCCGTCTCCTTACGGCCCGATGTATCGCGGTGACTGCTGCGATCCTCTCAAGAACTGCGAGCCGGTCGCCTGCGGGGTCGGCTCAGCGCAGATGGAGCAGATCACGTTCCCCGATTCCAAGGTTGTTCTTGCCGAGCGCGCCGATTTCATGAAGCCTTCGCGCTCCCAGAGCCTCGGCAACGGAAAGACCAAGGACCGGCCTCTTCCGCCGGCATGGAACAACCCGCGGAGCAAGCCGCACACGGCGATGGCCGACGGCTCGGTCGCGACCGCCAACATGACGATACTGACGCTCGCTGCCGCGGATTCGATCAAGAACGACGCCGGCCTGGCCATGGTCCCGGTTGATCTGTTCGCGGCTCCCGATCGCCTGCACTCGGTGGGGCACGACGGCTACGCGGTCATCGACCTGACGGGGGAAACCGACGATCTGTATCCCTATTTCTTCGCGGGAACGCGGTACGGGGTACGCGGGCGCGACCTGAACAACGAGGCCCGCAAGTAGCTTCGCGGGCTTCCCTACTGGCAGGCTGACCGGGTGCGATGAGATCGTCGCAACCCTCAATCTCAATCCCGCAATTCGAAAAGCCGACCTGATCTTCCATTGAAAAAAAAAAACAAATTCAAACGGGGACGGGCTTTTTCTTCATATGTGCTTCATTTTGGGTAGTTTGGAGAGACTTCGTGGGGATTAGGGGTATTTCATATCGGTGAGGGCCGCGCTCCGCGCGCGGTTTGGACCGAAGCCGGTTGACTTTGGGGCGTCGAGTTGTTCGGCGCTGGGGCGGGGCCGGGAAGTCCGAGCTTCATGAAAAATCGGAAGGCGTAACTTCATGGCGATTCTCCGCGCTGTGTTGGCGGCCGCTGTCATGGCGGTCGGGTCATGCCTCGCGTCGGCGAGGTCAGTCGATGTCGTTCCAGATCCCGAGGGGGGGCCCGCGATCACCGACCTCAAGAAGGTCGGGAACAACTGGGAGCTCCGCGACGTCTCGAACAACAAGCTCCTGATGCAGCAGCGGAACGCCGTCCCGCTGGTGCAGGTCGTTGACAACCGCGTCACGTATGCGATCCAGTTCAACGAGCAGCCCACCGGCTTCGACATGGTCGTCACGTTCACGAACCCGACGAGCGACACCCTCCCCATCGGCACCCTGTACGCGGGCATGTTCACGCTTGGCGCCGACATCCAGTACCTCGATGTCCGGCACACCAGCGTCTGGCGCAGCGCCAACTTCACCACGTTCATCGGCAAGGGTTACACCTACCCCGACGACTTCTACTCCCCGGTCTGCGTCTTCCGCAACGGGGACTACTCGATCGGCCTGAGCCTCCGCTACCCCGCCGTCGAATGGAACCACGACACCCGCGTCCTGTTCATGAACCCCACCGGAGGCAACTCGGGCGAAGGCGGGCCGGGCTGGGCCACCGGCTTCCGGCTCTCCAACCCCAACAACGTTCCCCCGTCGCAGAAGATCACTCACCCCGGTTATCTCCAGCCGCACACCTCCAGGAAGTACGTCCTCACCTGCCGTGTCACTCGTGACCGCGACAACTGGATGCAGACGCTCCTCCCCTACCGCCAGTACTTCCGTGCGCTCTACGGCGGCGTCAGCTACGAGCGCCTGACCCAGCCAATCCTGCCCGTCGGGATCGCCGACAGCTATTACCAGGAGGCCGGCAACCTCGACGGCTTCGGTGATGGCAACACCCGCCGTCCGGATGTGTTCGGCTGGGGGCCCTGGGCCGATGAACTCTGCGGCATCCAGGGCTACTCCGCGGTCATGCTCTGGGCTCCCTCGGGCCTCTACTTCTTCAACCCCCAGTTCAACTACCCCTTCCAGATCACCTCGCGCTGGGACCAGATTCCCATCATGCGCGACGCCTTTGATCCCGATATCGGCCTGCCACGCGTCGGCAAGTCCGGCAAGACCCTTGGCCTGTGGTGGGGACGGAGCCTCGATGTTTCACACGTCTGGGATCCTGCCACCGTCACGCCGCTTGATCCGGCAAACCCCACTCACATCGCGCTCGCCGAGCGCGAGATCGACGGCGCGATCCGCGCCGGGGTCACGCTCATCGGCATGGACACCTGCAACCCCAGCATCAACGGCATCCGCAACACCTACCTCTGGATCAAGCACCTCAGGCAGCGCTACGTGGGAATCACCTTCATCGCCGAGCCCAGCCCCTGCGACATCCTCAACACGCAGCTGGGCGGAATCCTGCCCGGCTGGGCCCTGGACGGTCAGCCCACCAAGCTCGCCGATTGCTACCCGTTCCAGAACCCCCACTACCTCGCTGACTTCCTTCTCCCCGGCCACGAGACCGTCATGAGCTTCCGCTACAACTTCCACGAGGACTACTTCGGGTACACCCCGACGCCCGACGATATCGACCACGATGTGCGCTGGTTCGCGGAGATGGGATTCGTCCCCATGGTCTGGAAGCAGGTCGGCACGGTGGGCGATGTCCGCGCTGCCGAGAGCTGGACATGGACCGTCCCGGGCAACCTGCGCCTGGAGCTCGACAAGGGTGACGCGGACAAGACCGGCTCCGACGGTGCAACCCAGGACACCTTCGACGACCAGTCCGGCACCGACAAGGGCGGTGACAAGACCACGGACGACGGCCAGAAGAAGTAGCGAGCTCGCCGCTCAAGCCAGCACAGGCTGGTCGCCGGGGTGCGTTCATTCACCCGGCGATCAGCTTCACGATGAACGGCGGCTTCCGGATGCGCATCACCAGCACGCCGATGAAGATCGCCAGCAGCACGCCCACGACGACGATGACACCTCCTCGCCCGAGCGCCTCGGCCAACCAGACGAGTGCTCGGGCTTTTCCGCCGCGCATCTGGACCGGTGTCCCGGCGGCGGCCTTGGCGGCGACCCCGTAGGCGTTCCAGCCCAATCCACCAGTGATCGCGATTCCCACCAGGGGAAAGAGCGATGCCCTCACGCGGCCGAACTGCTTCTCCTGGCGCTGCACCCTGGGTAAGAGCTGGATCTCGATCGCATCGAGGATCGCATCGCGCCGTGTGGGATCGTCGAATGACAGCGTCTGTGAGCTCACGCTCCCGATCATGCCCTTCCAGCGGATCTCCAGCTCCGTCGTGTCGCGCTGGGCCTTCACATCCTTGAGCTTGGCCAGTTCGATCGTCTTGGAACCCGATGCCAGCAGGTCCGCCGGCTTGGCGCCGGTCTCGATCGCGTGCGCCAACTGCTCGGCCACTTCCGGGGACGGATCCGAGAAGTAGATCCTCTCCGGGGAGACCACTACCAGCTTGCTCGACATCAGCTGGGTGTTGGTGACCACGATCGAATCGATCATGGACCGCTCATCACCGTTCGCGATGGCCTGTCCCTCGGAATGTGAATGTGCGCCCATCGAAACATCCTAACAAACCCAAGTCGGCTGGTCCTTGTCGGCACCGGCGCGAACCGGTCGGGGCCGTGCTGGTAACATTGACCAATGCCGATCTTCCTTCGCTGGATCCTGTCCCTGGGCATCGCCAACCCGATCACGGTTCGGCTGGTGCAGAACGGATCCAGACGCTCCAAGCACCTGTACGTCCGTGCTGCCTACCTCGGGGTGCTGATCGTCGTCCTCCTCTGGGCCCTGCTGCTCAAGGGCGGCGGCGGCGGGTCGATGTCGTACCGGGATCTGGCCGCCGCGGGCGCCTTCAGCTTCACGGCGATCGCCTACCTCCAGATCGGGCTCATTTGCATTCTCGCTCCCGTCTTCATGGCCAGCGCGATCGCTCAGGAATCCAGCCCGCGCACCTGGGAGGTTCTGCTCACCACACCCCTTACCGGAGTCCAGATCGTCCTGGGCAACCTGCTGGGCCGGCTCTTCTTCGTGCTCGCCCTGCTCTTTGCAAGCCTCCCGCTCTTTGCCCTCACCCAGTACTTCGGCGGTGTGCCCGGTCCATCGATCATGGCCAGCTATCTGATCGCCGCGTGCGCAGCGCTCCTGGTCGGATCGACGGCGATCTCGCTGTCGGTCTCCCGCTTGGTGGGCAAGCGGGCGGTGTTCACGTTCTACATCTCGGTCGTCAGCTACCTCGCTATCACGATTGCACTCGATCGCTGGGTGCTCTCCGGCAACGGCGGCGCGGGGCCGGGCGGACAGGGTGTGACGTGGTTCACGGCGATCAACCCGTTCCTGTCGCTCCACGCGCTTCTCAACCCGTCGACCTACATGCGGGCGACCGAGGGCACCCACACCGGGATCGCCCGCTGGTTCCTGGAAAAGCCTGTCACCACCTGGTGCATCGGAAGCTCCATCCTGAGCATCGCCCTCATGCTCGGATCGACGCTCACCGTGCGCACGGGCGGGCTGCAGTCGATCGCCGGTGAACGCTCGGGCGTGCCGTGGTATCGCCGCATGTTCGGCCTGGGAGCTTCGGGCGCCGAGCACCGGCCGCCGCGTGCCGTCTGGCACAATCCGATCGCCTGGCGCGAGGCCGCTGCCCGCAACTCGACGCTCGTGCGGATCCTGATGCGCTGGGCGTTCATCGCCACCGGCGCGATCTTCGGACTGACACTCATCATCATATTCCACGTCGGGGATCTCACCAAGACCGAGTTCCGCTTCGCGATGCTCGCGACCGTGTGGGGCATGCTGATCGTGACGGCGCTGGTGGCGATGAACATGGCCGCCACCGCGATCAGCCGGGAGCGCGAGGATGGCACGCTCGACCTCCTGCTGACCACACCCATCACTCCCGGCCAGTATCTCTCCGGCAAGCTGCGTGGGCTGATCGCCTACATCCTGCCGATGATCGCCGTCCCCTGCGGGCTGCTGGCGATCGGGGGCATCTATGTGCTCGCCGACGGCGCGGGCCGCGAAGGCGGCGTCTACGAACTGGTGTCAAACCTGGGCACGGTGGGCACCAAGCCCGTGAACCTGCCGGTGGTCTTCCCGGAGGCGGGACTCTTGGCTCCGCTGGTCATCATCCCGTTCATGGCGTTCTGCTGCATGGTGGGCCTGCAGTGGTCGGTCCGCAGCAAGGGAACGATCGGATCGGTAGTCGCCACCGTCGCCGTCGTCGGCATCATCTCGGGCGTCATCGGCCTGTGCGGATGGAAGTCAGGGGCTGACATCGGCACCATCGGCCCAGCGCTGGCCGCCCTCAGCCCCGCTTCGCTGGTCTTCGCTCTGCTTGCCCCCGCCGATGCCCTGGGCAGCAACCTCACCGCGGGCGGTGAACCGACTTCGGCACGGATCGCCCTGGCCTTCGGCGCCCTGATCGCAGCGGGACTCTACTGCGGGGCGGTCTACGGGATCCACACCAACATGGTGCGGACGTTTGACATGACGGTGCGGCGATTGGCGGGCAATCGCTGAGATCCGGCACAGTCATCGAGCAGAATCCCGGCACAGAAGGTCTTACCTTGAGATCGAGCGCCGGACAAATTCGCGGGCCTGTGCCTCGGCCTGCGCGACATCCGCGAGCGAACGCAGCTCGGTTGCCTTCACTCCCGCCAGCGCTGCGGCGGCAAGCTCGGGGATCCGGCCGAAGGTGATCTTGTGCGCAATGAACGCCGCGACCGCCTCTTCGTTACCGGCGTTGAGGATCGCACCCGACGTCCCCGCCCGATCGCCGGCGTTGATGACCTCGTAGGCGAGCTTGAGCACGGGGAATCGCTCCAGGTCCGGGGCTTCAAACTCAAGCTTGCCGCACATGGACCAATCAAGCCTCTTCCACGCACCCGGAGCCTGTCGCGGCCAGGCGATCGCCTGCTGGATGGGGATCCGCATGTCCGCCGGCGCCATCTGCGCCAGCAGGGCGCCGTCTGTCATTTCCACCATCGCATGCACGATCGATTGCGGGTGGATCAGCGCCTCGATGCGGTCGGCCGGCAGCCCGAAGAGCCAGTGCGCCTCGATGATCTCGAGCGCTTTGTTCATCAGCGATGCAGAATCGATCGTGACCTTGGCGCCCATCGACCACGTCGGGTGCTTGAGGGCTTCTTCGGGGGTCGCCCGGTCGATGCGATCCTTGGTCCAGGTGCGGAACGGTCCTCCCGATGCGGTGAGGATGACCCGCGCAACCGAGGGAGAACACGCAAGCGGCGGGGCGACATCGCATCCCAGGCACTGCCACACCGCCGCGTGCTCGCTGTCCAATGGCAGGAGCCTCGCGCCCGATCGGCTCGCAGCGGGAACCATCAGCGCTCCGGCGGCGACCAGCGTCTCCTTGTTCGCAAGCGCGACATCGCGTCCCAGCTCGACAGCCGCCAGGGTCGCCGGGAGTCCGGCCGAGCCGACGATCGCGGCGATCACCAGGTCGCATGGAACCTCGCGGATCAGGCGCTCGGCCGCATCAGGACCGGTGAAGAGAGGCTTCGATGAACGGATGGAGTGTCCGTTCGCCGCCCCATCGGTCGCGAGGGCGATCCGGGCTGCGGGAAACTCGCCCACCTGCGCGGCGAGCACTTCCACGTTGTTCTTGGCGGCAAGTCCGACGATCTCCAGGGAGTTCTCGAACCGGCCGCCCGCGTGCAGCGCGTTGAGATGACGCACCACCTCGATCGCCTGCGTGCCGATCGAGCCGGTCGAGCCGAGGATGATCACGCGGCGAGGCATGGGAAAAGCTCAAGGCTCAAAACTCAGAGCTCAAATGAGCACATCACGGATGGGTGGGAGGCTGGGCGCGTTGTGGTGGTTGGCTACGCATGAAAGGACTCGAATTGAGCTTTGAGTTCTTCGCTTTGAGATTTGAGTTTTCTACTCCGGCTTGGGCCTGCGGTTGAGTTCGCTTGCCGAGAGCTTTCTCCGGAAGCTGTAGAGGAGCTTGGGCTGCGGCGCTGATGGTGGTTGCGGAGCGGGAGGCTGCGAGGGGGCTGGCCCGCCCGACGCGCGAACAGGGCTGTGCTGGCCGCCGCCGCGCGACTGACCACCTCCACGGCCATCTCGTGGTGGACCGCCGCCGCCACCGCGGCCATCGCGAGGACCGCCGCGACCGCCCCGTCCCCCACCACCCCCACCACCCCCACGATCACCTCCGCCTCCGCGACTACCGCCACCTCCACCACCGCCGCCACGTTGCCCGTGGCCGCGATCGTGATGCTCGGGGTGGCCTCCGCGAGCACTCTCGCGAGGACGATTGTCCACGGGTTGGCCGCGATCTGTGTTGTCGTGAGCGTGCGTCCCTTCCATGGGCCCGCCCGCGCCGGTCCCCCCGCCGCCACCACCACCACCACCACCTCTGCCTCCACGGCCGCGGCGACGGCGACGACGGCGGCGACCACCCTCACCGGGCTCACCACCGGGTTGGCCGCCCTGCTGACCATCCGGGCCTTCGTGGGGGCCTTCGTGGGGGCCGTCGTGGGGGCCGTCGTGGGCTCGCTCATGGCGGCCATCGTGCGGCCCATGCCCATCGGAGAAGCCGCCGCGATCATCGTGCTCGCCACGCACGGAACGCTCGCCGCGATAGCCATCGGCCTCGTTGCCGGGTTCGGGCGCATCTGACCGATCGAGCGGCTCCCGGCTGCCCACGGGAGTGGAGTAACCACCGCGATCGTCCGCGGCTTCACCGCCGGCAGGGCCGGCATTCCTCATCGCCGGGCGTTGATGATCTCCATCGCCGGTGCGCGGTCCGTCGTCATACCCATCAGTTCGATCATCCGCCCCGCGGCGATCACCGTCCGATGCACCATGCTCACCGCCGCTTTCGATCGCTCCAGTTGCGCCATCGCCCTGCCCACCGCGGCCTCCGCGGCCGCGCCGGCGGCGACGACGACGGCGGCGACGCGGTTCCCCATCTGGGCCGATCCCGTTCTCCATCGGTCCATCGACACCCTCGGCAGGCGGACCGCCGGGCGCTTCCGCATGCGATCGCTCGCCATCGTGCGGCTCGGCAGGTCGCTGGACTTCGGGATGCCGATTCTCGGCATGATGCCGATCACGCGGTTCGGCATCGCGCTGCTGCCCGGCGGACTGCACGGCACGCGGCGCGGCCTCATCCCGCCCACCTCGTCCTCGGCCACGGCCGCGCCGGCCGCGTCTGCGACCGCCGCGTTGATCTCCAGTCCCGCGTTCGCCGCCCCGTGCGGGAAGCCGATCATCCTCGGCATCAAGCCCCGGATCGTGCGGTTCATCGATCTCGATCGGGTGGACATCTTCCTCGGCGGTTTCGCTCACCGGCTCGGGCTCTGCCGGGGTCTGCATCTCCTGATCGGTGATCGACCAGCCTTCCTCGGCGGCGGTCTTGGCGGCCTCGGGCTCCTCCCACACGCGCAGGTCGCGCGGGCGCTTGGGCTTGGGCAGGTTGGTCAGATCGACATCAGCGCCCTGGGCGTCGTAGCCGTAGAACGTGACGCGATCGGCGGGGAGGGTCTCGGAGACGCGGACATCGACCTTCTTGCCGCTGTGCCGCTCGATGCGCGAGAGGAGCTGGCGCTTGGTGCTGAGCAGTTCACCGGCGACCCGCGGGGGAACGACCAGCTCGATCTTGTGGATGCGGTCGATATCGAGGACCGCCGCCAGATCGCGCAGGGCATCGGAGGCAACCGACTCGGGCCGCTGGATCAGCCCGCGGCCGCGGCACGATGGGCAGTCGTGGAAGTGGACCTGCTCGTGGCTGCCGCGCATGCGCTGGCGGGTCATCTCCAGGATGCCAAACTCGCTGATGGTCGTGACGGTGCTGCGGGCCCGGTCGCGCTTGAGCCGCTCCCTGAATCGGGCCTCGATGTCCTTGCGGTGCGAGGCGTGCCGCATGTCGATCAGGTCGTTGATGACAATCCCGCCCAGGTCGCGCAAGCGGAGCTGGCGGCAGATCTCATCCACCGCCTCGACGTTGGTGCGGTAGGCGTTGTCCTCGGCATCCCGGGCATCGCGCGACTTGCCGGAGTTGACATCGATCGCCACCAGCGCCTCGGTCTGGTCGATGACCAGCCGTCCGCCCGACGGCAGCGGCACCTCACGGGCGTTGATCAGGGCGATCTGCTGCTCGATCCCGAAGGCGTGGAAGATCGGCGTCTTGCCCGGGAACTGCAGGAGCTTGGTCTGCGTGCGCGGGGCGACGATCTTGAGGAACCGGCTGGCGCGCTTGAGGGCCATCTCGTTGTCGATGATGATCTCGTCGGTCTCGGCGGTCAGGACATCGCGCAGACACCGGACGAGCAGGTCGCTCTCGGAGTACAACAACCGCGCCTTGCTGCCGGTCTGGAGCCGACGGTCCATGTCCTTCCATAGCCGCTGGAGGTAGGCAAGGTCGCGCTTAAGCTCGGTCTTGGTCCGGTCCATGCCCGCGGTGCGGAGGATGAACCCGAAACCCTCGGGCAGGTCGAGCTGGTCCAGGATCTCCCGCATCTTGAGGCGGGCCTCTTCATCCTCGACCTTGCGCGAGACGCCGACGCGATCCATCTGCGGCATCATCACCAGGAAGCGGCCGGGGATCGAGAGATAACTCGTAAGCGAGGGCCCCTTGGTCCCCACGCCCTCCTTCAACACCTGGACGACCACCTCCTGCCCGCGGCGCAGGCAGTGCTGGATCGGGGGCCGCTCCCGGCGCGGGGTCTTGTGACCGACGCGCTCGGTGGTCTCCTCGATGTCCTCGCCCGGGAAGTATCGCGGATGCAGATCCGAGATGTGCAGGAAGCCGTTCTCCTCGACACCGAAGTCGATGAACGCGGCCTGGATCGAGGCCTCGACGTTGGAGACCCTCCCGAGGTAGATGTTGCCGACGCGCGAGGCCGAGGCGAATCGCTCGGTGTGCAGCTCTTCGAGCTTGCCATCCTCGACGACGGCGACCCGGCACTCCTCGCCGGGAACGTAGTTGATGACCATCTGGGTGTTCGACATGAAGCGTCCTTTTCCTTCGGACGCCGCTGGCCGTGATCAGATGCCGGAGCTGGTGCGGGAACCCTCAAACTGCTCCCCGGACCCTGGAGCACGAACGTGCCCAGCGCCCCTTGGAGCACCGCCGGAGCCGGATGGACGCGTTTCACACAGTCGTCCATCGCCGCGATGGCTGATCGCCACGCGCCCCCGACACTCGACGCCCGCTGGAGTGGCGCCCTCGTGCATGACAACTGCAAGCACGCAGGGTCCGACTCTACACCGGACGGAGGATTCACCGACTCTCCGGTCCATCGCACCCGGCTGGGGCGTCAGACCGCTGTTCTGTTTCCCGAGAACCCTCGCCGCCGGCGTGTCCGGCGTTCCGTGTCGCGCGGCCGACCGGACCCCACACGGGCCCGATACTGGTTAGTCGCCGGCGCGATCGTCGAAGGCTTCGGGGACGATCTTTCGTGCACAGTCCCGCAAATACGAAGAGACCTGCACGTCCGAATCAAGCGAGATCACTTTTCGGGCAATCCGCTCGCACTGCGAAAGATTGACGCTCCGGATCAGCCGCTTGAGATGCGGGATCGCCGAACTCGTCATGGATAGGGTACGCAGCCCTAACCCGATAAGCAAAAGACAGAACTCCAGGTCCGATGCCGACTCCCCGCAGCACGAGACCGGGATCTTGCGGCGACGGGCCGCCCGCACCGTGTCCCGGATCAGCCGGACTACCGCCGGATGGGCCGGGTTGTAGTAGCTGGCGACCCGCTCGTTGGTCCGGTCCACCGCCAGCGTGTATTGCACCAGGTCGTTGGTGCCGATCGAGAAGAAATCGACCTCTTGCGCGAAGGCATCGGCGAGCAGCGCCGCCGAGGGGACCTCGACCATCATCCCCACCTTGATATTGCGGTCAAAGTCGATCGCCTCATCCGCCAGATCCTCCATCACATCGTTCACCAGGTACTTGGCTTGCCGGAACTCGGAGGTCGAGGTGATCAGCGGGAACATGATCTTGATCGGCCCCAGCTTGCTCGCCCGCAGGATCGCCCGCAGCTGCGTCTTGAACATCGGCTGGTGCTTGAGCGAATACCGGATGGACCGCAGGCCCAGGAACGGGTTTCGCTCCGGGAACTCCTCGCGCGACTGGGTCAGCTTGTCAGCGCCCAGATCCAGCGTGCGGATCGTCAGCGGGCGTCCCTCCAAGAGCTCCACGCATCGCCGGTACGCCTGGAACTGCTCCTTCTCCGTCGGCTCGTGATTGCTCGTCAGGTGCAGGAACTCGGTGCGGTACAGCCCCACCCCCTGTCCACCCATCTCGAGAACCTTCTGCACCTCATCGGGGAACTCGATGTTCCCCAGGATCTCGATCGGCTCCCTGTCAAGCGTGATCGCCGCCTGTCCTGCGAGCTCATCCAGCGAGAGGCTGAAGATCCGCGCCTGCTCGATGAACGCACGGTACTGCTCGAGCTGCTCGGCATCGGGGTTGACGATGACGATGCCCCGCTCTCCATCAAGGATCACCACCGAGCCATCCACCACCGCCTCGGTCAGCCGCTGGCAG
Organism: Phycisphaerales bacterium; assembly: GCA_020847535.1. Lineage (GTDB taxonomy): Bacteria > Planctomycetota > Phycisphaerae > Phycisphaerales > UBA1924 > JAEUJB01. The sequence goes on from JADLBU010000051.1 coordinate 13,346, forward strand.
CCGACGACCGCGGGGATGCCCAGGGCCCGGGCGACGATGCCCGTGTGCCCCGTGCGCCCGCCCAGGTCGGTCGCGAACGCCTTGATCTTCTTGCGATCAAACCCGGCGGCCTGCGAGGGCGTCAGGTCGTGCGCGACGATGATCGTGTTGTCCCCGGCGAGTTTGACTCGCTGACCGGTGTCCCCGATCAGGTGCCGCAGCAGGCGGATCGACAGGTCGTCGATGTCGTTGACCTTGGTGGTGAACGCCGAGTCGGGGATCTTGCGGAACTTGGCCGCGATCTCCTGGAAGGTGTGATAGACCGCGTACTCGGCGGTCACCATCTCCGACTCGATCATGCGGCGGATGGGCCCGACAAGGGCCTTGTCCCTGAGCATGCCCTGGTGGACGCCGAAGATCTTGGCGGTCTCAGCGCCCATCTCGCGCTCGGCCTGCTTCTGGAACGCCGCCAGTTCCTCGAGCGAGGTCTTGAGCGCCTGCTCGAACTTCATCAGCTCGGTCTTGACGTGGTCGGGGGAGATCTGCCGGCGATGAACTCTTCCCAGCCCCGAATCAAGCACGATCGCCCGGCCGATCACGATCCCGGGAGACACACCCAGCCCTTTGACGACCTGCGGCGGCTCCCCGGGCTGGGGGATTGGGATTCGAGTGCCGGCCATCGCGCCGGCGATCGATTCACTGGAATTTGAGCGGGGCTTGTGTGCCAAGGGCGACGGAGTATATCGAACGGGATCGGCGGGTTTCGGCGTCGCCGGAGAGCCCGTCATCCGCCCAGGTCGATCTGCCCCTGCTGGTCAAAGCCGACCGTGGGCCGCTGGATCTCCGAGTCGTAGAGAACCCTGGAGATCTCACCGGGCGTGAGGTATTCCAGCGTGCCCTCGAGCCGGTATTCAGCCCGCCCCGTCGGGCGCGATCGCTGAGACCCCAGCGCCACCACCGCGGGGATCGAGATCTGCTGCGTTCCGAATCGCCGCAGGGTCGCCTCCGGTGAGCGATACCCCGTGAACACCGCCTCGCCGTTGAGGTACAGCGTGTACCGCACGCTCTGGAGCGGCAGCGCTTCAGAGTTGCTGTTGTCGGCATCGAGCGTGAAGTCGATGACCATCCCTTCGGATGTCTGCTCCCCGAGACGGACATCGGCGACCGCCAGCGTCGGGGGGGCGTACGAAGAGCAGGACGGCAGAACAGCAATGATCGCCGCCAGGACCGGCGGCAGGAGACGGTGGATCATGGCACGAGTGTACAGCATGAGCAACTATCCGGGTTGACACCCTTTCCGACCAGCCCCCGTGCCACGGCTTGTCCCGAAGGGCAAGCCGTGTATTCGATTGACGTCGGCAAGGTTGCACGCATCCGGATAGTCTGCGCACGTGGACCTGGGGGAACCGATCAGAAAGCGACTCCATCGGCGCGAGACGCCCAACGGGCTCCGCTTTCTTACGTTCTCTTGCTATCACCGGCTGCCGCTGCTTGGCAACCCTGCCATCAGAGATGAATTCATGCGGTCGCTGACGCGATGCCGTGCCAAGTACGGCTTCCGCCTCTTCGCGTGGGTGGTCATGCCCGAACACGTCCATCTGCTCATCGTTCCGCGGCCCCTGTCGGATGAACGGGCAAAAGTGCCACAAATCACCCGGGCCCTCAAGAAGCAGTTTGCTCAGCGTGTGCTTCGCCGATGGAAGGAGCTCAACGCCCGATCCTGGAGAGAATCACGGGAGAGAATGGAACCCGTCATTTCTGGCAGGCTGGTGGCGGGTTTGACCGCAACGTGCGCCACGAGGCAGAGGAGTTGCGCACAATCGAGTACATCCACCAGAACCCCGTCAAGCGAGGGCTTGTTCGTGAGCCTGTTGATTGGGCATGGTCAAGCGCCCGCTGGCATGTGGGAATGCGGGAGGGGCAGGTTCCGATTGATTTGTGAGGCTGAGAGCCAAGACACGGCTTGCCCTTCGGGACAAGCCGTTGCACGTCACACTCCTACGGGCACTCTTGCCGCCTCCGCAATCTTTCGGACCGCAACACTAATCGCCTCCCCCACCGCATCCAGGTGGCACACCGCCCGCACGCGCCGCGGCGCATTGGGCAGCATCAGCACCCCCAAAGCCTTCAGCCTCGCACAGAACTCCGCCGCCGTCCCCACCGATGGATCGACGATGAAGAACACCATGTTCGTCTCAACGCCCACGGCATCAATCGAGAGGCCCGGGACATCGGCGATCCCCTCGGCGAGCCGCTTGGCGTTCTTGTGGTCCTCGACGAGCCGCTCGAAGTGGTTATCTAGGGCATACAGAGCCGCCGCGGCGAGCACGCCCGACTGGCGCATCGTCCCGCCGAACATCTTGCGGAAGCGGTGTACCCGGGCGATGGTCGCCTTATCCCCCGCGACCGCCGACCCGCACGGGGAGCCCAGCCCCTTGGAGAAGCAGCACGACACCGTGTCAAAGTGCCTGGCGTAATCTGCCGGCTTCAAACCCGACGCGATGCACGCGTTCCAGACACGGGCCCCATCGAGGTGTCGCCGCAGCCCCAGCTCCTTGGCCCGGCTCGTCACCCGCTGGATCTGCTCGATCGGCCACACCGCCCCGCCGCCGCGGTTCTGGGTGTTCTCGATCAGCACAAGCTTTGAATTGGGGGCATGGATCGAAGGGGCGCGGTACAGCTCATCGAGCTGATCGGCATCGTAAAGCCCGCGATCTCCGCGCGCCGGCCGGATCATCACCCCCGACAGCGCTGCCGGAGAGCCCGTCTCGTAATGGATGATGTGGCTGTCCTCATGCCCGATCACCTCATCCCCCGGCTCGCACTGCGACCGGATCGCCGTCTGGTTGGCCATCGTCCCCGTCGGCACAAAGCAGGCGGCTTCCTTACCCATCATGGCCGCGATCCGCTCCTGGAGCCGGATCACGCTGGGGTCATCACCCAGCACATCGTCCCCCACCTCGGCGTTAGCGATCGCCTGGCGCATCCCCTGAGTCGGCCTTGTCACGGTGTCGCTGCGGAGATCGATGATGCGGTCTGCCATGCGTGAATCCTAGCAGGAAACAGCCGCGGATTGACGCAGATGAACGCGGATCAATACAGGAAGCAGAGGAGCAATGTCGAACGGCAATGGCCAGTTCAGGATCGCCTCCGATCACGTTTTCCAAGATCTTCTTCCCTTTGAACCTGCTCCGCGTTCATCCGCGTCAATCCGCGGCTGCATGTGTCTCTGAAGAAATTCCACCCCCACCCCGCCAAAAGGGTTGTCAGAGCCCGAACATTCGCTATCGTTTTCTTGTCGCGATGGCGCGACCACAGGCGCGTGTTGCGCCGATCCGCACCTGGCCGGGCTCACGACCGCAGCAAGAGCCCGCCGACGGAGCCCCGTTCGCCAACGACGGGGCCCACGATGGCGACCATCACCCCGGGCAGCAGTTCGCTTTCCCAAGGCATCTCATCTTCTGGCGGAGGATCAGCCCCCGGCAACGGCGGACGCGCTGCGCCGCCCAAGCCCTGGTCCATCGAAGACGCGATGAAGACGTTCGCCGTCCGCGACTGGGGCGGCGGGTACTTCGCAGTCAACGATGCCGGGCACCTGGTCGTCATGCCCGAGAAGGATGCTCGCCGGCAGATCGACCTCTACGAAGTCCTCGAAGGCCTGCGTGATCGCGAAATCTCCACCCCCGTCATCATCCGTTTCCGGGATCTCCTCAAGCATCGCCTGACCGAGATCCGCGAAGCCTTCGATACGGCGATCCGTGAGCACAGCTACCAGGGCTCGTACTCCTGCATCTACCCCATCAAGGTCAACCAGCAGCGACAGCTCTGTGAGGAAGTCCGGGACATCGGCTCCCAGCTCGGCTTCGGCCTCGAGGCCGGCAGCAAGCCCGAGTTGCTCGCCGTCCTGGGCCTGACCGAGAACCTGGCCCAGATGCCCATCGTCTGCAACGGCTTCAAGGACTCGGAATTCATCGAGACGGTGATCCTGGCGACCAAGCTCGGCCGCCACATCATCCCCGTGGTCGAGCGCTTCAGCGACCTGGAGCTGATCGTCAAGCACGCCCAGCGCTACAACATCCGACCGCAGATCGGCGTCCGTGCCAAGCCCAGCTCCCAGGGCTCGGGACGCTGGGAATCTTCCGGCGGCATGCGCTCCAAGTTCGGCCTGACCGTCATCGAGCTGCTGCACGCCCTGGAGTTCCTCAAGCAGCACGGCATGGCCGACTGTCTGAAGATGATCCACTTCCACATCGGCAGCCAGATCGGCGACATCCGCCACATCAAGGCCGCCGTCAACGAGCTCTCCCACATCTACTGCGAGCTCAAGAAGCTCGGCGCCGGCCTCGACACCATCGACGTCGGCGGCGGCATGGGCATCGACTACGACGGCAGCCAGTCAGACTCGCCCTCCAGCGTCAACTACGGGGTCGCCGAGTACGCCGCCGACATCATCTATCGCGTCAAGAGCGTCTGCGATGCCGGCGGCTTCCCCCATCCGCGCATCTTCTCCGAGTCCGGCCGCGCCATGGTCGCCCACTCCTCGCTGCTCATCGTCGATGTCCTGGGAAAGACCCATTTCCCCACCGAGCCCGATCTGGATGCCTGCCAGGCGCTGATGAAGACCGAGAACGAGCGTCCCCAACCGGTGCTCGAACTGATCGATGCCTTCGAGGCCCTCTCACAGCCACGCGTCAACATCGTCGAGGTCTACCACGATGCCGTGCAGGCGCGTGATGAGGCCATGAGCCTTTTTAACCTCGGCTACCTCAGCCTCCCCATGCGCTCGGCGACCGAGCGGCTCTTCTGGTCCGTCGGCCGCAAGGTCCTGTCGCTCGCCCAGGCCAAGGGCGAACTGCCCGACGACCTCACCGATCTCCCGCAGGTCTTGAGCGACATCTATTACGTCAACTTCTCCCTCTTCCAGAGCCTGCCCGACCACTGGGCGATCGACCAGCTCTTCCCCATCTGCCCGATCCATCGCCTGCACGAGGAACCCACCCGCCGGGCGATCCTCGCCGACATCACCTGCGATTCCGATGGCCAGGTGGACAAGTTCATCGACCGCAAGTCCTCCTTCAAGCCGGTGCTCGAGCTGCACGAGCTGAAGTACAACGGCAACAACGATGGCAAGCCCGAGCCCTATTACCTCGGGATGTTCCTCCTGGGGGCCTATCAGGAAGTGCTGGGGGACCTGCACAACCTCTACGGGGACACCCACGTCGTCCACGTCTCTTTCGACGATTCGCCCGGCGTTGGCGACTGGGACCTCGACGAGGTCATCGAGGGTGACACCGTCAAGGAAGTGCTCTCGTACGTCCAGTACGACAGCGAAGATCTGGTCCGGGCGATGCGCAGGGATGTCGAGCGTGCAGTGAAGTCCGGCACGCTGAGCGTGCCGGAAGCGCAGAGTCTGCTCAAGTTCTACGACTCGGGAATGGAGGGCTATACCTACCTCGAATGACGGGCATCGATTTCCATCGATGGATGCCCTGCGGGATCGAGATTGTTTGTCCCCGGTGGAACACGCAGACGCCTCCACACGGATAGGCCACCCTCTTCTGTCCTTTGGTCTACCTCCCAACGCGCATGCAGATCGTGCGAACATTCCGGGCTATCCGCGCTTCGCCGGCGATCAGAGCTGAGCTGGATGCCTACGGCCCCGACTGGAACGGCCGCCATGGCGAGTCAGTCCCCGATCAGCAACTGCGCCGGTTCAATGAACTCTGGTCCGGGTACGCCAATCGCATCCCGATGTACCGGGATCTCCGCGCAGCGGGCAAGGCGCCCGATCGCTTCGGCTCCCTCGAAGAGCTCTGCCAGTCGCTGCCGGTCATCGACAAGCAGTCGGTGCGTGACCGCAAGACCGATCTGACCGACCCGCTGCACCCCGCCGTCCGCAGCCGAATCACCGGCGGATCCACGGGCGAGCCCACCCACATGCCCGCCTGGGCGTCCGAGTTTGACACGACCCTGGTCGACAAGTGGATTGGGCGATCGTTCTACGGCATCTCCCCCCGCGACAAGCTCTTCACGATCTGGGGTCACAGCCACCTCTTGGGCAAGGGCCTCAAGGGTCGCTTCATGGGCTGGCTCCGTCAGACCAAAGACAACCTGATCCGGACCCACCGCTTCAGCGCCTACGACCTCAGCCCCGATGCCGCTCGCCGCGCGGCGGACCTGCTCATCTCGACCGGATCCCGCTACATAATCGCCTACAGCAGCGCCTTGGAGTTCTTCTGCCGGACCAACGAGGACCGCGCGGCAGATTTCGCGAAGGCCGGCCTCAAGATGGCCCTGGCGACCGGTGAGGTCTTCCCGACCGCCGATGGCCCCGATGTCGTCCGCCGCGTCCTCGGGTGCCCGGTCGCGATGGAATACGGCTCGGTCGAGACTGACATCCTGGCGCACACGACACCAGCGATCCCGTCGCCCGATTCCGGCTCGCTGCCGGCCTATCGCGTCTTCTGGCGTCGGTACATGCTCGAATGCGAGCCCCCGAACGCCGAGGGGCCGGGCGCACTCCTGGTCACCAGCCTCTTCCCGAGGGCCTTCCCGCTCATCCGCTATCGCATCGGGGATCACATCGCCCTCTTCCCCGGAGATCGCCCGCTCGCCCTCACCCGGATCGCCTCGGTCGCCGGGCGCACCAATTCCTTCATCCAGCTCTCCGATGGCCGCCGGGTACACACAATGGGGATCAAGCACTGCGTCGAGGGGCTCGCCGCGGTCAACCGCTTCCAGCTCGTCCAGATCCGGGCGGGCACCAACAGCGCTGCCAGTCTCCCCGAACTGCGGATCGTGCTCGCCGGACCCGGCGCCCCTGATGCCACCGGCCCGTCCGCCGAGGATGCCCGCAAGCAGACCGAGCGAGCCATACGGGAGAAAGCCGCACGCATCCACCCCGACCTCGGCCGGATGCCCATCTATTTCGACCGGACCCTCATCCAGACCCAGGCGGGCAAGACCCCCATGATCGCCGACCTGCAAACGTCCGGAAACCCACCCACAGGCCTATCTGTTTGACCCGTGTTTGGATATGATTGACGGACGGAAGATACCGCTCGCGACATCTCTACATATCGGGCGTGGAACCATCTCGACCACCCTGCATCGAAGGTGAACGAATCCCGCGGTCATCGCCAATCCGGCCGGCTTCGAAGACCGCCACGTGGCACATACCGAGTCGGCCGATAAGGAAGTCCCTGTATGAAACGCAGCATCCTCGGTCTGTCGGTCATCGGTGTCGTTCTGTGCGCCGGCATCGCGAGCATCGCCTCCGCGCAAGGTGTCGCACAACCCGCCAAGCAGGCTGAGGCTGAATCCAAGCCGCTCGCCGTCGGGGATGCAGCGCCCGCACTCAAGGTCGGCAAGTGGGTCAAGGGCTCGGCGGTCAACTCCTTCGAGAAGGGCCACGTCTACGTCGTCGAGGGCTGGGCGACCTGGTGCGGCCCCTGCAAGACCAGCATCCCCCACCTCACCGAGATGGCCCACAAGACCAAGGGCAAGGCCACCTTCATCGGCGTCAGCGTCTGGGAGAACGACCCCGCCTACACACAGAAGGTCGAGGACTTCGTCACCAAGATGGGCGACAAGATGGACTACGTGGTCGCGATCGACACCGTCCATGATGACTCCGGCCACGTCGCCAAGAACTGGCTCAAGGCCGCCGGACAGGATGGCATCCCCTCGGCCTTCATCGTCAACGGCGAGGGCAAGATCGCCTGGATCGGCCACCCCATGACCATGCAGGAGCCCCTCGACAAAGTGATCGCCGGCACCTGGGACATTGATGCCGCCGCCAAGGCTTTCAAGGATCAGGCCGCCGTCGCCGCCAAGGAGCGTGCCGATCGCGAGAAGCAGATGGCCGCGATGAAGCCCGTCATGGAGGCCATGAAGGCCAAGGACTTCTCCAAGGCCAGCCAGCTTCTCGACGAGATGATCGCCAAGGATCCCGCCAACTCCATGCAGCTCAAGATGACCAAGTTCAGCTACATGATGCGCGGTGATGAGTCGATCGCCTACGCGACCGCCAAGGACCTGGCCCAGAACGAGTTCAAGAGCAACGCCCAGGGCCTCAACCAGCTCGCCTGGACCATCCTCGACTCCAAGACCCTCAAGAACCCCGACTACGACCTGGCCCACGCGATCGCCGTCCAGGCCGTCGAACTCACCAAGGGTGAGGATGGCATGATCCTCGACTCGCTCGCGCTCGCCCAGTTCAAGAAGGGCGATGTCGATGCGGCGATCAAGACCCAGACCAAGGCCCTCGAACTGGCCAAGGACAAGGCCGATGAGGAAACCATGGCGGACATGAAGTCGCGCCTCGATCAGTTCAAGGCCGCCAAGAAGTAATCAGACCATTACGTTCACGCGAACACGCCTCCCCGCGAGCGACGATGCACCCGCATCGCCGTCCGCGGGGAGGTTTTTTGTGCCGAGGATCAAGCTCTTATGGCTTGGTCGCCGCATCCATCGGATCAGCACTGCCGAGGTTGGCGGGGACGTGGTCTTCGGGATCAGGGTTGTTGTTGTGGTAGAACTTCCAACTGTTGAAGGCCATGACATCCGCAGCGCCGACGCAGTTGTCGCAGCTGAGGTCGCCATGCACCCAGTTGCAGCCGTTCATCCCCTGGTAGATCGCATACATCGCGTTGAAGTCGGCCTGGTCCTGCGAGTTCACACTTCCATCGCCGTTGAAGTCGGCGCGGTTGGGGAGCACGCCGAAGTCGTACACGCGATTCATGTACCCCGTGAACACAGGGGGCTGGAGGGCGGCCGCGGATGACTGCGAGGCGAGCACGAAGCCTCTCTGTGTCCAGGCGAGCACATCGAACATGTCGAAGTCGTCGTCGTCATCCGAATCAAAGTACTCCTCCATGGTAAAGTCGACCACGACCATGAGTTCCGTCACATCTCGAGACGCAGAGACATCCCATGACTTGTCAGCATCCTGGCCGGCAAGGTGATCGGCAAACATAATCGCCGGGCAGTGGATCACGAGATCCGAGTCGAGTTCCGCGTCCTCGTACGGCTCAAAGATCATCGGGAAAGCTTCCGCGCCGATGAAGTGCGGCTGATTCGACCCGGGCGCGTACGGCGGGCAGTAGGGGAACTCAACGAACTCCTCGGGGTGCTCGTAGGCGAAATCCAGCCAGTAGCGCGTGATCCCCAGGTTCTGCTAGGGCTCCACGTTGGTGTGGAAGTTGCAGACATCCGACTGGACGAATGCGGAGGGAGGCCATGCGGTATCTGCCCCCTCGCAGGGATAGTGCATCTTCTCATGGGCGCCTCCCGCGCCGCACGCGCCATCTTCAGTAGGCTCGGAATGGAGATTCGATTCCATGCACAAGGTCGCGGGGTTGTTGATCGGGAACGCGCTGTACACCTCGAACTGGGTGTCGGGCTTCGAGCCAAGCCAGGCGGTGATCAGGGATGTGAACTCATCCCGCTTCCACTCCGGCATGCCCCACCATTGGGAGCCCGAGAAGTCTTGACCGATCACGGTTCCGGCCGGCAGGTTCAGGATGATCCGCCGGTAGCCCGAGTCGTAAGCGTCATCCAGCCGGCTCACGAGGTCCGCAAAGTCTGCCTCATCCCCCTCATATTCAGGATCGTCATCGTTGGTGTACCACCATTCCTGGAGGCCGCGGTAGTTGCCGCTCGAGGTCTCGTTGCAGTAGTTGCCGGTGCGGAAGGTGATCACCGCCGCCGGCAATCGGTTGGGCAACCAGTCGTACTCCTCGGGGTCTGGGATCCACGTGCCTTCGGTCAGGTACGGCATGGTCAGACACGGATCGGGAGGATCGGCCAGACACGTCCCCGCGAGAACCGCCAGCAGGGACGGAGCAACCACGCCGCAAGCAATACGCTGCTTCATAGAGAGCCTCCACAGCCACGCCACACGCACTTTGCAATGCGTGCGCACATGGCCCGTCATGAGATATCATCGCCGCGCCGGTGATTGCACCGCGCAGCCACCCTCGCGAGCGATGGCACAAATCTGTTTTAGCGTTGCCGGGAACGCAGGCTCAAACCCGCAATCATCAGATAGATCCCGGCCGATGGAGCCGGCACGGGAATTTGGATCGGCATGTTCGGCTCGGTCTCATACGCCCACGCGAGCGGCCACTGGTACTCGGTGAAGTAGATCCAGCCGTAATGCCATTGGTTGTCAGCCATCCTTACGCGGACGCCGAGGTACGCAGGATCACCGATCCCGGACGAACCTCCTTCAAAGCCCATGCTGAAGGGGAGATGCCAGAAGTAGGTGCTCTCCAAAGCCCAGTTATCAGAACTCTCCACCAATTCACCAGGCATGTAGTCCCTGGTCGGCTGAACATGGAACGTCTTGTCCTTCCACGGAATCCACACCCAATCAGTTGTCTTTGCAGTGCGAACCCCATCTTCCCCAATGATGCTGCGAGTGGCGGGCGAACTGCTTGTCTGATTGGGGCGATACCACTTCCCTATCGTGCCGGGCCGCTGCTCACCAGTTTGCTCGGAGGCGGACTTGGTGATGTCCAGGAACGTGCCGGGATAAGGGGTTCCATCGATGTCACGGATGCTCAGCTTCCAGAAGAAGGTCTGGTCGGAGTTGTCGTAGACCACCACCGCTGCACCGGCGAACTCGATCGCTGCGGCGAGTGCCGAAATCCCCACGCTGGTTCCGAGAACTCGCCCATCCATGTCAGGGCTCCCTCGCGGCGCGGCCGGAACGGCGACGCCACGGTTCCATACGCTAGTGGGCCGAGTCAAAAGAACTTGAACAAAGGCGCAACCGGTCTGTCGCCGGGCGCGAATCTCCTCTACAAAGGAGGTTCGCATGGGCAGACCGATGGCCAACTTGACGCTGACGGAGGACGA
>JADLBU010000052.1 GCA_020847535.1 Phycisphaerales bacterium
ACAAATCCGTGGATGGAGACAGAGATGATCTTCGCGACTGATCTGCACAGCCCGGAGGGCCCGGTGCTCCTGCCAGACGGCGACCTCCTCGTCACTGAGATGGCATCGGATCGGGGTTGCGTTACCCGGATCAGCCGAGACGGGCAGCGCAGGCAGGTCATCGCCCGGACCGGCCGGCCGAACGGGCTGGCGCTGGACCGAGAGGGCTGCATTTGGGTGGCCGAGTCGCTGCGCCCAACACTGTTGCGAATGACACTCGGCGGCAGGATCGAGGTGGTGGCCGATGCGTGCGACGGTGAGCCGTTCCTGTTCCCTAACGACCTGGCATTCGGACCTGACGGAGCGCTCTACCTCACCGACTCTGGCATCACGCTTAACGAGTGGGTACCCAATGGCAAGCTCCGAGCCGGCTACCAGTCGGCCCTAGTCGATGGGCGTGTTTACCGGATCGACCCCAAGACTGGCAGTTGTCGCAAGCTGGACACCGGCATTCGCTTCACCAACGGCATCGCCTTCGATGCGCTGGGTGTACTGTATGTCAACGAAACCGTTACTGGCAACGTCTATCGCTACCCGGCGAGCGGCGATGGCGAAGTCGGGAAGCGCGAGTTGTTCGGCAATATCTCGGACCCCGACTGGCCAGGCGGGTATCGCGGGCCTGACGGGCAGAAGTTTGGACAGGATGGCAACCTCTACGTCACCCAGTACGGCGAGGGTTGTGTTGTGGTGGTAGGTACCGACGGATCGGTCGTGAAGAGGATCCGGATGGGCGGCCATCGCCCGACCAATTTGGTCTTCGGTCCGGTGGGCTCGCGCCGGATCTACGTGACCGAGGTCGAACACGGCGTGGTCGAGGTCCACGACACCGACGTCGATGGCCTTTTGCTTTTCGGCTAGAATCGCTGAAGGATCTGGCTCATCGTGGAGGGGGCCGCGTGGGCGTGCCGGGCGATGTGGTCGGTGCCATGATCTTCTTCGCCTTGCCGACCTCGGCCTTCGTCACCGGCCACATTCTGCTGGTCGATGGCGGGGTCACCGCCACCCAATAAGGCAACGCGCCGGATCCGAACCAAGCGACCCATCCGCGCTAACTTAACCCGTAGACCGGGGATTCAGATGGCGTGCGGGAGCCCACGTAAGCGTCGGCGAGGGAGGGCACCAGCGGGTGTGATCTCCCCTCACGACCGGCGCCGGACCCGTACCCGATCTAAAGTGAGGTTCGCAGTGAAGATCTTACTCGGAGCGCTTCCCAACGATGCCCATCTCGATCAATTCCGCGCGGCCTATCCGGGGGTTCAGTTCGTCGGCGCCGGATCGACGGAAGAGATCATCCGCGAAATCGCCGATGCGGATGCCTACTTCGGCAACCCTTCCCGCGAGGCGTACCTGGCGGCGAAGCAGCTGCGCTGGATCCATGCCCCCGGCGCTGGGATCGAGTTCATTCAGCACGTCCCGGAACTGGTGGATAGCGCAGTTCAGCTCACCAACACCCGCGGCGCCCACGCTCAGACCATCGCCGAGCACACCTTTGCGATGCTACTCACCCTCACCCGCAACCTGCGGTTCTTCGATCACGCCAAGGGCTGCCACACCTGGCTACGTGAGGACGGCTACCGCAACGTCGTGGGCATCGCCGGTAAGACCATGGTCATCGTCGGCTACGGCAATGTCGGGCGGGCGATCGGGCGGCGGGCCGCGGGTTTCGAATTGAAGGTCCACGCGGTGTATGCGCAAGAGGTGCCGATCGATGCCAGCGCCCAATCGGTGTCGCGCGTGGATCAGCTTGATCACCGCCTGCGCGATGCCGATATCCTGGTGATCGCGACCCCGATCACTCCGGAGACCCGCGGCATGATCGGCGAGGAGCAGATTCGCCTCCTCCGGACGGGAGGCTACCTGCTAGCCGTCTCGCGGGGCGGGATCGTCGATGAGCCGGCGCTGATCCGTGCCCTTAGCGACGGCCATCTGGCCGGCGCGGGACTCGACGTCACGGAGACCGAGCCGCTTCCCCCGGATGACCCGCTCTGGAATGCCCCCAACTTGATCATCACCCCGCACGTCTCCGGCGGCTCGCAGCTGTCCACTGAATTGATGTGGTCGATCTTCTTCGAAAACATCGGGCACTTCGTCAAGGGCGAGCCCCTGAAGAACCTGACGAATAAGCGGCTAGGGTACTAACGCAGGCCGAAGCAGGGGGATCGTGTGTCGGAGAAGATCCACAATCTGACGACCGCGGAACTGGTGGGGACGAAGCCCGCCCCCGAGGAGTTCGTGACCTGGCCACCCGATCTACGTGATCTGCGACAACGTGCACAGCCTGATGAACGTCAGCCTAATCTTCCGCCTCTGCGATGCCGCGCGAGTCACCCGGCTCTACCTGTGCGGCATTACCGGGTATCCCCCCTCCCGGATGATCCGCGCCCGCCCTGGGTCTCCGAACGGGCCGGACGGGTCATCGCTATGACCGCAATCCACAGGGTCCAATACGTTCCGAGGGAGTACCGGCCCGATGCGCGGGCGGTGATCCGCGACCTCAAGGTCGATGGCGTCCAGATCGTCGTCCTCGAACAGACCTCGCGGAGCGGAAACTACACCTGCGTCCCGTACCAGTTTCCCCTCTGCCTGGTCCTCGGGCACGAGCGGCAGGGCCTTGAGGACCCGATCCTCGAGTTGGCCGATCACCTGATTGAAGTTCCGATGTATGGGATGGGCAACTCGCTCAATGTCGCCATGGCCTTCGGTATCTGCGTCTACGAAATGCTCCGGTGCTGCTACCTCGGGGAGCAGAGCTCGGAATAGGAAAACGGATCGTGCGCATCGCCACGCTGGGAATTCATCACGAAACGAATACCTACTCACCGGTTGCCGCCGATCACGCGCAGTGCCTTGCGGACGGCATCGAACGCGGCGATGAGATCATCGAGACGTATCAAAACGCTCAGAGCACGCTAACCGGCTTCATTGATGATGCCAGCAAGACCTACGGGTTCGAGCTGGTTCCACTGATCTTCGCCCACACCGGCCCGATCGGCACGATCACCAAGGACGCCTTCGACCGCATCGCCGGGGAGATGATCGCGCTGCTGGAGGCCAATGGCCCCTGGGATGGCGTACTGTTGGCGAACCACGGCGCCGCGGTCTCGGAGGAGTACCCGGACGTGGACGGCGAGATTGCCCGACGGGTACGCGTGCTGGTGGGGCAGAAGGTGCCAACCGGCAAGGCGCTCGATCTGCACGGCAATCTGAGTCCGGCGATGGTCGATCACACCGATGCCATCGTCTTCTATCGCACCAATCCCCACCTGGATGCGCGCCCCCTCGCCCTCGAATGCGCCGAGATCATCGTGCGCACGATCAAGGGCGAGGTAAAGCCCATCCAGACGCTGGAGATGCCCTCGCTGGTGATCAACATCATCAAGCAG
>JADLBU010000053.1 GCA_020847535.1 Phycisphaerales bacterium
TCGAGTACATCGAGATGTTCTACAACCGGCAGCGGCTCCACGCCGCTCTCGGATACCTCAGCCCCCAGCAGTTCGAGGAACGTAACATTGGATAGAAGTCGGTCAACGGAAAATGGGTCAGGTCAGTCTTTGCCAGCAACGCTGGGGTTGGACATGTACTAACACATCCCGTATGCTCGGTGTATGGCTCAGCGGAGCATGAGAACAACCTCAAGCAGGACGCGAAAAGGCCACCTGCCGCCGGAACGAATCAACGCCGACAAACCGCATCTCTGGAAAGCCGATGTCGCGGCGTCCGTTGATCAGTTCAACCAGTGGTTCATGGAGTTCGCGCCGCAGGCGTTCCGCTCGACACGCGTCAAGACGACTGAGCACGTCAAGGCCGCGCTCATCGCCACCCACGATCTCCGCAATCTCAACGCGGCCACTCTCCGAGCGAACCCCAGTGCTTTGCCCACGCTCCGCATGTGTACCGCGCCGCCGCTCGCGGTGGACCGGTTGGTGGGGCTTGCCAGCGCGAGCAAGTCGCTCATTGGCAGCATGGAGGAAGGCAAGCTCGCGGCCCGCATGAAGGCGGAACTGCTCGACGAGAACTTGGGCAAGGTGTGTCGGGTGCTGACGAAGCTCCTGGACCGAGACATCTTTCCGTGGCTCGATGCGAGAAAGGACCCGAACGACCACGAGCGCGACCGAGCATCCACCATCGTCGCCGACCGCCTGTGCAGTGCCGTCGCCAATCCAATCGTCCGCAACGCCCAGGAGCAGCGTCAACTCAAGATGGTGGGCGAATGGCTGGACAAGCGGGGCTATCGGAAGCAATCCCACACACCCGGGAAACCGCTCACAGAGATGGAAGCGGGGACGTATTCATTCCGCATGAATCTCGGCGTCCGGACAAGCGTCAAGGTGAACATCCCCATTGATGTGGTGATCCAGCCGAAGAAGCCGCGGAAGAACCGTCTGCCCATTCTCATCGAGGCCAAGTCGGCGGGCGATTTCACGAACACCAACAAGCGGCGCAAAGAGGAAGCGACCAAGATCCACCAGCTCCAAGCCACCTTTGGCAAGGATGTGTGCTTTGTCCTGTTCCTTTGCGGGTACTTCGGCAGTGACTATCTGGGCTACGAGGCCGCCGAGGGGATCGACTGGGTGTGGGAACATCGCATCGACGACCTTGCGAAGTTGGGATTGTGAACCGAATGATCGCGCAGCACGACAACACGACCGAAGCGCAGCGCCAGACGATCCAGTCGGCGATTGATGCAACCAAGTCGGCGGCCGAGCGGAATCGCCTCGGCCAGTTCGCCACGCCCAACGCCCTTGCGCTGGATATCGCCCGCTACGTCGGCTCGCTGATCGGCACGCGCAAACGTGGAATCCGTTTCGCCGACCCGTCTATCGGCTCCGGCAGTTTCTTCTCCGCCGCGCTCGCGGTCTACGGCCCCAAACGCATCGAGAGCGCCGTCGGCGTCGAACTCGACCCCGCCTTCGCTGACGCCGCCCGCGACCTGTGGAGTGATGCCGGGCTTGAAGTCTTGCGCGGCGACTTCACCCGCGTCGTCGCCAACAGCTCGTGCCCGCCCGCGCCAAATCTGATCCTCGCCAACCCGCCCTATGTCCGTCATCACCACATGGACCGCGAGGACAAGGAACGCCTGCAACGCCTCGCTTACAAGATGACCGGCGTCGAGGTCAACGGGCTAGCGGGCCTGTACGTCTACTTCCTCCTGCTCGCCACGGCGTGGATGGAGGACGATGGCTACGCCGCGTGGCTTATCCCGTCGGAGTTCATGGATGTCAACTACGGGGTTGCGCTCAAGGGCTTCCTGACGGATCGCGTGACGTTGATCCGCGCTCACCGCTTCGACCCTGAGGATATCCAGTTCGGCGATGCGTTCGTGTCGTCGGTGGTCCTGGTCTTCAAGAAGACCCCGCCGCCAAGCGACCACGCTCCCGAGTTCACATTCGGCGGTACGCTCGAACAGCAGCACGCGAGCGATCGCATCCCGCTTGCACGACTCCGCGAATCCCGCAAGTGGACGGTGTATCCAACCCACGCCAGGAACGATCGCCACACGCTCAGCGATGGCAGCGGCCCGACACTCTCCGACTTCTTCCGCATCCAACGCGGCATCGCCACAGGCGACAACAAGTTCTTTGTGATCGATCGCTCCGACGCGAAACGCAGGCACTTTCCCGCGAAATACCTCCGCCCAATCCTGCCAAGCCCACGCCACCTCAAAGCGACCGTCATCGAACCCGACGACGACGGCTACCCGGTCATCGATCGCCAACTCTGCGTGATCGACTGTGATCTTCCCGAGCACATGGTTCAGCAGCGTTATCCGGCCCTTTGGGAATACCTACAAACCGCCGAAGCGCTGGGAGTCAAAGACGGCTACCTCGTTGGCAAACGCACCCCTTGGTACAAGCAGGAGCAGCGCGAGCCGTGTCCGTTTCTCTGTACCTACATGGGCCGTGGTTCCGAAGACAAACAGCCGTTTCGCTTCATCTTCAATCGTTCTCGTGCGATCGGGACAAATCTCTACCTCATGCTCTATCCACTGAAAGGCTTAGCCGCCATGCTTTGCAAGTATCCGGGACGCGGGGTCGATGTGTATGAACTGTTGAGACAGGTCACTGGCCACGAACTGCGGGGCGAAGGCCGTGTCTACGGTGGCGGGCTCAACAAAATCGAGCCCAGCGAACTCGGACGAGTATCAGCGGAGTCGTTTGTTCGCCGTTGGCCGGAACTAATCGCGAGCGTGCGGAGAGCAGACAGCGCAGGGCTATTCTCGTGACGGAAGCAGAAAAGCCGTTCTTGCGAGCCGCCGATCTAACCCGCGTCAGTTGCGCTGCAGTGTGGGTCAGTGTTCCGCCGAGGACTTGATGTCCGCGAGCGCCGGCAGCATCGCGGTCGCCTCGGTGCGCAGGACTTCGGTCGGGATGGGCTCGGCGGGAAGCGGAACGGCCTCGCCGCGCGGTCCCCGCATCCAGATTCCCAAGCCGCCGCCCTCCATGGTCCGCTCGAAGATCGAGACCGGGCCGTCGATGCGGGCGGTGATCCGGGCCTCCAGCATGCCCAGGCGGATGCGCACCCCGGCGTGGATCGCGTGCTGGGCCTCGATGCGCGCGGGGTGATCGGGCTGGAAGATCGAATCCTCGTTCTGGCCCTCGCACGATGATGTGCGCACAAGCTCCTCTATCTGCTCGCAGCGGCACAGGAGATGGGTGACCTGCTCGCGCTGATGGCCGGTGAGGCGGTTCATGTTGACGACCAGGGGCGCAAGGCGTCCGCGGAGGGCGCGGGCCTGCTCCTGGTGGGTGGCGATCAGGCGGGCGCGGTCGGCGCAGCGCTGGAGATACCAGGGCGGTGCGCCAGCGCCGACGAGGGTGTCGGCGCCTGATTCGCAGCCGATGGTGTGCGCGGCGAGCCCCTCCCGTGCCCAAGTCGTTCCGCCGATGATCGCCCCCTCGGGCATCTCGATGCGTCCGCGGATGAGGGCGTTGCAGTTGACCATGCGATGGTCGATCTCCAGGCCCGAATCGCACAACAGCAGGACCTGTTCGCAAATGGGTGTGCGTGCCCAGCCTCCGGAGTGGATGCGCGGGCGGGTGGTGGAGCCGAAGATGCCTTCGCGGACGATCAGGCGGTGCTGCGAGCTTGCGGATCCGCCCTCGATCTGGCCCTCGATGACGATCGAACGCTGGGAGCGAACGCGAGCGCCGGTCTTGATGGAGCCGCGGATGCGGACATCGGTGGGGCTGTCGATGCTGCCGGTCTGGGCGTTGACATCACCTTCGATGGTCGTCAGCTTGACGATGCGGTAGTGGTCCCCCTCGTGGGCGAGCAGGCCGGCGCGGGTCGAGACGATGGCATCCTTGCGTGTCTGGTCGAAGCGCAGGCCATCTCCGAGACGGAAGGTCTTTCCCAGTGATCGCTGGGGTGAGATCGCCGTGCCGAAGACGGTCACGCCGGGGATGCCGTGGCGACCCGGAACGACGTGACCGATGACCGTGCCTGCGGGGATAGGTTCGAGCGCCGAGGGATCCACCACGCCCTGCTCGGGAGCGCCGATGAAGGGATCTGTGGCTTCGATGGGCAGCTTGCCGTGGGCGATCAGGAAGGGTTCCTTGGCGAGCCCGGGGCAGCGCGTCGGATCGTTGAGTGCCTGGGCGTAGTCGGCGAGGCTTGCATCGACGGTTTCGTTGCGGGTGATCCCGTGCGCCTTGAGCACGGTGCGGAGCTGATCGAGCGTGAGCGGGAGGGTGACCGCGCCGGATGGGAGGCTGCACAGCAGGTGGGCGTGCATGCCATCGTCGGAGATCCGGATGGAGACGTGCGGGTGCCGGCTCGCCGGTGCGGCGAGCGGAGGGGTGTTGGCGGAGGTTCTGGCGATCGGTGTCGGGGCCATGCAGTTCTTCTGCGGCCGGAGGGTGGACGCAATCGAACGAGAGGTTGGTCAGGCGGCGGGTCGGAGAGCGGAGTGGGAGGCGAACGACTGGGCGATCGTGCGGTAGGCCGGGCCGGGGATGATCTCGATGTGGAGCGCAGAGGCGAGTTCATCCATCTCGCGCTCGACGTGCGGGAGGATGCCGGCGAGGATTGATGCCGACAGCCCGATGCTGCCGATCGCCGCCTGCAGGACGCCATCGACCGACACATCGGGCTGTGCGGGCTGGCTGAGCATGCGTGCGATCTCACCGGCGCCGGCCAAGATGCCGCATAGGCGGGTGATCCTCGGCGGGATGGAGCGATCGGCGCAGCCGTGATGATGACGGATCGCGACGACGATCTCTGGCGGGAGCATCCAGCGCTCGAGGGCGATCGCACCGACTTGTGCGTGGGTTGTGCCCAGTTCCTGGAACTCCTGGGCGAGCAGGTCACCGGGAGCGGCGAGCGGATATGCGGCGGCGATCGGGCGATACATGCCGGGGACGGCCTTGCACAGGAGCAGAATGCCCACATCGCAGAGCAGTCCGGTGGTGAAGGCAAGCTCCCGGTCCGGGCGGGCGATGTGCTCGGTGCAGCGGCTGGCGATGATCGCGGTGAAGACGGACCTGCGCCAGAAGTAAGAGAGGTCGATGTCGGGGGTCGCCGACTGCTTCATGGAATGGACAATGCACTGGGCGGCGACCAGTGTGCGGACCTGGCGGATGCCCAGTCGGACAACGGCCTCGCGGACCGTGGAGATCTTGCGGACTCCGCCCAGGACGGAGGAATTGGCAAGGCGGAGGATCGCGGCGGCGACCCCGGGATCTGAGGAAAGGAGGCGACCGACCTGTTCCTGACTGAAGTTGGGATCGGCGGTAACCTCGATGAGACGGGCGAGCAGGCGCGGTGGCGATGCCAGCGTCTGGGCATTCTGAACGGCGTACAGGATGTCTGGATGCATGAGGACTCCTCGCCGGCGGAATGACCCAGGCCCGGTGGCATATCGACCGGGGTGCAACAGCGGATGACGAGCAGACCCCGCATAACGCCGGGTGGACGCAGCTACGGATGGCGCGGTTGCGGTATAGCGCACGGGCGAATCGGGGAAGTGGAGCGGCTTGCCTGCCGGGATGTCCGAGAACAACGGTGTTTCTGAATCCAGAAGGCTCTAGAAACTCCCGGTCGGCGCGACCTACGGTCCTGCCGTACGCACCTTTTCGAAGCAAGGAACGAGTCATGGCAATCCGCGTCGGCATCAACGGGTTCGGGCGCATCGGTCGGCTGGTCTACCGGATGGGCGTCGAGCAGGGGATCGAGTTTGTGGGGGTCAACGACCTGGTGCCGGCCGATAACCTGGCGTATCTGCTGAAGTACGACACGATGCACCGGCAGTTCATGCTGGGTGGGAAGCCGGCGGAGATCTCGGCGACCGAGTCGTCGTTCACGGTCAACGGGAACGTGACCAAGACGACGGCGGAGAAGGATCCGGCGAAGCTGCCGTGGAAGGATCTGGGGGTCCAGTATGTGCTGGAGTCCACGGGGCTGTTCACCGAGGGTGAGAAGGCAGCCCTGCACATCAACGCCGGCGCCAAGCGCGTGGTGATTTCGGCCCCGACCAAGAGCGAGCCGGGTGTGGTGCCGACGTTCTGCCTGGGGGTCAACCACGAGCAGTACGATGCGGCCAAGCACACGATCATCTCAAACGCCTCATGCACGACCAACTGCCTGGCGCCGATCGCCAAGGTCATCAACGATGCGTTCGGGCTCGAGGAAGGCCTGATGACGACGGTGCATGCGGCGACCGCGACCCAGCCGACGCAGGATGGCCCGAGCAAGAAGGACTGGCGCGGCGGTCGCAACGCGTACCAGAACATCATCCCGGCGAGCACGGGGGCGGCCAAGGCCGTTACGCTGTGCATCCCGGCGCTCAAGGGCAAGCTGACGGGCATGTCGTTCCGGGTGCCGACCGCGGATGTCTCGTGCGTGGATCTGACGTTCAAGACCGGCAAGGACGCGAGCATCGCGGAGATCAACGCGGCGATGAAGACGGCGAGCGTGGGCTCGATGAAGGGGATCCTGGGCTATACCGAGGAGGAGGTCGTCTCGAGCGACTTCGTCGGTGATCGCCGCAGCTCGATCTTTGATGCGAAGGCTGGGATCGAATTGAACAAGCGGTTCTTCAAGGTGGTCAGTTGGTATGACAATGAGGCGGGGTATGCAGCGCGGTGCGTGGATTTCATCAAGATGATGGCGGGGAAGGATGGGGTGAGGTAAGAGGAGGGGATATCAGGGGGAAAGAAGCTCCTGCTGATACACCCAGTCCATGATTCGATTGCCAAAGCAATGGGGCTCGGAGAGCGCATGTGGCATACGCTCGTAATCCTTGCTTGTCAGACCATCGAAGGCAGTCACATGCTCCTGTGTCCAACTGAAGGTCTTGATGTCAATGCGCTCGGCAAGCCTTTCGGCGATCGGCCGGAATTCTGTGGGGATCTCGCCGGTGTCTGATTCAATGAGGAGGAGGGCACGGCCGTCGGTCGAAACTTCCGAGTAGATGGCGGCATTCAGGAGCGGGTCGCTGACAATCTTGGAGGAGGGGTATGTGCTCTTCCAGACGACGAAGAAAGCGATATCCGCGGCGATCAGCCGCGTGATACGCGTCATGCCCGATTCTTCCGAGAGATCAAGGCTGGTGTGCTTGTTCAATCGCCAGTGCCGTGCGGCGGTCTCGAAGAACTGACGTGCTGCCTTGTGCCTTGGAAGTATGGCGGGGATGCTGGCGACGCATGTGAGCTGACGATTCAGGCGGTCGGATTCAAGAGCCTGAGCGATATCGGCGGTGAGTTGGGGGTCGGTACGGCCGACGCGGTTGGCGAGTTTGCGGAGTTGGCGAACGAGCTCCGAGCGAGGGAGTGTCGGATAGACGGTGTCCTCGTAGTCGATGGGGTCAAAGGCGTGAAGCTTGGGGAAATCCGGATCACGCTGAAGATCGTCGAAGGGGTGGTTGGCAAGGGAGGCTCCACCGGGGGTCGGCTCGCAGACCGCGACCAGTTCGCTGGAGCCGGCGTCGGCCTTTGCGAGCAGGCCGGCAAGGATACTCTGGCCGGGAACTAGGCGCTCGGTCACGCGGACGACGGTGTTGGGACGATCGGTGTGCCGCGTCTGAAGCCTGCGAGCGCCCTTCACGGGGAACGTCAGTCGGATCGCGCGAGCATCGAGATCGGCGAGCGCACAGACCACGTTGTAGTCAAACGCATCGGCATGCCGTCGAGCGGCTTCGCGATCGCTCAGGCGCTCGGCAAGGCCCTTGAAGTAGAGATCCTCAGAGATCTGCCGCCAGTCATGCGGGAGGCGTACGAGTCCGCTTTTGATCACGGCGGTTCCGAGGTACATGGCGACATGCCCGGCGGCATGCGGCGCGGTATCGACGCCGATCGTCTGCTCTGCAAAGTCGCGTTGCGACCGGAGTGAGGTCATCATCGCCTCGAAGCGCTGGCGGGAGGCCTCGCCCTGCTGAAACTGGCAGTAAAGCGTGGTCTTGTGATGGCGCATGCGCCGGTCGGCACAGTTCGTGGCGGGAACTGTGAAACTCTCCCCGATAACGACGTTGATGTGCATTTCGCCTTTGTTGGCCTCGGCGATCGCATCGAGAACGCGGTGTAGCAGCCCGGGCCCGTCGGGGCCGTAGGAGTCAAGGCGGCAGGTGGCCTGCCAAGCCTGAGGATCAAGAACCGAGATCAGCAGGTCTGGGGGGCGACAGAACTCGACGAGGCCGGTGTGATCCGCAGGCGGAGGTGCGGTGCGGGTTCGGCCGGCTTCGCCGCTTTCAACAAGCGCCACGTGGACAGAGGTTCCGCTCTTAAGTCCGAGCGGAGCACGGCAAAACCACGGAAGCGGTACTATTCCAGCATCGGCCGGGAGGCGGAACAGATCCCCAGAGACTTGCATCGCGGCAGCCTAGCAGAAAGTTACTGCGATGTTTTCTCCGGAGCGGGCTTTCCATCGGCGGATGCATCTGCGATTGCCTGCCATTGCTCGCTCTTCTGATCGGCCGGCATCTGCGGAGGCTCCTGCCATGTCGGGGCGTAAAGGCATTGATTCAGCATGAACTGCCGGGTAGATACACGAGCCTCCTTGGCGCGACGGACAATCCTTGCCTTCTGTGCGACAGTAATTCGGTTGTTGAATTGAACATGTGCCTGCAGGGCGTCGAGGTCGTCAAGATCGCTCTCGCTAGCGACCGCAAACTCGCGTGCCGCGGCCTTCTTGCCAATTTCGACTGCGGACTTGGCGGTAGGGCCGAGGGCGGCCAATCCGGGCATTTCATTCGCAAGAGCAATGAACGCGTCCTGGCCATTGGCCTCGGGGTGCGGATGAACATTTGGCTTGGTTGTCCATGTGAGGGCATCCACGCGCCACGACACCTCGCTTGACGCCAAGGCACTGTTGGGGCTTGCCATGTCGGCACCTCCTCAAAAGCGGCCATCGCCACCGCCACCTACTTCGACTAGATTAGCCAGCTAGGCTAGCCTAGTCAAAGAACAAATGAAACAACGGGGGCTTTCCACCAATTTCACGGTTTTCTCCACATTTTTATCGGTCTAAAGGGAGTCGGTTACTGCCAATCAATCTGCACTTGATCCCGGAGAGGGTTGACCCTGTCGTTCGCCCACGCATCCACCATTGCAGCGAGCACCTCGTAGTGGATCGACCGGAGTGGATACTCAAAGTTCAAACTGATTCTTGGCCTCATTCGGCGATTGGAGATGTCGAGGTAGATCAGGCAGCTAGAAGTGGACTCTTCCTCAGACTTGGAAAACCCCAAAACCTGCATCACAATATCAATCGGACCTGGCGCGTTGGCCAGTAACGGCCTTTCTAGAAACCCGTTCGGGCAAGGTGCGTGAATGGCCGCATTTCCTACGCGAGCCAGAGACGCGCCGGTGTACGTCCAATGCTGTGCAAAGAAAGCCATAGCCTTAGACCCCCTTGGGAACATTGCGTTGCGAGAGCTCACAGCTACAACCACCGCACTGTACATCCGTGTGCGCGGGTGTGGCAACTCGATCTCTCGCGTGGGCTGACAGCCTGTCTCTAAGACATCATGCCCTTGCAAGCTGGCCGCGGGACCGAGTCTGATCCATATACCGCTGCAGGTTCCGCCCCGGGCAGGCCGACTTGCCGATTTCCTGGTGGGTGTAGACGCTGCCCACCGGAATCCGGTATCGCTGCATCTGGGCGGCGACGAAGCCGTCGAGGGTAGAGGTGGCAGCGTTGGTCGGCTGCTGATTCTGGAAGTTGCCCAGAAGCATGATGCCGAGGTTGTGCTCGTTGTTGCTCGCGACGTGGGCGCCCTGGAGGGCGAGCGAGCGGCCTTCCCAGACTCGGCCGGAGGGGTCGATGATGTAGTGGTAGCCGATGTCAGCAAACGGTTCGCCGCGGCGAGTCATGTGCTCCCGGCGGATGCCATCGAGCATGCGGGCGACATCAGCCTGGGAGCGGAGCGAATCGCTGGCTATGGCGCTGTGGTGGATGGTGATGCGGTTGATGCCCTGCATCGGGTGGGAGCGGTTGACGATCGGGGCGGCCTTGGCCCAGGAACTGCGCGGGATGACGCCGCGATAGGCGGGGGTGGTCTGGATCGGGACCGGGCCGGCGGGGGTGGGGACGGTGATCGGAGCGGCGGAGATAGGCTCCGGAGCGCTGGGCTTCATGTCGGGAAAGAGAGGGCCCGGCGGCGGGCGCAGTGCGTTCGAGGGGCCCTGGCAGCCCCAAAGGGCACCGCCAGCCCCGGCGATAAGGCTCCCCAACAACCAATCACGGCGGCTGAAATGCTCTGAATTCACTGACTCTCTCAATCGACCGGACATGCGGATGTTCTGCAAGATCGCCGGGCATTGGCGAGTGTTTCACTGTATCGCCAACGGCCCGAGAAGTACGCGACAATCGCACCTCAAATTCCAAACCGCTGCGGGTGTTGAGCGAGGCGAACCGGAGCGTGCGATCTGTGAGTGGACGGTGTGATTGACGGACATGGGTTGCCATGTCGGTCTGTTTCGCCTTCGGTGAGTGCGCCTCGATTGATAATCCTTTTCTCCCCGAATCGCCTCGGTGTCGCATTGACTCGCACCGTGAACGTGCGTATGAAACGCATGTTTGATTTACTATGAACCCTGATATTGTGCAAACAAATACCAAGGATCGCCTGCTGGAAGCGGCCGGGGAGGTCTTCGCGGACAAGGGCTTCCGCGAGGCGACGGTGCGGGATATCTGTGCGCGGGCGGGGGCGAACCTGGCGGCGGTCAACTACCACTTCCGGGACAAGGACTCGCTGTACTCGGCGGCATTCGAGCACGCGCGGCGTTACGAGCAGGAGCGGTTCCCGATTGCCTCGTTCCGCGGGAGCGGAACGCCCGAGGAACGGCTGGCGATATTCATCCGGCAGTTCTGCATCCGGCTGTTTGATCCGGGTCGGCCGAGCTGGCACGTGAAGCTGGTGGCGCGAGAGATGGTGGAGCCGACGTGGGAGTTGGACACGATCGTGCAGCACGCGATCAAGCCGAAGATGGAAATCCTGTGCGGGATCATCGCGGACATGACGGGGCTTGACCCCGGGTGCGAGGCCGCGCAGTTGTGCTCGGCGAGCATCGTGGGTCAGTGCCTGCATCATCACCATTGCCGGGAGGTGTGCCGACGGGTGGTGGATGGCTGGAGCGTGACGGATGAGTTCCTTGAGACGCTGATTCAGCACGTGCTGAGGTTCAGCATGCATGCGTTGCGCGGGATCGGGACGGATGTGGCGGCGGGGCGGATGAAGGCGTCCGTGGGCAGCGGTGGCGCGGAGCGCAACGGGGAAGCTGACTGAAAGGCAACGGCGTGTTCAGGGTGGCGCTCAAGATGCTCGTCGGTGACTCGGCCCGGTTCTTCGGGATCGTGATGGGCGTCACGCTGGCGTGCTTCGTGATCGCGCAGCAGGGATCGATCTTCATCGGGATCATGGGGCGGACGACAGCGCTCATCAACGACACCACGTACCCGGATATCTGGGTGATGGATCCCAAAGTCCAATACATCGATGACACCAAGCCGTTGCAGGACACGCAGCTGTACCGGGTGCGCGGGGTGGAGGGGGTTGCGTGGGCGGGGAGGCTGTACAAGGGGATGATCCGTGCCCGCATGGAGAACGGGACGTTCCAGAACTGCAACCTGATCGGGATCGAAGATTCGACGCTGGTGGGCGGACCGCCGGCGATGGTGGAGGGCACGGTCGGGGAGTTGCGGAGAGCCGATGCGGTGATCGTGGATGAGGCGGGCGCGACCACGCGGCTGGCGCGGCGAACCGGCAATCCCGAGGATGCGCCGATCCCGCTGGCGGTAGGCGACACGCTGGAGTTGAACGATCGGCGCGCGGTGGTGGTGGGGATCTCGAAGGGCACGCGGACGTTTCAGTCGCAGCCGATGATCTACACGACGTACTCGCGGGCGGTGTCGTTTGCGCCCAAGGAGCGAAAGAGCCTGAGCTTCGTGCTGGTCGGCGTCAAGCCGGGGCTGGATGCGCAGGAGGTCTGCAAGCGGATCGCCGAGCAGACGGGGCTGGCGGCATACACCCGGGCGCAGTTCCGGTGGGTGACGGTGGAGTATTACCTCAAGTACACGGGGATCCCGATCAATTTCGGGTTGGCGGTGGGGC
The DNA here is from genome assembly GCA_020847535.1 of Phycisphaerales bacterium. GTDB lineage: Bacteria > Planctomycetota > Phycisphaerae > Phycisphaerales > UBA1924 > JAEUJB01. Next base: position 12,126 of record JADLBU010000053.1, read on the forward strand.
TGGGGTTCCTGATCGGGACGGTGATCACGGGATTCATGTTCTACAGCTTCACGCTCGACAACCTGCGGTTCCTGGGGACTCTCAAGGCGATGGGGACGGGGGATGTCAAGCTGCTGTGGATGATCCTGATGCAGGCGCTGGTGGTGGGGCTCCTGGGCTTTGGGATCGGCGTGGGTCTGGCATCGCTGGTGGGATGGCTGAACCGGGGTTCGGCACTGGCGTTCCTGTTGCCGTGGCAACTGGTGGTGGTTGCCGGCGCGGCGGTGGTGGTGATCTGCATGCTCTCGGCGATGCTGAGCATGCGGCGGGTGATCCTGCTGGAGCCCGCGGTGGTGTTCAAGGGGTAGTGGGGGATTACTGTGCGAGAGCGATGCATATGACGACGACTGCTCTGCCAACCTCGGCGCCGCTGGATGTGCCGATCAACCGCGAAGGGATCGCGGTGGTCTGCCGCGGTGTCACCAAGACGTACGGGACGGGGCAGGCGGCGGTCCGGGCGCTGCGGGGGGTCGACCTGCTCATTCACAGCGGGGAGCTGATGATGCTGGTCGGGCCGTCGGGGTGCGGCAAGACATCGCTCATCTCGGTGATCGCCGGGGTGCTGGACCGGGACGACGGTGAATGCACGGTGTTCGGTGAAGACTTCGCGAAGATGAAGCCGCATCAGCGCACGGCGTTTCGCGGGCGGACCATCGGGTTTGTGTTCCAGGCGTTCAATCTCATCCCGACGCTGACGATCGCGGAGAACGTCGCCGTCCCGCTGCTCATCAACGGCTGGTCGATGCACAAGGCGGTGCAGGAGGCCCGGGGCATCCTTGACCAGGTGGGCATCGGGGATCGCTACCGGGACATCCCGGCGCGGCTCTCGGGCGGGCAGCAGCAGCGGGTGGCGATCGCCCGGGCGCTGGTTCACAAGCCGCGGCTGATCGTGTGTGATGAACCGACCAGCGCGCTGGACCACGAGACCGGTGAGCGGGTGATGGACCTGCTCAAGACGGCGGCGGTAGGCAAGGACCGGTCGCTGGTGGTCGTGACGCACGACAACCGGATCTTCCAGTTCGCCGACCGGATCGCCAAGATGGATGACGGGCGGGTGATGGGGATCGTGAGTGATGTGAAGGAGTTGTAGAGGAACGTACTGGGCACTCAGCACTGGGCACTGGTGGAGCAGATCATGATTCGCACGTTTTTCATTCCACTGCTGGCGATCGCGGGGGTCATCTTCTGTGTGTGGACGGTGGTGAAGGCGAGCCGTCCGTTGCCGCCGAATCCGCCGGTCATCGAACCTCCGCAGGCGCCGTACCGCTCGTTCGTCGCCGGATCGGGAATGATCGAGGCGAGCACGCAGAACATCGGGATCGGCACTCCCGTGGCCGGCGTCGTCAAGAAGCTGGAAGTCGTGGTGGGGGATGATGTCAAGGCCGGGGATGTGCTGTTTGAGATCGATGACCGTGATCTGGTGGCGGAGCTTCGCGTGAAGCAGGCGGCGCTGGCAGTCGCGCGGGAGCAGCTTGCCAAGCTGGAGGCGGGGACTCGTCCGGAGGAACTCCCCCCCGCGGAGGCGAGGCTTCTGGAGGAGCGGTCGCTGCTGGCGGATGCCAATGACCAGCTCGAGCGGTGGCGGAAGATCAACGATCCGCGGGCGGTGAGCGAGGAGGAGCTGAGCAAGCGGCGGTTCGCGGTGATGGCCGCCGATGCGCGGGTGAAGCGTGCGGAGGCGGATGTGGCGCTGCTCAGGGCCGGCTCGTGGGCGCCCGACATCGCGGTGGCGCGGGCCCAGGTGACATCGGCCCAGGCAGGGATCGAGGCGGTACGAACGGAGCTGGACCGGCGGGTTGTCCGCGCTCCGGTCGATGGCCGCATCCTGCAGGCCAACATCCGGATGGGCGAGTTCGCGCAGGCCGGGGCGCTGTCGATGCCGCTGATGATGATGGGGAGCGTGACGCCGCTGCACGTGCGGGTGGATATCGATGAGCACGATGCCTGGCGCGTGAAGGCGGGGGCCAAGGCGACGGCGTTCGCACGCGGCAACAAGGCGATCCGGGCCGAGCTTGGGTTCGTGCGTTTCGAGCCCTTCGTGGTCCCCAAGCGCTCCCTGACCGGTGAGAGCACCGAACGCGTGGACACGCGCGTGCTGCAGGTGCTGTACAGCTTTGACCGCGGCTCGCTGCCGCTGTACGTGGGCCAGCAGATGGATATCTACATCGAGGCCGAGCCGCTGGACTCGATCATGGATGGCGGGAAGAAAGACGCCGAAGCGGCGCCGCCGGAGACCGCCGGTAGCCAACCGTCCGATCGCCAATCATCCGAGCGTTAGATGCGTTTCTTCTGCACCCTTACTCCGCACGAGACCCCTTGATGAACCTGCGAACACTTCTGACTCTCACCGGCCGGATCGCTCCCGCGGCCCTCGTCTTCCTGGGCGGGTGCGCGGTTGGGCCGGACTTCCAGCCTCCCGAGCAGAGCGCTCCCGGGGCGTTTCACGCGAGCGGGGATGAACAGCCGGGCCCCTCGAAGGTGACCAACGACCCTGCTCAGCTCCACGAGTGGTGGAGGATGTTGGCGGATGAATCGCTGGATTCGCTTCTGCGGCGAAGCATCGCCGCGAACCTGGATCTCAAGCTCGCCGAGGCGCGGCTGCGCGAGGCGCGGGCGCTGCGCGGCGTGGTGGCGGCGGATCAATTCCCGACGGTGGATGCCAACGGCAACTACTCGCGATCGCGCAGCAGCGAGAACGTCCGCAACTCGTTCGATGGGTCGGATCCCCCGGAGGGGGTCGATTTCTACAGCGTGGGCTTCGATGCATCGTGGGAGCTGGATTTCTTCGGGCGGGTGCGGCGATCGGTGGAGGCCGCGGATGCGGATCTGGGCGCGGCGGAGGAGGCCCGCAACGATGCGCTGCTGATCCTGCTGGCGGAGGTCGCCCGCAACTACGTTGAGCTGCGCGGGTTTCAGGGCCGGCTGGCGGTGATTGATTCGGCGATCCAGACCGAGCGCGACACGCTGGGGCTGGTGGAGGCGAGGCTGCGTGCGGGGCTGGCGACCGAGCTTGATGTCGCGCAGGCCCAGGCGCAGTTGGCGACCCGCCAGTCGCTTCAGCCGCTGCTGAGAGTGGGGTTGCGACGGACGGTGCATCGGCTGGCGGTGCTCAACGGCCTGGAGCCCGGAGCGCTCCTGCGGGAGTTCGAGAGTGTGCGACCGGTGCCGACTGTGCCGGCGCAGGTGGGCGTGGGGATGCCGACGGAGCTGCTTCGCCGCAGGCCCGACATTAGACGAGCCGAGCGTGAGATCGCCGCCGCGACCGCACGCGTGGGCGTGGCGACCGCGGACCTGTATCCGAGATTTACGCTGCTGGGGGGCTTCGGGCTCCAGAGCGATGACGCCGCGAACCTGGTGGACATGAACAGCCGCTTCTGGAGCATCGGCCCGCAGTTCACATGGCCGGTGTTTGATGCCGGTCGGGTACGGGCGGGGATCAGGGTGCGCGATGCCCAGCTTGATCAATCGCTGATCGCCTACGAGCAGACGGTGCTGACGGCGTTCGAGGAGGTCGAGAACTCGATCGTGTCGTTCATCCAGGAGCAGGAACGCCGTGCATCGCTCGCGGAGGCGGTGGAGGCCAGCGCGCGGGCGGTGGATCTTGCGAGGGAGCGCTACCAGAGCGGCGTGGTGGATTTCCTGAACGTGCTGGATTCGCAGCGGCTGCTGTTCGTGGCGCAGGATCAACTCGTTGAGAGCGACCAGAGCGTGACGGTGAGCCTGATCTCGCTGTACAAGGCGCTGGGCGGCGGGTGGGAGTCGATTGTGTACTCTGAATCGCAGGCGGGGCCGGCGGTGAGTACGAACTAGGGCCAAGAAGAGTCACCACAGAGGCGCAGAGGGCACAGAGAAGAGAAGGGCGAAGAGGAAAGGGCCTGTTCTGGAGTTAGTCGCGGGCAGCGGTTGCGCCCATGTCGATGATGCGCCGGTAGTTGCTGCGGAAGAACTCGGCGTAGGCGATCCTTGAGCGGGTGAGGAAGGCCGGGTCGCGCCAGGTGGCGGCGATTGCAGGCAGGTTCTGGGGAGTGAAGGCCAGCACGCTGCCATCGGGCATGGTGTGATCGGGCCAGGTGTAGAAGAGTCGCTCCATCTCGGGCAGTGCGGGGGAGGCTCCCGCCGAGCGGGCGTTGTTGATGGCGCGCCATGCGTGACGCTGATCTTCGCCTACATCGATCGCAAAGGCTCCCATCATGATGCCGATCGCGGTTCGCCATCCGGCGGGCTTGGTGTCGCTGGCGATCCCGTAGGGGTCCAGGTCCTTGTCGATGAAGCGATCCCGGTAGGTGGTGTAGATGCGCCGGCACACGGGCATACGGCGGAGGGCATATTGGGCAGGTCCCGAGGGCTCGCCGGGTGTGGATGCGTGGCCTTGGCTGGCGGGTGGGAATTCCCAGAGTGCCTGGCCCTCATCGGAGAGGCAGAACTCGATGAAGCGTTTGGCGAGTCTGGGGTTGGGGCCGCCGCGCAGGATCGAGGCCGGATCCGCATCGATGTAGGTGGCGCCCTTGGGGTCGACATAGCCGACGCGGCTGGCTTGCGGATCACTCCCCGGGAGCGTGATCGACTGGGCCTGGCTGCGCCCGTAGAAATCGATCGCCAGGCCGACGGCGGCCTCGCCCTGGCTGACATCGATCGGGGGCTTGGTGGAGGAGTTAGTGAAATAGCGTGTGTTGGCGCACATCTCACGGAGCTGACGCCACCCGCGATCCCAGGCGAGCTGGATCGCCGGGCCGTGCTCGGGCCAGAGCGCCTTGACCCAGGGCTGCTTCCTGTCCTTGGCTTCGATCTGCATCGCCGCATCGAGTTGGTCGTTCCATTGCTCAGCGCGGGCGATTCCCCAGAGTTCGTTGTTGAGGATCGCGTCGAAGGTAGTCGAGATGGATCCGGATTGACGCGGATCGGCGAGCGCGACCCAGCCGGCGAACTCGGGTCGGCAGAGATCGCTGAACTGGGTCGGCTCGGGGACGCCGAGGCTGGCGCAGGCATCCTTGTTGTAGACGATGCCGAAGGCGGAGAGAGCCGTGCCGATCCAGTATTGGCCGGGCTCGTAGAGGTATTGCGTGCCGATCTGGTTGGGTCCGAACCACGCATCGAGCTCTTCGGGCGTGAAGCCGGCGGGGGCGGACATGGGGATAGTCACTGTGCGGGGCTTGCCATCGGGCCCCGGGCCCATGTCGACGGTGACGCCGGCCTTCACGCGGCCGTGATCGAACGATCCGCCGCCGAACATCAGGTCGTAAGTCATGACGCCCGGTTCGCAGGAGCCGTCGGGCTTGATGTCACCGTGACGGATCGCCGCGGTGTACTGAGCCTGGAGGAGCTTGAGAAGCTCCGAGGTTCCGATGGGTCCGCGCCAGTCGATGCGGACCTTCTGGCCGTGGGTCCGCTCGTGCCAGGCCTCGAACGCTGGGCCGAACTCCTTGGAGATCTGCTGGACGTGCGGGGTGATGATGATGAGGGTCTGGTCGGATGGGAGCGCCTGGCGCGCCGAGGCGGGGGGGCGCGCGATGAAGGGCACGCCGATGATCAGCCCCAGCATCAGGAAGATCGCGATGACCGCCGCCCGTGAGTGCATGGGCCGAGTTTAGCGTGGTTGGAGGCCGGCTCGGTGCAAGACCGGCCGGCGAGCAGGCTTTGGCGTTTCACTGCGGAGTGGTACGATCGCGGCATGGCCCAACCTCAGAAGATCGCCCTCATCACCGGCGCCGGCTCGGGAATCGGTCTGGCATGCACCCGCATGCTCGCCGATGACGGGTACGGGCTGGTGCTGGTCGGACGGAGATCCGAGCCGCTCCGCGCGGCCGCGCAGGAGCTCTCGGGGCGCGTGCCGTGCCTGGTGCATGCCGCCGATGTTGGGAAGGCGGATCAAGCGAGCGTGTGCGTGGATGCGGGGATCGCCAAGTTCGGCCGGCTGGATGTCATCATCAACAACGCGGGATATGCGCCGGTGATCCCGCTGGATCGGATCACGCAGGAGGGTGTTGAAGAGGCGTTCGCGGTGAACGCGATCGGGCCGACGATCATCATCGGTCGAGCCTGGCCGGGGATGGTGCGGCGGGGCGGCGGGTGCATCGTGAACATCTCGTCGTATGCGACCGTGGATCCGTTTCCGGGGCTGGGTGTGTACGCGGCGGCCAAGTCCGCGCTCAACATGCTCGCCAAGGCCTGCCACAACGAGGGGAGCGCTGCGGGGATCCGGGCGTTTGCGGTCGCTCCGGGGGCGGTCGAGACGCAGATGCTTCGTCGGATAGTCCCCGAGGAGGCTCTGCCCAGGCCGCGGACGCTGGCGCCTGAGCAGGTCGCGCAGGTGGTGATGGAGTGCATCCGCGGAGCGCGGGATGCACAGTCGGGCCACACGATACTGGTTCCCAGCCCGTAGGCGGCGAACGGCGATCGGTGAACGGCAAACGGGATGTGATGCAGGATTGACCTGGCGGGCTTGGCTTGAGACCGACATCGTCGGCCCATCAAAAACACCACCGCCCGGCATTTGCCAGGCGGCGGGCTGTCGTCAGAGAGTGGCTTCCTCAGATCAGCGCTTACGACGCAGCATGGCGAGACCGCCGATGCTGGCCAGGGCCACGGAAGCAGGGGTCGGGACGATCACGAACGTGCTGGTGCCGGCGAGCTGATCGAAGGCAGAGACCGTGAAGTCAAACTCGGTGCTCATGCTGTCGACGAGGCCGGGGATCACTTCGAACCCGGGGCCGCTCTCTTCGCTGGCCTTCTCAGAGCCGAAGCCATCCGGGACGGCGACGGGGCTGTCAACCAGGCTGGAGAAGACGGTGCCGGCGCCCGCAACCGCGCCGTTGTAGAACGAGCGGAAGACCTTGCCGCCGGCGTAGCCGCCGGTGGCCACGGCGCCGTCGCCGTTGGAGTCGGTCACCGACACGGAAGCCGAAGCGCGGGCGTCGGGATCCAGCATGCCGGGGAAGGACAGGAGGGTCGAGGTGAGGGTGAAGTGCGTGTCGGCGGCGCCGGCAAAGACGGCGAAGTTCATGTTGACCACCGGGTCGGCGATCAGGAGAACGTTCAGGCCGACGAGCGTGGCGATCACGTCACCATTGTCGTTGGTGATGTCCACCGACTCGGTGAGGTTGGTGAACAGGATTCCGTTGTTGAAATCGCTGTTGTTGATGATGTCGATCGATCCGGTGCCCAAGGCGCTGGTCGCCTCGATATGCACGATCGACGACGAGATGCCCGCTGAGGCAGACCCAGCCACCAAGGCCAGGGTTGCGGCAGCGATGCCCGCGGCCAGTCCACGATTCATGTTCGCCTTCATCTCTTCACTCCATGTACCCGAGCGCGCAGGAGATTTCCTGAACCTGCACGCAGGATTTCAGAACAAAACCAATCCGACACAACACGGATTGCGTCTTCCGAGAGCCCGGAGAGATCCGGGATCTACATGTCGATTGGGCGCTACGAATCGATCGGTTTCAACCAAGCATCCAAATTGGAAGAAAAAACCTCAGCGAGGGGTGCATTTACCCCGTGTGCGCGGCAGATAAAGCGCAGGGCGACCCCTCGGGCCGGTCGAAGGCCGATAAAACCGATTCACATGGAAACCGGGTCAATCACCGCCGATGAGCCGACCCAACCCACCTAAAACCGAACCCTCTTCGGAAGATCGGCCGCCCGAGGAAGGGGCGGCGGCGATGATCCGGTCGGCGAGGCGGGAGAAGGGCAGGGTCTGGAGCCAAACGGTTCCCGGACCTTTGAGGCGGGCGAAGAAGAGGCCCTCCCCGCCGAAAAGCTTGTTCTTGATCCCCGGGACAGTCTCGATCCCGTAGTCCACGCTCGGCTGGAAGGCGACCAGGCAGCCGGTATCGACCTTCAAGGTTTCCCCGGCCGCCAGGTCGAACTGGACGACGGTGCCGCCGGCGTGGCAGAAGACCAGGCCGTTGCCATCGGTCGAGGTCAGGCGCTGGAGGATGAACCCCTCACCGCCGAAGAGGCCGACCCCGATCCGCTTGGTGAATGCGATATCCACCTGGACCCCGCGGGCGCCGCAGAGGAAGGAGTCCTTCTGGCAGAGGAGAGTGCCTCCGAAGTCGGCCAGGTTGAGGGGGATGACACGGCCGGGGTAGGGGGCGGAGAAGGCCACATCCCGGCGATCCCGGGCGTTGTTGCCGAACATGGTGATGAAGAACGAATCCCCGGTCAGCGCGCGCTTGCCGGCCTCAAACAACCGGCCAAGCAATCCCCCGCCATCCTGCTTCATGGAGAGGCTGGTCGCCATCTCGACCCCATCCTGCATGTACATCATCGAGCCGGCCTCGGCGACGACGGCCTCGCCGGGGTCGAGCGTTATAACAACGGCCTGGAGGTCCTCGCCGATGATCTGGTAGTCGATGTGGTCGGTGGGCATGGTCTCGTTCCTTACTGATGCCGGGGTGGTCGTCCGGCGGGGTACACAGGCTATCACGGTGTGGTCGTGACCAGGGCGGGGGTTGGCGATGATCGGTCATCCTCGTGCCGGGGATCCGAGGATCTGCTAGCTTTCCATTTCTATGGCAAAGCAGCGGTTGGCGCTTCACTGGAAGATCCTGATCGGCCTGGCGCTGGGCGTGGTGGTGGGCATCGTGCTCAACCAGGGATGGTCCGCACAGACGTGGAAGTCGATGGGAGTGGGGGACAGCCAGGCGTTCCTGGCGGGCAAGCCGTCGGAGGCCAACCAGGGCGTCGGCTGGCTCGCCGGGTGCATCCGGATCCTGGTCGATTTGAATACGCTCATCGGATCGCTGTTCATCCGGTTCCTGAGGTTCATCGGTGTGCCGGTGGTTCTGTTTGCCCTGATCGGCGCGGTCGCCGGGTTGGGAGACATCCGCAAGGTGGGTCGCGTCGGTGGCAAGACGATCGCGATCTTTCTGACGACCGGATTTCTCTCGGTGGTCATCGGGGTGGTGGTCTCGAACCTGATCGGGCCGGGCCGGTTTGTTTCGGATGAGACGCGGGCGAGCATTCTGTCGAAGTCGGCGAACTCGGCGAGCATCAGCTCGGCGAGCGATACAGCGCACGCATTGACGCCGTGGAAGATCCTGACGGAGATCATTCCGACCAACCCGTTCCAGTCGCTCGCCGACGGCCAGATGCTCCAGGTGGTGTTCCTCTCGGTGATGATCGGGATGGCGCTGAGCATGCTGCCGAGGGAGAAGGCCGAGACGGCGATCCGGTTCTTTGATGGGATGTTCGAGGCGGTGCTGATCCTGGTGCGGATGGCGATGCGGACCGCGCCGATTGCGGTCTTCTGCCTGGTCGTGCCCACGGTCGCCGGGTTGGGGATCGAGGTTCTTCAGGCGCTGGCGGCGTACTGCCTGACGGTGGTGGGCGGGCTGGCGATCGTGCTGTTCGTGCTGTACCCAGTGATCACGCTGCTGTTCACGAAGCGTGGGAACAAGGTGGGGTACCGGCGATTCTTCCGGTCGATGGCGCCGGCGCAGTTGCTGGCGTTCTCGAGCTCGAGCTCATCGGCGACCCTGCCGGTGACGCTCCAGTGCGTGAAGGAGCGGATGGGCGTCTCTGAAGAGATCGCCGGCTTTGTCTGTACGCTGGGGACGACGGTGAATATGGATGGGACTGCGCTGTACCAGGCGGTCGCGGCGACCTTCCTGGCGCAGCTGTACGGGATCGATCTTTCGTTCGCGGACCAGATCGCGCTGGTGTTGACGGCGACCCTGATCTCGGTGGGGACGCCTGGCGTGCCGGGCGGGAGCATCGTGCTGTTGATCGTGGTGCTGGAATCGCTGCGGATCCCGACGGAGGGGATCGCGATCATCCTGGCGGTGGATCGCCTGCTGGACATGGCGCGGACGGTGATCAATGTGAGCGGAGACGGGATGGGTTCGGCGGTCGTGGCGGCGAGCGAGGGGCAGTTGGGGCCGGATCCGGGGGTTGGGGGACCGGCACGGTGATTGAGAGCCGCTGGTCGAGCATTCAGAAAGAAGACTCACCACAGAGGCACAGAGAACACAGAGAAAGGCACAATGCAGCGGTCAGAATGGTCTTTCTCTTCTAGACGGTTTTTCCCGTATTGATTTTTCTCTGTGCCCTCGGTGCCTCTGTGGTGAAGATTGAATCGGCATTCAGATTTCGAGGGGTTTGAAACCGGCACCGGCCTGAATCGGAGAAAGTGACTCGAATGGCAAGCCGCTACATCGTTCATGGGAAGGATGCCACGACCGGGAAGACCGTGCGCAAGGTCATCGAGGCCGAGTCGGCGAAGGCCGCCGAGCAGATCGCCGAGCGCATCGGGGTCGAGGTGCTGGGGTCGGAGATCGAGGATGCAACACCGGCGGCTCCGGAACCTCGGATGGGAGTGGGGCGAGCCGCGCCTCCCGCCGATTCGCCCGAGGAGCCCGTGTGGGAGGGGACACCGAGCCAGTGGACCAACTTCTGGTGGTTCGTCGGGTGCATCCTGGTCGTGCCGATCCCGTTTGCGATCTACCACTACCTGAGGACCCGGACGACCAAGTACGCGCTCTCATCGCAGCGGCTGAGGCTCGAGACGGGGATTGTCGCCCGCAAGATCGAGGAGGTCGAGTTGTATCGCATCAACGACTCTGCGGTTCAGCAGAGCTTCATCGAGCGGTTGCTGGGGATCGGGACGGTGTGGCTGGAGACGACCGACCAGCGGAACCCGGAGGTGCTGCTGCAGGCCGTGCCGGATCCGGCGGGTTTGCGCGAGGCGGTGCGGAAGCATGGGGAGGCGCGGCGGAGGTGGAGGAGGGTGGCGGAAGTGGAGCTTCAGTAAGACATTTCACCGCGGGGAACACGGAGAGCCACGGAGAAGACTCAAGAGGGTTCGTTGCGGGGCCGTGCGGCCTTGACCGATGCTGACACCTCTTCAGATGTCTTCTCTCTGTGGCTCTGCGTGTTCTCTGTGGTGAACTTCTCTCGGCCTAAACTTGGCCCTTATGTCCGAAGACAACACCAGCGCCAAGAGGTCCGTCGTCACCGCTACCAGGTACGGGGTCACCCATTACTGGTCCAAGACCCTGATCCCGACGACGCGTGAAGCGCCCAATGATGCCGAGACGCCCAGCCACATCCTGCTGCACCGGGCCGGGTTCATCCGGCAGGTGGGGGCGGGGATCTATGACTACCTGCCGCTGGCGTGGCGGACGCTGCGGAAGATCTCCGACATCGTTCGCGAAGAGATGGATGCCGCGGGCGGAAGCGAGATGCTGATGCCGGCGCTCGAGCCCTTCGAGCTCTTTGATGGCACCAAACGCCACGAGGATTACGGGGACAACCTCTTCCGCGTGAAGGATCGCAAGGGTCGCATGAACGCCCTCGCGCCGACGCACGAGGAGGTCATCACGCAGCTCTTGATCGGATCGGTGAGCAGCTACAAGGCGCTGCCGCTGACGATGTACCAGATCCAGACCAAGTTCCGTGATGAAGCACGGCCGCGAGCGGGGCTCTTGCGGTGCCGCGAGTTCATGATGAAGGATGCCTACACGTTCCACACGCACGTGGAGGGTCCGGGCGGGCTGAACGAGGCGTACGACGCCATGTACCGCGCGTACACCAACATCTTCACGCGCTGCGGGCTGGATTTCACGGCGGTTGAGGCCGAATCGGGGCCGATCGGCGGATCGGCGAGCCACGAGTTCATGGTCAACTGCAAGAGCGGTGAGGACACCATTCTGCGCTGCCCGGTCTCGGGGTATGCGGCGAACGTGGAGAAGTGCGAGATCGGTGAGCGGGCTCGAGGGACGTTCACCGAGCCGGCGACCGGAGAGCTGACGGAGGTTCATACGCCGAACCTGCCTGGGATTGACGAGGTGGGCAAGGCGATGGGTGTCAAGCCCGATCGCATGCTCAAGACGCTGGTGTTCGCCGTCAAGGAAGATGCCAAAAGCGCTGCGCAACCGGGCATCAAGTGGGTACTCGCGGTTGTCAAGGGCAGCCAGGATGCCAACGAGGGCAAGGTCAAGTCGCTTTCCGGACTCACCGTGACCATGGCCGATGAGAAGGCTGCGCGGGCGGCGGGGTTTGCGATCGGGTATGTATCCCCGAGGGCGATCAATTCGGTGCCGGGCACGATGCTGCTCATCGATTCGGATGCCTCGCTGGGCGGGTTCTGGGCGAGCGGGGCGGATAAGGCGGATTACCACGTCAAGCACTTTAGCTGGCAGCGCGAGGTGGGGGCGGTGCTCAGCGACAGCGATCGCGTCAAGGTGGGGGATCTGCGCAACGCGATGGAGGGGGATCCCTCTCCGCGCGCTGCGGGCTCAAAGCTCGTGACCGGTCGGGGCATCGAGGTCGGGCACATCTTCAAGCTGGGGACGAAGTACTCGGATGCGATGGGGTTCCAGATCCTGGACCCCAAGGACAACACGCGCAAGAGCGTGATCATGGGGTGCTACGGGATCGGCGTTTCCAGAACGATGGCGGCGTGCGTGGAGATGGCGAACGATGAGAACGGGATCATCTGGCCGGCGGGGATCGCCCCGTATCACGTGCTGATCGTGATGATGAAGCCCGACGATGCCCGGCAGCGCGAGATGGCGAGCAAGCTCGCGTGCGAGCTGGTGGGGGCCGGCGTCGATGTACTGGTCGATGACCGTGATGAGCGGCCTGGGGTCAAGTTCAAGGATGCCGACCTGGTCGGGATCCCGGTGCGCCTGACGCTGGGGGACAAGGCCCTGGATGCCGGCGGTGTCGAGTTCAAGCTGCGGAAGGACACGCAATCCAAGGGGGATGTTGTTCCGGTTGCGGATGTCGTCGGGAAATGCCTGGCGGCCCTCAACGCGTAGGTTCCCGGTCTGAAAATCGCCAAAAAACACGAAGGCAACTGCAAGACGCGGGAGCGGGCGGCGAACCTGTTGGGCGGGGATTCCCCACGGCGATGCATCTCACATGATGCGTGCCTGTTCGATTCCTTGCCATCCAGGAGCTCTTTCATGCCGCTTGCCAACAGATCATGTACCGGCCGCGCCCTCGCCCTGTCAACGCTGTGCACGTTCGCGGGGCTCGCCGCCGCACAGCCTCAGTTGCACCGCATCGATCCTTCCAATGTCAAGATCTCGGGGCACAACGGGCTGCGGCTCGTGGGTTCGGTGGATTACTCCAACACCATGGCGCCATTGTTCGTCCCGCCGGTTGGGCTTCCGGAGCTGAACTTCGCGGGAGATGACCTCACGCTGGCGAGCGCGGGGACGGCGTGCGGAATCGATGACTTCGTCAGCGAGGTGAGTTTCGGAATCCGGTTCGATGCCAGTTGGGGCGGGTCGGCGACCGCCGACCTGTACGTGCTCTTCTTCGACGATGTCTATCCCGGCGCAGCCAGCCCGCCGGTGTTCGACAACTTCCTCGGCGGTTTCTTTCTGAGCGGTGCGGCGACGCTCTCCAACGCGGATGCGTTCTATACCGTGAGCGACCTTGTCGACAACGGCATTTTCATCCCGGTACCCGACCCATCCATCGGTGTGATCGTGATCGCCTCGCAGAGCGGATCGAGCGGGTTCCCGATCCTGCCCGCCGCCGGCGCCTCGGTGCTCGCCGCCGGCTCGACGCCCAATGCCGGCGGAGGGTCCGGCCCCGATATCGGCAACAGCTCATCGACGATCTGGTGCGATACCACGCTGGACATGGACATCGAGGGCGCGGAGGGGTATCCGTTCGCGAGTCCGACTCTGGGAAATCTCTATTTGCAGTTGAAGCTGGCGCGGGCGTGTCCGGCCTGCACCAACCCGGCCATTACGTACACGTACCTCGTGTCGGGGAACGCGAGCGGGGCCTCGTGGTCGTGGCGCATCGAATCCCAGACCGGGGAATTCCAGCCGGTCGAGGATCTCAGTGCCCCTGGATCCACGGTGAGCACGCTCGCGGTGGCCCAGAACTTCGCGGCGTCGATCAATAACATGACGCTCAACGTTGGTTGCATGAACAACCAGTTCATCGCCGCGGCGACACCGCTCGCGAATGGTGATGCACTTCTGGCGATCTCGGTGACCGGCACCGATCCGATCAACCTGCTGGTGGGGGCGGCGAACACAGCGCCCGGGTGCCTGGTGACGACGCTGCCGGCGTGCTCGTTCAACCCGTCGATCCAGGAAGTGGTGCTCTCGAGCCAGGATTGCAACGAAAACGGGCAGGACGATGCGATCGATATCGCCCAGGGCACAAGTGCCGATCTGAACAACAACGGTGTCCCCGATGAGTGCTGCAAGGCCGATTTCAACCAGAGCGGGTTTGTGGATCTTGAAGACTACAGCGACTTCGTCGAGGCATTCGAGGCGGGAACCGACGATGCCGACTTCGACGAGAGCGGCTTTGTCGACCTTGAGGACTTCCACGACTTTGTCGTGGCGTTCGAGGCCGGTTGCTGAATCACATTTCGATGGCGGGGCCTCGTGCTTGCGCTGGGCACGAGCCCTCCTTTGATCGGGGTGGACGCGATCAGGCCAGGGCCGTCAGATCGTCCATCTTCCAGACATCACCGGGGCGCCAGGTGTAGCGCAGGATGGCGCCTGTGTCCGAAGCCCCGACGAGGCTGATCGCGGCCGCATCGCTGGTGACGCCGCGGATCGGGCCATCGGGGGGAATCGCGCCGGCGATCTCATCGCTGAGGGTGGCGATCAGCCAATCGGTCATGGTCGGCGCCCACCAGTACACACTGAGCTTGCCGTTGACATCGACACCGCAGATGTTCATCGCTCCCCACGGGGTCACGAAGCTGCTGATAGTCTCTCCCAGCAGCTTGGGGCCGTTGAACATCGCCGTCAGGTTGGTGGTCTGCCACTCTCCGCCGGGGACCCACCAGGTGGCGAGCAGGTCACCGGTGGCATCGACGCCGGCGAGGTTGATCGCACCCCACGAGGTGAGGAAGGGAGTCAGGCCGCCGGAGAGGGCCGAAGCGCCGGTGAGGGCGCTCAAGTTGTCCTCGCGCCAGAGCTCCATCCCGGGGGCCAACCAGATCGCCCGGATGTTGCCATCGGCATCGAGCCCGCAGATGTTCAGGGCATCCCACGAGGTCACGAAGCTGACCAGCTCACCGACGAACACGGGGGTGGCCTGGTCCTGCACCTTGAGGTCCTTGAGCGAGACGTTGCGGTAGCTCCAGTGGCCGAGGGTCTTCTGCGCGAGGTAGACCATGGACCCGTTGGAGGTCAGGCCCGCGAGGTAGACCGTGCCATCGGCGGATGTGAACTGCGTCAGGCCGGTCTTGATGGGTGCAGAACCGGCGACCTTGCTGCTGAGGTTGAAGCCGGTCCAGGTGCCGGTGGCGCTGCGCTTGAAGACGTACTCGCCCTTGCTGGACGAGACCGCTGCGTAGGTCAGGCCGTCGCGGACATCGGTCCAGGTCACGATGTTGCCGCGGACCGAAGCGCCCTTCATGAGCTTGCTGAGCTCGATGAGCTTCCACGAGCCATCGGTGTGCTGCTCGATGGCGATCGCCTGGTTCTTCTCGTTGATGGTGGTTACGACGATGATGTCGCCGTCACTGGTGGATGCGTTGACGACAGCACCATCGCGTGACTCATCCTTGTTGGATGTGTTGTCACCGCCACCGCCATCTCCACCGCCATCTCCACCGCCATCTCCGCCGCCATCGTCGCCACCGCCGTCATCTCCACCACCGTCATCTCCACCTCCATCGTCACCGCCACCGTCATCGCCGCCGCCGTCATCCCCTCCGCCATCATCTCCGCCTCCGCCATCGCCGCCGCCGTCGTCTCCACCTCCACCGTCACCGCCCCCATCGTCTCCACCGCCGTCATCTCCGCCTCCATCACCGCCGCCGCCGTCATCCCCACCGCCGTCATCGCCACCACCGTCATCTCCACCTCCATCATCACCACCGCCATCGTCATCCGGGGGCGGGGGTGCAAATTCCGAAGCGCGGGCATCGGCCTTGACGTTCGCGTTCGTGACCGTGATCGGCATCGTCTTGATGTCGCCGGTGTTGAAGTCGGTGAACAGCAGCGTGTAGCTGCCGGCGGCGACCGCAATCTGGTAGTTGCCGGCGGCATCGGTGATGTAGGTGTCCACGACATCCCCATCACCATCGATGACATCCAAGCGGACATCCCCGAGCCCTTCCCCGGGGTTGTAGAACTGGTCGCTGTTGAGATCGTTGTACACGACCCCCAGCACGAACAGGTCCGGGAACTGGCCCTGGTAGCCGAACATCTCCGTGTGATAGACACCCCAGGGATCCCCTTCGATCGTCGGGTAGCCGGCGCCGAAGCCGAACTCGGTGTACTTGAAGCTGTCATCGAAGTCGGCGTGCAGGCTCAGGACGTTGAGGCGGTGCTCGATCGATGTCAGCCAGGCGGTGTGCAGGGCATCAATGGATGTGTAACCGGCGGCGATGTTCTCGCCGGCGGAGAAGCTGTATCCCTGCTCGTTGGCGCGGTTGGTGGGATCGAGCCCGTCGAGGTTGATGTGGTCGAAGAACCCCTTGTCGGCCATGTCCTGGCTGTGGAGCCGGGCGGCGATCGTGAGGTCGGCGTTGAGGGCGAGCGGTTCCTGGGGAATCAGCCGGGCAAGCTGTCCGCTGGAGAGATCGGCCGTCAGGTCGATGCCCAGGCGAGCGGCCTCGGCGGCGGGGTTGGCGCGGGCGCGGTTGACCAGCTCGAGGAGGTAGACCTCATCGGCGGACCAGGCGAACAGGAGCTGTCGCTGCTCGAGTCGTTCGAGGCCTGCGTTGCAGGTGAGCGCGCGGACGGATCGCTTGGCGTGAAGGTTCACGCGGTATTCATCGGCCCTCCGCGGGGATTCCCGGTCCGTCTGTAGGGAGTGGCGATCTCTCGGACGTTGGTACGTGCCTGCCGCGCGATGCGGACCAAGGGCACGAGGTATGCGATCTCGATGATCGCTGCGGGGTCGGCGATCCGGCTGGAAAACGCCCCATTGCCAAACCAGCGGATGTATTCTCGTGTGCGTGCCGGATCGCTCATACCGTGCTTGCCCACGCCCGAAAACGCGGGGGATCAGCTACCATGCCCCCAACACGCCATGACTGCAAACCCCCACGCGCCGTTATCAGCTCCGACACCCGCCGAATTCGGCTCACCCGAAGAGGTGCGGCTCGCCGCCGATCGGTTCCGATCCGATTTCGCTGCCGTTCGCGACCAGGTCGGACGGATCGTGGTCGGCCAGCAAGGGACGGTCGAGAGCGTCCTGATCTGCCTCTTCGTCGGCGGGCACGTGCTCCTGGAGGGTGTCCCGGGGATCGGCAAGACGCTGCTGGTGCGCACGCTGGCGCGGGCGCTGAACCTGTCGTTCGGTCGCGTGCAGTTCACGCCTGACCTGATGCCCGCGGATGTGACCGGCACCACGATCGTCGTCGAGGCCGATGGCAAGGATGGCCGGCGCGAGCGCAGGTTCCAGTTCCAGCCCGGCCCGGTGTTTGCCCAGATCCTGCTCGCCGATGAGATCAACCGGGCGACGCCCAAGACCCAGTCAGCCCTTCTGGAGGCGATGCAGGAGCGTGCGGTGACGGTGGGGGGGCATACGCACATGCTGCCGGCGCCGTTCCTGGTGATGGCGACCCAGAACCCGGTGGAGCAGGAGGGGACGTACCCGCTCCCCGAAGCGCAGCTCGACCGGTTCTTCTTCAAGCTCCTGGTGCTGTCGCCATCCCGCGCGGATCTGGCCGAGATCCTGACGCGAACGACCGGGGCGATCGGAGGCGATATCCAGCCCGTGCTGGATGCATCGGCAATCCTGGCCCACCAGCGGCTGGTGCGGCAGGTGGAGATCGCCGGGCACATCCAGGACTACGCGGTCCGGCTGGTGCTGGCGACCCAACCTTCAGCGTTGATCCCATCTGGAGAAATGAGCTTTGCGCCGCCGACGGTGAACCAGTACGTGCGGCTGGGAGCCTCCCCACGAGCTGCCCAGGCGATCGTGCTCGCCGGCAAGTGCCGGGCGCTTCTCGATGGCCGTGCGGCGGTCTCGACCGAGGACATCCGGGAATCAGCGGCGGCAGCGCTGCGGCACCGGATCATCCTGAACTTCGAAGCGCACGCCGAGGGTGTGACGACGGACACGATCGTCGAGAACATCGTCTCGACGCTGCCGTTACAGGTTGGGTAGTGCGAAATCAATGCTGGAACGCGGAGGACGCAGAGTTCGCAGAGAAATCAAGAAACCCGCCTTGTTCTTCCCCTCAGAGACCTCTGCGTTCCAATGTGTGACCTAGTACGCCCTCCCGCTCGCTCGCTTCCATTCATCAAAGAGCGCAGCGCACAGCGGCGTCAAGAGCCCGGTTCGCGTGACCACCTTGCTCCCACCCTCCTTGAGCAGCCGATCGCAGGGGAAGCTGATCTCTGTGAAGCCCGCATCGGTCGCATCGGCGATCGTGGCGCCGTAGGCGACGCTCTGGAGCCCGGACCAGTGGATCGCCGCCGCGCACATCGGGCACGGCTCGCAGGTTGTGTACATCCGGCATCCATCCAGCTTGATCGCCTGGAGCTTGCCGCAGGCGTTGCGGATGCAGGTGACCTCGGCGTGGGCGGTGGGGTCGATGGTGAGCCAGACGAGGTTGTGGGAGGCGGCGATCAGGTCGTCCCCGCGGACGATGACCGCCCCGAAGGGAGATTGCCCGGCCCGGATGCTCCGCTGGGCCTGGAGGATCGCCAGGCCCATCCAGTGTTCATCGCTGTGCATGGGTGGAGAGTATGGCGAGCGGGGAACGGGATACGGCTAGCGGTGAAGCATGCGCCGGAGTCGGGCCTTCATGGGGAGCGATATCCCGTGCGCTCTTGCCGCGTCGAGAAGAATCCGCCACGAATGAGCGTCAACCCCGGTCTTCGCGGCGTTGTTGATGAGCCAGCGAGTCGCCTCGCGGAGGTGCTCGGTGGCGATCGGGTCCGTGTAGCGGTTGAGCATCACGATGTGATCGTTGATGCGGCGGGCGTAATGGGCCGGCGAGGTCAAGTTCGTGGCGTTGTCGTGGATCGCGACCCACAGCGCGGGATGAGAGTTGATCGCCAGACCCCCGAACGAGGCGACCTTGTGCAGAAAATCACGGTCCTCGCCCAGCTTGAGAGAGGTGTTGAATCTGATGCCGGCATCCAGGGCAGCGCGGCTCACGATCGAGCCCGAAGCTCCGAAGAGTCCGATCGGGCGAAGCACGTGCGAGGGGTGAGGCAGCTTCTGATCGGCCCATTCCGGGGGGACACTCTTGTGCTCGGTGTGGTTGGGGCTGCGCGTGTGGATGCGGGCAGAGACCACGCCCGCGGTCCCGAGCCTGGCCATTGTGTGAACGGCGGCGAAGATGCCGCTGGGAATCAGCGTGTCGTCATCGTCGATAAAGCAGACGGCCGCACCGGTGCCGGCGGCGATACCCGTATTGCGGGCGGCCGCGGGTCCGGCGTTCTCCTGCCGGATGAGCCGAGCCTTGCTTGAGATCCTTGCGAGCCAGCCCGATTCGACCAGCCTTGGCGAGCCGTCATCGACGACGATGACATCTCGGAGGCTCGGGCAGTCGAGGGCGGATCGGATGGTCTGGGCGAGCCGGCCGGGGGGGGCGTTGTAGGTGGGGATCACGATGTCCAGCGATTCGGGAGGGTTTGCCGAGGGGTCGGCGTGCCCGCCGGAGGGAATTGAGCCGGGCGCTGGTTGCATCCTGAGAAGGCTATCCTTGCGGGCTCATGGCCAAGGCAACACTCCCCGGCGTACAGGAAGAAAATCGTCCACCCAAGCGACAGACCAGCCCGCAGAGCGCGCAGGACTTCGTCGTCGATCTGGCGCGGCTGCTCCACGATGACAAGTGCACCGATGTGGTCGTGCTGGACATCCGGGGAGTCTCCCAGCTCACCGACTTCATCGTGATCGCCTCGGGCACCTCCGACCGGCAGATGAAATCATCCCTGGATGATGCCGGCAAGCTCGGGGAGACGCGGGGATTCCCGGCCTTTCGGACCTCGGTGGATGCCCGGACGACCTGGGGTGTGGTCGACTTCGTCGATGCCATCGTGCATGTCTTCGAGCCCAACACCCGGGCCCACTATGACCTGGAGATGATGTGGGGGGATGCCCCCCGGATCCCCTGGGAGCGGCCCGAGCAGGTCTCGCGCAACCGGGCAGGCCTCTAGGGCTGGGCTGTAGACGTTCGCCGTTATTTGGGACGTGGATTTGGCTGGGGAGCGGGGGCTGGACGGTCGATGTCTGAACCATGTCCTGCGTCCCCGTGACAACCTCCTCGGCCCGATACGAGGTTCTGATCGATCGCGGACTGATCGGCCGGCTGGGCGAGATTACCGTTGAGCGGCTGGCTCCCCGGAAGGCGCGGCGAGCGTTCCTGGCCTTCGATTCCAACGTTCCGGCTTCGGTCGTCGAGGCGGCGAGCGGATCGCTGCGGGCGGCGGGGCATGAGGTGTCCAGCGCGGGACTGGTCGCCACCGAAATCAACAAGTCGATGACCGAGCTTGATCGCCTGCTGGTGGCGATCGCCGAGAGCAGGCACGAGCGATTCGAGCCTGTGATAGCGCTGGGCGGCGGCATCGTCGGGGATCTGGCGGGTTTTGCGGCGGCGAGCTATCGGCGCGGGGTGCCGGTGGTGCAGTGCCCGACGACGCTGTTGTCGATGGTGGATGCCTCGGTGGGTGGGAAGACAGGAGTGAACCTGTCGGCCGTGGGTGGGGATGGTGGTGAGGAGACGCTGAAGAAGAACCTGGTCGGGGCGTTTCACCAGCCGCTGGTCGTGCTCGCCGATGTCTCGACGCTCGATTCGCTGCCGGATCGGCATTTCCGCGCGGGACTCGCCGAGTGCATCAAGCACGGGATGATCGCCGCGGGGCTGGGTTTCGGTGGGGGTTCAGGTGGCGACTCTGGCCACAACGATGTCGGGCTCTTTGATTGGACGCTGACGAGCATGGCGGGGCTCCTGAAGCGCAGCGCTGCCCCGCTCGCCGAGCTCATCCGCCGCAACGTCGCCGTCAAGGCGGCGGTGGTGGGGACCGATGAACGCGAGGAATTGCCCTCACACCAGGGCGGCAGGGCGCTGCTCAATCTCGGGCACACGTTCGGGCACGCGATCGAAACGCTGCGGAACCTGTCGCCGGATGGGCGGATGGAGAACGCGCCGCTGCATCACGGGGAGGCGGTGGGGATCGGCCTGATCGCGGCGAGCCATTGCGCAGCGGCAGCGCGGCTGTGCTCGGCGAGCCTGCCACGTACCGTCGAGTCGGCGGTCACCGGTGCGGGGCTGCCGACGAAGCTCGCGGGCCTGCCCAGCGCGGAGCGCCTGCTGGAGCTGATGTCGCACGATAAGAAGGTGGTGGGGGGCAAGCTGCGGCTTGTGCTGCCCAGCGGGGATCGGATCGGTGTGTGCAGGGTGGTGGAGGATGTCGATCCGAAGGCGATTGGGGCGGGGTGGGATGCGGTGCGGGTGTAGCTGTTGCCGCCGCGAGAAATTGAAACGGGGCCGGCATGTACCGGCCCCGATCAATAGTTATTTCACTGCCGCGCGACTGGGATTAGATGCGTTTCAATTCCCAGATGACATCGCGACCGTTGATCTGCGGCAGCGTCTGGCCCTTCTGAAACGTACCGGTTCGCTGGTTCTCAGCAGGTGCTGGCGTTGTGCTCTTGTCTGCCCAGGAGTTGAAGATGTAGAAGCCCGTCTGCGGCGCAGGTGTCCCCGACTTGAACGTGTTCATGGTGGTTGTCACTCGACATGCCTCCGATTGGGCGTTGACGCCCGTGTTGCGAGCTGCGAGCGGAATTCCTCATGCACGAGGCCGAGGGCCGCTCGTTTGTCGCCGCTGTCGGGGCCCCGAAGCAGGCTGAGATATAGTACGGAGAATGTGGTTAGCAGTTCCTTACCTAACGGCTGCGATTGATCATAAGTAGCTTCTCTACAGGCACTTGACCCGAGCGGCCGGATCGCGTCAGGGCTTCTCGCTGCCACACCTCTTACGAATGTCATAACGGCTGGTGCGGGACGCGATTGGTGCCATTCGAGCGAACGTTCGGCAGGCGTGATATCTACGTGCGGATCGTCGTTCTTTGCGCCTATTCCGTGATCTCTGCGCGCTCTGCGTTCAATTGCAATTGCTATCCATACTCCCGAGCTTGCGCTCGGTGCTCTCTCAGAGCTTCACATACCCCCGCAACCCCTGCACGCCACCCTCGCGCCCGAATCCCGACTCCTTGTACCCCCCAAACGGCGAAGCCGGATCGAACTTGTTGTACGTGTTGCACCACACCACACCAGCCTTGAGCTTGCGGGCGATCTCGAAGATCTTCGAGCCCTTGTCGGTCCAGATGCCCGCCGCGAGCCCGTACGGTGTGTTGTTCGCCCGCGTGATCGCCTCATCAGGTGTGCGGAAGCTCATGATGCTCAGGACCGGGCCGAAGATCTCTTCGCGGGCGATCGTGTGCGAGGGTTGGACACCCGTGAAGAAGCATGGGCGGCAGTAAAAGCCCTTCTCCGGCAGTCCGCGGCGGGTCGCCCAATCGACCACCGAATCGGGATCGCCCTCCTGGGTCGTCAAGTTGCCGCTGGCGACGTGGAGCTGGGCGCCCTCCTCGGGGCCGACGCGCAGGTAGTGCTGGATGCGCCCGAGCTGTGCCCGGCTGTTGACCGCGCCGACATCGGTGTTCTTGTCGATCGGATCCCCGACCCGCAGGCTCGCCAGTCGGATCTTGAGCTTGCGTGTGATCTCCGGCAGGATAGATTCCTGCACGAAGAGCCGGGAGCCGGCGCAGCAGACCTCACCCTGGTTGAAGTAGATGCCGCCGATGATCCCCTCGATCGCCTGGTCGAGGCTGGCATCCTCGAAGATGATGTGCGGGCTCTTGCCGCCCAGTTCGAGCGTGAGCTTGGTGCCGCGGGCGGCGGTCGCCTTGGCGATCTTCTTGCCGACTTCGGTCGAGCCGGTGAAGGCGATCTTGTCGAGGCCGGGATGGTTGACGAGTGCTGCACCGGTTGAACCATCGCCGTTGACGATGTTGACGACGCCGGGTGGGAGATCGATCTCTTCGATGATCTCGGCAAGCCGCAGGGCCGTCAGCGGTGTGGTCTCGGCGGGCTTGAGAACGACCGTGTTTCCGCACGCGAGCGCCGGCGCCAGCTTCCACGCCGCCATCAGGAGCGGGAAGTTCCACGGGATGATCTGACCGCAGACGCCAATGGGCTTGGGGCTTGCGCCGGGGAAGGCGTACTCGAGCTTGTCCGCCCAGCCCGCGTTGTAGAAGAAGTGGGCGGCGACCAGCGGGATATCGACATCGCGCGATTCCTTGATCGGCTTGCCCGAATCCATCGTCTCAAGGATCGCCAGCTCCCGAGCCCGCTCCTGAATCCGCCGGGCGATCCGGAAGATGTACTTGGCGCGCTCGGTGGGGGGAAGTGCAGCCCACTTGGGCTGGGCAGCGCGGGCGGCCTTGACGGCGGCATCGATATCGGCGGCGGTGCCCTGGGCGATCTGGGAGAGCACCTGCTCGTTCGCGGGGTTGATGGTGTCGAAGTACGCCTTCGAGCTCGCGGGGTTGGTCCACTTGCCGTTGATGAAGTGACCGTACCGGGGGGCGATCTGGACCTTTACGGATTCGGGGGCCGGCGCGAAGTCCCAGGTGCCGGCGATCGGCGCAGCGGTTCGCGG
Source organism: Phycisphaerales bacterium (assembly GCA_020847535.1). Taxonomy (GTDB): domain Bacteria; phylum Planctomycetota; class Phycisphaerae; order Phycisphaerales; family UBA1924; genus JAEUJB01. The sequence goes on from JADLBU010000053.1 coordinate 35,735, forward strand.
CGATACGCTGGGCATGAGCCCGTGACCGTTCTGGAGCGTTGGATTGGGTGTCGGTGACGTTGTGGTGGTGGTGTGGGGGGGGGGCATGGGCGCTCCGGAGGCGAGGAGCGCAATCGTAGCGAACACGGGAGCGGCGAGTTCAGGGAGCCGGTGTGTTCAGCTTGCGTTCACTTGGGGGCGTTGTGCCGAGGAGCCGCACTCAGGGCAGATCGCCAGCGCCCCGATGTCATAGCCGCATCTACCGCATCGCCCGGCTTTTCGCCAGAATCGCCGCATCGCCATCCTCGGCACATGGAACAGCAACGCCGCCGCCAAGCCGCACAGCAGCGTGTTGATGACAAACCCAGGCCAGACGGGCCGGGCCGGCATCATGCTGTTGCTGCTGGTGAGATATGGAGACAAGCTCGATGGAAGGGCAACCGACCCCGAGTTCGGGAATGACTTTTCGAAGGCATCGATCGCCACCTTGACTGGCTCGCTGCCGCCGGTGCCGATGGCCTCCAGCTTCTCCATGGCGATCATCGGCCAGCCGAATCGCAGCCGCCAGAGCGTGAGCAGCCGTCCGCCCTCGCGATCTCCGGGATTGCCGGGAATCGTGCAATCGATGCCGAGCATCTCATAGCCTCGCTGGGTGCCTGGCATTACACGGACTTCATCGGGGCGTGGCCAGCTCGCGCGGATCGGCCCGGGCATATCCGCCGCGCTTGCGGTTCGCGTGTACTGGCCGGTGTACGTATGGAGGTTGCCGCGGGCGGCGATCCACCAGGATGTTGTCACGGTGCTTGCCGCCCCGATCAGCAGACAGGCGACAGCGAAGAAGATCCATGGCATCCACGGATGGGGCCTTCGGGGCGGGTGTTTGGCGTGCGGGTCAGCGATGGACGGAGTTTAGGTGTCAGGGCAAGGTTTGCGGAACCGGCGCCGGTGTGCTCGGCTGGGGCCCGCTTGCGTTGTTTCCGCACTCCGGGCAGACCTCCAGCCCCTTGAGCTCGTACCCGCAGCGCAGGCACTGGCCGCGGGCGATCCGGCGATGTCGTCGCCATTGCCAGGGCATGAACAGGAACATCCAGTAGATCAGCGTCCACGTTGCGAGGTTGGCGAAGAGTCCCGGCCACCACGGCGTCAGCGGGATCACCGAGCTGTTGCTCGCCGAGTTTGCGATCGCCCGCGATGGGCTGAAAAGCAGGGCATCTCCGTGATCACTGAGTGTGAAGAGGCCCAGCGGCCGGGTGGACCAGGCCTGCGAGGTTGCATCGGAGCGATGGCGCAGGCAGGCAAAGGGCCAGCCGATGGTGATTTCCTCCTGCAGCTGCTGGACGACCTGCGGCGGTCGGGATTGCTGCATGCTCCCGGCGATCCTGACGCGGTAGCCGAGGCTGCGTGAGGTGCTGATGAGATCGGCCTTGGGGGACCAGTTGAATGGCGGCGGCCAGAGCCATTCAGGGGATGGGTCGGTGGGGGCGAGCACGGGAGAGGAGAAAGACTGCGGGCCGACCGCGCGGACCCAGCCGGCGATGATGATGAGGAGCAGGGAGGTGAAGATCGCCAGGAAGATGCAGATGGCGATGCGCGGGGCGAGTCGTCGCCGGCGTGGTGCGGGGATGGAGGCGGTGGTTGCGGGGGGTGGGGGTGGTGGCGCGGTTGTGGGCATGCGGTGCGGTCAGATTGTTGCCGGCTTGGCAATATATGGAATCGCGCATTCCGGGCACGTGCCCTGACCATTAATCGGATATCCGCGCGAAGTGCAGCAATTCCTGCGGCGACGCCACGCCCGCCGGATCGCCCCAGGCAGAAACAGCACCGAATACCACGCCAGTGGGAAAAGCAAGAGATTGGCAACCAGCCCCGGCCATCGCGGAATCAGCGGCATCACGGCGAACCCGACCGTCCCACCCCTGGCGGTCGCCGGCACATAGATGATCGCATCCCGGGCATCAGTGAGCATCAGCGATCCATCGGGCGAGCTGCACCGAAGCTCGCGCGTGCCATCGTTGCGATGGGCGAGGCAGGCAAAGGGCCAGCCGACGGCGATCTCTTCCTGCATGAACGGCACATCACCCCCGACCTCGGCGGATGCGCTGATTCCGGGAAGAGGTTCGGGCAAAGGAGCATCATCAATCACCTCGGAATAGTCGGCGCCGATGTGCGGTACCCGCGTGCTATGAGTGGCGCAGGTGCTCGCATAACCAAACGAGATGCTTGCAAGTCTGTTTGGATCCGCAGGCCATCCGGCTGCCGGTTTCCAAATCCAGCCGGAGTCGGCAACTGTGAGTTGTCGGACCTGACCGGTCCGCATGTACGCCGCTACACACACCATGGCGGCGGTGGTCGCCGTCGCAAGCACGAAGCAGAGAATCGCCTGGCCTCTCCCGCGCACTACCTACGCCTCCGAAAAGTCATACCCCGCCATGTACTTCCCACCCTCCAGCCACGCAAGCTGACGCAGGATGTCGTTGCACAGCGTCGAAGCGCCGAATCGGAAATAGGTCGGCGTCAGCCACGGGCATCCTTCGCTCGCGGCACCCGTGATCGCCCCCAGCGTCTCCTTCACCATCACCAGGTAGTGCAGTGATTGCTTGGCGGTCCGGATGCCGCCCGCGGGCTTCATCCCCACGATTCGGCCCGTTTCCAGATACCAGTCCCGGATCGCCTCCAGCATCACCAGCGTCACCGGCATGGTCGCCGCCGGCTGCACCTTGCCCGTGCTGGTCTTAATGAAATCCGCCGTGCCGGGTGGGGGTGTGCCCTGCTGGTCATCGACCTCCGCCATCGCCCGAATCGCCAGGTCGCTTGCCTTTCGCACATTGTCCAGCGTCTCAAGCTCACCCGTCTCGAGAATCACCTTCAAGTGGGCCGGCCCGCACACGCGCTTGACCTGACGGATCTCATGGGCGACCTCTTCGTAGCGACCTGCGAGGAACGCGCCGCGATTGATCACCATGTCGATCTCATCGGCCCCATCCTCGACCGCGCGGCGAACATCATCGAGGCGGACATCCAGCGGATATTGCCCGCTGGGGAACCCGGTCGCCACCGATGCCACCTTGACGCCGCTGGATCCCAGCGATTCGCGGGCGACCTTGACCAGGGCCGGATACACGCAGATCGCCGCCACGCTCGGCAGCCCCGGATCGCGCGGATTGGGCTTGACCGCCTTGCGGCACAGGGCCCGGACCTTCTCCGGGGAGTCCTTGCCCTCCAGCGTCGTCAGGTCGAGCATGGAGAGGGCGAGCTTGAGGCCCGAGACCTTCGCCGAGGTCTTGATCGAGCGTTTGGTGAATGAGGCGGCCCGCTCGGCGGCCATGACGGCATCGACGGTAGTCGTGGGGGTAGTCGTGGGGGTGGGGGAGATGAAGGCGGAGGATGCGGGCATGAAGAAGGATATGTGCGGCAATCTACGAGGGACTTGCGGGACTTCAGGGTTGTTCCAGGACCTCAAACCGGGGCTCACCACAGAGGCACAGAGGACACAGAAAAAAGAAGCGAAGTGAAGAGAAGCAAAGCGATGGACTGTCGTGATGCAATGACTTGCCGTCCTGAATCTCGCGGTGTTCTCTGTGCCCCTGTGGTGAGTCTTGATCTAGACCCTGGCGAGAAAGGTGGTCACCGCTGCCACGGTGGCCCCGGCGTGAGCTTCATCCGTCCATAGCCCGAAGTGTCCCGCCCCTTCGATGATCGCGATCTTTCCATCCTTGGCCGCGGCGGCGATCTGTCGGCCATCATCGACCGGGCAGATCTCATCCTGGTACCCGTGAATGACCAGCAGCGGGCACTGAAGGCGGCCGGCGAGCACCGCGCGGTCAAAGCCTCCCTTGCGCAGCCATGAAGGCCCGACCTTGAAATCCAGCCCCAGCAGCCAGAACGCCGGCGGCACGTTCCAGCTTGATGGCAGTCGGCGCTGGCGGAGGACGTTGCGAGCGGGGGTCGGGGCGAGCCGGTACGGGGCTTCGGCGATCACGGCATCGATCCGGAATGGGCGTTCCCGTACATCACGAGCCGCGGCGGCGATCGAGACTCCCGCTCCCAGTGACCAGCCATAGAGGACGATCCGTGAATTGGGCTCCCGGATGCGTGCGAGCAGGGCGAGCAGGTCATCGACCTCGCGAGTGCCCAGCGAGCAGGTGCCGGTCGATTCGCCGTGGCCGGGCAGATCCCACGCGATCACGCGGGAGGCGAGCCTGGCGAGTTCGGGGATGCGGGAGAGAGCCCCGATGCGTGAATCGCCCCACCCGTGCGAGAGGATGACCACGGGCCCCACGGGGCTCCTGCCGCGGATATCCCAGACGGGCAGCTTGAGGTTGCGCGATTCGAGGATCCACTCCTCGAATTGCAGCGGGCCATCGGGCGCTGGGATTTCCGATGGATCCCCGGGCCGCTCGCGAGCGACCGCCGCCGCATACGTTCGCCGCGTCGGGTGCGTCAGAAGATAGATCGTGCGCCCGATGACTGACGAGATGAAGATGCCCAGGCCGATGCCCAGGATCGCCGAGAGGCCAAGAAGATCAGGAGAAAAATCGGGCACGGGGTTGATCGAGTTTCACCACGGGGAACACGGTGAGCCACAGAGGAACGCACTGAGAAACGGATTCAGGTTTAGAAACACTCCCCACCTCTCCTGTCTTTCTCCGTGGCCCTCCGTGTCCCCCCGTGGTGAATGCTTCACGGCCCGAAGAGGTTGCGTATGTCATTGAACGTCACGATCAGGAACACCGAGCCGATCAGCGCGATGCCCGCCAGCGAGACCGCGTTCTGGATCGGGATCGGCACCGGCCTGCCTCGGATCCCCTCGAGCGTCAGGAAGATGAACTGTCCGCCATCGACGATCGGCAGGGGCAGGAAGTTGATGACCGCCAGGTTGACGCTGATGAGCGCCATGAAGAAGAGCAGCCACACCAGCCCGCGATCGGCGAGGCGCGTGCCGATGTGGGCGATCCCGACCGGGCCCTTGAGGTGCTCGACCTTGACCGTGCCCTGGAAGAGCCGCGCAAACGTCAGGTAGGTTGTCATCATCACCCGCCGCGTCTCGGCGAGCCCCAGATCAAGGGCCGCCAGCGGACCCGTGGCCTTCAGCACCATCTGCTCGGGCTCGAAGATCCACGACCCGACTGGGCTTGTCCACGTCAGGCTCGCCAGCGCCCGCAGCTCACTCTCCTTGAGCGTCAGATCGACTTCGGATGTCGGTCGGGCCTGGCCCGGTTGTCCCGCCGCTCGCGGGGGCTCGATGGTCAAGCGAGCCGTCACTCCGCGCTGGGTTTCCGCGAGCGCGGAGATCGCCGCCGTGCGCAGCAAGTCACGCACCTGCGTCAGCGTCTCTACCGGAATCCCGTTGACCGCCGTGATGCGCGAGCCGGGATGATCGATGATGCCCACCGCGGGCGGGCGGAACATCTCGGGCTTGGCGCTGCCGATTTGCACCGCCGGTCGAAGCTGCTCTGGCGGCACGGCGAGCAACGCGGTGTCGGCATCGGATTCTCCGACAAAAAACCCGATCGTGCCCTTGCCGGAGACCTTCGCCTCCAGCGGGATCTCGATCCACTCCGATCCCTTCCTGCGCAGCACGACGATCGGAACCTTCTTCCCGGCGTTGCGTTTGATCTCCTGCATCCCCTGGGCGATGCTCGGGTATTCGATCGCCCCCAGCCGGGCGAAGATGTCCCCATCGCGCAGTCCCTGCTCCTTGGCGATCTCCTGGGCCTCACGGATCCCCATCACCGGCGTCAGCCCAACGATGTGGCGTACCGGCACCACCGATTCATCGGATCGAACGACCAGGTCTGTTTGAAGCTCGGCTCGCGTCGGGATCTTGGCGATCACGCGTTCACCGGCGGGGGAAGCGAACTCGACCTCGATCGGAGATCCACGCGATGCTCGCACAGCCTCATCCAGATCATGGGCGCTGCGAACATCGGTCTGTGCGCCGATTCGGACCAGCGCCATCCCCGGCTTGACACCTGGCAGCCCCAGCTTCGTGAGCGTGTCGGTGCCGAGCCTTTCCTCGAGCTCGTTCCTGGCCTGCGGCAGGCTCCCCGAGAGCGCCGGCCCGATGCCGATGTCCAGCAGGTTGGTGACGGTGCTCTGCCGCGGTGTGAGATCGAACTCCAGCGGCGTCGCGATCCCGCTCCGATGGATACTCAATCCGACCGCATCCCCGCGCCGGGCCATCGCCGTCGCGAGCACGAGGTCGTTGAATGAATTGGGCTTCTGCCCGTTGACGGCGAGTACGACATCACCGGGCTTGAGCCCCGGATCGGTGATGCCGGCGCGATCCCCATTGATCGGGTACGTGATCGCCGCCGGTGATCCCGGCTGGACATCCCCGATCTTCGCGGGCTCGGTCTTGAGCCCGATCATGAACACCATCACGAACATGATCGCCGCCGAGACGATGTTGGCGATCACCCCCGCCGAGATCACGATCATCCGCTTCCACACCGGAGTGCTCTGGTAGCTGTCGCGAGCAGCGCTGACAGCGCCCGGATTCAGGTCATCCTGCCCCAGCATACGGACGTATCCGCCGAAGGGCAGCCAGTTGAGCCGGTACTCCGTCGGGCTGATCCCCACCGCGGCCGGCAGCGGGCCGGCACCCTCGATTGTGGTCACCCCCGCCGCCTGCGCGTTCAGGATCGCCAGGTACTCGCGCTCCGACCCGCCGCGACGCCACCCAAGTCCCTTGCGGAACGACACCATCGCCGGCCCGAACCCGAGCGCAAAGGAGAGCACCCGGATCCCCGCCCAGCGGGCCGCCAGGAAGTGGCCCAGTTCGTGAAGGAAGACGATGAACCCAAAGCCCAGGATCACCAGCAGGAGATCGCCAGCGCTGCCGAGAAACGAGAGGAGTGAGGACATTACCCAACTGTATCGGCCAGAATCACTTCAAGTGTGTCCCAATAGGCCGTAAACTCTCCATCATCCGGCTAGTACCATTTTGTGTTCTGTAGGTGGTAGTTCGACCAGCTTGGGTTGTAGCCGTGGATCGCCTGCGCCTCGTACCCGTAATCCCGCCAGGGATTTGAGCCGAAGGAGGAGCCGCTGGAGCCGTTGCTGATGGCCACTCCCGTGAACGCGGCGAGCAATCCCATGGCGATCGCCTGGTTGGTGCGATCCCGTTCGGCTCGCAGCGCCGCGCGGCGTTGATTCTCCGCGCCATCAAGCCTCCCGGCAAGCTGTGTGCTGGCCCACCCCCCGTTGCCGAGCAGCATCGCCCGATCAAAGCGTTCCTTGGCGAGTTCCTCCGCATTCGCACGACCGGAGTTGAGGAACAGAATCCCTTCGTATGACACCAGCATGCCGCTGTCGGGCGAGGCATTCTGGGCACGGCGTACGAACCCGAGAGCGTCATCGAATTTTCCGCTGGCGGAGGCGGCATAAGCGCGGAGGTAAAGCACATCGGGATTGGCCGGTGCATCCTTCAAGAGAACATCCAGCACGCGTTCCACACCTTCCGAGGCGTTGCAGCTTACGCCCGCTGCGGTGTAGAGCGAGTACATCTCTGCGTTGTAGAAGAAGAGCGTCCCGCTCATCTGGGTGTAGAGTTGAAAAGCCTTGAGATACTGGCCCTCGGCCGTGAGCCGGGCTCCGCGGCGGTAGCACTCCCTGAATGTCAACTCATGCTCGCGAACGGTCACTGTCCGTGCCGACAGCATCAGGACGGTGCCGTTACGGTCGACGGTGATCTGAGTGGGCTGAGTGACGTCCTTTTCATCAATCCACAGCAGGAGGTCGTTGCCTGAGTTCATGGCCCTGCCATCGATGGAGAGCACTCGGTCATCGCTGTGGCCTCCGGCGAGTTCGGCGATCGATCCGGGCGCGACCGTAAACGCCCTGTATGGGCCCGATGTGGCGCTGTAGTCGAGAATGAACCCAATGGCGGGCTGTTCATCGAACGGGCGGCAGCCCGGGGCGTCCACGACACCCGCCGGTAGTGGCGGGTAGTGATTGGCCGTAGTGTCGCCAGGCGGGATCGGCTTGGCGGCGCGGATGCGGTTGGCCGCGGCGGGCCAGCGCGGGTTGCCCTCATACAAGTCGGCGACGAAGTGCTCCATCCACCACGGCGTGTCCCGCTCAGCACCGTAGGACTGGCTCGAGGCGATGCTGACTGCAATCAGGGCGGCGTTGCGATCCCCGGCCTGCGAGTGGGCGATCGCCAGCTCCCACCAGTACCTTGGCGACATTCCTTCCCGCTGCTGAGATGTAAGCGCCAGAGCGCGAGCTTCGGCATGGCGACCCTGCTGCCGAAGAGCGTGGATGACTTCGGTCGCGGCTCCGCAGAGGTCCGGCTCGCGATGGATCGCCTCGCGTGCGTAGCGCTCGCGATCCTTGGGATCGTCGCAAAGCCGTGCCCGCTCCAGAAGCAGAATCCCCCGCGGCTGCGCGACATTCGCATGGTCGAGAAGCCTGACCGCTTCTTCCTGCCGGTTGACGGAGATGAGCTGGCGGGCGGCGGCGAGGCAGACTCCAGTGTCGGACGGGTTGTTCTCGGCAAGCGACGGCAGGTTTTTCAGCGATCTCTCAGGAGCTTGCCTGGCTGCGTCGCCGTGCTCGCTTGTGGGATCGAGCGACTGGCAACCGGTGGTGACGGCCAGCACGATGATGAATGGGACGACGTTGCAGTCAAACCCGCTGCACAAGCGACGCTTCATATGGAACTCCCGCGATCGCCCGGTACGGGCTCGTCTGATTGTCGTCACGGGCGGCGAGCTGTTGCGTGAGGTTCCTGCCAATGAAAAAACGCCCGGCGTTCGCCGGGCGTCGAGTGATCATTCAGTCCCATTCAGCGGGGCTGTCTGCCGCGGTCAATCAATACTTGACGCCGCAGCCGTACGCCTTGGTTTCCTTGGTCGTGACTTCCTTGCCCGCGATGATCTCATCCAGAGCCTTGGTAACGTAGTTGGTCTTGCCCGCGCCATCGCCGGAGCCGCCATCGTCGATCGCCCCGCGATACGCGAGGATGCCATCCTTGTTGATGACGTACATCGTCGGTGTGTTCTTCGAGCCATAGGCGCGGCCCACATCACCCTTCTCATCGAGCAGGATGGGATGATCCATGCCCCAGTCCTTCTTGGCCTTGGCGTTGCGCTCCTGGCCCGAGCCCTGCTTGCCGGGAGCACCGGAGTTGATCGCCAGCAGAACCACGTTCTTGTCCTTGTAGTTCTTGGCGATGTCGTTGAAAGTCTTGGTCGAGCCGTAGTGGCCCACGACCACCGGGCAGTCCGGGTTGAACCACTCGAGGACGACGATCTTGCCCTGCTTGGTCAGGTCGGAGAGCTTGACGGCCTTGCCGTCGGTGTCCTTGAGCTCAAAGTCGGGCGCCATCGAGCCTACCGCAGCGCCGGAGGCGACCTTTTTGGCGTCCTTCGTGTCCTTCTTCTTGTCGTCGTGTTTGTGGTCGGTCTTCTCGCCCGGTTTATGGTCGTGGTTGTCGGCGGGCTGGGCGTAGCTGCCAGTGGCCAGGGCCAGGGCGATGGTGCCGGCGGCAAACATGCTGAGCAGGGTCTTGGCGGTCATCGATCACTCCTAGAAATGGCGCCGGATTCCTGTGGATGAGCCGGCGCATCGATCAATATCTCGCGGATCACAGCGCGGACACGCGCCGGCGCTGTGGACGAGGTGGTCAGGGCTTGAAATGGGCTGTGAAGATCACCGGCACGCCGATGACGGCGAATACACCGGCTACCGCTGGGTCGAACGACCGTGTGGCGGGTGACATCCATGCGTGCGGCAAGAACCTCGCGGAGCCCCCACAGCGCTCCGCACCGCAACCCGAATCCGGCACCGGCTGCCGCGGCCGGGACGTCGGGGTACACATCCACCGCTTGGATGGTCGGACCGGCGTGCTCCGTCACGCCAACGGCCTCGATCAATCCACGCGATAGTAGGCCGGAAGGCCATCGGGCCGTTTCCATACCCCAAGAATTCCCTTGAGTCTGGCAGGGGAGGTGGTCGCGGTGCTTTCCTCTGCTGTCAGCGTCAGCAGAACCTCATCCCCGTTCGCGATGCCCTCTTTGAGGAGATTGGCGGGGGTTGCACAGTCTGGGGCCGGGTAGAACTCCAGCCGGACAGCCCCGTGGACCCGGAAGCCCTGGCGGGGGCCGGCCAATTCGCTTGCCGGGGTGGCCAGGCGCTTGATCCCATCGGGGATGCCAGGGGCATCGATGTGCTTGGGAAGTGCCGCTCGCACCTTGGAGATCCGGGACTGCTCGGGTGTTGCCGTCGTCGGGTGGGCGGTGGCATCGCCGACGGCGATCCGGGTCGAGGTGCTGGCTCTTTCGAACAGGCAGACGGTCTCGCAGATCATGTAGTTGACATCGGCCTGGATGTCATACCCGCTGCCTGGCTTGGCATCGGCGGCGACGGTGATCGGGATCAGCAGTGTGACTTCCCGCTCATAGATGTGGTCGAGCACGATGTCGAGCTGATGGCGAACGGGTGCAGGCCACTGAATCTCACCGCTGGTCCAGCCTTCTGGCAGCGTGAACGTCACCTTCGGCGGCTGGCCCGAGTCGTTGAGGCTGTCGGAGTAGATATGCCACTGAGGATCGAGTTCAAAGTGAACGCCCACCGTGAACGAATCGCCGGGGCGAACGGTGTCGGAATCCTTGATGAGCGTGACTCGGGCGTGGCCGGCGCTGGTCGCCATCTCGCGCTGCTCATCGTGGGTTGTGGGGGTCGTGGGGGTCGTGGGGGTCGTGGGGGTCGTGGGGGGGGCCAACAGGGTGGCAAGGGTGAGCACGAAAAGGGATGTCATGGACATACCCAAGGGTATGGAGCCCCCGAGCGCATCACGGAGAGCCGGGATATGCTGGCGATATGAAGAAGCGTGACGGAACTGTGCGTGCGGCGGGATTCCGGGCCGTGATGTTCGCGGGGCTTGCGGCCCTTGGGCCCTCGCTGGGGGGCTGCGAGATCTCGGACAAGGACATCGAGTTCATCAGCGTAACCGAGGTTCGCCAGCTCCAGCAGCGTGCCGAGAAGGAGCCCAAGGAAGTTCTGCTGATCGATCCGCGCGGAGTGGCGGCGTATCGGCGATCGCACCTGCCGGCGGCGATCAACCTGGAGTTGAGACCCGACATGGAGGAGCGCGGCGTCGATCCTCGCTGGAAGGGGTACGACAACATCGTGGTCTACGGCGACAACCCCGGCAGCGCTTCGGCGCGGGCGATGACCAAGCGCCTGATGCTCGTCGGATACGACGATGTGCGCCTGTTCGCCGGCGGGCTCGAGGAATGGGTGTCGATGCAGTATCCGGTAGAGGGGGAAGAGGCGGGCAAGTAGCCGGCTGCGGTGCATGTCGGCCAAAGTGCATAAGGCCCCGGGAGGGCGGGGCCTTGCACGAGGACGAAGAAGATCCATCGAGAACTACCGCCGCAGAATCGGCATGCGGGACTTCTGAGGCAGACTGATGATGAAGGTCTGATACTCGTTGGTCGCCGACAAGTATCCGTATCCAGCGAGCGTGTATCCGTCGGGGGAGACCGCGTTGATGGAGCGGATGTCCATCCCCACCGGCGGGGTCAGCCCCAGGCTGGCGATGTATGTCACATCCTTCTTCATGCCGCCCTGGGGCGTCCAGACGAAGCCGTCCACGCTGCCGCCGGGGTGCCAACTGTACATGTTGGTGCCAACGGCGATCTTGCCATCGTCCGAAATGGCATCGACCTGCGCCCCGCCTGAAGTCAGTTGTGTCCCAGGCAGCCAGCCAAGCTGCTGGGCGATGTAGGTGGTGCCGTTCCAGCGCCAGATCGTCGCGCTGCGGGTCGCCATGGTGACATCGACCGAGTCGCCCACAACGATGTCGCCGGAGCCGCTGACGCCCTCAGCGCCGGTGGGGATGCCGTAGGCATCAAGCGTCATCTTGACGCCGTTGCGCCAGACCGTCGGGCACCAGGGCCCGTCGAAGCGCTCTTCCCAGCCGACCAGGACGCTGCCGTTGTAGTTGACTGCGTTGATCCGAACGCTCCGGCCGGGCGTCTGGTCGACCGCGTACATGCCGTTCCCCGCGGACCAGGCGCTCCCCTGTGCGCGGCCGATGGTGTTCCAGTAGAAGCCAGACACGGTCTTTCCATCACCGGAGAGACCCCACGCCGAGCCCATCGACAGATCGAGCACCTTGCCGTCCGCTGGGAGCGGGGGCATGGTCTCCGTCCAGCCGGAGTTGATGTCCCAGATCCCCTGCGTCGCGAAATTATCCGAGCTGATGATGGTCGCCGAGACCTGCTTGCCGTTGTACGAGATATCCGGTGTACCGGCACCCGTGCCGATCACCTCGACGGTCCCGCGGCCCAGACGCTCCACGCCGCCCGCGGGAGTCCAACGGAAGGTCTCATACGTCCCATCGCCCTGGACATTGCCGCACGCCGCAATGCCGTTGGCGGCCAGGTCGGTCACCAGATAGCCCTTGGGCAACAGCGTGATCTTTGGTTGAGAGAACGCGGTCGCCGATGTGCATGCAATCAAACCCGCGACGATGCAGCTTCGAATCATGATCTGAACCCCTTGTACCACCCGTGGAAAAATCGTCCGGGCCGCCCGTGTGGGACGGCCCGGACGTTTGAGAGAGTGCCTTAGCGAGCGCGACGGCGCGCGGAGATGATCAGCCCGATCACGGCAAGGCCGGCCGCCGAGGGCGCCGGCACCGCGTTCCAGGACAGGTTGTCGGCGTACGCCTCGGGGAAGAATCCGAAGCCGAGCATGCGGACCTCATCGAACGTCGAGCCGTCGGAGGTCTGGATGTTGATCCACTCATCGCCCGCGCCGCCGAAGGCTGGATCGGTGATGAACAGGGAGCCGACCTCGGCCCCGTTGTCGAGCGCAACGACAAGAGCGCCGCCGCCCATCATCGTCGCCGGGCCGGAGTTGTCCCAGTACTGCGCGGAGAACTCAGTCAGGTCGTTCGAGAAGTTCATGAACAGACCCCACGCGCCGTAGACCGCGTTGCCGGTGCCAAGCCAGCCCCAGCCCGGATTGGTGTTGAACTGTCCGACGAACGCATCGCCGGCGCCGCCAATGAACGATGACACGCCGATGGATGACCACGAACCACTCGGAACGCTGCCGGTGGGACCGCCGACCTCATCGAAGTTCAGCGTGGTCGAGTATGTCGGGGCGCTGGTTCCCTGGCTCACCGTGACACTCGCTTGGGCGATCCCCGAAGCGATGGCCAGTCCTGCGATACCCCACTTCAGCACGTGCTTGGACATTTCTCTGACTCCTTTTTTTCCTGTTTCGTGGCGCTCAACCCGCCGGTTTCCCGCTCGGGCCACTTGATCGTGAGGCGAGTGTACTCGCTTATAGCGTCACGTCAAGTGTCAAATGTGACATTTTTCGTGCTGTCTCTTGCCACCGAAGGCCAATCTGGTAGAGTCCAGTGGCTTGTTCTGACGATCCCAAGGTGCTCAGCGTGATGATGATTCCTAGCAATACCCAAACACCATCGCCGACTCAGCTCTCCAACGGCCCGATCCGCGTGGACTTCAGCGGTGAGACGTTCGAGGATGTCGTCTCGGCGTTCCACCTCGCCCGGGCGGAGGTCGCGGCTTTGTTTGCACTCCTCGGAGTGGATCCGACCAAGACACGCGAGACGGCCCGAGTGCTGGGGATCAACCGGGGCCTGGCATGGCGGATCTCGCGGATGATCCGTGAGGCTGACCCTGCGGCGGCTGCGAGCGATGTGCCCGGCTCCATGAGCATGTCCAAGCTGTTCGCCGCCTGCCGGGATCGCGGTGTGCCCGAGTCATCGATCAAGACCACCGCCGCCGCCCTGAGCAAGTTCGAGACGGCCCTGAGCGCCTGCACCGGGGATCGCAAGACCTTGGCGATGCTGATGGCAAACCTCGCCGATCCGCGCGACCGAACCGAGGCCGAGAAGGCCCGGCGGACGCTGTTCGAGGGCGCCTGCGGCGTGTGGGGCGTCCAGGCCCAGACGCGGTTCGTCACCGTCTTCCTCTTCCCTTCGCGAGAAGACCCGACGATGCTGGATGCCGGGCATGTCACCGGCTACGTCGGCTTCCGGCGATTGAGCTCCAAGCCCTGGCCGTTGAGCTACGAGGCTGTGCATAAGGCGACCGGCGACGCCGCGCGATTCGTGAAGGAGCCGCTGGATCCCACCGGCTCCAGCGAGGGCCAGCTCCAGTTGATCAAGCAGTTCTGCAGCCCCGCGACGCCGGAGATCAACGTCGTGGAGTCCGCGGGCTACAAGCGATTCGAGCTCGCCGCCGGGCCCGTGGGCAACCAGGGGCTCACCACGTGCGTCTTCGGCACGCTCCTGCGCCGGCTCTATCCGCGGTACTCGGCGACCCCCGATACCGCGGGATTCATGGTGATTCTCACCACCCCCGTCGAACGCGTGCTCTTTGACTTCTTCGTCCACAAGGATCTGACACCCTCACCGCCGCGTACGCACCTGCTCGATCGGCTGAGCCACCTCTACGGCAACATCGAGAGCGAGTTTGATCGCCAGTCGCTGCCGCTCGCCGAGCAGGCTCGCCAGCTCCCCCGCGGCGCCGCGGGGGCGATGTGCCACTACATCCCGTGGTACCCCAAGCTCATCGAGGTGGTCTCCGAGCGCATCGGACACGATGTTGCCGACTTCACCGGCTCGCGCTTCGAGCTCAACTACCCGCCGATCTCGACCACGCTCAGCCGCCGGATCGACCTGCTGACGCCGCCGAACTGACGGGGCCGTTTCCGCGGCGCCGCCGCATCACCGGATCAAAGAAAAACGCCCCCGCGAGCGGTCGCGGGGGCGTTTGTGTTTGTGACGACCGCGTCTCTTACGGGATCGTGCTGAACGCGTTGGTGATGCCCAGCGGGACGCCGCTGGTGGTCCAGCCGCCCTGGAGGAAGAGGTCGTAGTGGTTCATGGTCGCCGCGAACGGCACGCTCGCGGAGGCGATCACCGAGAAGAAGTTGAGGCCCGGGCGATCCTGGATCAGTTCGGGGAGCTCGTGGAGCTTGAGCTGTGAGTAGCCGCGAGGCCCGATCGGCACCGAGACATCGACCTGGTCGGAGTTGGTGAACAGGAGGGTCACGGTGATGGAGGTCGAGGTCGAACTGGGGTTGTAGAAGGAGAGGGTCTCGAAGTAGAGGGAGCCGGCGAGCACGGTGTTGATGAAGGCATCGCCGAAGAAGAAGCGCTGAGCGCCGACGCTGAAGGGGCTGGTGGCATCGGCATCCCCGTTCTGGATCTGGTCCGAGGCCAGGACGACGGGGACGTTGGAGGTGTAGCTGATGCCCATGGGCTGGTTGGCGGTGATGCCCAGGGAGGCGCCATCGAACTTGAGCAGGTTGCCGCCCGGCACGTCAAAGGTGCGGACCAGCGGGGGCAGGTTGGCGGCGATGTAGTTGCCGGTGAGGGTCACGGTGGCCCGCGTGGTGCCGGGGTTGAAGATGAACAGCTCACCGGTGATGCCGGTGCCGTGTGTCAGCGAGGGGATGACGCCCTTGGTGGTGCCGCCCTGCGCATCCCCGAGGTAGCCGAAGCCGGCGGTGTTGGCGACGTCGTAGTGCGAGATGCTGGCGACGATACCGAGGAAGGAGGCCTCGTTGGCGGGGTTGGCGGGTGCCGCGACCACGCTGGCGCCGACGATGCCCGTGGGCAGCGCGGCGATGTCGTTGACCGAGAGTCCCAGGCGCTTGTTGGCCTGGATGGTCTGCGGGATGGTAACCGCCGAGCCGGAGGTGTAGAACGTCACCAGCACGTTCACATCGAAGTTGTTGGGGTTGTAGTAGACGAGGAAGTCGAAGACCGCCCCGGGGTTGCGCTCGACGCGGGCGAAGTTCCAGGAGGCGCTGAGGGTGCCCGTGAAGGCATCGCCCAGCGTGCTGGAGAAGTCGTAGTGCGAGAACGTCGCACCGATCGGGCCGTCGGACTCGATGATGATCGCGTAGGGCCGGTAGAGCTGCACGCCCGCCGCAGGTCCGGCCTCGGCGTTGGAGATGGTCACGCCGCCACGAGCCCCGGCCTCGACCGTGAGGTTCGAGACGACCACGGTTTCGTCGGGCTGGCCGGCGATCGTGTCTTCGTAGCGGAGCTTGACGGTGAAGTGGACATCGTAGTTGTTGGCGTTGGAGACCGAGACGAACTCGCGGATGAGGAGGCTGGCGTAGCCCTCGGGGTAGTAGAGGTAGAAGGTCTGCGGCTCGGCATCGACGATGAGGCGGTAGGCCCCGATGCCCGCGGAGATGCCGCTGACGATCGCGTAGTACGTGTGGCCGCCCACGCCGTCGAAGGAGCCGGCCGCGGTTGCGCCGGGGATGCCGGCATTGTCCGTGAACACCTCGGAGGCGGGCAACTCGTTGGGGGCCGAGAGGATCGTGACCGCAGCATCCAGGATGCTGCCGTTGGGCGTGACAACCTGGACGAAGATCTTGCCCGTGGCCGGCGCCACGAAAGCGAACAGATCGCGATCACCCGGCTCGTCGATGAAGTCGTTGGCCGATCCATCGCCCGTCCGAGAGGACAGCGCGATCATCGCGGGGTCGCCGAAGTCGATGGCGCCGGGATCCCCGCCGCCGCCGTCGTCGAGCGCCTCACCGTTGACGGTGAGGAAGTACTCGCCCGTGCGGGTCGCCGGCGGGGGCAGGCCGTCCACCGAGTTGATCAGGATGTAGTACGTCTGCCCGCTGGTCAGAGATGGGAAGCTGACCTCGACGGTCCGCGGGTCGTTGATGCCCGCCGCGGAGGTTGCCTGGGCCGTTCCGATCTCTACCAGGTTGGTGTCGTAGATCGTCAGGATCGGCGCGAAGTTGCCGAACTGGCCGCGATAGCTGGTGATGGTGATTGCCGTCGCGCCGGTGCGGACCAGCGTGAAGCGGAAGAGGTCGGTGTCCCCGTCGGGCGAGAGGTGCGCGTTGCCAGGATCCCCCGGGACGCCCACGCCGATGGCGCCGTCGCCGGTTTCGGGGTTGATCGGGATGTCCTGGGCGATCGGCCACTCGTCCTGGTTGGGGTAGTCGTCCAGCGGGGGGCTGGTGATCGTGACGTGGTACGCGCCGAGCTCGTCGGTGGTCGCCTCGATCATGATGTAGTAGATCACGCCGCGATCGACGTGGAATTCGCCGGTGTTGGCGGCCTGGAAGCCGAACTCCGAATCGATCGCGGTTCCCTGGGCGATCGTCGTCTCGGCGGGCGTGAGCTGGATGACGGTGACGCGCGGGATGATGTCGCTGCCGGGGATGCGGTCCACCAGGACGGTCGCGTTGCCGCCGGCGAGCGCCGTGAAGTAGAAGAGGTCGGTGTCGCCCGAGAGCTCGATGCTGGCATCCTGGGTCGCAAGACCGGTGTCGGGATCGGGCAGGATGACGGCGGCCTCGGTGTACTGGCCGGCGTCGGGGTAGTCGTCGGTGGGGGGGAATGTGACCCGGATCTCGTAGTTGCCGGCGGCCTGGGCGCGGTCCTCGCCCATGACGACGACGTAGTACCAGCGATAAGTCTGGGTGTTGATGAGGGAAGTGCGGTCGGGGGTGACGGAGAAGGAGACGGCGGCGTCGGTCGTGTTGGCGGCGGCGTCGTCGTTGGCGCCGATGCGCATCCACATCGAGCCCGAGGTCGGGTCGTCCCATGCGGTCGAGAGTTCGTAGATCTCGACACGCGGATCGAAGCTGTTGGGAGACATGTTGATGATGCGGACCGTCATCGTGTTGAAGTCGTTGACCTCAAACCGGAAGACATCCACATCCCCGGGGTTCTCGATGGAGCCTGCGTCCTCGCCGGCGCCGAGGTAGTCGACCAGGTCGAGCGTCGTGGCGCTGGTGTAGTCCATCTCGTCGGCGTGGTCGTCCGCGTACGGCGGCATGTTGAAGTTCAGCGTGTACGAACCGGTCGTGTTGGCCTCGCTGATCACATAGACGAAGTACTGGCCGCCGGCCTGGGCGTTGAACTGCAGGTTCAAGGGGCCGGTGGTGGAGGTGACGCTGTTGGCGAGCTCCGTCAGGGTTCCGTCGAGGACGATCACGCGGGCCACCAGCGTGCTGTTGAGCGGGCGGACCAGCGTGACGCGGCCGATGCCGCGAGCCGGGGAGTTGAAGACGAACGCGTCTGCGTCGAGCGACGAGTTGATGATGCCGGTGACCGTCGCCATGCCGTTGGTCGGCGGGTCGAGGGTGTCGATCCCGATCGGCACCGGCGTCTCGAATCCGGGGTTGGCGCCGTGATCGTCGGTCCCCGCGTCGAGGTCCGACATCGTGTTGAAGGTGATCTCGTACCCGCCGATCGCGTACTTCCAGTTGACTTCCTTCTCGTCGGTCGCGGTCCGCTCATCGGGATCCTGCGGGGATGCATCCACCCACTTCTGGCCGCTGCCGACGATGATGTAGTAGAAGTCGCCCTCGACGATCGGGAAGACGATGTACCCGTCGCGCTTGGCGTACACGCGATTCCCGATGCCGCCGGTCGCCTGTGCGATCCCGGGCTCGCCGCTGGTGAAGGGGTTGTCGTCGTTGAATCCGATCTGTGTGAAGTCGCCGTCCAGGATGCGCACGTACGAGTCCAGGTCGGTCGAGAACGTCTCCGTCAGCGTCGCGCGCGGGCCGAACTGCTGGTACTCGTCGAGGATGTTGGTCGTGTTGATACGGACCGCGGCGTAGCCCGAGGCCTGCGCGCGGAACTGGTAGCAGTCGGTGTCGTCGATGGTCTCGATCTGCCCGTAGTCCGAGATGAACGTGGCGCCCTGGAAGATGAGGCTCTTGACGTCGTGGCCCGCGTTCGTCGGCGCCTGGTAATTGGTGTTGTCGCCGGTGCCCACGGGGATCGAGATGATCTGGCCCGAGGCGGGGTCGCTCTCGTCGATCACATCCCCGGCGGCGTAGTTGGGGCCGTCCTCGACCCACGGCTCGGAGGTCACCACGAGGTTATACCGGCCGGTGGAGCCCTGGTCGGAGGCGATCGCGATGTAGTACGTCCGCCCGCCCCAGACCTGCAGCCCGGAGATCTCCGTGCTCAACTGCGGGTTGGGCAGTGCAATGCTCGGGTCGATCATGCCGGCGCGGCCCGTGTCGAACGGGAACGTCGAGCCGTCGGGCATCTGCGAAGACCAGATGGTCGCGTCGAGGTTCGCGTTGGTGTAGATGATCTGGAAGTTGCTGTCGTAGATCGTGATCCGCAGGTTGGCGTTGGGGCCGAAGGCCGGGCTGACGACGATGTTGAGCTTGGTCGCCGGCCGCTGGTGGTGGTCCCAGATGACGGGGTTCGGATCGTTGAAGCCAAGCAGGGCGAAGACCTCGGAGTCGACGCCGTTCTCGCGGCCGTTGCCGTTGGACTTCCACACCCAGTCGTAGACAAGGGGGTTGGTGTCGAAGACCAGCTTCGCGGAGCGGTTGGCGGTGTACGGATCCGCCGATGAAAGATCGACGCCGCTGAGGCCGTTGACGTCGGCCAGCGTAAACGAGCCGCCGGCGTAGAGCGTGTCGTCGCCTGTCGGATCTCCGATGTCGTCGGCATCGGCCATCACGGTCAGGGCGTTCACGCGGTCGTTGAATCCGCGGAAATCGGCGTTGGGATCTCCGATGGCCGACCACGCGCCGCCTTCCCAGTCGAAGCGGGCGACGCGGGAGCCGCGGTTGGTGAATTCTCCGCCGATGACGATCTGCGAGGCCAGGTTGGGATACCCGCCCGCGCCGTCGGGATCCGGCGGATCCCACTCGGCGAGCGTGCGGACCGCGCCGTTGATCGTGCCGAAACCCACCAGCCCGTAGAGCTCGCCGTTCGCGTCGTCGGCGTCCTCGATCTCGTCCCAGGTGTAGAAGGAGAGACGAGACATGTTGAGGCCATTCAGCGTCGTGAAGTTGCCGCCGATGAGCAGGCCCGGCGCGAAGTCGGGGCCGTCCACGATCGGCGCACCCTCGTACGGCAGCAGGGCGTAGACCGCCCCGTTGGCGCCGTTGGTGGCGCCCGTGCCCAGTCGTTCGAACCCGTTGTCCGGATCCCAGAAGAGGAAACGGTTTGCCTGGTCCGCGGGGTCTGGATTGCCCTGGGCGTTGAGGCCATCCCAATTGGCGAACGTGGTGAACGTCCCGCCGATTCCAAGCTTCGCGATCGGCTCGGGATCCTCGACTTCTCCGTCCCCGTCCGGGTCGGGAGCGTCGAAGGTGAACGTGGCCAGCGCGTGGATGATGCCGTTGATCGTGTTGCTCGCCGCCAGCGCGGTGAACGCCGCGCCGTCGAAGGAGACAAGCCCGTTCTGCCCGCCGATGATGAGCTGCGCGGGACCGGCATTGTCCAGCGGCGTGAAGACGTTCATCGCGTACACGTTGAATGCGACGCCGTCACCCACCGCCTCCCACTCCCAGCGCGCGAGCTGGTCGTTGAAGACCAGCTTGGCGATGTGGGCCGCCGGGATCGGGTCGATCGCCGGGTCTTCATCGTTGCGGAATTCGGTGAAGTCGCCCGCGGCGAACAGTGACGGCGTGCCGTCCTGGTCGTCGTCGAACTGCACCAGTGAGCGCACGGTGCCGTTGAACCCGCGTCCCACGGTCCACCAGTCGTTGGCGTCGTAGGTCGCGATGTGATTGGCCGCGTACGGGATGTCGTTGGTCGTCGCACCGGCGTTGACGAACGCGCCGCCGACGTACAGTGACGGGCCGTCATCCCCGTTGTCGCCTTCCATGCCCTGGCCGAGCATGTCGACCTGGGGAACGAACGAGAAGAAGTCGTTGTCGGTCGCGCCGTGGATGCGGCCGGTGCCGTGCGCATCGGTGCGCCATCCGGTGTCCTGCATCCAGTAGCCGTACTGGTCGCGCAGCAGGTACGGGGTGCCCCAGTTGAGGGCCGTCGCCTGCCGGAAGCGGTTGCGAAGCACGCCCAGATCCCCGGGCTCATCGGGGTCGAAGATTGGGGTGTTGGGATGGTCGTCGGCCGGGTCTGGCGTCTGCGTCTGATCGAAGGTGTGGTGGGTCTCGATGAAGAGATTGAACGAGACACCGGGCACCGGGGCTTCGCTGAAGGCGTCCAGGACGATCGTGTACAGCTGCCCGCCCGTGAGGAGGATCTCGACCTGCGGGATGTCCCCGAATCGATCGTCGTTGAAGGCCACCCGCACCCCGTTGGCGTCGTAGATGCCGATCGCACCGTCCTGGATCGGCGGCGGCGGCGGCCCGCCGGGGGTCATCGCGATGATCGTCAGCCCGGTGCCCTGCGCGGTGAACTGATACGTCCGGGTGTGGAAGCCGTCGGCCATCACGTCACCGATCGTCAGCCGGCGCGTCACCGGGTCGATGGGGTCGGGCAGCTCGTTGACGATCATGTCGGCGGCGATGTTGAACGTGCCCGTAGCAAACGCGGCGCGCGAGGCCAGGAACTCGTCCGACCGGACGCGCAGGTAATACGTCGAGTCCGGCAGCGACTTGAAGAGCTCGAAGGAGTCGTTGAGCACGCCGGCGTCGGTGTCGCTCCCCATGAGCACGCCGTTGCCGTCGTAGATCTCGATGTGGACGTCGAGCGTCGGGCTCGCCCCGCGATCGGCCTGGGCGTTGAACGTCGAGAGCGTGTCGAAGAGCTCATCGGCGCCCGTGACGGCCTTGTAGATGACATCCTGGCCGACGCGGTCGAGCGTGCCCGTCGCGGTCGCCTCTCCCGTGGCGCCGTCCAGGGTCAGGTCGGTCGTGCGGGCGGCGATCCGCAGCGTATAGGCGCCCGTGGAGCCCTGGCCGGCGCTCACATCGGTGCCGACCAGCACGTAATAGGTCTTGTTCGCCGCCGCTACAAACCCTATCCAGCCGTCCTTGGGATTGCCGGCCGACAGGGTGCCGTTGCCCGACTGCGGGGCGATCAGGTTATTAAAGGCGTCCCGGGCCTGGATCGCGACCCCGGATCCGTTGTCCTCATAGACGGCCAGGCGCGAGTTGAGCAAGGAACCGGCGGCCTGCGCCTCGGCGTAGAGGGCGACGAAGTCCTGGACGGTGGGGGTGAACCTGAAGAGGTCGTTCTGCTCGGTGATGCCGCTTCCCAGCGCCTCGATCAGGCCGGCGGCCGAGCCGATTCCGCCGCCATCGAGCGAAACCGTGTCGGCGGTCGGGAAGTTGCCCAGGCTGGGATGGTCCCCGGCGAGCATGACACGCGCCTCGAGCCGTTCGGTCTCAAACCGCCGCGGCTGTGGGGATGGCGCGAGCAGCGCCTTGGGCGCCTG
This sequence comes from Phycisphaerales bacterium, assembly GCA_020847535.1. Taxonomy (GTDB): domain Bacteria; phylum Planctomycetota; class Phycisphaerae; order Phycisphaerales; family UBA1924; genus JAEUJB01. Next base: position 57,853 of record JADLBU010000053.1, read on the forward strand.
ACCTGCTCGCCCCGCCAGCAGGCCCGGAGCGTGGTTCCGAAGGCCAAAGAGCGGAGGGAAAGGTCGGCGGGTCGAGCGTGATGCCATGTTCAAACTCCATCCAAACACTCGGGATCCCATTTGCCCGGGCGATGCCTGTGCGTGTGGTGCGGGCAACGCGTGCGGCCTGGCGATTCATCGCGGGATGAATCCCGGAACGAGCCTCGGTTCGGACCCCGGCGAGGGGACCGAGATGGGCATGATACCGCAACGACGTACCCACTCGCATGTCGGGTTCAGCTACCTCCAACGCCGCCCCCACCCCGGGATAGCAGGGTGGGTCTGACGTCCAAGGCGGGCTGATCGCGGCGGCCCAGTTGCTACCGGCACATCGGGGGGACAGCCGGTCGGGCGCCTCTGGCTTGCGCCAGATTCTGCCAGCATAACAGACTCCGTCAGCCCTTGTCCAGTGCCCTTGCATCCCAGCCAGACGAAAATTGTAATAAAGGAGGGTGTTCGGAGCGGGTATATCCCCCAACCCCGCCGCCTCAACTCCCGGAGAGCGCAAAACGGACCGCCCGCTCGGCCAGGATGTCCGCCGCGTCGTACACCGGCAGGCTCGAGTTCTCGCGGGTCACCACCAGCGGGGCCTCGCTGCACCCGAGTATCACACCCTCGCATCCCCGTTCGGCCAGATGCCGGATGATCCCATGCACCGCGTTGCGGGATTCGGGCCTGATATACCCGAAGAGCAGCTCCCCGAAGATGATCTGTTCGAGCATCTCCGCCTCGTCGGGCGTCGGCGGCAGGAGTTGGATACCCCGGATCCCCAATGGAGTCTGGTATGTCGAGGATTCAATGACGAGCTTCGTGCCGATGACCCCCACGGTCCGACGCTTGTCCGCCTCGATCGATATGGCCACCAGGTCCGTCATCGGGAGCCACGGAACCTTGCTCCCGGACTCCGCCAGGGGGATTGCGTGCTGCACGATGTTGTCAGGTGACAGGCATACCTCGGCCCCCGCGCCCACCAGGATGTCCGCCGATCGCCGCATGAGCCGGGCGACCCCGTGCCAATCACCCTGCCGGATCGCGTCGATATACGCGCTCACGGGTTCGTTGTGTACCGTGATCCGGGGCTGGTCGTTTGGGGGGGCCAGCTTGGAAAGGTGCCGAGTCAACTGCCCATAGAACAGGGCAGCACCCTCGGGGCTGACGGCGATGATCCCGATGTGCTTGGCCACGCGCAAAGCTCCGGTCCCTCGGCGTGCCGCAGCCTGCGGATCGCGAGGTGTGCTGAGAGTATCACACCCGCACTGATCGGTGCGCCGGGTGGTTCACGGGGGCAGGAGGCGGACAGGCGATACCCTTGGCCATGGCTGATCCGTTCCGGGCGCTGGGCTTGCCGGCGACTATGAAACTCAGCGATGACCAGATCGAGGGCGCAGCGCTGCTGCTCTCGGCCCGTCTGCACCCCGATGCAGGTGCGGACGATGTTCAGGCCCAGGGACGGCTCGCCGAGATCAACGATGCCCGCGCCACTCTCTCCAATCCTGAAACCCGCGCTTCGGCGCTCCTGGCACTCCTCGGCGGTCCAGCCGCCTCCGCCGATCGCACGCTTCCTGCCGGCTTTCTCCCGGAGATGATGGAGATCCGGGAGAAAATCGAAGAGGCCCAGCAATCGAAGGATCAATCCGTGCTCGCGGGCTGGGTTGATTGGGCGATGCAGCGCCGAGCCCGGCACGCCGAGGAAGTGACGCGGCTGCTCGACGATGGCCACGATCCCCAGCGCCTGCGGCAGGTTCGACACGAGCTCAACGCGTGGCGATACATCGAGCGGTTGATCGAGCAGATCGGCCAGGCACGAACCCTTTGAGAGGCGAATCAACACATGAAGCGCAACCTTCCGATCCTGGCCATCCTTCTGGCGTTCGCCGGCTTCCTCTGGCTGCGCGGAGGCGGCGCGGGAGGTGGCGGCCACGCCGAGAAGCCGCCGTTGTTCGCCCAGAACCTGACGTTCGCCCAGGCCCGGCAGCAGGCCACCGGCACGTCTCGGGTCATCATGGTGCTCGCGACCGCCGACTGGTGCCCACCCTGCCAGGAACTCAAGCGTGGCGCACTCCGAGATGCCCGCATCGAGGCCTGGGTCCGAGACAACGCACTGCCGGTGTACATCGACACGGATGACAACCCGACCGTCGAGGGCCTGATGGTCATGGCGATCCCGACCATCGTGATGCTCAAGGATGGCGCTGAGCTCGGGCGGCTGACCAGCTCGGTCTCCGCCGAGGAATTGCTCTCCTGGCTCCAGAGCACCGCCCCCAAGGCTGGCGGCTGACGTCGGGGATCGAGCCGATCGACTTCAAACCCGCCGATACCCCACCGGCTGCTCCGCCAGGCTGTACACCTCGCGCAGCAGCGTCATGCCCACGTACCCCAAGATCGCCACCGCCCCCAGTATCCAGGCCTCGTTGAACTGGCTCACCCCCAGCATCCAGCCGCAGGCGTACAGGCTCATCCACAAGGAGCCGTAGCGGGCCACTTTTTCCGACGCCCGCACCCCATCCCGCGCTGCTTGGGCTTTCCGCAGGCACAAGAGGGCGCACACCACCGCCAGGAGCGCCGGCGGGATCGCCGCCGTCGGGCTCACCCAGCTGGGCCAGAACATCGATCCCTCCGTCGATCGCGCCGCCGCGAACCACAGGATGAACGCCGACCAGAAGATGATTCCGATCCCTGCCACCACCCACGCGCGCGTCGTGATGAGCGGAGTCTTGCCCGCGAGCTTGTGCGTGATCGCCGCGATCACCGCGCTGTGGATGAAGATCAGCCACACCGGCCACAGGAACGCCAGCCGCACGTTGGGCATCACCATCGCCCCGGCGTAGATCAGCCCGTAGGCGACAAACCCCAGCGCCGGCACGAACCGCGCTGCACCCGTGAAGATGAGGATCCCCGCCGCGAGCAGGACAGTGATGAGGATGCCCGAAGTTCCGAAGGGGACCGCCCCCAGGATCGCCATCAGCAGCGTCGAGGCCGTGATCCCCACCGCCGTCTCCGCGCGGATCTGCCCCGCCGGGATCGGTCGGTCCGGACGCAGCCACCGGTCCCGGTGCTGGTCCGCCAAGTCATTCAGGCACGCCCCGAACGCAAACAACCCCAGGCTGCTCGCCGCCGATGCGATCAGCAGCAGCGCCAACGGCCGTTCACCCAACGCAGCGCTCGCCGGCTCCTGCGGGAACGCACGCGTCCACAGGATCACCAGCCACACGTTACCGACGACCGCAAACGCGGTGGTCACACGTGTCAGCCGGAGGATGGGCGCGACGCGCTCAAGGATCAATCGCATCGCGTGATGGTACGGAAACCGAGCCCGGCAGGCCGATTCAGGCCGCGTGCAGGAAGTACAGGCTCAATTGAACGATCGCCGCCATCACCGGAAGGGCGTTGACCCCGACCGCCCAGGCGCCCAATCGCCACCCAACTTTCGTGCATCGGCGACCCACCGCTTCGCAGGCGAGCACCACGACGATGACGCAGGTGAACTTGAGGAGGAGGGCACCGGCGATCCCGCCGATGGCGATGAATCGTGCGGCGATCGGGTTGAACTCAAAGCCGCCCAGGTGCAGGCAGATCCACGTGAACATGATATCCAGCGAGGCGACCAGGATGAGCCAGGGGTAGAGCTGGGGGTAGAGCACCGGCCGGCTCAATGCACCTCCAGCATTCTCCGCATCGCTGTCCCGTGAACGCATGAAACACCTCCGTGTGTCTTCCTTCCTCTGGGTGCAGGTGCCGTCAGCGCTCTCGATGGCTCTTGCCACGGGCGCTTTGTTCGGGCGAATCGGTTCGCCACGCGCCCCGGCCTAGGGCGCAACCCCTCACGATCCCCCCGCACGAGCAAGCCTGCTCAAAGAGTCAGGTCGCAAGCCGCTCCCTGACCAACCGTTCAAACAGGCTTCCGGGCGAGTTTCTTCCCATCCATGCGTGAAACTGCGCTTCGGCCTGCCGGGCGAACATCGACACTCCATCGATCGTTCGCCAACCCGCCGCCCCCGCACGCTCAAGCAGCGGGGTCCGGATCGGGTTGTACACAGTGTCCAATACGGCTGTGCCGGGGAGGGAGTTGCGGAATGCGGCATCTCCCAGCACAGATGCGCCCGGATGGGGCCCGCCCTTCATCCCGACGGGGGTGCAATTCACCCAGGCTTCATGGTGGGCCATGTCCGCATCGGCCAGTTCGGCCGCTTTGCAGGCGGCTCCCGTGTTGTTTGTAACCGCTTGTGCAAGTTCCGATGCCCGCGAGGTCGAGCGGTTATAGATGGTTACAGAGGCACCAGCCATCCCCAGCGCCATCGCGATCGCACGTGCCACCCCGCCAGCGCCCAGGATCCCGATGCGCTTACCCGCCACTTCTCCGATCCCTTCCCGCAGGCACGCGATCGCCGCCGGTCCGTCGGTATTGAGAACACGGATGCCGGTCGCCGCGCCCGCCGCATCCCGATCGATCACCAGCGTATTGGCAGCGCTGCAGCTCTTGGAGAGGTCATCCATCTCCCAACCTTGCTCGCTCGCCAGGCGCACCAGATTCTCCTTGTGCGGTATCGTCACGCTCGCGCCGCACAGATCGAACCTGGGATGATCGATCAGCGCCAGCATGGTCGCCTTGAAGCTCGCATACCCCGCGCTCTCGACCCCATCTCGTGGCACAGGCATCCTGCCTGTGTCTACCTGTCCTTCTTCCTTCTCCTGGCCCTGCACACCCTCCGCCCTGTCGGGCACTGGCAGCGGCACGTACACCGCATTGATCCCCAGCGCCTCGAACGCCGCGTTGTGAACCAGCGGCGACAGCGAGTGACCCACCGGCCAACCGACGATCCCGTACACCTTCGTCTCCGCGTTGATCGACCGGAACCGGTAGAGATCCAGCAACTCCGAGACCGTCGGCTGCCCCGGCGCGGTCGTCGATGTCGGCCGCAGGCTCGCGAATGTCAGGAACCCGCCGAACTTCGGCGCCAGGATGCGGGAGATCAGGCCAAACTCGCCCATTGCCAGGGCGATCATCGGCCGGTCACGCTCGGCGAGCAGGTCGAAAAGCTCCAGGTTGTCGCGGAGAGAGCGTGCCCGGTACGCGAACTTCATCACGCTGCCGGCCTCCTCCCCACGCATCTTCAGCACGCGCCGGGAGAGATCCGCGGGCCTGCTCGCAAAATCGTGGTTCGACAGGATCAAGGAAGGCGCGTGCTCCCGAGGGGATCCGCGCTGCCGTCCGATCGCATCGATCGCCAGGTTCATCTTCTGCTTGATGTTTTCCGAGCTCGTGTACCGATCCAGCTCAAAGTCCAGGTATCGCGGCGGGTGCTCATCCTTCCCGCTCGCCGTCCCCAGCCGCTCATACAGGGACACCCGTGCATCCTCTTCCCCATCGTACTGACCGCCCTCGGACTTGTGCCTGCACGTCACGATGCACGGCAAGGGAGACTCGGCGATCATGCGCAGGATGCCAGGCGCTTCATCGAGGTCACCGGAGAAGAACTCATCGATGCGGAACTCCACCAGGTCCGCCCCGGCATCCCGCGCTGCCACCGCATCCGCGAGCGCGGTGTGGATGTCGTGGACCATAATGGGAACGCACACAAGACTCGCCATCGTTCACCTGGAGAGCCCCGAGCGCAAGCTCGGGATATTGACCTGCCGCCACAATAGCAATCCCCGGCATCCCCCGTTATCCCGTGCCTTCACCAGGTGCAACGCCGGAGGAGCAAATCGGTATGACCTCGCACCATGCTCGAAGCGATTCTCACCTTCTTCGCCGACATCATCGGTTACTGGCTCTACCAGGTCTATCTCGACTCCGAGCACGGCACCACGCGCAAGATCTTCGCCGCGATCGGAACCCTCGTCGTGATCGGCTTCATCATTGCCTTCATTTATTACATGTGGATCAAGTAGCCGCGGCGTGGGCAGCCGCGGAAACCCCCGCCACATGCCCGCTCGCCCACGCCCACTGGAAATTGAACCCCCCGATCCGCCCATCGACATCGCAGATCTCCCCGCACACATGCAGCCCCGGGCACACCCGGCTCTCCATGGTGTCCAGCTGCAGCTCCGACAGCGGCACACCCCCCGCCGTCACCTCCGCGTATGTGAATCCGCGATCACCGCTGATCGGAAGCTCCAGCTCCGTCACTATCCCTGCCAATCTCCTCCTCACATCCCTCGACATCGCGGCGAACGAGGCCGATCCATCAACCCCCGCCTGCTCGCACAGCGCCCGCGCCAGCCGCTCGGGCAGCTTCTCCGACAGGAATCGCACGATCGATGGCGCTTTCCCCGACCTCCCCAGCTCCGCGAACCGGCCATCGATCGTCTCGATCGTCTCCCCAGGCACGAACCCGAACACGAGTTTCGCCCCCGCCTTGTCACCCTTCGCCGCGGTGTAGTACCGGCTGATGTCCAGCACGCTCGGCCCCGACAGCCCGAAATGCGTCAGCAGCGTCGAGTTCGTGAACGACACCAGCTTCTTCCCGCTCCCGGTCCGCAGCTCCAGGGTCGCCGGCAGCGTCAGCCCGCTCAGCTCGCACAGGAAGTGCCCATTAGGCAGCGTCAGCGGCACCAGCGCTGGGAACACGCGATCCGTGATCGAGTGCCCCAGCCCTCTCGCGATCGAGAACCCATGCCCATCCGAACCCGTCTTGGGCAGCGCCATCCCTCCGCTCGCCAGGATCACCCGCCGAGCCCGGATCGCCAGCGAAGGCGATCCGGCATCCCGCGCCGTAAGCCCGTACGGCTCGGCGATCTCACGCTCGATGACAAACCCATCCTCATCGCGCGAGATGCGCTTCACACGCCACGGAAACCGCACCTCCACACCCACGCGCCGAGCCTCCCCAAGCAGCGCATTCAATACCGTGTGCGCATCATCCGTCACGGGAAACAGCTTCCCCGTCTCCTCGCGCTTGAGCTCAACGCCAAGCTCCACGAAGAACTCGACCGTCCGCGAAACACCAAACCGCCCCATCACCTTCCGGATCGCATTGCGTGACGACCCCGCGTACGCCGACTCATCAACCTGGTAATGCGTGACATTGCATCGCCCCCCACCCGCAACCAATATCTTGGCCCCGATCTTCCGCGCCCCATCCAGCGCGACAATCTTCAACGGCCCTGTCTTCTCCGCCCCCAGTGCCCGATCCCCAGTGCCCAGTGCCTCCTGTCTCCCCGCCCATATCCCTGCCATCAACCCCGCCGCTCCGGCCCCGATGATCCCGATGTCAACCCGCTCAGTGCTCACGGCTTCACGATCTCACCCAGGTCCAGGACCGCCCCGTTCCCCTGGTAATAGTCGACATTCAGCGTCCCCTCCCGGATCGATGTCAGCACGATGCACGACCGACCGCACATGGTCGCGAACTCATGGTCCCCATCGCTGGGGCCCGCGAAGTCATCGTTGCGATACCGCTGCGCATGGAAGTGATAGATCGCCAGCGACCGGTCCGAGGCGTTCATCATGTCCACGCTGGCGATGAACTGGTCATCGGCGTACCGCTGGCTGGACCGCGGCGCAAACAGCCGTGCCCGCCACGAGTGGTCCGCCGGTTTCTCCTCACCCGACCAGGTCTTCTCCATCGTTCCGGCTGCCCCGGAGTAATCGATGATCCCGCCGTACTCGGTCTGCTTGTCGTTGTAGTCCAGATCCTGCTGCTGGAAGAGCGACAGCATGATCTTCTTCTCGCGCACCGCATCATCGATCACCAGGATCGAGAGCAGATCCCCGTACGACAGCTTGCCCTGCCACGTCTCCAGGTTTTGCCGCACCGGCTTGCGGTTCGCCTGGGCATCGGCCGCCCGGCGATGCGTGTGACGATCCTCCAGCCGGCGCGCGAGTTCGGCCAAGAGCGCCTGGCGGGATGCGTTCAACCACTGCGACCGGTTCGCCGTCGCCCACCGGATCGGCTCCAGGTGTCGCAGGCACAGCCCGCGCTGCTGCTCCTCATTCAACCGCGCCACCGCCGAGGTCGCCTCCGACCACCACGCGGCGTTCTCCGCGTTGTCCGCCGACACCAGCGACACCAGCCACGGGATCTCACCACCGGAGATCGGGATCGCCTTGGCCTCCCTCGCCGCACGCTGGATCGCGTTCAACTCCGCATCCTCGGGCGGCACGTTCGTCTCGGCGAGCGCACGCAGACGGAACGATCCCGATGGATCCAAACGGCCCATCAGGTCCCACGCCTCGCTCCGCATCCGCTGCGTGGCATCGAGCCCCGGGATGTCATCCATCGGCGGCGGGTGAATGAATGATTCGTACACCGTCCGTTCCACCGGCCTGTCGGGGTAGAGCGCGGCGAGCGCTCCGCGCTCCGAGCGCTCCGTGTCAGGCACCAGAGGCTCCGGACGCGAATAGCTGCGGATGAGCGCGCCCGTGAAGTCGATGTACCCGCGGGCGCCGGCGACCGAGCAGAGGTACACCATCATCGTGCGGCTCGGCTCCTTGGGGATCATCAGCCGCGCCAGCTTCCGCGTGTCAGCGAGGTTCTCCTCGCTTGTGTCGCTGAACAGCTTCTCCATGATCTTCAGCCGCAGGTCCGTCGGGGTCGTCGTGTAGTCCCACACCAGATCCTTGAGCATCGCCCGGGAGTGCTTCCGCAGTTCCGGATCGTTCGCCGATTCGCCCCAGAGCTGGTCGAGGGCCATGATCCGCGACTGGCTCTTGAGGGCCGGGTTGCGGATGTCGGCGATGTTGTCCCCGGTGAGCTGCGAGCCAGGGGATGCACACCCGCCCAAGGAGAGCCCCAGGCACAAGACAAGCGCTGCCCGGAGCACCGGCAGGAGTCGGGCGAGTAAGGAATGAGGGTGGCGAACAAGGCTCATGCCGCAGTCTAAGCGGGCCGATACGCACCCGCCCAAACACGCTCGCCCAACATATCCGCCCGATAGCCCAGCCCCGCTACCATCACCCCGATGACGACCGCCTCCCCGAATCCCACCACCTCCGGCCAAGCCCCGGTGCATGACAAGGTCGCCCGGATCATCAGCCTCATCCGCCCGGCCGTGCAGTCCGACGGTGGGGATATCGAGCTGGTCGAGATCACCGGGGATGGAATCGTCAAGATCCGACTGCACGGCGCCTGCATCGGCTGCCCGTCCAGCTCGGCGACCCTGCAGATGGGTGTCGAGCGCAACCTCAAGGCCCACATCCCCGAGATTAAATCCGTCCAAGCCGTTGCCTAGGCACGACTTGGCTCCTGTCAATTCATGTGGAGATAGGGAAGTTGCTCGATACGCAGCGAGTACGCAAGCTGCGCACGATTCGCCATGTGTTTGGCTGTCAAATGCGCTGGCATTCATCCCTACTTGGCGGTACGCTGTCCGCGGGAGTGTCAGCCTGTGAGTGGATCCATCGCGAGAGGGTCGCGCCTCCGGCGACCGATGGGTGAATCGTGTACGGATTCGCGAACGGGTCTGACTGAGGTGTTGAGAGGGAGGTCGCGGCGGATGCCGCGATGGTCTTAGACGTAGGGAGCGTCGCCATGCTGGTCATCACGAGGCGTGAGGGTGAAGAAATCGTCATCGGGGATCCGAAGAACCCGATCGGCGTCGTCCGGATCGCCGCGATCAAGGGCGAAAGGGTGAGAGTCGCCTTCGACTTCCCCCGCGAAGTCGAGATCAACCGACGCGAGATCGCCAACCAGATCATCGCCGGCGAGCCCGCCGCCGCGGTCGCCGCGGAGTGACGGTACATCATTCATGAACCGAGTTACCAGGATCGGCCTCCGATCCTGGTGTTCTTTGTTTGGTGCAGCCCGTCTGTACCAATCATCGCCGCCGGCGATGCACAAGCAACGCGGCGAGCGGGGCGAGGATCGCCACAGAACCTGCGGGAGGAACTCGTGCGCCGGCGCCGGGCTGTCCGCGAGGAACTCTAACCAGGCAACCCCGGTCTCCGGCGTGCCTGAAGGGAGTTGCGGTAACGAAGCGTGCGGCCGCGGATTGTCACCAATGCGTGTCCGTCAGCCCCGAAGGCGTGATGCGATCGCTCCCGGTACCTGACAGCCGGCGAGATCTGGTTTCGAGCGCCCCTAACCCAATCCACAAATCACTGGCCTCCTACGAGTCAGTCGGCGGATCGACATTGAACTTCGAATCGCTGAGGCCCTGTCGAGCGAGCAGGATGCCGTGGATGAGGTTGAGGCGATCCGAGACGACCTGCATGTCGGCGGGGCGGTTCTCGGGGTCGACCTCGACGCAATGCATGATGAGGTCGTTGAGCTTGGGGAGGATCTTCTTGTTGATCTCGATCGCGGGGATCGGCTTTGCCATGAGCTTGGGGTCGAGGGAGCCCACCAGCGAATCGCCCTTGGCGAGCGCGGTAGGGATGAACTTGCGGGTGAGGATCCAGTACATCATCGCGCCGAGGTTGTAGATGTCGGTCTTGGCCGTGATGGGCTTGAGGTGGACTTGCTCGGGGGCGATGTAGTCGGGGGTGCCCTGGATTCGGGGCTTGACGGTGTTGAGCTTGCACGCCTGGCCGAGGTCGATGATCTTGACGGTGCCCTTGTCATCGACGATGACGTTGTTGGGCTTCATGTCGGCGTGGGCGTAGCCGCGATCGTGCATGTGCGCCATCGCCGAGGCGGTCTGGTGGAAGATATGGACCGCCCCCTCGAAGGTCTTGGGGGGATGCACATCGATGGGCACCCCATCGACATGCTCCATGATCAGGAAGAGCTCCTTGACGGCGGTCAGGAGGCCGGCCTTCTTCTTGACGATCTTGTAGATCTTGCGGATCGCCGTGTGGTCGAGGTCTCCGGAGATCCTGCACTCCATCTCGGCCTGTTCGAGGAAGCGGTCGTCCTTGGGGCCGAGCTTCTCAACGTGCTTGAGGGCCCAGACCTGCTTGGTCTCCGGGTCTTGGACGAGGTAGACGATCGACCGCGCGCCGCGGCCCAGCTCCGCCATGATGCGGAAACCTTCGACCACCTGCCCGACCTTGTACTCGGTCTGTTCCGGAGGCATTGCCGCGATTCACACCCTTCGGTCGCTATCGGACCGAAACCCGCCCCCCAAGCATTCACGCGTGCCGGGACAAACGCAGCGCCAGGTGCGGGGAAGCTCGCCGGCTCTGCGGAGGCCCGTTCTAGAGTCACCGAGCCGGGAGAGGGCCTCGAAGTCCCGGGTCAGACGGTACGCACTCCAAACCCCGAACGCGGTTTGCCGGGGTGGGAAGCCGGTGAGTATCGGAGATCCAACCGGAAAAGGCAATCCAAGGTTCCCGATTCGGTCGCGTATCGGGGCACAACGCGGCCGGCAGGAATCGATTGCGCGTACTCCCAGGAAGAACCTAGATCACGGCCATTGATGATATTTGGGATTCGAACCGGGTGTGTGACGCCGGCTCAGTGCATCGCCGAAGCAAGCCGCTCGTGGAAAACAGCCCCCGGGAAGAAGCGTCCGGGGCTTCGGTCCCTGGCGATGTCGCTTTCCAGGCGGACGTTCTCGGCGGGGATGCCCAGGCGCTGCGCCAGGGTGCCCACGAGATCGACCAGACGATCGATCTGGGCCGGGGAGAACTCACCCTGCTCTCCATCCCCGACAAGGCTGATCCAGATCGCGTTCTGGTTGTACCAGCGGCCATCCGATCCGCTCGCCGAGCCGGTTGCCTGCTGGAGCAGCCAGCGGTGATCGACGTACAGGCCGCCTTCATCCATCCCACGTCCGTTGCCGACCAGGAAATGGAATTGGGACGTTGCCGGCTTGGCGGCGAGCGTCTCGGGCGTGCCCGAACTGGTGCCGCTGTGCTGGATCACGATCGCCTTCCAGCGAGAACGCTCAATGGGCTGGCGGGTGCGGAAGATCTGATCGATCGAGGGGGGCTGATCGGAGTTGACCACGGAGGCGAGCGCCAGGCCGTCCAGACGCGGCGTCGAGCCCGAGCGGTCCAGGAGCCAGAGAGCTCCACCCACGGCGGTCATGGCCATCACGAGGACGGCCCAGACGGCCTGAGTCCGGGTGACGGGCGAGCCGGAAGTGCTTGGATCTGTGCTGTTGCGCTGGCGATTCACGAGCTTTGCCCTGCTGCTTGGCATCGAACCTCTTCCCCCTCGAACGCCGTCCCCGATTGCCGTGTTGACCTCTTCTCCCGAGATTGTCGCTCACAAAAGCGAAAAAGCCCAGTTCGAGAATCATCGGCACGGCGAGTTACTCGTCTCACAATGCGACGAAACAAACGATCGCCAAAGGTGTTATCGTCGCCCACGCGAGTAGATGTTCAAAGAGTGTAACGGGCATGCCACCCGTGGCAACAAAAGCGAGGGTCCAGACTGTGCAATCTGTCCGGGTAGTCTACCTCTTGTAGTGATCCCGCCGCGGGCGGGCACTATTACTCGTTTTCGAGCAGCCGACCGCGTAAATTGGGCTTCTTCTGGCCGAATTCGTCTTCTTGATAGGCGGCCGGCCGCTGCGAGCGGATCGCATCGTACCTGTCATACGGGCTGCGCTCCTCATCCGGAGCGAAGAGAGCCTTCTGACACCCCGACATGAGCACGCCCGCGATTGCGGCGCTCAGCGGCAGCAGCAAGAAGGCTCGGTTGAATTGGGGAGGAGCCGGCTCAGGCCTCGAAACGGTGCCCATGTGCGCAGTGTACCGCCCAGCAAAGCTGTGCGGCACACCGGAGGAGAGAGAGAGTCGTATCAGTCACAGGTCTTGAGCGGACCGGACAAAGGAAAATCGAGTCGTACCCAGAAATTGATACGGCAAAGCCCTCACTGAGGTTCACCATTTATGAACAAGACGGGTGCCAGACTGTGCCGTTTTTGCGCTGGGAAGTTCAAACCGGCCATCGGTGCGAACTAACACCAAACGTTTTGTTATCAATTGCCTGATTCCTTCGTAGGCAGCTGCGCATACGGCGGTGGCGAGGTTGAGGGAACGCTCCTGGGCGAGCATGGGGAAGCTCAGGGTGTGGTCCGGGTGTGCATCGAGAAGTGATGCGGGGAGGCCGGCGGTTTCCTTTCCGAAGAGCATGTAGTCGCCGGGCTCAAAGGCTGCATCAAAGACGCTTCGCGAGGATCTGGTGCTGAAGAGCCACAGCCTGCGCGGGGACTGGTGCCGCATGAACGCATCGACGGAGAGGTGCTCGGTGACGTCGAGGCGGGGCCAGTAGTCGAGTCCGGCGCGGCGACAGGCCTTGGCGCTGGTGTCGAAGCCGAGCGGGTGGATGAGATGAAGCGAACAGCCGGTGGCAACGCAGGTGCGGCCGATGTTGCCAGTGTTGTTGGGGATTTCCGGTTCGTGCAGGACGATGTGAAAAAGCGGCGCTGGTCGCGCCGCCTGGTGAGTGTGCTCGCGATCGGTTGTCACCCGAGTGTCCTTGGCCGTGCCTACTTGGACTTGTTCTTGACGTACGCCGCATCGGCTGCACGGCGGGCCTTGACGGCCGGATCCAAGGCGAGCGTGTTGTCCAGGTGCGACATGAAGGATGGGTGCTGGGCCCAGCCTGAAAAGCGCACGGTGCCATCGCTCGAGCAGACGACCACATAGGGAATCGGGATCGTCTCGACGGTGGTGTTTTCCCCTCCGCGGGTGGCGGTGAGGAGCTGGCCGCTGGGCTCGATGTACGTGGAGTGATGGAGCGCCTTGCCGCGGGTGAAGGCCGCGACGCGTGCCTGGAGCTTGGCGGGATCCTCCTGCTTTTCCTCGTTGCCCGAGCTGTCCTTGGGGAACCTGGTGAGGATGCCCATGACGGCGACATCCCGGCCCCGTGCCTTCTGGAGGTCATCCATCTGCTGCATGACCGAGTAGGTGCGGTGCTCGTCGAAATCCCAGAAATAGATCACCCAGACGCGGCCCTGGAGCTCGGGCTTTTCGCCGATCCAGCCCTCACCCTCGGGGATCTGGATCGACGGCGGCGCTTTCTTGTCGTCGGATGATGAGCTGTTCTCGTCCTTGAGCTGGATCAGCGTCTTGGGGAACCTGGCATCGAGATAGGCCTCGGGGGAGGGGGCCACGAACCCGGGAGGGATCGCGGGGATCGAGGACATGTCGAACGCATCACGCGCGTTGGCACTGCGGGCGGCATCCCGGCGCTTTTTCTCGGCTTCGTCGGCGAGCTTGCCATTGACGCCGGCGGCGGTCTCGGCGGACTCGGCGAGCAGCATCTTGATCGCCGGCTCGACCGACTCGGTGGCGATGTCCGCGAAGCGGAGCTGGCCGGCGCGGTCGATCAGGTAGCAATCCGGATCCCCATCGGAGTCGATGGCACGGCGGAAGTCACCCTTCTCGTCATAGCCGACGAAGAACTTGGAGACCCTGGCGGCGTCGACGATGCCGGGGAGTTTCTGGGCTTCATCCCAGCCCTGGGAATCGTGGACGGCGATCACGACCAGGCCCTGGTTGGCGGAGAGTTCCGCGAGCTTGCGGGCGTTCTCCATGGCGCGCTTGGAGGTGGGGTGGTAGTACTTCCATGTGCAGACCAGCACGACCTGGCCTGACATGTCGGTGGCGGTGGGGGCCTTCTCTCCGAGCCACTTGTTGACCTTGGAGAGCGCTGTGGCATCGAAGGCCTCGAGTTCCTTTGCGGTCAGGCTCTCGCGGTGGGCGCCGCTCCCCTCGCGCACGATCTCAGGGTTGACGATCGTCTTCTTGACGGGCTGGGCCAGGGTCGATGTAGAGAGCCCGGCGAGGGTCGCGAAGGCCAGCAGCAGATGCGGCGTCGTGAGGATCGAGCGGTGCGACATGATCGAGGAACCTCCGGTGCGATGGATGCAAAGGCGGAGGGCCAGCTCGCTCCCGCCTGTGGAGACACAACAGGACCGCCAACCAATCCCCGGCACGAAAAGTACCCAAACCCATCGTCAGGGGACATGGGTTTAGACGCATCATCATATCGATCGGTTCACACCGCGGCGGTGGATCCTGTCACGGCGGGGTCACTTCCTCGGCTGTTTGACCGCATGCCTGGCCCTCCTGACTTCAGGCGTCCGGCTGGGCCAGGCGGGAGAGGGCGATCCCGGCAGCGACCACGACGTTGAGGGAATCGACGCCGTGGGTCATCGGGATCCGAATGTGGCGCCCGCCGGCCCGGGCGATCTGGTCGAGGGTCCGGGGCTGCAATCCAGGCCCTTCAGCACCCAGAACCAGGGCCAGCTTGCCGCGTTCGCTGGCGGAGGCCTGCAGGGGCTGGGCGGCCGGATCGGGCGTCAGGGCGAGCGTCGGGAAGCCACGCGCTGCCAGGAGTTCCCAAAGCCCGGAATCGAGTTCAGTGACGGTGAACGGCACCCGCAAGGCGTGGCCGATCGAGACGCGGAGGGCTTTTCGATAGAGCGGATCGCAGCAGCCGGGGCTCAGGAGAACGGCTGCGTGCGGCCCGCCCAAGGCGGCGGTGGTCCGGAAGATGCCGCCGATGTTGTCGTGGTTGGAGAGGCCTTCGAGAATGACCAGCGTGCGGCTGTCGGCGATGAGCTGGCGAGCGTCAAGGGGTGCGATGCGCTGGCCGCACGCGAGCACGCCGCGGTGGAGATGAAAGCCGGTGATGGAATCGATGACGGATTGATCTGCCTCGTAGATTGGCACGGTGCCGGGCACGTGCGCAAGGGCATCGCGCATCGGCTCGACCTTGCTGCGTTCAATCAGCACCGACCTGGTGATGAACCTGGATCGCAGCAGTTCGCGAACCACCAGAGGGCCTTCGGCGATGAAGAGGCCATCGCGGGCGGCGAGCGCTGCATCCTTGAGGTTTGCGTATTCGGGGATCCTTGGGTCGGAGGGTTCGCGGATGGGTATCGTGTGCAGCGAACCGGGGGTCACGGTCGATGGTACGGAGGCGGAAGTGACGAAGGCACCGAGTCACGGAGTGAACAGGAGGATTGCTTGGAGATCTGGCAGGCGGTCACATTGGGGCTGGTGGAGGGCATCACCGAGTACCTGCCGGTGAGTTCGACGGGGCATCTGATCCTGGCATCGAGCCTGATGGGGTTGGACACGCCCGAGGCGAGGCTGGCGATCAACGACTTCAATATCGTGGTGCAGGGTGGGGCGATTCTGGCGGTCGCGGGTCTCTACTGGCCCCGCATGGTGCAGATGGTCAAGGGGCTCCTGGGTCGCGACAACGCGGGCTTCGGGTTGTTTGTCAATCTATGCATCGCGTTTGTGCCGGCGGCGATCGTGGGGTTTCTGGCGCACGACTGGATCGAGGCCAAGCTCTTTCACGCCGGTCCGGTGCTCGCGGCGATCCTGCTGGGGGGGCTTTTCATGATGGTGGTGGAGGCGCGGTACTCGGGGAGGCTGGCGCCGCCGCGTGCTCGCGGCGGGTACAAGTCGATTGAAGAGGTGACTCCGCTGGATGCCCTGAAGATCGGTGCGCTGCAGTGCCTGTCACTGTGGCCGGGGATGAGCCGGTCGATGATGTGCATCGTGGGTGGGTATGTCGTGGGGCTGCGCCCGCGAGCGGCGGCGGAGTTCAGCTTTCTGCTGGGACTGCCGACGCTGACGGCGGCGTGTCTGTACAGCCTGCTGAAGAACCTGCACAACGCCAGCAAGCATGGGACGCCCAATCTTTTCGAGACGCTGGGGATCACCGCGGTGGTGGTGGGGATCGCGGTCGCGACCGTTTCGGCTGCGCTGGCGATCCGATGGCTGGTGGGGTTTCTGGCGAAGTACGGCCTGCAGGCGTTCGCGTGGTACCGGATCGCGCTGTTTGTGGTTTTGACGGTCCTGAGCCTGGCGGGCGTGGTGCAGATTGGGGCGATACCGTCCGAGAACATCGATGAGGGGCAGGACATGCCAAAGGCGGCGGCCCTGATCGATCGATGATGCTGGACCGGGGAACGGTTCCCCTTCGCAGACCCTCAACGAGAACCTCCCGCGCATGCAGACCAGTTTCCCAAAGGGCAAGATCAAGGCGGTGCTGCTCGAAGGCGTTCATCCGCGCGGCGCAGCGCTGCTGGAGGAGGAGGGCTTTCAGGTTGAATTACTCCCCAAGGCGTTGGAGGGCGCTGCGCTCGCCAAGGCGATCTCCGGGGCGCATCTCCTGGGGATCCGGTCCAAGACGCAGGTGACGGCGTCAGCGCTGGCGGCCGCGCCCAAGCTGCTGGCGGTCGGCTGCTTCTGCATCGGGACCAACCAGGTTGATGTCCGGGATGCGTGCGTGCGCGGGGTGCCGGTCTTCAACTCGCCGTTCAGCAACACCCGCAGCGTGGCGGAACTGACGATCGCCGAGATCGTGGCGCTCTGCCGCCAGCTTGTCGAGAAGTCGAGGAAGATGCACGCGGGTGAATGGGACAAGTCCGCCGATGGGGCGCACGAGGTGCGGGGACGGACCCTCGGCATCGTCGGGTACGGCCGCATCGGTTCACAGGTCTCGGTGCTTGCCGAGTCGATGGGGATGCGGGTCGTGTTCTACGACAACATGCCGCGATTGGCGCTGGGCAATGCCCGGCCGTGCCGGACGCTTGGCGAGGTGCTCGAGCAGGCGGATGTGGTGACGCTGCATGTGCCGGCGACCGGGCAGACGGAGAACATGATCGGGCGTGCCGAGATCCGCAAGATGAAGAAGGGTGCGTTCCTGATCAACAACGCCCGCGGCAGCGTGGTGGATATCCCGGCCTTGGCGGCGGGGATCAAGTCGGGCCAGCTTGGCGGGGCTGCGCTGGATGTATTCCCGGAGGAGCCGGTGGGCAAGGGTGAGGCGTTCAGGAGCGAGGTCTGCGGGCTTTCCAACGTGATTCTGACGCCGCATGTGGGCGGGAGCACGGAAGAAGCCCAGGAATCAATCTCCGAGGATGTCGCTGGCAAGTTCATCAAGTTCATCAATGTCGGGACGACGACGGGGGCGGTGAATGTGCCCGAAGTGGAATTGCCGCCGCAGGCTGAGCGCGGGGATGGGGCCGGCAAGCTGCGGAGACACCGGATCCTGCACTTCCATCGCAACGTGCCGGGCGTGCTGAGTGCCATGCACCAGGTGATCGCCCGCATGGGCGCCAACATCTCCGCCGAATACCTCCAGACCAACAAGGACATCGGGTTCGTCGTGCTCGATGTCGATCCGACCGATGGGGTCAAGGTGATGGAGGGGGTCAAGGGGATTCCGGAGACGATCCGGGTGCGGATGCTCTGGTAGACCTTTGCGCAAGCTTCACAATTGACAGCGACCCTGCGGATGCCGATTCCGTAGGGTCGCCCCCATGACAACCGAACGCAACCGTGCCGGACTGGTTCTTTTGTGCGCCCTTGCGATCCCGCTCTGCCTGGCGATGCTCGCCGGCGGCGGGTACCGTGCTGCCCGTGACTTCAAGGATGCGCAGGTTGCTCCGGAGCAGGCTGGGTTCAGCGGCCGGTACATCGAGATCTCGCGTGCGGAGCTCCAGGAGCTCATCCCCGAGCCGACGACGAGCGGGGCGGGAGTTGCCTTCGAGAAGGGACTGACGAAGCTGACGATTGACATCCCCGATGGCGGCAAGCTCAAGGCGTGGTCTGGAGAGTCGATCGATGACACTCCCTTCGATCTGATTGCGGTGCTTGATCCTGAGCGCAGGAACGCCGGCGGCACGCCGGTGCGCGGGGAGCAATGGAAGGCGATCTACCCCAAAGCCTGCGAGCTGCTCGCCGGTGCGGTTGCGGACCCGCGCGAGCTCAAGCCCAAGGATTTCTACAAGCGGCGGCGACCCGATGACTCGGGGGATGATGGTTACCCAAGCGGTCATGCTTCCCGGGCATCGATCCACGCTGCGGTATCGGCCCAGGTCGTGCCGGGGAGAGTGCGTGAGCTGACGGCCGAGGCGCTGGTGCATGGGATGCATCGCGTGGTGCTCAACAAGCACTACGCGACGGATATCTGGGCGGGCTCTGTTCTGGGTCAGAACCTGGGGCTTCGGATGAGCGGCAACGCGAAGTTCCAGGCGGACCTGGCGGGGGCGCGAGCTGAGTGGCAGAGCGCGCGGTTTCCCGGTAATTGCGGGGTCCGACCCACATCCCGTACGCTCTGTGCATGAATCATCGCCGCTTCGTGCCGACGATCGCCACGTTTCTGGGCGCTGCTGTCATTTCCATCTGTGGATGCCGGGCGCTCTTCCAGCCCGTGGCACCGCCACCGGAGCCAACGGCCCCGCCATCGACGGCGAGCGGCCTTCATGCGACGTTCACGGGCCGATACGTGACCATGACCCGGGAAGAGCTTGAGCACCTGGTGCCGGCCTATCCCAACAACGAGGAGGCCCTGGCGTTCGAGCGGGCGTTGACCGACCTGACGACCAACATTCCCGATGGTGGGGATCTCAAGGCGTGGTCGAGGGAAGCCACCGATGAGTCCCCCTTCGACCTGCTTGCGGTCCTCGATCCGGATCGCAAGAACGCGGATGGCACGCCCGTCCGCAAGGATCAGTGGAAGGAGATCTATCCCAAGACGTGCGAGCTGCTCGCCAACGCCTGCGGGGAGCTTGACAGCCTGCCGCTCAAGAAGCTTCATCCACGCGTTCGGCCGCACATCCCGGACAAGTTCGAGTCATACCCAAGCGGGCACGCCTACCGGGCAGCGCTCCAGGCGGCGGTGTTGGCACAGGTTGTGCCGGAGAAGCGACGCGATCTGGTGCGAGAGGCAGTCACTCTGGGGATGCTGCGTGGGGTGATCGGTGTGCACTACCCGACGGATGTCTGGGATGGGTTCATCGTCGGGCAGTATGTGGGGTGGAAGATGAAGGAGAATGAGACGTTCGGAGTGGATCTGCAGCTGGCGAAGAAGGAATGGGTGAACTTCGGCAAGTAGGCTGAACGCTCGGTGCTTACATCAGCTTGAAGATCGGATCTTCCGGATCGTTGATCTCGCGGCGAAGCTCGGCATAGTCATCGTCATCATCCAGGTAGCTGTAGTGATCCAGCAGTTCGTCGCTTCCGAACGGCGGCCGCCTGATGCAATAACGCGAGCAAGTTGGATGATTGCAAGTCGTCCTGGATCGTCCGCCAGCCGGCGGCGCAAGCGAATTTCCGCGATCGCATGTTCATCCTGGAGATAGTGCGTGAAGGCGAGCATTTCAATGGATTCCGCCTCGCGCGGACTGATTGCCAGCGCTCGCTTGCACAAGTCCTATATCTCCGGTATTGCCTGAGCGCCGCACATCCATGCGAGGAACGATGCCGCCGTGTTGAGCAGGCGCGGGGAGTCAGGGTTTATCGCAGCGATACGAAGGATGCGTGATTTACCGCTCGCGGATCTTCTCATGTAGATCCGTGTCAGCAGTCCAGGCAGCGGCTCTCGCGATTGGAGAGATCGGAGTTCACGAACGCGGGTACCACAGCGCGGGTTACCGATTGGGGGTGCTATTCACCCTTTCCCGGCGTGTAATTCGGAGATTCCTTCGTGATGCGGATGTCGTGGGGGTGGTTCTCGATGACCGTGGCGCCAGAGACCTTGCAGAATTGGGTGTCGCGCTGGAGCTCGGCGATCGTGCGGCAACCGCAGTAGCCCATGGCGCTGCGGATGCCTCCGACGAGCTGGTAGGCGAAGTCGGCGAGCGAGCCGCGATAGGGAACCAGGCCCTCGACGCCTTCGGGGACGAATTTGAGGATGGGCCGGCCATCGGGACCGATCTTTTCGGCCTGGCGATAGCGGTCGGCGGAGCCGGCGTTCATGGCGCCTTCGGAGCCCATTCCGCGATAGCTCTTGTAGCGGCGGCCCTGTGAGATGACCATCTCGCCGGGCGATTCATCGAGGCCCGCGAAGAGCGAACCCATCATGACGCAGCTTGCGCCGGCGGCGATCGCCTTGGGGATGTCGCCGGAGTGGCGGATGCCGCCGTCGGCGATCACGGGGACATCGCGGCCGGTGCGCTGGGCGGCGATCGCCGCGCCGCGTGCGGTGTTCATGATCGCGGTGATCTGCGGGACTCCGACGCCGGTGACGACTCGCGTCGTGCAGATGGAGCCGGGTCCGATGCCGACCTTGACGGCATCCGCACCGGCCTCGATGAGGTCGATCGCGGCCTGCTCGGTGGCGATGTTGCCGGCGATCACGTGGACGTTGTGCTTCTGCTTGATGGTGCGGACGGTGCGGAGGACGTTCTCGGAATGTCCGTGGGCGGTGTCGACGACGATGACATCGGCCTCGGCGGCGAGCAGGGCCTCGACGCGTTCGTAGTGATCGACGCCGACGGCAGCGCCGCAGCGGAGGCGGCCGCGGGCATCGAGGCAGGCGCGCGGGAAACGGGCGGCCCGCTCGATATCGCGCATCGTGATGAGGCCGGAGAGGTGGAAGTCTCCATCGATCAGGAGGAGCTTCTCGACCTTGTTCTTGCTGAGGATGATCTCGGCTTGCTCGAGTGTGGTGCCCGCGGGGGCCGTGATGAGGCCGCGGGAGGTCATGACCTCCTTGATCGGGACGGAGAGATCTTCAACGAACTTGAGGTCCCGGCGGGTCAGGATTCCCAGGAGCTTGCCCTTGTCGGGGCCTGTGCCGCCGTTCTCGGTGACGGGGAACCCCGAGACGTTGTGCTTGGCCATCAGCTCCTTGGCGCGGGCGACCGTCTCATCGGGGCGGAGCGTGAGCGGATCTGTGATGACGCCATTGGCGGAGCGCTTGACCTTGAGGACTTCGCGGGCCTGGGCCTCGACGGAGAGGTTCTTGTGGATGATCCCGATGCCGCCCTCGAGTGCCAGGGCGATCGCCAGGGCCGACTCGGTCACGGTGTCCATGGGGGCCGAGACCAGGGGAATATTGAGGCGGATGGAGCCGGCGAGCCGCGTGGAGGTGTCGGCCTCGGAGGGCATGACCGCGGATCGGCGCGGCAGGAGCAGGACATCGTCAAATGTGATGCCATCCATGGCCAGCTTGCGCTCGAGCGTCTGCAGAACTCCGGCGGCGGAACTTGCCGGGCTTGACGGAACGGCGGATGCGATTGTGGGTGTGGCGGGGTTTGTGGGGGTTGTGGGGGTTGTTGGGGCCGGGTGGCCGCCAGAAGAGCCCGCCGAAGCGGCGGTGGAGGGCTCGGGGCGAATAACTGTCGTTCCCATGAGATAGTGTGGGGGTGGTCGGGTCCGATGTCAAGAAAATGGGCCTCGCGAAGAGCTCCATGCCCATCGGCGATCGGGTTCGTATCGTATTTTCTTCCGTATTCACACCCGGTGTGCTAGCATCGCCACGATGGCCGTAACGCCCGCCAGTTCGAAGCGTGCCGCGGCCCCCGTGCAGCCGGATCTACCCGCGCCGGGCTCGTTGTCGGCAATGTCCGTTCCTTCAGACACCAGTGATGTTCGTTTCGCGGTTTCGGTGCGTCAAGGGGCTCGCGAAGGGCTGTCGATTGATGACCTCTCGCGCATCGAGTGGCTGCTCACGGATGGCCACGGCGGGTTCGCGATGGGGACAGCCGCGGGGATTCCCACGCGGAGGTACCACGGCTGGTTCATCCCGGCGCTGACGCCACCCCTGGGCCGGGCGGTCATGCTGCACTCGGCGATCGAACGGCTGGTGCTTGAGGTGACCGAGAGTGAGCCCGAGGAGGCGATCGATTTCTCGACGTTCCGTTTCCCGGGAGATGTGCTGCACCCGCGCGGGGTGGATCACCTGGTCCGGTTCGTTCGCCAGGCCAGCGCGGTGTGGACTTACGAAATCCCGCGTGTTTCCGGGACGCTGACGGTGACTCGGGAGCTTGTCTTGCTGGGGCCGACGGGCGTTTCCATCCGCTACACGATCGCCGGCCTCAAGACTCGTGAGCGCCGCGCGCGGCTGGAGGTGCGACCGCTCGTAGCGATGAGGGATTTCCATGAGGTCACGAGCGGCCGACATGCCGACTCCTCGCGATTCGCGGTCGGCTCCACGCCCGGGACGGTGACTGTGCGGGCGCAGCGATCGGGCCTGCTGGAGATCCCTGCCCTCTCCCTCTCGTTGCGATCGGCGCGCGAGCAATCGATGTTCGGGGGTCCGGCCCAGTGGTGGAACGATTTCGAGTACGCGCGCGACCGGGATCGTGGGCAGTCGTTCCGGGAGGATCTCTACTCACCGGGCGCATTTGTCGCCCGGTGCGAGGATGCCGAGCTGCCGGGGCTGGCGCAGTTCGAATTGCGGGCGTGGATCGGCGAGCCGATCGCGATTGCCGCCGATCACGCCGAGCGCACACAGGTTCAGCGCATCAGCGCTATTGCCGCCAAGGTCATGCCTCTGGCGATCGATGCGGATCGGCGGGCCGGAATCACAGCCCTGGTCGGAGCTGCCGACCAGTTCATCGCCCGTCGCCGTCTGGGTGAATGGCTGAGCACCGATGGCCGCCCGCGCGAGGCCGCCTCCGTGATCGCCGGCTTCCCCTGGTTCAGCGATTGGGGGCGGGATGCGATGATCTCGCTCCCCGGGCTGCTCCTGACGACCGGCCGGTTTGCAGAGGTCCGCAGCGTGCTGGAGGGGTTTGCGGCGATGTGCCGCAACGGATTGATCCCCAACTGCTTCAGCAACCAGACGGGAGCGCCCGAATACAACACCGTCGATGCATCGCTGTGGTTCATTCACGCGGCGTGCCGTTATGCGAGCGTGGCGCGGGATGCGGCGGTGGCGGGAGATTCGATCGGCAACGCCTGCATCCAGATCATCGAGGCTTATCAGAGGGGCACGGATTTCAACATCCGGGTGGACCCCTCCGACGGCCTGGTCGCGGCGGGCGATCCGACGATGCAACTGACGTGGATGGATGCCAAGCGCGACGGGGTCGTATTCACACCGCGTGCGGGCAAGGCCGTCGAGATCAACGCCCTGTGGTACAACGCGCTGGTCAGCACCGCGGACCTGCTGGAAGCCTCTCGCCCGCGAACGAGCCGGGATCTGCGCCAGGTCGCCGAGCGCGTGCGGGTCTCCTTCCAGGCCAAGTTCTTCGATGCCTACCGCCGGATGTGCTTCGACATGGTCCCCGGCACGTTCAGCTGGCCGGGCGGGGCGGGCTATGGAGATCCGGCGTACCAGGTGCGGCCCAACCAGATCTTCGCGGTCAGCCTCCCGCACTCACCGCTCAACGCCGAGCAGCAGGAGGCGGTGGTCAAGGCGGTCAGGGGCTCGCTGCTGACGCCGATGGGCCTGCGCACCCTGGCGCCGTCGGATCGCGAGTACCAGGGCCGCTACGAGGGCAGTTTGTTCGCGCGGGACCGTGCGTATCACAACGGGACGGTGTGGCCGTGGCTGATCGGACCGCTCGCCGAGGCGGTGATGCGGGTCGGGCAGTTCTCCGCTGGGAGCCGGGCCGACGCGATCCGGATGATGGCGCCGCTGATGGATGAGCTCCTGACGCCTCGGCCCGGTCGGGCAATCGGCCAGCTCAGCGAGGTGTACGATGGGGATGATTCGCCCGAGCACCCGCGGCGAGCGGATGGTTGTCCCGCGCAGGCGTGGTCGGTGGCTGAGCTTTTGCGGGTGTACGTGATTGCCATGCAGTGATCAAGGCGATCAGTGGTGAGTTTCTGGCGGGAGCATCCTGGGCTCGTCCGTGCCCTTGCCATCGCCGAAAACATCAACCTTGGAAAGATCGTGCTCGGCCCTTGGGTGCGCTGTCAGCCCCGTGAACTTGTGGGGGTCGAACATGTACACGCTGTTGTACTGAAAGAGCGTCAGCAGGGGGGCATCTTCGAGCATGTGTGCCTCGGCCTGCGTCAGGATCTGCATGCGCTTGGCAGGGTCCGGTTCATCGGCGGCCGCATCCAGCAGTGCATCGTACTGGGCGCTGGAGTAGTCTCTGTCGTTGTTGCCATCTCCGGTGCGGTTGAGCTCAAGGAATGTGGTCGGATCACCGTAATCTCCGAACCAGCTTCCGCGAGAGACCATGTAGTTCTTGGATTTGAGATCCTCCCGGAATGCCTTGAGCTCCTTGGGCACGAGGCTGACGCGGACACCCAGGGTCTGCTCCCATTGCTTGGCGATCGCCTGGGCGATGATGTCGTGTCCGCCATCGCGGGTAAAGAGGTACTCGATGGTGGGCAGGCCCTGGGCGTTGGGATAGCCGGCCTCGGCGAGCAGGGCGCGGGCCTGTTCGACATCGTGGCCGATGCCCGTGGGAGAGTGGTATCCGGCGATCGATCCGGGGGGGATGAGAGTTTGGGATTCGGGCTCCCCGAGCCGGCGGATCTGCTCGGTGATCTCCTTGCGATCGGCGGCCATGGTGAGCGCGCGGCGGATGCGGGGGTCGGCGAGCGGGTTGTCCCGGCCATCGCGGAGCTTGGAGCGGCAGTTGAAGTTGATGAAGTACGTTCCGAAGGCGGGCACGACGTGGAAATGAGCCCGCGGATCGGGGGGGAGGCGTCGATCGATCTCGAAGGGATCGAGCCCCTGGCGGACCAGCGAATCGTGTTGCTCCCGGTGCTCGGCGTAGAAGTCCAGCTTCTGCCGGAGCATCTCGGGGATGTAGCGGGCGACGACATCGCTGATCCACATGACGGTGCCGGTGCGGAAGGCGAGCACCTGGGCGTTGGGATCCTCGATGGTGGGCATGGAGATCGAGTCGATCGCGATCCGCGCGGCGTCGTAGTGGTGGGGGTTCTTCTCGAGGCGCATCTCGCGTTTAAAGGTCCAGTGAGTGACCTTGAAGTGTCCGTTGGTGACGGTTTCAGGTGGGAGAGTCCAGCCCTGCTCGGTCTCCATCATCCCGCTGGCGGGGTTGAGCCGCTCGTAGCGTTGCACGAGGGGCGGGTAGACCGGGTACATCGTGGGGAAGGTGAGCAGGTGCAGGAAGTAGGGGACGGGGCGCTCGAGTTCGACGATCAGCGTGTCATCGTCAGGGGCGTGCAGTCCGATCGTCTTCTCGAACTGGTCCATCGCCGCTCGCCAATAGTCGCGGGCCAGGTCCAGGCGATCCGCATCCGACCGGGATCCCGCTGTGGTCATGAAATCAGCAAGCTGCGATGTGCGCCAGTCGAAGAGGGCCCGGGCGCCTTTGATGGGGAAGAGGAAGCCGGTGTAGTCGGCAGCGCTGTCGGGGAGCATGACGCGACGCCAGGCGTAGAGAAAATCGCCCGCTCGCACGCGATCCCCGTTGGACCACTTGGCATCGGGCCGCAGCCGGAAGGTGTAGGTGCGGCCGTCGGGAGAGATGTCCCAGGCCTGGGCGATCGCAGGACGGATCGCGAACTCGCGGGTGAATACATCGTTCTTGACCAGCCCCTCGTAGACGATGCGGCCGACGCGGATGTCCTGCTGCCAGGAGATCTTGGCCAGGTCCAGGGTCGTGACATCACCGCGATTGATGAAGACGAAGTCCGCGGGGAGGGGTTTGCGCTCGACCAGCGCGGTCGCCAGGATTGCCAGGGCGACAAGCAGCAGCGGAGCGGCGAGCTTGAGCATGCGGTGGAGAGTATCGGCGCTCGACCAGTGAAGCCGAGAGAGCGGCTACTTGTACCGGTCGGTCGCGAGGCCGAAGGGGGGCTTGGTCAGGGAATCCAGGATGCCCTCGGCCTCGATTGTGAACTGGACATCGTCCTTGACCGTGCCCTTGCGGAGGCTGGAACTGAGGGTGGGTGGCGGTCCCTGAGCTCCTCCGAGCTTGGCCTGGGAGAGCGTGATGATCTGTTCGGCGAGCTGAACCATCTCGACGGCCTTGGCCCGCTCGGGATCCTGCTCAGGCGGTACCGGTGCCAGCCCGGCCTTCTTGACGACCTTGACGATGTTGAAGAGCACATCCCCGGCCAGTCCGGCAGCCGCCTTGGCTGCGGCGGCATCCACTCCCTGGTTGCCGCCAGCGCCCAGAGCAGTGCGAACCTTGTCCTCGACTCTCACGACCGTTGTCTTGAACTCGGGGATCGCCCCGCCAAGCGCCCTGACCTTCTCGCCGAGGGAGTCCGAGACAGAGATCATCGCTGCGTTTCGGACCATGCCGCTCTCCATCGCCAGGCCGGCGAGCATCGCCTGGGCCATGGTGTCGATGATCAGCGGGTCGGTCTCGGCCCTCATCGCATCGGCAACCTTGTTGAGGGATCGAACCAGCCGGTCGGGCTGGATCGCCGGAGATGAGCTAGTCGCGGTCTCGCAGATGGTCCGGATGGTCGCCGCGGCTTTGAGCCGTATGGCGCCGTTCTTGCTCGCCAGCTTGCTCTCTGCCAGGTCCGCCGCGTCCGGGGTCGCCAGATGTCCGGCGATTTCAAGGGCGTTGGTGATCACCAACACATCCTCGCCGTCGGCGAGCGTCCGCAGGGATCCGATGACGAGCTTGGAGTACTCGATGCGGAAGGCCGGGGTGACACCCTTGCTCTTGAGCGGGCCGGTCAGCATCGAGCGCGCGGGAGGGATCGCCGTCTCGGCCTCGGGCTTGCCGGCGCCGGCGGTGATCTGCCCGACGTACTTGTCGGCGTATGTCTTGACCGTGGTGATCTGCTGGGCATTCAACGCGACCGGCGCACGGAGAATCTCATCCGGGATCGAATCAACCTGCGCCAGCGCGGCGGCGGGCCAGAGTCCGAGACAGACCGCCCCGATGATGAGGGCGATGAAACGGTTGATACGGCGGTGTCGGTGTAGTTCTGAGGCCATGCAAGGGGCTCGACGTCGGTGGCTTGACAGCCGTGTCATTCTCATCCGGTGCGGGCCCGGCATCCAACTGGCGGGGCGGCACAGTAACACCACCCCACAACCTGGGTCAAACGAACCCCCGCGAACCCCCACACCCCCACACCCCCACACCCACTCAAACGAACCCCCACAGCCCACCCGCGTGGGCGGGAAGTCTAGCTGTATACCTCGGTGAAAACTCGC
Organism: Phycisphaerales bacterium; assembly: GCA_020847535.1. GTDB lineage: Bacteria > Planctomycetota > Phycisphaerae > Phycisphaerales > UBA1924 > JAEUJB01. The sequence goes on from JADLBU010000053.1 coordinate 85,533, forward strand.
CGGGTGGGTTTGATCTGTCGATTGACCATCACCCGTGTCCAGGAGTCGATCGAACCGCGGACCTCCGGCGCAATCGACAGGTACTGTTCGAGGGCTTCGGGGGGCAGGATGCGGGCCAGACTTTGAAAGATCCCTACCTCCATGCCGACTATTCCACAGATATAGATGAGGGTGCGCGGGCTGGCGAGCATCGCTGAGAGTTCATCCCGCTGAGCCTCCAGCCGCTGCTGCACGTACAGGGTCCGGTTCATGTCCGCCTGGGCGTGCCGGGAGAAGGCCGTGTGGTAGCGGAAGTTATCGTGCTCCCGGGCCAGGTCCGTGAAGAGGCCGTCGTAGAGCAGGTCCATCTCGTAGGGAACCCCCATCAATAGCGCCATCCTCCCTTTACAGGGTGGACCGGCCTTGGGTCTCAGGAGGTCCAGGAGCATTCCCCGGAAGGGGGCGATCCCGGTCCCGGTCGCGAAAAAGAGGTAATCGTGGTCCTGGGGATTGGCGGGAAGCACGAACCGCTTGCCGCTGGGGCCGGTGATCCGGACTGAATCTCCGACCTGCAGATCGCACAGGTAGTTGCTCGCCACACCCAGGAAGAGCTTGTGCGACTCCCAGTGCTCATCGACGGTGCGTTTGACGGTGGTGGAGACGTGCCTGCCATCGCCATCTTCGCCCGTGGTGGGGGCGGCGATCGAGTAGAGGCGGACCTGGTGCGGCCGGCCCTTGGCATCGTTCCCGGGCGGGAGCACTCCGAAGGATTGCCCCGACAGGAAAGCGCCCGACAGCCGTGACTGCGACACATCGACGACGATGTGCCGCACGCAGCTTGCGGACTTGCCCTTGGTGCACAATTCCGAAGAGACGACCACCCCCGTGCCGGGATCGGCGGGGTTGTGCAGATGCATCCTGGCTTCGCGGAGCCGGGGGCCGGGGTGCTTTTCCTGTTGCGCAGCGGATTCGGAGGTCATGAGCAAGTCTTGGCGGGAGGAGCCGAAAGGCCGGGGATCAGCCGCCGCCTCCACCGCTGCCGCCATCTCCATCCGGCTGGGCGGCCTGCATCGCCTTCATCATGAGCGGCATCATTTTCAGGCCAAAGGCCTGTTCAAAGGCGTTCTCATCGGCGAACTCCCCGGCTTCCACGCTGGCGGCGAGCGAATCGAACACTTCCTTGAAGTCCGGCAGGATGCCGATCATCTTCTGCGCCTGGGCGATGTTCTCGGGGGTCGCCGACTCGATCTCGGCCGAACTCATCTTCCACTGGCCATCGACCTTGACGAAACGAAGCTTGTCGCCGTCGCCGGGTGCCGATGCGGTGGCGGTCGTGTCGGTGACCGCGATATCGGTCAGGGAATCTCGCGTCGAGGCGAGGAAGGCTTCAATATCACCGAACCCGGCACCTCCGGTTGCGCCAGTCGAGGAGGCGCCGAGCATTTGATTCAGGGACTTTCCGAACTTGGTCTTTACAGCGCGCTCAAGCTTGACGTAGGCGGGCACCATCGTCAGCTGCGCATCGATCAGGGGCTGAAGTTCAGGCCTGGGAGAAGCGTACAGCGAGGCAAGGGCGCCGGCATCGCCGTTGTTCAGTGCGGTCACAAAGTTGGCGTACGTATCACGGATCTGGTCCTCATCCGAAGTCGCCACAGCCTGGCCCTGTTCGACCGGCTGGCTCGAACCTGTTTCATCGCTGGGTGATGGCTCGGCCGCGTCTTCCTTGGGCTTGAAAGTCCCCAGGGCCAGCGAGGCCAGCGCATCAAGGCCCTGGCCTGCGGTGATCTGCGAGATTGCCTCCAGCTTGCTTCCCAGCAGGTCGACCTTCTCCTTGGCCTCGCCGCGGACCTTCGCGCCGCGATAGGCGCCTGCCGCCCCCTCGTACGCATCCTTCGCGGCGTTCAGGGCTTCGGCGGCGGCTTCCTTGGCCAGCTTGGCATCCTCGCCGTACTTGGCGGAGTTGGGAAGAGCGGGCTGCACATCGGCGAGCCGGCTGAGCATGGACTCGTAGCGCATGAGGCCCTGGGCGCGTGCCCAGTGCACATCCCCCAGGCCCTGCTTGATGTTTCCTTCAGTGATCTTCGCGGAGGCGAGAGCCGGATCCTCGCGGGTCGCCGCGCTAATCGAGGTTGCGGCCGTCTGATACGCCTGGGTCGCGGCGCTGTAGGCCTTGTCGAGCCGCTCGGCGCGGGTCTGGGCGATCTCCAGGACCAGCGCATCGAGCTCCGAGGCGGCCGTGCCTGCCGCGGTGCGAGCCGCGGATACCTCTTCCTTCTTTGAGGCATCACGCGTCTGCATGTCCTTGATCAGATCGCGGTAGGTCCGGGCCTGGGCCTGGTACTGCTGAACCAGCAACTCGGCCTCACGGAACTGCGGTTGGAGCTGCTCGGCCTGGGCTTCAAAGAGCGAGCCCTCGGTCCGGATCTTGTCAGCGGACTTGCGACGCTCGGCGGCCTGCTCGATCAGCTTGGCAGCCTCGGTCGCCTTCACGGTCGCGGCCTGCTCCCGGAGGCCGGCGATCGCAGTCTCATCGGTCGAGGCCTGGTCGAACTTGCCCTTGGCCTGACTCTGGAACTGCTTGATCTTTTCCCCGAGGTCATCGCGGGTCTTGGAAGAGCTCTGGGCCTTGGCGTCAAACTCCTTGGCCTTCTGGTCGGCATCCGCGATCGTCTTGGTCGGGTCGTAGAGGCTTGCGGCCTGGGCCCTGGAGTTCTCCGCCAGCCAAGAGGAGAGCACGCTCTGGAGCACCGTTGCGCGGTTGCTGACTTCGTTCTCAATCTGCATCGCCTCGACGCTCATCGGCTCGGAAAGCCCGAGCTGACTCTCGGCGGCGAGCAGCTTGGCGGAGGCGGACTCACCGGGCAGGCCCTCATCCCCGGCATCGGCGACATCGGCGACCACTTCCTTGTATTGCTTGGTTGCGTGGGTCTCGGCGCCCGGGCCGCCCGCTGCCGGGCTCATCACCGTGTGCAGCTTGGCGGATGATGATGTCACGGCCTTGGCGCTGGGGGTGCGGCGATCGCAGCCAAGCGCGGTTCCCAGCGCGGCAACCAGCCCGGCGATCGCCAGGAGTGAGGCTGCGCGGGGAACGGTGTGAAGCGAGTTGGTCGAGAGGCGCATCTTCAAGTCGCGGTCCTCCGGTGCGCTGGCACGGGCATTGTGCCCGGGCGACAGGGCATCGTGTGAGCGATCACGGGTGGTTGACACGGCAGAAGGGCCACCAGCCAATCGGCGGGGGCCGCGAACAAACCGCATACAGACTCTAGCAGGTTCCGGGCCTTCATGCAGGGCGGGCCTGGGCCGGTCGCTTAGCCCTACCGATCCTGATTGGGTTCGGCAGGATCCTCGGCCGATTCTTCCGGCCGGGGTTGCTGGGCGACGGGGGGAGCGGGGGGAACGGGAGGAACGTAGTCAAGCCGGTAATCCGGGCGGGGCAGGTACATCGACCCGATCCAGCCGATCGCCCGCTGGAAGCGGGAATCGTCCTCGGACCTGAACAGAGGCCGATAGTGGGCCTTGCCGGGCTTGTCCACTATCGGATGGGGGAAGAGCGACTCGTCGTGCGGGAGCGCCAGTTGCAGGAGCGGGGACTGGGATGGATGGGCGTAGTCGATCAGCGGGACCGACTCACCCTTGCGATCCCCCTTGGTTGCCTTGATCCGGAACCTGTCGAGTATCAGGAAATTCGTGTAGACCGTCTGGTCGGAGTTGGGATGCCGGTTGTACAGCCACAACCGGCCGGCGTCGGTTCCGCCGTGGCAATCGGTCGTCGCGCAGAAATTGGCGAGCCAGCCGCGGTTGACATCATCCCGGAAGAGCTTCATGGATCGCGGATCCTCCTGGACCCGCACCAGTGTGTAGAGGTCGCGAGCCCGGAGCTTGAACATCAACTCGACGAGCTGCTCGGGCCTCTTGCGGAACATCGCCTCCCTGCCCTCACGGCTGACGGGGATGAGCGGATCCCCGGCGAACTGCTCCATCAGCTTGGTGATGGCATCGCGCGGGACGGACATGCGCGGCGGATCGGCAAGGTTGATCTCGTAGACGCGGATCTGGTTGATCTGATCGGCGGTCAAGAGGGGGAAGGGCGCGGGCTTTTCCTTGGGCTCGGGGGCCTTTCCGTCGGGACCGACGCCCGGGGCTTTGCGTGCGGCATCACGGAGCTTGCTCTGCTGCTCGATGAGGATCTTGAGATCTCGCGCCTGCGGGTTGGCATCGTCGATCTTGAGGACCGTCTGCAACTCGGTCAGGGCCTCGGAGTACATCTCGACCGAGCGCAGCCATTCCGCGAGATTCAGGCGGTTCTTGACATCCTTGGGATCAAGCGCCGATTTGTACTGCTCGAATCGCTCCTGGTTGGTCGGGAGCAGGTCGATCTTGACCACATCCTTCATCGGGCACGGACAGGGGATGTTGTTGATCCGCAGGATCACCATCTCGGCGTTTTTCTCGACGAGCAGGCCAGTGAAGGTCCGGCCATCACTCATCTGCACCCGTGCTTCGCGCTGGTCGGCGGGATTGGGCGCGGCGGGCGGGGGCGCTGCGAGCTCGGGTGTGGATGGGGCGGTGGGGGTCGGAGCGGGCGCGGCCGGATCGCGCTGCGCGGGCTGTTCACCCGACGGGTCGGCGGCCGGGCCGGTCTCCGGCTGATAGCACACCCCCGCCAGCGCTCCCGCAGATGAAAAGAGCGGCAGGGCGGAATGCTCTCCGGAGATGAGCGGCAGGCCGGCCGTGATCGCCGCAGCCACCACGGCGGCGTAATTGCACGGGACGGATCGCATGCGTAAGGGATATCTTCCCCGAAATACCCCGTCGTGTCCAGACGGGTGGGAAAACGGCAAAGGGCGAAGTTCAAATAGGCAATGAAATGGGGGAATATCGCCCCGGCACCCGGGTGAATCATCCCCGCCGCCACGCTGTTTCCCGCGCGACATGAAGAAGGCCCGACGGACCTCCGCCGGGCCTTGGGCGATCGCTTCGCGTCGGAACTCAGTTCAGTGGGGGGAGGTGCTCCTTGCCAGCCTTGATCTGGCCGGTTGACTTTTCGACCGTATCGCCCGCCGGTTCGAACCGGCCACCCAAGTGCTTGGAGAGGAAGCCCTCGGTGATCGCGTTGAACGCCGTGCTGTTCTCGGGCCGGGCGAACCCGTGACCCTCATCGGGGAAAAGGACATAGGTCACGGGAATCTGGCGCTGCTCCATCGCCGAGACGATCTGGTCGGCCTCGGACTGCTTCACGCGCGGGTCGTTGGCCCCCTGACCGATCAAGAGCGGCTTCTTGATCTGGTCGACGTGGGTCAGCGGTGACTTGGACTCGAGGAACCGGCGACCATCCTCGCTGGTGTGGTCCCCGACGCGTTTCTTGAAGAGCTCGAGCGCCGGCGCCCAGTAGGGCGGGATCGTGTTGAGCAGCGTGACGATGTTGGAGGGGCCGACGATATCCACGCCGCACGCGAATTCATCGGGCGTGAAGGTCATGCCCACCAGGGTTGCGTACCCGCCGTAGCTGCCGCCCATGATGCCGACCTTGGACTTGTCGGCGATCTTCTGATCGACCGACCACTTGACGGCATCGAGCAGGTCGTTGTGCATCTTGCCGGCCCATTCGAGGTTGCCGGCGTTGAGGAACTTCTTTCCGAAGCCGGTGGAGCCGCGGAAGTTGACCTGGAGAACGGCGTAGCCGCGGTTGGAGAGCCACTGGGCGTACGGGTTGAACCCCCAGGCATCGCGCGCCCACGGCCCCCCGTGGACGAAGAGCACCATGGGCAGGGGCTTGTCGGGGCGGGCATCGTTGTCGCGATCGGTCGAGGGGGGCAGCGTGAGGTAGCTGACCAGGGTCAGGCCATCCCGGCTCTTGATCTCGACGGGATGCATCCTGGCGAGCGGCTGCTTCTCGAGATCGGGGCGCGTCGTGTACAGGAACCGTGCAGCGCCGGGCTTGCCATCGTTGCGACGGTCGTAGAGGTAGACATGCGTCGGTCCGACATCGCTGGTGTAGACGACAATCCACCGCGAGTCATCTTCGGTGCGCGAGCCGATGACGAACTCGCCGGGACGCACCGTCTTGAGGTAGTCAAAGTCGGGCTGGATCTCCTTGTCGAGGATGACCCACTCGTTGCGGAGGTAGTTGAAGCTGACGGCCTGCACCAGGCCGCTGGCGGGGTCGGCGATCACGCCGCCCACATCGCAGCGCGGATCTTCGGCGAGCAGCGTGCTTTTGCCGGTCGCCATGTCGCGCGAGAACAGAGCGCCCGTGTCACGCCCGCGGCTGTCGTTGTAGTAGAGCGTCTGGCCGGACTTGTCGAACCCGCTGAACCCAGTGGTCAGCGAATCCTCCATGCCGACCTTCTCGAAGGGCTCGGTCGCCTTGGCATCGTCGGAGAACTTCACGTACTCCATGCCGCCGTCGGGTGTGAACCGGCTCGCCAGCCGCAGCTTGAAGTCGTCATCGACGGCGATCGTGCCCCACTGGTTGTTCTCGTAGACCTTGGAGAGCTCGCCGGTCCTGATGTTGCACTTGTAGACATCGTGGAATTGCGCGTTGCGGTTGTTCAGCCCGATCATGATCGCATCGGGGAACTTTTCGCTCACGCTCAGGATCTGCGCGGTCGGGCGAAGCATCTTCGCCGGTTGGCCCTGCGGAGTCGGCAGGGTCATCGGTTTGCCGTCGGGTCCGGGGATCGAGTCAAAGGGCGTCAGGTCCTTGGCTTGTCCGCTCGTGACATCGACACAGAAGATGCGCCAGTTCTCATCCCCGCCGTCATCCTGGAGGTAGAGGATGTGGTCGTTGGTGTAGGCGAAGAAAAACTGGCGGATGCCGCGCTTCTTGTCGGCGGTTACGGCCTTGGCCTTGGCGAAGTCATCGGCGGGCCCGACCCAGACGTTCATGACGCCATCCACCGGCGCCAAGTAAGCGATCCGCTTGCCATCGGGGGAGAGCTGCGCCATCCCACGCTCGGGGTTTCCGAAGAGGGTCGCCCGGGGAATCAGCGGGACATCCGCCGCCGCCGATGGGCTTCCCAGCCCAGCGGGCCGGGCCTCAGCGCGGGCCGAGGAGGGAGACATCGACACGAAGGCGATTCCTGCAAGCAGGGACAGCACAAGCGGACATTTCATACGGGCGATCTCCAATGGCTCGGCGGACGATGGGTCGCGTGAAAGCGCCCGGAAATCGCCCGTCCAAAGCAAATCCGCGGCCCCACAGGCCGTGCGCAAGTGTAGTTATGCGACGCACCAGACGACGGGTCATCCCCGGCCGGTTATTCCACCGGCCGCGCTGGCCGATGTACATCCGGAGGTTGCCCGATGTCGCCGACTCCCCCCAGCCCCTCAACTGACTCGCATGGCCTCCGGGTCGCCAGCGCTGCCACAGCGCCCATTCAGCCTCCACCAGGCCCTCTTTCCGCCGAGCACATGCAGGCGCTCGCCGAGGCCCGCCGGCGATCCAAAAAAGTACGCCGGGCAACCGGGATCGCGATCCTCAGCGGCTGGTCGATGGCCTTCTTTGCGTTCATCACTCTCATCGGCGGGCTCTTCGGGGACTGGGCATCGCTGATTCTGGGCGCTGCGCTGGGGGCGATCGCATTCAACGAGCTCCGCGGCGCGGGGCTGCTCAAGCGATTCGATCCGCGAGCGGGGAGCATCCTGGGCTACAACCAGCTTGTGCTTGGCGTTGTGCTGGTGGTGTACGCCGGTTGGTCGCTGTGGTCGGCCCTCAACCACAACGCGCTCGCCGCCGTCGGCGGGTCAACCGGAGATCCGGGCATTGATGAGATGGTGCAGGGGCTCAGCCGGACCGCCAGCTACGGCGTGTATGGAACGCTGGCGATCGTCGGCGTCATCGTCCCCGGACTGACCGCGTGGTATTACTTCACCCGTGCCCGACACATCCGTGAGCTGACGAGGGCGACGCCCGCGTGGGTGATCGAGACGATGCGGGCGGCGGCGTAAGCAGGCCGCTGCGATGCCATCGGCAGCGGCCTGCCTCACTTCATCCTCTTCACCATCTCAAGGACGCACACAGGCACATACGGCGGTATGCAGCCCTTTGATTTCGGCCAGTCATTATAAAGGCCGATCTCTTCGCCGATCACGATCACGCGCTTCCGGTGCTCCGCGTGCTTGATGTCTATCGCGATCAGCGTGTTGTTCATCGTCCACTGCACCTCGGGCTTGGCCTTGGGCATCTCCTTCTCGATTCGATCGAGAAGCGCGGTCACATTGAGGCTGTCGGAACCCTTGTTGACGCCGCTGGCGGTGAGGTGCCAGCCGGCGCGGGCGGCCCAGCGATCCTTGTCTTTCATCCACTTCGCGCGCAAAGCGTCCTTCTCGGGATGTTGTGCGACGACGTAGCTGTTCAGCCAGTCGGCGACCTGCGCGCAGGAGGCGGAGCGCGTCATCGCGTCGAGTTCATCCGCGGAGAGCGACGTGGGCTTGATGATAAGCGTTGCCAGGTGCTGGGCTTCGATGTTGCCGGTGTCCCAGAGCTTGAGGGCCAGTTCGTGATCGGTCTTGATCTTCTTGGCGAGCGTGCGGATGTCGCCCACCCGGCCAACAGCACCCCACCCACGAGAGCAACAGGAATGACCCGGATTCGTTGCAGACCGTCCAGCACCTGACGCAACATGGATGCATGGCACTTGCTCAAGCGCCGGTCGCAGCGCAGGCTGCAAACCCACGATCGCCCGGCCGCTTGCCAAGGCCGACGCTGCCTCACTTGGGGTGGGAGCTCTCCGGAAAGAACCACCCTGGAAGGCGTTTGGGTGCGGGAGCCTGGAACCAAACGATCGCCTGCTTTCACCGGGACCACGCAGGCACATCGACCGGCTGAACCTGTACACTCCCGTCTCATGCACCCGTCGACCATCGGACCATACCAGATTCAGCGCGAACTCGGCCGCGGCGGCATGGGCGAGGTGTACCTCGCCCATGACACGCGGCTCGACCGTCCGGTGGCGATCAAGGCCCTGCCCGTACACCTCGCACAAGATGCCGACCGTCTCGCACGTTTCCAGCGTGAGGCCAAGGTGCTCGCCTCGCTCAACCATCCCAGCATCGGCGCGATCTATGGGCTGGAAGAGGCGAACGGGCATCACTACCTGATTCTGGAGTACATCGAAGGCGAGACACTGGCGGATCGGTTGGCAAAGGGGCTGATCGAAGTCGATGAGGCGCTGTCGCTGGCGAAGCAGATCGCCGAGGCCCTCGAAGTCGCCCACGAGAAAGGCGTCATCCACCGCGACCTCAAGCCCGGCAACGTGATGGTCGCGCCGGATGGCGTGGTGAAGGTGCTGGACTTTGGGCTGGCGCGGACTGACGAGAGCCCAGCGTCGTCGATTGCAGCCAAGGCGCTCGCGGACTCGCCGACCGTGACCTCGCCGATGGCGGTGCATTCGCCAACGATCCCGGGCGCGATCATGGGCACCGCCGGCTACATGTCGCCCGAGCAGGCCCGCGGCAAGGCCGTTGATAAGCGATCCGACATCTTCTCATTCGGCTGCGTGCTCTACGAGATGCTTACGGGCGTGATGCCGTTCCGCGGCGAAACCGTCGCCGACGCCATCGGCGCGACGCTGCATAAGGACTTGGACCTGAATGTGCTTCCGCCGAGCACGCCGCGCCGAGTGCGCGACCTCATCATCAACTGCCTGGCCAAGGACAAGAAGAACCGCCTGCACGACATTGGTGATGCGCGGCTAGAACTCGACCGGGCCGTCAGTGGGCGGGAGTGGAACGCGGCCTCGGAATCAGACGCCGCGCGCAAGGCAACGCGATTGCCGGCGGTGGTCGCGGCATGCGCTCTGGCTCTGCTGACCGGTGGGATCGGTTGGTTGGCGGCCAGCCGGCTTACGAGCCCCGCGCCCGTAGCGCCGCCGCAGACGTTCCATGTCTCGACGACGGTTCAAAGCAAGCCATCCTTCCGCTCGCTTGTGGGCATCTCCCCGGATGCGAGGTTCCTGGTCTATACCGCGTGGCCCGAACTCGAACCCGACAGTACCAAACCAGAGGGGGTGCTGGTGCTGCGTCGCTTGGACCGCGACGAAACGAGCGTGATCCAAGGCACAGAAGGAGCCAGGACCGCCGCGTTGTCGCCAGACGGGCGTTGGCTGGCGTTCTGCAACGCCAAGGACCGCGCCGGCACCAAGTTCAGCATTAGGAAGGTTGCGATCGACAATGGTCGCCCTTCGGGCACGCCAGAGACCATCTGCGATCTCATACAGGGAACACAGTTCCAGTTGGGTTGGGCGTCGGACCGTGAAGTCGTCTTTTCGCCGGAGGCGGGGACGACAATCTACGCCGTCGCCGCCTCCGGCGGGGAGCCACGGGTCGTCTTCCGCGAAGAACGCTCCGAGGGCATCGCGGGTTGGGAGAGGTTTTGCCCGCTGGTCCCGGGGCAGTCCATGCTGGCCACGCACTTCTCGATTGCGGGCGAGAAGGTCAAGGTCAATACCGAAGTCATCAACCTCGCAACGGGAACACGGACGATGGTGCTTCCCGACGCGGGCGCCGCCCAGCTCGTGGCTGACACTGTGCAAGGCGGAAACCTGCTGGTGGCGCTGAGAGCCGACATGGCTGGCCTGGTTGCAGTGCGGTTTGATCTGGGCACGCTGCGCACGCTCGGCGACCCCGTGAGGGTGTGGAGCGGCAACGTAGCCGGCACGTTCAGCCTCTCGCCCAGCGGCACACTCGCCTTGTCGTCGCGACCCAGCGACTTGTCGGACCGACGCCTGGCATGGCTCGACGACAAGGGCCAGCCCCAACCAATCCCCGGACCTACGCGAGCCTTCTCGGAGATCTCGTTCTCTCCTGATGGCGGTCGTGTGCTGGCAAACCTGGAAGTGAGCAGTCCGGATGACCTGAGCTCCGAACTGTGGGTGCAGGACCTGACACGCCGAACGTCCACGCGAATCCCAATTCAGGGCTTAGCAATGGGCCTGATGTGGAGCCCAAACGGACAGCGGATCGTTCACGGCTCGTTCGCCAAAGACCAGTTCTCGATCGTGGAACGGCCGGCGAGCGGTGATGGCGAGGCGGTCAAGATGTTCACGATGCCGCTCGCGAAACCGACGTTCCTGCAGCCCTCGGCGTGGTCACCCGATGGAAGGCTCCTCGCGGTTGTCCCAACGGATATGAAGGTCAACCGGAGCGATGTGCTCATGCTGGAGCAGGAAGCGGGAAGACAAGAGTGGAAGGCCACACCCTACCTGAACTCCCCGGCCGACGAGCACGCCCTGCGATTCTCCCCCGATGGCCAGTGGGTGTTGTTCTGTTCGGTGCAGTCCGGGCGTCACGAGCTGTACGTGCAGCGCTTCACCGGTGCGGGGTCCGGAGTGCAGGACGCCGCGGGCGGGCGCGTTCAGCTCTCGACGAGCGGGCACGACGGCGGTTGCTGGTGGAGCCCCGACGGCAAGGAGATCCGATTCATTGATGGCGATATGCAGGTGATGAGCGTGCAGGTGCAGACCGAACCCGAGTTCTCGGCGACGCTGCCGAAGGTGCTGTACAGCATCAAGGAACTGAAGACCAGGAACCGTGCGTGGTCGCCCGATGGGCGCTTGATGGTGATCTTGGAAGGAGAAAACGAGCGGACGAGCCGGATCGACTTGGTCGTGAACTTCATCGAAGAGGTTCGAGCGAAACTGAGTACGGCAAAGTAACCGCCTCGCTTCTGGAACTCGTACTCCATTCACAGATTGGCAAACGCAAACGCCCGCAAGCCGGGGCTCACGGGCGTTCGTGCTTCAATCGGGATTACAGGATTTGAACTCGACACCCGAGGGTTCATGTTCATGCAGATCTGAACCCCGCTCCGGTTGAGCGTCAGCGATCGATCAAATGCCCAGGAGAGGATTCGAACCTCCACGCCTTTTGGGCGCTACCACCTCAAGGTAGTGCGTCTGCCAGTTTCGCCACCTGGGCCGGTGCGTGCGTCCGGAGGCCATCCTCCGGGCACGAGCGGGAACAATACCCGTCCACCCACGCTCCGGTCGAGTCCGCGGGCTGTCAACTTGCCGCAATCGCTCCCCGGGATCCCCGGAACCACGTCACAGAACGCAGAATCGCCCCTCTGCGCGCCTATCGTTGGCCCCGTGATCCCCGGCCCGCCGTGCGCTGGGGATGCGCTTGCCGTACGGACCACTCAACCGCTCCCGAACAACCTCGATGATGACCGCGATCACACCCAACCTTGAGACCTTCCTCGGCCGCGTCGGGGAACGAGCCCGGGATTCGGGTGTCTTCGGAGAGACCTCGGTGCTCTCAGACCGGCTGGTCTGTCAGGCCAAGGAATCCGCCGCCCCCGCCGAGTATCGCGTCGGGCTTGATGGGGATCCGGGCGTGATCTGGGTTTCGCTGGTGACCGCCGATCGCTGGCTCAGCGAATCCATCGAAACCGACCTTCTGCACACCGGGGACAAGCTCGACGAGCTCATCGATGAAGAACTCGCCGAATTGGGCTACGAGGGCCCATCTCCGGGCTTTCAGCATTACAGGTCGGACGACAAGCTCTTTACGTTCCGTTCCGCGCTGCCGGTGGGGATCGATGCAGCCCAGCGCGGGGAAGTGGCGGCGATCGAGCTTGCCGCCGTGTGCCTCCTTGCGTACGAGGCCTGTTTCCGCAACCTGGGGGACATGCAGGCTGGCGATGAGGACTGATCGGGCATCGTTTTCAAACTTCACCACACGAAATCTGAAGGCTGGATAGAGAGACCGCGATGCGGATCCTGATGCTGGGCTGGGAATTTCCGCCGTTCATCGCCGGGGGCCTGGGGGTCGCCTGCTACGGCCTCACACGCGCATTGGACAAGCTCGGTCACTACGTCACGTTCGTCCTTCCCAAGCAGGTTGATCGCTCGCAGTCCTCGCATGTCAAGCTCCTGACGCCGGAGGTTCTGTTCCAGCGCGTGCTCTCGGGTCTTCAGGATGCCCACCTCACCTCGAATGCCCCCGCGGCGAGCGTCAGCACCGCCGGGGATGTTGGTGGTGGGGGGGGAGATCCGGGTCTGCCCAACCCCGCTGGCTTTGAGCACACCCGTTTCGTGGGGGTGCCCGCTGCTTTCTCGAGCCCCTACCCCGCATTCGGCGAAACCAACTTCATCCGCCTCTCCGATGGATCCATTCAGCCGGGCTGGCTGTCGCCTGCTGATGCCGGGGGGCCTCGGGATCCCGCTTTTGCCAGTCCCGCCGATCTGCGCCACGCGATCGCGGCACTGGGTGCGGGCCAGAGCCTCGCAGGGGCCGGGTACGGATCCGACCTGATCGGGGATTCCGAGCGATACGCGCGCCTGGTGGTCGCCATGGCTCGCGGTGAGGATTTTGATGTTGTCCACGCCCACGACTGGCTGACCTATCCGGCGGGGCTTGCGATCGCGCGGGTTGCACGCAAGCCGCTGGCGATCCATGTGCATTCGACGGAATTCGACCGCTCGGGCAACAACATCAACCAGCGGATCTACGACATCGAGCGGGCCGGCATGCACGGCGCCGATCGGGTGCTCGCGGTCTCGATGTTCACCAAGTCCATCTGCGTCCGCCGTTACGGGGTCAACCCCGCCAAGATCGATGTCATCCACAACGGCATCGAGCGAGAGAGCCAGCAGCCCCAGGAAGGCTCACAGATCGAGAGCAAGGACAAGCTTGTGCTCTTCCTGGGCCGAATCACGATGCAGAAGGGCCCGGAGTACTTCATCGCCGCGGCCAAGCGAGTTCTTGAGAAGATCGACAACGTGAAGTTTGTGGTGGCCGGGTCCGGAGACATGGCCCTGCGGATGGTCGAGCTCGCGGCGAGCATGGGGATCGGGCACAAGGTGCTGTTCACGGGATTCCTGCGCGGGCGTGATGTCGAGCGGGTCTTCCAGATGGCCGACTGCTACGTGATGCCCAGCGTGAGCGAGCCGTTCGGGCTGGCAGCGCTGGAGGCGATCCACCACGATGTGCCGGTGATCGTCAGCAAGACCAGCGGCGTCTCGGAGGTGTTGCAGCACGTGCTGAAGGTGGATTTCTGGGACATTGACGAGATGGCGAACAAGATCGTCGCGGTGCTCAAGTACCCGCCCTTGTCGCAGACGCTGCGTGAGCACGGCACGTTCGAGCTGCACCGGCTGACGTGGGATGGGGCGGCCGAACGCTGCATCCGGGCGTACCACCGGGCCGGCGTCCCGTAGCCGAAGTTCCAAACGAGAAGATTTCCCTGATTGACCGCGGCCCTTCTGCGGCCAGAGTATCTCAGGCCGCCGGCGACCTCACAGCCCGTCTGTGGCCAAGGAGATCGATCATGCGCCACTCGTGCCTTTGCGTTTCGCTCGCCTTGGCGTCTCCGACCCTCGCCCTCGCCCAGGCCTGTCCTCCCTGGGAGGTCGTTCCGAGCCCCAACGCACCCTCCGCTGTGCAGTCGGTCATCCGTGACATCGCGGCAATCGGCCAGTCGGATGTGTGGGCCGTCGGGTCCTACTTCAACAACGAGCGGATCGCCCAGATGGCGATGCACTGGGATGGCTCGGCCTGGACATTCTTCGACATCCCCGTTCCGATCCCCACGGGCAGCGGGTATCTCTGGGCGGTCGAGGCTGCCGGCCCAGATGTTGTCTGGGCGGCCGGCGATGCCCTGGGCACCGGTCCGGACAGCTACGTGGGAACGCACATGCTGGTGGTTCGCTGGGATGGAACCGGCTGGACCAGGCTCGATACACCGATCGGCACCGGCGGCTCGGGAGACTCGATTTACGACATCGAGTTCGTCTCCGCCGATGAGGTGTGGTTTGTCGGCGAGGGATTTCCGATCCCGGCGACCGCGCAGCCGCCGCTGGCGATGCGCTGGAAGAACGGCTCGTTCGAGCTCATGGACCCGCCCTCAATCAACCCAAAGGTGAGCGGCTTCGGGAATGGCAACAGTTTCCATGCGCTGGATGCCCTGTCGCCGACCGACATCTGGATGGTTGGATCGGCTGGCGATGGCGACTCGATTTCGGGCCATTCGCAGATCTTCCATTGGAACGGGAGTCAGTGGCAGCACCGCCCCGGCCCGATCCCGGGGGTTTTCCACGACCTGAACGCGGTAGCTGCACTCTCGTCGAACGATGTCTGGGCCGGCGGCGACTACTTCGATGGCGTGAGCTACCGCGGCCTGTCGATGCACTGGGACGGCACATCATGGACGCAGTTTCCCGTGCAGGGGACGATCAACGACTTTGTTGCGTTCGGACCGAACGATGTGTTTGCCGTCGGCGCCTTCGTGATGCACTGGAACGGTTCGGCCTGGTCGATCGTCGAGTCCTTCCCCACGGTCGATGCCCCCGCGCTCACGGGCATCTCGGCGATCGGACCCTGCCAGATGTGGACCGCCGGAAGGCAGATCGACGGCGAGTCTGTCTTCAACTTCGCCGCACGGATCGCCCCGTCGTGCCCCGCCGACTTCGATGGCTCGGGCTTTGTCGACACCGATGACTTTGATGCCTTCGTACTGGCCTTCATCGCCGGAGGTGACGATGCCGACTTCGACCGCTCGGGATTCGTTGACACGGAGGACTACGACGCGTTCGTCCACGCCTTCGAAGCCGGATGCTGATCACCGGCGGCAACTCCACCGCTTGCCGGCAGCTGTGTTGCGATACTCAGTGGCCCCGCAACCTCGCACAGGAACCGGCGCAATGCTCCGCGCCGGTTTCTGTTGTGATTTCATGCTCCGCTCCCCCGGGAGTACCGTGAGTGCATGTCCCAGATGTTCGTCAGGGGCGCCTGGAACGCGTACTCCCCGCTGTTGAAGAGCGCCCCTTCCACGCCCGCATCGCGCAGGGCTCTGAAGTACTCGATCGCCTCCGCAACCGCCATCGTCAGCACCGGGACATCCTCCACCCCGCGCTGGGTTGCCCGGCGCTTGGAGAACTCGATCGCCCGCGACTCTTCCGTGAACACCAGTACGTAGGGCCTGCCCCCGACCGCGCCGATCACCGGCTCGGCATCGTCTCCGGCCGCGCTGGAGATGAAACACCACTCCGGCAACGCGATCGCCGCCTTCCACAGGTCGTGCTCTCCGGCTTTGTTGACTCCGGATCGAGAACCCGCCACCAAGGCATCAAAGTCCTGTTGCATGCGACAGACTCCTGAATCGCCGTTGCCCCGATCCACCAGTCTACCTCGCCGTCCGGCTCGCAGGGGTTCACGCCGGTACACGGCCCAAGTCCGAGTTCTCCGCGTGCATGAAAAAGGCCCGGCATGGGCCGGGCCTCGGGGTGTACACGGTGCCGGGGATCAGGGCTCAGCAACCATTCTCGAAGGCTCCGACGTAGGCGATGAAGTCGTCGAGATCGACGAATCCGGATTCATCGAAGTCGGCGCTGTCCTCTCCCAATTCGAAGAGCTTCACGAAGAGGACGAAGTCGTCGAAGTCTACGAAGCAGGATTCATCGATATCCGCGGGGCAGAACTCGATGGTCACGCGGGTGAGGTCAACACCGGTGTTGTTGGCGGTGCTGCTGTCGTTGGTGACGGTGGCGATCGCGCCGATGTAGTAGAGTCCCTCGGTTGTGATGCATGGGGCGCTGAGGATGTGGTTGGTCGTACGCGAGGCTCCCGCCGCCAGAGACCCGTAGTTCCTGGTCTCGATGTAGATGTCGCCCGTCGAGATCGTGGCGTTGGTTGATGCGTAAAAATCAATCGAGTAGGCGCCGGTCGCGGATGTGCCGATGTTCTGCACCTCAATCGAGGTCGTCATGTTGTCACCTGGGCGGTAGGTTCCGCTGGTGACATCGACGGTGATGATGTCCAGGTTGGGGGCCTGGACCGTGAGGTTGACTTCGCGGTTGAATGAAGCCCCGCCGTTGAAGCAGTCGCTGAAGGTCACCGTGTCGGTGTAGTTGCCCGCGGCGAGCAGGTTGGCGGCGGCGTTGTCGAGGACCAGCGTGACAGTGGCGTCGTCCTGATCCAACCTTTCCTCGTCGGGGGTTGCATCCAGCCACGCCGGCAGGCTGGTCACCTGGTAGCGCACGCCGGTCTCACCGGTGTGGGTCAGTGTGTAGACGCGGGAGGTTGTGCCCGAGAATGACCCGCGCACGCCGGAGATGTTCCAGTCGGTCGCGGGCGTGACGTTGCTGAGATCTCCCTGGGTGAAGACGCTGGTGGCGCCGATGTGGGTGCTCCAGCTGTTGGCTTCGCCGTACTCCCCGATGAACCACATCTTGGCAGGCCGGCCGGGCACCGAGAAATTCTCGTTGTAGTCGGCCCAATCGAGCTGACCGCCGAAGTAGTCGCCCCAACGGAAGCCGTTGTAGTTGCCATCGCCGGTGCGGAGGAGCGAGGATGCGCTCGAGAACACGCCCTTGTTGTAATCAACGTAGCGGGCCTCCGGCTCGACGGTCGAGTTGTCCGTCCGCGTGAACGTCCAGACGGCGCTGCCGCTGTAGTCGGCCACAACCGACGGGAACCAGTAGAACTGGTCAGTGGCGCCGAATTGTGCCTCCCATTCCAGGGCGTTGTTCACCGGGTCGATCTTGAACAGGTGGCACCGGGTCGTCGTGCCGTTTTGGAATCCGGTCGTCAGGCCCGTAAAGAGCTCGATGCCGTTGTTCCCGAGTGTGTCGGCCGTGGCGACTGCGATCATCAGGCGGCAGTCGATCGTGTCCAGCGTCAGCCCGTTGGGCTGCACGGCGTTGGGAGGGCTTGTGTAGCTGGCGACGTTGATGTCCGCCGCGGTCAGGTTCGAGCCGGTGAATGCGGTGCGGATCTTGCGCAGCGTGAGCCGGCTGCCGCCGCCGCCGCGGGCGTTGATGTACAGGGCGTCGATGTTGTTGCCGCCCTCGGACCAGCTCCACTGCATCTTCACCGAACGGGGAGTCGAGGTGGCGCTGCCGTCGGGGTTCGTAAGATTGGAGTACCCGTAGAACGTCGTGGTGTCCGCGGCATACAGCGTTGCCTTGTCGCAGAACCGGATGCGGCCCCAGCGGAAGCCGCCGCTCCAGCGGAACTGGTTGCCCGAGAACGTGATCGCGGTGTTGCTGTACCCCAGGTCGTAGTAGTCGGCCCAGCTCTCGTCGGCCGTTCCGTCGTCCTGCACCATCGGCACGTCGTACCAGTACGCCCCCGCGCCCGAGAGCCCGAACGGAGTGCTGCCGCTGGTCACGGCGATAATCATCGTCGACTCTTCCGTCGACTCGCGCTTCTTGTGCCACAGCATCACCCAGCGGTTGTTCCACGGGTCATAGATGACCTTGGGGTCAAAGAGCAGGTACGCCGTCGAGTAGCCGAAGTAGTCTTCCGCATCGATCGAGAAGAGCGCCTGGCCGCAGATGTCGTATACGGCGAAGTCGTCGTTGTTGACGGCGACGATGTACGTCCCGTTGGTCGCCAGATCGGGATCAGGGGGAGTCAGGTCGTTGGGACCCATCGAGTCGAAGTTCTGAAAGAGCGGCTGTGACCGGGTCGAGTTGTTCCCCTTGTCATTCGACGGCAGGAGGATGTGTGATGCCGGGTCGTTCACGAACACCGGGATGTCCGTGCGCCGGTGATCGATCCGGATGGGCCGCACCGGCCGCGGCGTCTTCTGCGAGGCATCAAGGCAGATCCCCGTGTCGGGCACCACGAATTGGGGCTTTACGATGTCCACCTCGACACCCGGCTGTGCCGGGCCGTGGGGGCGTGCAATCGGCGGTGGGTTGCCTCCCGGCGCGGGGCCCCCGGTTGAAACGACCTGCGCGCCGGCGACCCCGCAAACCAGCGATCCCAGGATCGCGGTCGCGGCCACTCGCCAGCCATTCATCGACAATTTCCCTCGCGTATTCATCGCGTGGCTCCTTCTCGTCATGGACTTGCCGCAGCGACAACCCCTGAGCCGTTATGCGGCACTTCATCCTGAAAGCGTGAACTATGCACAAACCGGCAAAGGATTTTGGGCCGGCATCAAAGAAGAACTCTCAAAAACCCCCGATCACCCGCCCGCAACACAAGCCATGCAACCCGCATGACCCCCATTTCAAGGGCCTAGCCCCATCACCTGAGGAGTTTACCTGATCGCGGCCGATTTCGCAATACCAGTTTTTGGGTTGTCGCGAGCGAATCTCGCCGGGCTATCGAGCGCCCGCTCCGGGGATCGAGATCCCGTTTCGAGAGATCCGGACATCCTGCAACGGCTCATCTGCTTTCCCAGTAACGTGTTTGGAATGCCTCGCTCTCGAGCGTGCCCAGCTTGCGGGCACGATACCGCCGGCACACCCCCTCGAATCGAGCCGCACTACGGCTGGACCATTGTCGACTGCGCCGGCTGCGGGCGGGCGATCCAGACATCACGCCGCCCCGCATTCGTGGACTGGTGGCGATCGGTTCGACGCTGGCGCGATGCCCTCATTGTGCTGGTTCTCCAGCTCAACGCGACCTGCTTCAGCATTTTCATGATCGCCGCCGCCAGCCTGGGGCTTCACCGGAGCCTCGCCAGCTACAGCGCCGATCCTTACACATTGTTCATGCTCGCCGGCACTTCGGCGGACCCTGCCAAGGGCGCTTCATTCCTCCGCCGCGTCAGCACCTGGCCCGAGAGCGGCCATTTCCCGATCCTGATGAGCCTGGTGGGAATGAGCGGCTTCGCCGGCATCTGGATCGGGGCCATGCTCCGTCATTGCCGGCCGGGTCGCGCATGGGCGGTGATTTCCCTGCTCGCGCTGCTCGCCACGCAGGGGGTAGCCCTGGTTCGCTGGGTGTTCGATGTGAGCGTCCGGCCCGCGGGTGCGCCCCCTTGGGCCGATGCCTTCGGGTCTGGTGTGATTGCCGCCGCGGCATCGGTCTTGGTCGCGCTGGCGATCCCGGTCGGCATCGGGGCCGGCCTGGTGCTCCGGGAAGGCCGCAAGCTGGTCTTTCAGACGCTCGTGCGACGAGCCAGGCGGAGGCGATTGCGATGACTACCCAAGTTCCCGCGGAAGCAGCCACGCAGCAGTCGTCGCCGGCCCTTGACGCCGCTGCGCACCCGGGGGCTCCTGTCACTCGCATCGTCGCCGAGCTCAGCGGAGACCGCTTGTGCGCTGCCTGCGGCTTTAACCTCCACGGCCAGCAGATCGTGCGCGAACCGCACTACAACCTGCTCATGGTCCGCTGTCCGGAGTGCGCCACCGCCGCGGCTCTCCAGGAGTATCCATCACTTGGACGCTGGGCCAATCGACTCTCGTTCATCGCCGCGGCGATCTTCCTCCTCGGATCGATCGTCGCGCTGATCGCCACCTGCGCGGCGTTCGCCGCGATCAGCGATGAGTTCGGGCGGGATGATTGCCGCCCGCTGGCGCGGCACATCGCCACACTGCACAAGGCGTATCAGGATTCCAAGAAGGCCGCCGGCACGACCGCCGTGGTATCCAATCCCTTCGGGGCGCAACTCTCGGGATGGGAGTACGACTTCATCGACATGCCCTGGTGGAACAGCCAGGATCGGCAGAAGATCATCGCCGAGATCCCCAAACCCTGGCTCAAGCCGGACAAGCCTCACGTGCTCCAGCAGATCGCGATCAGCCTGATGGGATTTGGAGCCGGGATGTTCTGGGCCGTGGTTCTCAGCGCCGTTCGACGGCGCCGGTTGTGGATCTTCGCGATCTCCGTAGGGCTGGGCGCATCACTGATCTTGTATTCGTTCGACGGCGGGCGTTACAACGTGGGGCTGACTTCGGTGATGGCGATGGAGCTGGCGCGGGGAGAACTGGCCGAGGCTCCCATCTGGTTCATGCTGGGCCAACTGCTCATCGCGATGTACCTCGGCCTGCTGATCGGCCGCAGCGTGGCGCGCGGAATCGTCCGTGTGCTGCTGCAGCCGCGCTATCGCAGCCTCTTCGGGTTCCTCTGGACTTCCGATCGCCTGCCGATGCCGCGGACTCGTGCGGGCTGAGCGGGTTACCGCTTGGTCGCATCGGGCGCGGCCTGCGGACGAAGCAGCGGCTTGGGTCCGACACCATAGGGCGAGGCATCAACCAGCCGCACGTTCTTGACCTTCGGCGGCGGATCGGTCGTCGGTCGTCCCTCGGCATCCACTGATGTCGCCGTCAGAGCGGTGATCGCATCGGTCCCGGAGATTGCCTGCGCGAAGGAGCAGTACTCTCCATCCAGCGCCTGTGTGCCTTCACGACTGAGGCAGATGAACACCTGCGAGCCGTTGGTGTTGGGCTGCGGTGCGCGCGCCATCGAGAGCACGCCGTACGTGTGGGGAAGGGTGGATCGTTCCAGATCGATCGAATACCCCGGAGAGCCGCTGCCGGTCCCGGTGGGATCCCCGAACTGGATCACAAACGGTGCGCCGTCGGGGCGACGGGGGACGATGCGATGGATCAGGATGTCGGTATAGAACCCGCTCTCGGCAAGGTGGAGGAAGTTGAAGACCGTGTTGGGCGCGACTTCGGGCCGCATGACAAACTGGATGTCCCCGGCGGTCGTCTCGACCACGGCGACACGGTCGATGTACGCCCGGTAACCCGAGAAGGCCCGTTCCGCGGGGGGCAGCCACTGCACCTTGGTTACCTCGGGCCGGAGTTCGGCGATCCTGGGGCCGTCCATGGGCTGCAGGACCACCGCAGCGCCGACGCGATCCTCTCCGGCAGCCAGCTGGGCGTATACAAGCGGGTGGGTCGAATCCTCCCACAGGCTCGGGAAGATGGATGCGAGATTGATCGGGCCTTCCTTCACCGGAGCGCTCTTGACGACCTCGGCGGTTCCGGCCGCGAGCAGTTGGATCGAGAGCTCTCCCTGCGCGCCATCCGGGCGCACGACGGACATGGGGATCGGGCGGTTCACGCCGTTGTAGAGGCGATCTGGCTTGAGCTGAGCGAGAGCGGTCGATCCGAGGCACGCGATGAGTGCCGCAGAGGGAATGCCGCACGAAGCGATACGCCGAGTCGTGAATCGGGTGGTCATGTCAGATGATATGGGCACACCGCAATCGAGTGCCCGGGCACGAATCACCACCGAGGATCGCCGCGGGGGATCTCAAAAAACAAACCGGCCCGCGCTGGCGGGCCGGCATTGAAGTGCGTTGACTCAACAATCACTCGCTCGTGTTGCTGGACCGGGCATCGTCAATCCAATCCCAGGCGTTGTTGGTGTTGCTGCCGTCATTCTCATCCTCATCGTCGGGCAGGAAGCTGCCCAGCACGCCGCCCGGATCGCTGATCCACTCGATGCCCAGGTCGACCCGCAGCACGTTTACACCAATGCGGTGGTTGTAGTCGGGCTTGGACCTCATCCCGTCAACGGCCAGAGCGGTGTTGATCGGCTCGATCTGAAAGAGCTTGGGCGAGGGAGACTGGCCGTTGCCCATGCCCCGGTACTGATAGTTGGAGACGATTTCGCCCTTGCTGGCGCCCCACAGGTTGAGATACCGCGATTGGGGATGGTTGCCGCGGTGTGAAGGGCAGTAGAAGTTCGTGCCCGGGGCCAGGTGCCCCGCGAAGAAGAGCCGGCCCAGGCCATCCCACAGGATGCCGTCCTTGTATGCCAGGTTGCGATCTGCCACCCGGACGATCAGCATCTGCTCCGGAGAGCCTGTCGGGTTGTTGCTGCGTCCACCCCAGCCCGAGGGAAGGAAGCCGGTGGGGGGGATCCGGTCCTTGTTCGCTTCGGCATAGGACGAGATGCCAAAGCCGAGCTGCCGGAGATTCTGCGCGCAGGCGACGCGTCGAGCCGCTTCGTGGGCTTTGTTCAGCCCTGGCACGAGGAGGCCCAGGAGAACCGCGATCACCGCGATCGACACGAGAACTTCAATAAGGGTGAAGCCGGCGCGCACCACTCGTGGATCGCGCAGAGACGACCAAGGAAAGGTTCGGGAGCAAGCACGTCTCTCCATCCTGGAGCTCGCGAGCCGGCGCCCTTCCGAGATTGAATCAAACTGGGGAAACACCACGATGTCTCCGGCGGCGGGTTTCGGACCCCGTACCGCCATGTTCAAGATATAGCGACGGATTGCCTGGAACAAGACAGATTTTGGTACGAATCGAAAGAAAAGCCACGACGGCAGAAAGGAGATACCCGAACAATTACCAGTCGTGACGCTGTGTGATTTTTCGGAAAAGAGGCAAGACGCCGACCAAATACTCCTTGCGGGCATCGGCCGATTCTGGGAGGATCCGCCCATACCAGACGGCTGAGAGTAGGGGCAAGATGAGTTCGAACCTGGGTCAAGATGCGCAAGACCTTGCGCTCATGAGGCGCGTTGCAGCCAACGACGAGTCGGCTGTGGCGATTCTCTACGACCGGTTCGGATCCCTCGTCTATCGCATGGCATTCCAGGCCATGCCCTCCCGAGCGGAGGCCGAGGACGCCGTACAGGAGATATTTGTGAGGCTTTGGCGGACGGCGGATCGTTACGATCCGACGCGAGCCGCGTTGGTAACTTGGGTGATGTTGATTGCTCGGCGGCATTTCGTGGACAAGCTGCGGCGCAGCAAGGCAAGGGTGAAGGCGACCTCTCTGGAAGGGTCTCCGGCGCCCGAGTCTGAAACTGTGACGCAGGAAATGGCGCCGAACATTGAAAAGGAAGAGCGGTTGGACTCCTTGCTCAAGAGGATCTCAGGGTTACCCGAACTGCAACAGACGGTGATTCTGCGCGCCTACCTCGGCGGTCAAACGCTGAGGCAAATTGGTGAGGAGCTCGACACGCCCTTGGGGACGATCAAGTCGGCGTTGAGCCGAGCCTTGGTCCGATTGCGAGAACGGGGTAGCGAGGAGTTGGCGACATGAGTACGAGGGAACTGGTTGAGCTGGCACAGCTCGACGCGATGGGCCTCCTCGACGAGCAGGAAGCTCTCGAGTTCGAGGCGGCCTTCGCGGCGGCGCCGGCTGAGATTCAAGAACAAATCAGAAAAGAACAGTCGAGGTTGTGCGTCCTTGAGCCGGTCTTGCCGGAGGTGCAGACTCCGGAGCACCTGCGGGGCAAGGTTCTGTCGGCGGTCCACGAGGCGATTGTCGAATCGATCGTTCGGACACCCGAGGCGGCCAAGGCCGCGGACCTGTCCGTGATGACCCCGGTGTTTGCGCCGGCGGTCAGGCACGAGGGTGGTCGGGCACTTCCCGGCCTCGAAGAGCGGGCCCGGAGGCGCGGGCTGCGCTTCTGGCGTATCACCTCTGTGGCCCTGGCGGCCGCGGCGGTGGTTCTGGGCATCACCACCATCCGGCTTCAGAGCCAGTTCTCGATCCTGGCCACCGAGAAGCAGGTTGGAAACTCCGTCGGTAATGCCAACCAGCTCTTCGGCAAGAACATCGACACGTTCCTCTTCAGCGAAGGCACTCATCGGATCGCATTCAGCCCAGCGGCGACCATGCCCGCCGCGGAACAGTGGCAGAAGGTCGATGCGGCCATCTGGCACAACGAGGACTGGGATGAGGCCCGCCTGCTCTGCAAGAACCTTCCCTCGAACAACGGCGAGCGGTACGAGCTGATCGCCCTGGACGAGGAAGGCGGGAACCTCGGCTCCATCGGAGCCGCCATGCAGCCGATCAGTGGCGGCGTGGTTTCTTTCGCGATCGCCAAGGACTTTGCCGACAAGGCGACGCGATTGGCCCTGCGGGTCATCAACAACAGCGGCCAGGCGACGATCCTGCTTGAGACCGGGCCCCTGGTGGGCTGATTCTGCCCGCTGACCTGTGGATTCGATTTGATCATTGCCGGGGCTCCGCAAGGGGCCCCGGTTTTCTTGCGCTCCGTGCCGCGCTTCGGGAGCGGTGGGGGGCGGCGCGCGGGTGGGGGTGGATGTGCGGGCACGGTGCAGAGGAAACATCTGCGGTATCCCAGGCAAGTTCAGTCCGAGGCGAGGCTCGGCTTTGGCCGAGAAGCGCGCACGGCAAGAGTCGGCGGTGCGCGAGGCCCGACGTGTTTCTCGAACGCTGCGAACGGGCTGCCGGTGCGATGTAGCGACGAAGCCCGCATGAAGGCAGGATGTACCCGGCGTCATCCCCTGCGGATTCGGCGATCCGCCGGCTCGGGAGCGTCAGACGCCGTCCGCCGATCGGCGCGGCATTACCGCGCGTATCTGCTCGACCATCTCCTCGATCGTGAAGGGCTTCTGCAGGAACGAGGTGCGCCCATCGGAGGGCATGCTGATGGCGCTGGTCTCCGAGTATCCGCTGGTCAACACCACCGGCACATCCGGCGAGATCGCCCGCAGCGCCTGCAGCGTCTGAATCCCCGTCATGCCCGGCATCGTCAGGTCCAGGAGCACCGCATCGATGCTGCCGGCGTGGCGACGAAATGCCTCGATCGCCGATGGCCCATCTCCGGCATCCATCACGCCGTAACCCTGTTGTCGCAGTGACAGAACGGCCATGTTGCGCACCACCGACTCGTCATCCACCACCAGGATCCTCGGCGCTGACATGTCTCCACCTCCCGCGCCCCCAGATTGGTCAGAGAGCAGGGGCGCTCCGGCTGCTCCCGATGGAAGCGACTCATCGGGGGCATCTGCTCCCGCCGGCGCCAGGAGCACCCGGAACGTCGTGCCCACCCCAGGAGTGCTTTCCACGCGGATCGCCCCGTTGTGTCCACGCACCGAACCCAGCACCGCCGCCAGGCCCAGCCCGCGTCCGGTGAACTTGGTTGTGAAGAACGGATCGAAGATACGGGCCAGATCGTCCTTGGCGATCCCCCGGCCCGTGTCGGCGACCTCCAGGTAGACGTACCGTCCGGGAGAAGCCGAGTCTCCCAGGGCGCAGGCATCGAGGTACTCGCGTGTCGCATCGAACGCGCCGGTGCGGATGGAAATCATCCCGGCACGGGTTTCCAGCGCATCCGACGCGTTGGTGATCAGGTTCATCGCGATCTGGCGGATCTGTGTGATGTCGGCCTCGGTCAATACCGGCTCGCTCGCCGGTTCCATCCGAACCTGTGCCTGCGGGGACAGCGAGCCGGAGACCAGCGTGAGGGCATCCCGCGCGACGGCCGACAGGTCCACGTGTTGGCGCACCATGCCGCCGCGCCCTGAGTAGGCCAGGAGCTGCCGAGTGAGCTCCCCGGCCCGGCGTGTGGTGTGCTCCATCGTGTCCAGCGTGGGCCGCAGCATCGCATCATGCTGGACCATCTTCTGCAGCATGCCGATGTGACCGAGGATGCCACCCAGGAGGTTGCTGAAGTCGTGGGCGACGCCGCCGGCGAGGATGCCCAGGCTCTCGAGCTTCTGGGCGCGGTGGAGCTGGTCCTGGAGTTTTCGTCGCTCAGCCCCGGCGAGCTTGCGCTCGGTGATGTCGGCGATCACGCCGGTGGCGCGGTGCGGTCTGCCGGCGGCATCCCGGCTGAGCGCGCCGCGGGCGGCGATCCAGCGGATCTGGCTTCCATCGCGGCCTTCCTCGCGCCCACCATCACGCACGATCCGCACCTGCGTTGAGAATGGCCCGCGGCCTCGGAGCAGTTCCTGCCATTCCTGCCGCACCCGCGGGAGGTCGTCGGGATGCACGCGGCTTGCGTAACGCTGGTTGACGTTCTCGTCAGGGATGCAAGGGACTCCGAAGATCTCGGCCATTTTGGGGGAGTCGTGCAGCCGGGAGTCGGCGACGCTCCAGTCCCAGGTGCCGAGTTGCGCAGCCTCCAGCGCCAGCCCCAGCCGCTGTGTGCTCTGCTGGAGATCCTCCTCGCCTTTCTTCTGTGCATCGATATCGATATGCACCCCGATCATCCGCTCGGGCTTGCCCCCGGGGCTGTGGAGCAGGTATCCGCGCGACATGATCCAGCGATACGCCCCGTCGCGCTGGCGCATCCGGAAGGCAACCTCGAATGGCCGCTCCGGGGAGGCCTGGTATTCCTTCAGCCGCTCCAGCGCATGCGGGCGATCATCCGGGTGCAGCAATTGCTGCCAGGTATCGAACGTATCGGCCAGCTCGCGTGGCTCATAGCCCAGTTGCCGCTTCCATACATCCGAGTAGGCAACCTCGTTGGTTTTCAGATCCCAGTCCCACAGGCCCAGGCTCGATCCCCAGATCGCCACCTCGAGCCGCTCCCGGCTGGCGCGCAGCTCATCCTCGGCCTGGTGTCTGGCGGAAATGTCGGTCACCAGCGCCATCACCTCCGATACTTCCCCCGCCGGCCCGCGCAGCGATGTCGTCGAGACCAGCGCCCATACCTGCAGCCCATCGCGCCGCCGCAGGCCCACCTCCTGCTGCTCGTCGGGCTGCACGATGCGGCGCATCGCCGATGTTTCCAGCCGTGCCAGATCCGATTCGCTCAGAAACTCCGAGAAGCTCTTGCCCACCATCGACTCGGTCGTCTCACCCAGGATCTCGGCCATCCGCGGGTTGACGAGCGTCGTCCGCCAACGGCTGTCCAGCAGCCATATCCCCTCGCGGGCGCTCTCCACCAACTGGCGGTAGCGGTGCTCGCTTCGCAGCAGCAGCAGCGTCGACTGGGCTCGCTCATCCACCGCCGCCCCCACCAGGAGCGCCATCGTCCCCGTCACGATGCAGAACCCCCAGAACAGGTAGATCGTCTGCTCATCGCTGGGTTTGATCAGCGGTCCCCGGCCCTGGATGGTCGCCACCGCGGCGATCGTGCATGCCACCAGCGCCAGCGGGACCGACCCCCGGCTCCCGAACTGCAGGGCTCCCCAGATCAGGAACGGGATCGGCAGGTACGCCAGCGCATATGCGCTGTGCTCCCCAAGCCGGCTTGATGTGAACGCGTAGAGCGAGGTTGCCAGCAGCGAGACGACCACCGTCGCGGCTTCCACGAGCCGCTTTCCGCGCGGCCGCGCCGGGCGCTGCGCCAGCGATACAACGATCGGCGTCAGGAGCAGCACGGCGACCGCGTTGCACAGCACGCGACGAAGGTGCAGGTCCAACTCGGGATCCTTCGCGCTGTGATAGTGCGACAGGTTCCCGGCCTTTCCGACCAACGCCAGCGAATGCACCGCGACGCTCATCGCCGCCGTGACCGGCATCACCACCAGCAGAAACATTGCCGCATCCCGCAGGCGCCAGAGGCCACCAGCCGGTCCGATCACCCGGCGCATGATCCAGGCGCCGGCGAGCGAACCGGCCGTGTCCGACAGGCCCACCCACATCCCCACCTCGAGCTGCACCATCCGGGATTGCGCTCCCACATCCGGATGCCCGATCGCCATCGGAGCCAGGAGCGATCCCAGAAAGATTGCCGGGGCGTATCTGCAGCCCATCACCACGCAGATCGCCAGCCCGATCGCCAGAGGCGGCCACGCCAGGCCGAAGTTTCCCAGCCGCGTCAGGCCCTCGAAGCAGATGCAAGTGAATGCCCAGAACCCCGCGCTCAGCGCTGCCAGCCGCGCAACGTACGACCCAACCGAGAGGCCCTTCTGCCCCGGCGGTTCGCCAGCGGAGATGGTGGGTGCGGGATCCACGCAGAGACGCCCGGCAAGACCAGACCCGCTCGGATACGAGAACAACCCCACAATACGCCACGTCCCCAGTAGTGTACCGGCAAACTGCATGCGGCCCCGTTCGCACGGCGATACCCCGCCTTCGGCGGGCCGCGTTTCCCTTCATCTGTCAAAAAGAAGAAACCCCCGGCCATGGGCACCGGGGGCACGCGGGGAGCGTTGGGTGGGTTCTACTCAGCAGCCTGCCTCGAAGGCGGCGACGTAAGCGATGAAGTCATCGAGATCGACGAAGCCCGTGCCGTCGAAGTCGGCGTTGTCGGTGCCTGCCTCGAAGGCGGCGACGAAGGCGACGTAGTCATCGAGATCGACGAAACCGGACTCATCGAAGTCGGCCGGGCAGGTGTGGTACTGGTACTCGTAGCAGCCCCGATCGATGACCGCGCCCGCGCCGTTGGCCCACGGGACATCCAGGACGCGGTCCAGGCCGTCGAGGTCGTAGGGGTAGAGCTCGAACTGGAAGTTGTCGCCGTCGGCATCGGGGAAGTCCATCGGCACCAGGGCGTTGTCGCCTGTGTCGATGCAGGAAGAGGCTTCCTGGAGGCGGCAGTCGTCGTCGGTGGTGCCGGGGATGCCGTCGGCGCCGTCGGCGTTCACGAACAGCGGGTTGCTGCTGAGGCCCTGGACGGTCGTGTTCTTCCTGATGAAGATCGCCTGCAGGTTGCCGCCGTACTGCTTGTCCTCCAGGTCGGTCGAGAACTCGTCGGTGTTGCCCCAGAGGATGCAGTTGTTCAGCTCGACCGAGACCTGGTTGTTCCCGTAGATGCCGCCGTGTGAGGCGCCGGAGTGGTTGAGCGAGAAGGTGCAGTTGGTGAAGCGGGCATCGTCGCTGGAGTCGCCGGCGATCGAAACCGCGCCGCCCGAGCCCGACGAGGCGGTGTTGCCGGAGAAGAGGCAGTTGAAGAAGGAGGCGTCGGCGAACAGAACCTTGGCGGCTGCGCCGTCACCGATCGAGGAGTTGCCGGTGAACTCGGTGTTGTAGATGGTGGGGGAGCCGGAGGTGTGGTGGTAGAGACCTGCGCCGGGGCCGTTGGCCTCGTTCTTGTAGAAGAGGCAGTTGGTGAAGTTGGGGTAGTCGGTGGTGAATGCACCGGCGCCTTCGATGCCCGCGTAGTTGGAGATGAACTTGGTGTTGGCGACCCGGATGCGGGTGGCCTCGGCAAACAGACCGCCGCCCTTGCTGTCATCCCCACCGCCGGTGGCCCGGCCGTTGGCGACCGTGAAGCCGTCGAGCACGGTGGAGTTTGAAGCGCCGTTGGCGGTTACAACGTGGTAGGAGTTGTCGCTCGAGGTCGATCCGCCGATCGCGCCGGAGAGGGCGGTGATGTAGGCCCAGGGGTAGAGCCGCTGATCCATCGAGGTCTCGCTCCCCGAGAACCCGCCGTAGAGGTGCAGTCCCGAGGGGATCACGAAGCTGGCGTTGCGGTCGCTGCCGGTCGTGGGGTAGTAGAAGGCCGACTTGGTCCAGATCTCGCACTGGTCACCGCCGATGAGGGCGGTCTGCTGCAGGATCGGCTGGAGGTCGTCGTACGCGTTGGCCCAGGAGACGCCGGTGTTGGGGTTGCCGGTCTGGCTCTTGGCGACGTAGAAGCGGATGCGGCCATCGTCGATCTTGCGGAGCTGGAGGCCCGTGCAGGAAGCGTTGCCGTTGAAGGAGTCGTTGACCTTGACCACGACCGAGCCGCCCGCGGCGACTGTCACGATATGGATCGCGTGGCTGTCACCGGGCATCAGATCGTTGTTCAGGTTGCCGCCGATGTACTGGTAGTCGCTGGTGGTGCCCGTGACCGTCACGCCCGCCTCGGAGGTGAAGTTGGGCTTGCCGGCGTAGGTGTACACCGCGTACGTGCCCGCGGCAAGGTTGGAGAACGTGTACTGGAGCGTGCCCCAGGAGTCCATGAACTGGCCGTCCTGCATCAGCTTGGCGTTGTCGCCGGTGATGCCGGAGTCGAAGATCCCCGAGATCGCCGTGGTCTTGTTCCAGCTCAGGTTGACGCTGCTGGAGGTGCCGTCGATCTTCTGGAGGCCGATCACGGCAGCGCTGCTGTTGGTGATGCTGTTCCACGTGCCCGCCTGGCCGGCGGCCCCGCCGTAGGAAGCAGCGGGAACCCCGGCGCCGTTGCCGGAGGTGCCGTTGAAGTCGACGTTGAAGGACTGGCCCATGGCGTTTCCTGCCAGGAGCACGAGCGCGGCGATAGCGGTGCAGCGATGCATGAGTGTCTTCCTTATCCAGAGGTGGTGAGTGTTTGTGGTGAGTGGAGCGGGCGAGCCGTCCCTCGAATCCCACGCGTTTTTGTTCCCCGACACCAGGCAATGCGATGTCCACATCCCCAAAGGCCAGCCTGCCCAAACTATTTTTCGGACGATTGTCCGCTCTCGGGCGCCTGCCGGATTGACATCCAATACGATCCCCAAGGCTTCCGAGGCTAATCCCTCATCTCAGGTTGGTTCTGCCGCACACCCTCAGCCATCGGCATCTTCCCTGCTCCTACGCTCGCTGCCTCAGAAAGGACCTCTGATGGCCCCGCGGTGTGCTCACATCGGCCTTGCGTTTCTGGCGATCCTGCTCCTTGCTTCGCCCGCCGGCGCCCAGCCGCTCGCGGCGATTCGCGCAAAGAAGATCGCCGAGTCCTCCGCATCTCCTCCGGCTCTCCTCCCTGCGACTTCGGCCTCCGGCCCGGTCACACCCGCGCACGGGTTGCCCGTCGACGACCAGCCCACATCCTTCTGGAAGGGGTGGAGGGGATCGGTCCAGGCGGGCGTCAACGGCTCCAGCGGCAACAGCGAGAACTTCAACCTCCGGATGGGCTTCAGCGCCGAGCGCAAGACCAAGCCCATGGAGACCCGGGCAGATGCGGTCTATTCCTGGGCCACCGATGGTGGTGAGAAGACCAAGAGCCGCGCTGAGTCCAACCTCCGCAACGACTGGAACTTCAATGAGTCCCCGTGGTTCGTGTTCACCGTCGGCAAGGCCGAGTTTGATGAATTCCAGGACTGGCGCTGGCGATTGTCGGCGATGGTGGGGCCCGGCTACGCGATCATCCGCAACGACAAGACCACCCTCAAAGCCCGCTCCGGTTTCGGCTTCTCACAGGAACTCGGCGGCCAGAGCAACGAGTTCTACCCCGAGCTGGACTTCGGCATGGATTTCGAACACCAGCTCACCGAGCGGCAGAAGCTGTTCGCAACCGGCGATTACTACCCCCGCATCGAGGACTTCGCCGACTACCGCACCGTCACCAAGGCCGGCTGGGAGATCATCGTCGATCCGGAGATGAACCTGCTTCTCAAGCTGGGCATCGAGCATCGCCACCAGAGCGAGCCCGGTGAGGGATTCAAGAAAAACGATCTCGACTACTTCGCGATGATGGGGTGGCGGTTCTAGAGGAAGTGACGAAGAGACGAAGTGACTCCCCCTCAGAACACCCACCGCAGCTCGACCACGAAGAACGCCGCCGGCTCGGCCTCGAACTCATCAATCTTCGTCCCATCCTCTTCATCGAGCCGGTACCGCTGCCACACGTACGCACCGGCCTTGCCCGTCAGCGTGAGACCCTCGGCGATCTGCCAGCGGGCGCCCAGTGCCACCGGCACGCGGCGATCCTTGCCGATCCCATCCACGCTCGGGCCATCATCATCGAGCCGATACTCGCGGGCCTCATATCCGCCCTCGGCAAAGAGCGACACGGGCTCACTCACCTGCCACCCCAGCCGCACCGATCGGCCGTTCTGGCTCGAGAGCGACCACTCGGGGGCAAATTTCCACAGGAAGGCGATCATGGGCAGGGGCAGGAAGTCATCCTCCAGCCGCGAGCGGGCATAGATCCCAAGCCCCGCCGTGAAGTTCTCGCTGAACGAGTACCGGACACCCGCAAGCCCGCCGTACGTCACCGAATCCCCGAAGTCCGCGCCATACTCGCTCGCCGCCGTCACATCCGCACCCACGAACCACGCGAACTTCTCGGTCTCCTGCGTTGAGAACACGATCCGGATCCCGCGTTCCCACGTGTCATCCCAGGGCGCCATCGCCCCGAACGCCGAGGGCTCCGAGAAGTCGTAGAACGACCACTCGTTGTCGAGCGTGAACTCCAGGTTCGATCGCTCTCCGATCGGAACCGAGACCTCAAGCCCCGCCCGCAGCCGCGAGACCGAGACATCCCCATCCTCGGCGGTATCTCCATCGAAGTCGGACTTCATCCCCAGCTCACCTTCACCCCTGAGGCGGATCTCCAGATCCCGGCTCGCGGGCTTGGCCGAGGGATCCGCCTCGCGCTGGGTCACCGGCTGCCAGAGCACGACGCTCGCGGGCGAGACATCCAGCGCTTCGTACGTGCGAACCCCCTGGGCGCTCGCCGGCTCGGAGAGCCCGGCCAAACCGATCACCGCGAACCCAGCGGCCGTCCTCATGCCCATCGCCGGCGTCTTCACACATCCAAAGCTCTTCATGCGATTCCCTTGACAAGGCCGTTCACCCCCGCGATGCACGGTCCTGCGGGCGGCAAGGGGACCAGTGTACCGGCCCGTTGCGGTAGCGGCGTAGGGTGGGCTGGCGTGCCGGAGAACCATCGAGGTCGGCAGGCGAGGGTCTGAAGGAGCGAATGAGGGAATCGCCGCGGCAGGTTCTCCCACCGGGCCCCGATTCACGCGCCACAGTCGCCGATGCAAGCCCGATTTCCCTACCTACCATCCGCCCAAACCGGGGCGATAGCTCAATTGGTAGAGCGCCAGCTTTGCAAGCTGGATGTTGGGAGTTCGAGTCTCCTTCGCTCCATTCCCGGTCGGCGATCCCCACATTCCCCCACACGGCCGCCCGCCACCGCTCCCCGCCGCCATTGACTTTCCCACCCCGCCTGATAGGCTGGCGTTCGTATCGCATTCGTGTCGAACCGAATCGCTCTCGCATCATGGGACTGCCACGCAGCACAGCACCGGGGAAACCCGCCGGCCGCGCCGTCGCCGCGCTCGCCGTGGTGATCGCGTGCGCTGGTCTCGTCGCCTACGGATGGCCAGAACCCCCGCCAACCAACCCGACGCCCACAGCCACCGCAGCCCCAGCACGCCCGGTGCCGCCCGTATCTCCCGACCCGGCCGACCCAGCCGCCGAGCTCGATCGCCAGTTCACCCAAAGCATCCAGCCGCTTCTGGCGACCCACTGCGCTGAGTGCCACGGCGGTCAGAAGGCCAAGGCGGACATCAGGCTCGATTCCATCAACTCGCTCCGTGATGCCCTCCGCCTCGCAGATGACCTCGCGCTCGCCAAGGAAATGGTCGCGATCGGAGAGATGCCACCCTTCGACAAACCTCAACCGACCGACGATGAGAAGCAGCGCCTCATGGATTGGATCGATGCCGCCCTGAAGCTCGCTCCCGCCGATGAGCCGATCGATCCGGGCTGGTTCACCATTCATCGCCTGAACCGCGCGGAATACCGCAACACCCTCCGGGATCTGCTGGGCATCGATCCCACCAAGGTCGATATCGCCGCGAAGCTGCCGAGGGATGACACCGGCTACGGCTTCGACAACATCGCCGATGTCCTCACGATGTCCCCGCTCGCCGTCGAGCAGTATCTCTCCGCAGCGGAACAGGCGATCGAGCTGGCGCTCGGTCCGGAGGTGCATCCCAACTCTCAGATGCAGCTTGCGATCGTGCCGCCGCTTGAGGAATCCGACCACGGTTCCCAGCTTCCCCAGGGTGGTTTCCACATGTACGCGGCGGGATCGGTTGGAGGTGCCTTCGAATCCCCGCTCTCGGCCGAGTACATCATCCGTCTCTCGGCCTGGGAAGACCACGGTGGTGATGAACACGCGAACCTCAGCCTTCGCATCGACAAGAAGGAACGCAAGTCGTTCGCAATCTCCGGCACCCGTGCCAAGCCCCAGGAGATCGAGTATCGCACGCGCCTCAAGCCGGGCATGCACCTGATCTCAGCCTTCTTCATCAACGACTTCTACCAGGCCAAGGTCGCCGACCGCAATCTGGCGGTCGAGTGGATCTCCATCACCGGCCCGATCGAGGGAACCATCAAGCGACCGGCGGTGTGGAGGGAGACCTTTGAGGTCTCGCACGCGCAGGATGAATCCAAGACCGACGACCAGCGGGCCGCGGCGATCATCGAGCCGTTCGCCGCTCGCGCGTATCGCCGTCCACTGCTCACCGATGAACTCGCGGGGCTGATCGATCTCTTCCGCGCCCAGCGAGCGGAAAGGGCGACCTTCGAGCGAGCGGTGCGCACCGTCCTGACCGCCGTCTTGGTGTCGCCCAACTTCCTGTATCGCTCCTTGGATAACCCTGATGCCGGGGATCCGGCGGCGATCTACCACCTGAACACGTTCGAGCTCGCCAGCCGCCTGTCTTACTTCCTCTGGAGCAGCTCTCCCGACGAAGCGTTGCTGGAACTCGCACAGGATGGCTCACTCTCCGACGATGCCGTGCTGGGCAAGCAGGTTCAGCGCATGCTCCGGGATGACCGCGCCCAGTCCTTCATCGACAACTTCGCCGGCCAGTGGCTCCAGCTTCGATCGCTCGACGCGCTGGCCATGGATCGCGGAAAGTTCCCCGAGTACGACGATGATCTCCGGGCGGCGATGATCTCCGAGGCCAAGCTGTTGTTCGCCGATGTTGTTCGCGGCGATCAGAGCCTTTTGACCTTCCTTGACAGCAACTACACGTTCCTCAACGAGAAGCTTGCCCGCTTCTACGGCATCGAGGGTGTGGAGGGTGAAAAGTTCCGCCGCGTCGAGCTTCCCGAGGCCTCTCCGCGCGGCGGTGTCCTCACGATGGGCGCGGTGCTGACGGTCACCAGCAACACCACGCGCACCAGCCCCGTCAAACGCGGGCTCTATGTCCTCGACCAGATCCTCGGCACTCCGCCACCGCCTCCACCGCCCGAGACCCCTCCGCTGGAGCAGGCCGCCGCGCAGAACCCGGAGGCCACGCTCCGGGAGCAGCTCGCCGCGCATGTCGGGAATCCCTCCTGCGCGGTTTGTCACGTGCGTCTCGATCCATTGGGGCTCGCGTTTGAGAACTTCGATGCGATCGGCCGCTGGCGCGATGAATACCAAGGTCGCCCGATCGATGCCGCCGGCACATTGCCAGGGGGACAGACCTTCACCGGCCCTGGGGACCTCAAGAAGATCCTGCTTGACCAGGGGGATCAGTTCATCCAGACCTTGTCGGGCAAGGTGCTGATGTACGCGATCGGACGCGGGATCGAGCCCTTTGATCACCCCGCCGTTCGCCGGATCGCCGCGCATACCCGCGGCAACCACGACCGCTTCAGCGCGATGATCCAGGCGATCGTCACGAGCCCCACGTTCAAGACATGCCGGGGCCGCGAGCCGAATACTCAAGATCAGCGCCAAGGTGCGCTCGCCTCACCAAAGGCACAACCATGAAGAGAGAACTCTCCCGAAGAACCGTCCTCCGCGGCCTTGGCGTCACGATGGCGCTCCCGTGGCTTGAAGCCATGTCCGGTGGAGGCGGAGGTGGGGGAGTTGGCTTGCGAGCGCTGGGCTCTTCGCTCGCGACCGCAGGGAGCGCCACCACGGCGCCTCCTGTCCGCATGGCCTGCATCTTCATGCCCAACGGTTGCAACTACGCCGCGTGGGAGCCCACCGGGGAGGGCGCCAGCTTTGCCCTGTCACCCACGCTCGAACCGCTTGCCCCTGTTCGCCAGCACATCAACGTCTTCACCGGATTGACTCTCGACAAAGCCCGCGCCAACGGAGATGGTCCCGGCGACCACGCCCGCTCTTCGGCATCGTTCCTCACCGGCCACCAGGCGCGCAAGACCGCGGGCAACGACATCCGCATCGGCGTCAGCGTCGATCAGTTCGCCGCTCGCCAGGTCGGCGAAGGCAGCCGCCTCCCCTCGATCGAGCTGGGCTGCGAGAACAGCCCCGCCGCGGGGAGCTGCGATTCGGGGTACTCGTGCGCCTACACCTCCAACATCTCCTGGCGAGCCGAAGATGTGCCGATGCCCAAGACGGTCGATCCGGCCGTCGTCTTCGAGCGGCTCTTCGGCAGCGCCACCCAGGCCGCGGCCCGGCAGGAGCAGCTCACCCGGCGCCAGAGCATCCTCGATTTCGTCAAGCGGGATTCCCAGCGCCTCCAGCAGCGCCTCGGATCCAGCGATCGCAACAAGCTCGACCAGTTCCAGACGGCCGTCCGTGAGATCGAGCTGCGCATCCAGCGCGCCCGCACCGAAGAATCCGACATACCGATGCCCGAGATGGCCCCGCCTACCGGCATCCCCCGCACCGCCGGTGAGCACATCGACCTGATGTACGACCTCCTGCTGCTGGCCTTCCAGATGGACATCACCCGCATCGGCACCTTCATGCTCGCCGTCGATGGCAGCAACCGCACCCTCCCCGAGATCGGCATCACCGAAGGCCACCATCACCTCTCGCACCACCAGAACAATCAGGAGATGATCGACAAGATCCGCAAGATCGATCGCTTCTACGTCGAGCGCTTCACGCGGTTTGTCACGAGGATGTCGCAAACGCCTGATGGGGAGCTGTCACTGCTCGACAACAGCATGATCCTCTTCGGCGGCGGCATCAGCGATGGCAACGCCCACAACCACGAGAACCTCCCCATCCTGCTCGCCGGCCGCGGCGGCGGCTCCATTGATCCAGGCCGCCTGATCCAGTCACCCCGCGAAACCCCGCTCTGTAACCTCTACCAGGCGATGCTCGAACGCATGGGCTGCGAGGTCCACAGCTTCGGGGACAGCACAGGATCGCTCCCGGGGCTGACTGCGAGCTGATTCCCGACGTTGCACCACAACATGTGGTTCCAAGGCCGCGAGGTCTGCTTCTTCAGCACAATCTGCTTCCTCGTCGTCTCGATGATCGCCGGCACATCCCGCTTCTTCGGGTTCCCGTGCCCGGTCATCTCTCCACCGTGGACTCAGATCGAGAGCCCAGGCGAATTCCACCCTACCCCCACCCGCACGCAATCCAGCGCTAGTGGGCCGAGTCAAAAGAACTTGAACAAAGGCGCAACCGGTCTGTCGCCGGGCGCGAATCTCCTCTACAAAGGAGGTTCGCATGGGCAGACCGATGGCCAACTTGACGCTGACGGAGGACGA
>JADLBU010000054.1 GCA_020847535.1 Phycisphaerales bacterium
CCCCGGCGCGGCTGGTGGGATCAGCGGTCGGACCAGCTTCCATTGCTCATCCGTGAGATCGGTTGGATAGGAACTCCGTTCCATCCCCTATTCTTCGGCAGATTCGACCCTTTTCACACAGTCTCTAAGGATGGAACTGGCGCATGTACGCGGAAAAGAAGGGGATCTGCGTGTCAGGTTGCGGGGTTGTCGCGATCGCGCTTCTGCTCGCGTGCCTTCGCCTGGGTCTTGGGTGTGACGTGGAACTCGGCCATGCAACGTCCGACGCGGTGGTCCCGGCCCTTCTTTCGGCCGGCGAACTGCTGGAGGATTTCCATGTCGAGCGTGATGTTGAATTCTTTCCTGGTGGCGAGCAGGTCTTCGATCTTCTCGCGCGGGGTGATGCGGTAGATCGCCGGTCCCAGGCAGGGCCTCAGGAAGCGGTAGTCGAGGTGCCGGCAGACGACCTGGTAATCGCCGCCGCAGATGCCGAAGACGTACATGCCGCCGGCGATCTCGCTGTTGCCGAGAAGTGCAGCGCCGGCCATTGCGTTGTACCAGTTCTTGTTGAATCGTGTGAAGGGAAGGACGGCGGAGAAGGTGTTCTCATCGACCCGCTTCATGCGGATTCCGCTGCGCGCTGCGTAGGGGAGCCAGATGATGGAGCAGACGCGATGCCAGAAGTTGCTGCGGACGGAGAGGCGGCTGACGAAGGCTTCCATGCGATCAAAGAGTGTGAGCTTGGCCGCGCGGGGGTTGCCAGGGCCGGCGGCGGAGGTTTCAGCGTTCGCGGCGGCTGTCGCGGGCGGCTTGGGCTCGCGCTGCGATGATGCGAGGTCGGGAGATTCGGGAGCGCCCGCCAAGGCTGACGAGGGGGAGTTGTGGATGGCGGGGTTCATCGCGGAGTCGGGGAGCATCGGGAGGCAGTTTGGATGGTATCGCGAGTGGTGTGGTGGGGGTTGTGGGACGTAGCGGGGGTCAGGGTTGATCTTCGACCAGGTCGTACCAGCCTTTATCGTTGGCCTTGACGCGGCGGATGGGGTTGCCGGGTTCGTGGTCGAGCACGAGGAGCCAGTTCTCGCGGGCGGCGGCGGCGAGCAGCCAGTGGCGGGAGATCATGCTGGTGTATGGCTCGACATCGTACCCGAGGCTGTAGGCAGCACCGATGTGGGCGGCGGTGGGCATGACATCCGGCACGAAGACGACGGTGCGGCCCTTGGTGTCATTGAAGATGATCGCCTGCTGGCCCCAGGTGTGGCCGGGGGTCAGGAAGACGCCGATGCCTGGGAGTTCGCGCAAGGGTGTGATGCGGTTGGAGATGGGCACCAGGGGGAGTTCATCGCGGCCGGCGTTGTAGCCCAGCGGGAAGGGGCGGGGTGAATCGACGAGTCGTATGCGATCCCGGATGGGTTCAAGGTGATCCCGGAAGTAGGTGCGAGTCATCACGCTCTTGTTATCGAGTGCATCGAGCCATTCTCGCTGCTGGGCGTGGATGGTGGCGCTGGGGAAGGTGAGCTTGACGGGCTGGCCGCTGGGGGTGTCGGAGGGCGATGCGGGGGACCAGTCGGGAGATTCCTCGGGTCGGCAGAGGCGGGTCAGACCGCCGGCGTGATCGAAGTGGAGGTGAGAGACGATGACGGCGCCGATGTCGTCGGTTGAGCAATCGGCCTCACGAAGGGCATCGGGAAGGGAGCGGTCCTCGAGAGCGAAGATGTCCTTGCTCTTGGCATCCATCTTGTTGCCGGTTCCGGCTTCGATGATGATGAGCTTGGGGCCGGGGGGGGATGAGGCATCCCCGGCTCGTTCAAGAAGGAGGCAGTTGTGCTGGACTGGAATGCGTCCGCGATCGTCGGGGGTGACGGCTCGCATCCAGATGTTGCGTGGTATGAGCCCGAACATCGACCCGCCATCGAGCCTGAAGGCGCCGGCACGAAGGGGTTTCCAGGCGTAGGTGGGGGTTGATGGGGAGGGAGCGCTATGGGTCATTGGGTGGTCATTCTAAAGGATGGTTTGGATCGGGTTGAGTACGGGGCCGGGAAGCGCAATTTTCTACTCGGGCGGGGTTTGGGAGATGCGCGGGGGAGGTGAGGAAACCTATAGAAAAGCCTTGCGAGCCCCGGGCGGGTCTGGTAGTTGTACGCACTGGATGCGTCGGGGGATCTCCAGCGCCGCCTTTACGCTTGTCGAGCTGATGCTCGTCGTGGTGATTATTTCGCTGTTGATCGGGATCATGATGCCTGCCTTGGTACATGCCCGCCGTGCGGCGACCGCGGTGCAGTGCTCGGCACGCCAGGCGCAGCTGATGGTGGGTGTGTTCACTCACGCGCACGATCACAAGGATCTGCTGCCGTATCCGAACTGGTCCGGGAGCTTGAGTGATGAGCCCAACGCGGGGTGGCTCTACACCGCTCCTGTGCTGGTCTGGGACAACGATGCTCAAAAGACGGGCACGATGTGGGAGTATCTGCAGACATCCGAGGTCTATCACTGCCAGTCGCACCGGCCCGAGCAGGAGGGGAGCGCGGGCATCACTTCGTATCTCATGAACGGCGCGGTGATGGCGTATGGACGGTCGCAGCGGCCGTTCCGCCTGGATCAGTTCAGGCCGATGTCGGCGATCTTCTGGGATGCGGAGGATCGGGATCCGGATGTGTCCAACGGCATGGCAGGGGATCGATCGGACGGGGCGACCTGGCCGGGGATTCTGCCCAGGCCGCGGCACGGGGATGCGATCAACGTGTCGATCATCGATGGCAGCGTGATTCGTATGACGTTGGATGAGTACCAGAGCGAGCAGATCAAGTACCCAGGGAAGCTGTGGTGCGTGCCGACTTCGCTGACGGGGGATTGAAGCGGAAGTCACGAAGTCACGGAGTGACGAAGTAGAAACAAGAGACAGAGAGAACAAGAGTCGAAGAGAACGAGTAGTGGTGCGCGCCGAAGGGACTTGGGGCTGTGCTATTCCATGCGTACCTTGTTGCGTAGCACTCCGATCTTGCTGATCTCGACTTCGACCGTGTCGCCGTGCTTGAGATAGATGGGCGGCTTGCGGGCCATGCCCACACCCCCGGGGGTGCCGGACATGATGACGGTGCCGGGGAGGAGCGTGGTTCCCTGGCTGCAATCGCTGATGAGACGGGCGATCGGGAAGATCATCTGGGATGTGGGGGCATCCTGCATGACCTGGCCGTTGACACGGCAGGTGACTTGCAGGGCCTGGGGGTCGGGGATCTGGTCCGGGGTGGCGATCCGGGGACCCAAGGGGCAGAAGGTGTCGAAGCTCTTGCCGCGGCAGAACTGGCCGCCGGAGCCTTCTTTCTGCCACCAGCGGGCGGAGACATCGTTTCCGCAGCAGTAGCCGATGATGCAGCCGAGGGCATCGGCCTGGGAGACATCCCTGACGGGCCTGCCGTCGGGCTGGGTGCCGATGATGACCGCAAGCTCGGCCTCGAAATCGACCTGCTCCCGGTCCTGGCAGACCTTGGGGATGACGATGTCATCGCCATCGAGTGCGGCGGTCATGGGGCTCTTGGTGAAGATCATGGGCCGTTCCGGAATGTCAGCGGCCTGTTCCTTGGCGTGCTCGGCGTAGTTGCGTCCGATGCCGATGATGTGGCGGATGGGGATGGGTGAAGCGGAGCCGGCCTGGATGGCAAGCCCGGAATTGGTGCGGACAAGGGTGGGTGTGGTGGCGTGTGGGGGGGTGGCCATGGCGCCCCAGGATAGCCGATCGCGATGTTGATCGCGGTCGCCGCCATGAGGGTGTGTGTCGGCGAGTTGTTGGGGGGCGGCGGCTGCGTTAGGATCCGCCATGCGCGTTCGGCGAACGGGACATCGCGGCGTCGGTCTTTGGAAACTGGTGGCATGTAGCGGCACGGTGCTGGTGGTGGTGAGCACCGGGAGCTGGGCACGGCCTGCGCCCGGGGGTGAGGGTGGGGGAGCGGATGCGCCGGATGCGGCGAATCGAGCGGGGAACTGGCCGATGCAGCCGGGGACGCCGCCTCCGGACTTTGATGTCGGCTCAATCAATGGCCAGGACTTCGGCGGTCTGCGGCTGCCGCTGGCGGCGGTGAAGGGTCCGATCTCGTTCAAGGCGCGGCGAGCGTGGACATGGATGCAGGATGAGCGGCCATCGTTTTCGGGGGCGATCGATGCGCCGGTGTACCGGTTGATGCTCGATGGTGATGTGCGGGTGCGGCTGGGGATCTACGAGTTTGATTCAGCGCGGGCGGTGGTGTGGCTGCAGCCGATCGAGAACGCGCCCGATGGGGCCAATCTCCATCAGGTGTTCGTGTACCTGGAGAAGGCCGAGACGCCGGACGCCGATGCGGCGACATCGGTGTACTCAGAAAGGCTCCCGATCCGTGCGGTCATTGACCTGACCGGAGATTTGGAACTGACGACGGACTTGTCTACGTCGGGCAGGCCGGCGAATCCGCTGATCGCCGAGGGCGAGGCAGCGCTGGCGCGTTCGATGCGCAACTGGCTCTCACCGCCCGAGGAGGATGAGGAGCCGGAGCCGGCGGGGCAGGGGGAGCGGCCGCCGCCGGGTGTGCTGAGCGATCTGCCGCGAGCCGAGATCCACGAGCCGATCTTCGCCAAGAGCGGGATCATCACGCTCTCGCCGGGGAACGTGACGCTGGTCTCGGGCAGCGATGAGAACACGGTGATCGTGACGGGCGGGGTGGTGGTGCACTACAGCGACCTCGGGCGGGGGAAGAACCTGCGTCTGAACGCGCAGCGGGCGGTGATCTTTCTGCCGCCGGGGAAGCTCGCCGATCTGGCGCGGATGGATGTGAAGGATGTGCGGGGGATCTACCTCGAGGGAGATGTGATCGCGACCGATGGGAAGTACACGCTGCGGGGCCCGCGGGTGTATTACGACCTGCAGCGCAACAAGGCGATGGTGATCGATGCGGTCTTCTGGACGTATGAATCGCACCGGGGGCTCCCGTTGTACCTGAGGGCAGAGTCGATCAAGCAAGAGTCGGGGAACGAGTTTGTCGCCAAGCAGGCCCGGGTGACAACGGCGGCGTTCTTTGATCCTGAGCTTTCGCTGGGCTCGAGCAGCATCACGATCCGTCGGGTGCCGCGGGAGCAGCCAGAAGCGGGAGAGGGCGGCGAGGGAGACGGCGGCCTTGCCGCCGGGCTGGGAGCGCGCGGCGGGGAGCCGGGGACCGGCGGGGGACCGATCGAGGCGGGGCTGACGGGGAGCGGGTTGTTTGATGCGCCGCGGCCGGCGGGGGAGATGCGGAACATCGTGACTGCGGATGATGTCACGCTGCGAGCGGCGACCCTGCCGTTCTTCTGGTGGCCGCAGTTCGAGGGTGATCCTGAGGCGATCCCGCTGCGTGATGTGCGGATCGAGAGCTCATCGGGGTCGGGCGGAGCGGTGAAGACGACGTGGAACGCATACGGGCTGTTGGGGCTGGAGCGGCGCGAGTGGCTTGATGCGGATGTGATGCTTGATGCGTATTTCGAGCGGGGGCTGGCGATCGGTTCACGGCTGGGTTGGCGCGATGTCGACCGCAAGGGCTCGGCGTTCGGTTACCTGATGACATACGACACGGGCACGGATGTGCTTCCACCGGGGACGGAGTTCGACCGGGACGGTGAGACGCGCGGGATCGTGATGGCCGACCAGATCGAGAAGATTGATGAGAACTGGCGGCTGTACCTGGAGGGGTCGTACATCTCGGACGAGACGTTCGTGGATGCCTTCTTCGAGAACATGGGCCGATCCCGGCGCGAGTTCACCAACCGCGCGGACCTGCGGTACCGGGATGAGAACTCGTACTTCGGCGTGCAGGCCAAGGGCAGCCTCAACGACTTCATCGCCAATCAGTATTTGCTGCAAACCCCTGGGTACGTGACCAGCCGCACGCCGGAGGCGACGTACCTGCGGCTGTTCGACGATCCGATCGGCGGAGATGAGCCGGGGGATCCCGGGCTGTTCCTGTGGTCGCAGGAGTGGCGAGCGGGCCGGCTGGAGCTGCAGTTCGACGAGCCGACGGCCTCCGAGCACGGGTATAACACCAACTCGCTGGCGCAGCGGGCATTCGGGATCGGGCGATCTCAGTCGATCGCGGATCGCCTGCGCGAGCAGGGGTACATTGAGGATGGCATCTACCGCCTCGACACGCGTCAGCAGCTCGACATGCCGCTGCAGATGGGCGCGGTCAACATCACGCCCTT
Organism: Phycisphaerales bacterium; assembly: GCA_020847535.1. Lineage (GTDB taxonomy): Bacteria > Planctomycetota > Phycisphaerae > Phycisphaerales > UBA1924 > JAEUJB01. Next base: position 6,175 of record JADLBU010000054.1, read on the forward strand.
CACGGTTGGCCGTGCGACGGTGTGGGACAACGACTTCTCGCAGTACAGCCCGGGCGAGGAGGACAACACCAGGCTCTGGTACGGCGCGGGCGTGCGGGCATCAACGAGCATGCAGCACGTCGATGACAGTGTCGACTCGCGGCTCTTTGACCTGCACCGCATGCGGCACGTCGTGACGCCGTACTCGACGCTGTGGCAGTCGGGGACGAACGTGGATCGCGTGGATCTGCCCGTGTACGACGAGGGTGTCGAAGGGATCGCCGAGGGCGGGATCGCGACCATCGGCATCGACCAGATATGGCAGACGCAGCGCGGCAAGGCGGGGCACTGGCACTCGGTGGATGTGTTCAAGCTGAACGCCGCGTACACGAACTCGAGCCGGGATTCGGACCGTGAGAGCCCGATCGGGCGGTTCATCGACTACAGACCGGAGCTGTCGAACGTCGGCAACTTCTGGACTCTCGATGGCGTGTGGCAGGTCTCCGATGCGTTGGCGCTCTCGGGGAGCTCGGTGTTCGACACGGACATCAACCAGCAGGCCCGTTCGAGCATGGGGGCGATCGTCCAGCATTACCCGGACTTCTCGACGTTCGTGGAGCTGCGGTCATTGAACGCCGAGGACAGCACGCACCTGGATTTCGGGCAGGCGTACCGGCTGAGCCAGAAGTATCGCGTGGCGTGGGTGGGCAGCTACGAGACCAACGTCGGTGAGTTCAGCGACTGGGGGATCGAGGTTCAGCGGAGCTTCCCGACGGCGGACTTCGGGTTCGGGCTGACGTACAACAACATCACCGGTGAGACGAGCATGGGGTTCATCTTCCGGCCCACCGGCACAAAGGGTCGCGGGGCGCGGCTGCAGGGATTGGGCAGCACGGATGACCGGCGGCAGAGTTCGGGGATGTAGATCTACGGTTCTGACTTCCGACTTCTGAGTGCTGAGGCTGGCACATGCAGACCGATAGCGTGTTGACATAGCACCCAGGACATCAGGACTCATGACTATCTTGAGGCCTTCACCACCATCCGCGAGCGGGATCGGGCGCGGCGGCGGCGGGATCGAGCCACTTTTCGATCTCGCGCGGGAAGGTGAAGAACGAGGCGTGGCCATCCCCGAAGAGGATGTTGTACTGGCGCAGCGACTGGATGTTGTGCCAGAGGTTCTGGTATTGCGTGAGCGGGCGGTTGCCGTGCCAGACCCACTCGGACATCACCATTTTGCTTGACTGCGGGCCACGGGGGTCGAAGTCCTTCATCGGGCGATAGTTCTTGTTGGCGTTTGTCGCGGATGTGTGGGCGGTGGCAAAATTCTCGTAGTTCCAGGAGGGGAGATAGCTGGTGCCGTAGGCGTCGTAACAGTTCTTGACGCCGGCCTGGAGGTAGTCGCCGCGATCGTCGGGGCATTTGACGATTGAGCGCTGGTCCAAGTAGCGGTTGAGAGAGCGGATCTTGAGGGGCTTGCCCGCGGCGGTCTCTTCGCCTTCCCAGCCGGTGCCGGGGGATTCGTCGTAGGTGAGCCTGGTTCCCTTGGGGCCGATGAGGTTGCCCCAGTTGGAGTGGATCGCGTAGGAGCCCTTGTTGTCGTTGAGGTAGCTGGTGCTGGCGATCCCGACCTGGCCGAGGTTGGAGGCGCACTTGACGAGCCGCGCGGCGGTCTTAGAGCGGGCCATGGCGGGGAGGATGATGGAGATGAGGATCGCGATGATGGCGATCACGACGAGGAGTTCGATGAGGGTGAAGGCGCGGGGCGATTTGAAATGGGGCAAACAGGGCACAATCGCAAGTTGGGCAAACTTTGGAGGTGCAGGTCGGGACACAGTGGATCCAGTGTAACGGACGCGATTGACTTGTGAAAGAGTGGGACTGGGGATGAACTCTCGGCCCCTACGATTGGAGATGGCAGGCACGGGTCGATTCGAGGTTGTGGCGCCGTTCAAACCCATGGGGGATCAGCCGGCGGCGATCGCCAAACTGGTGGGGGATCTGCGAGGAGGGGCGCCCAGCGTGTGCCTCCTGGGGGCGACCGGGACGGGCAAGACCTTCACGATGGCGAACGTGATCGCCGACTTGGGCAAGCCGACGCTGATCGTCAGCCACAACAAGACGCTCGCCGCCCAGCTCTACGAGGAGCTCAAGGAGTTCTTCCCCAAGAGCAGCGTCAACTACTTTGTGAGCTACTACGACTACTACCAGCCCGAGGCGTATATCCCGCAGCGGGACATCTACATCGAGAAGGATTCGAGCAGAAATGACGATCTGGACCAGCTCCGTTTGGCGGCGACCAGCAATATCCTGAGCCGGCGCGACACGGTCGTGATCGCGTCGGTGTCATGCATCTTCGGCCTTGGTTCCCCGCTCGCGTACGGGCAGAAGGTGCTGACGATCACGCGCGGGAGCAAGATCGATAGGCGCGAGTTCCTGCTCCAGCTCAGCTCGATGCAGTACCAGCGGTCGGAGATCGAGTTCAAGCGCGGGCAGTTCCGGGTGCGGGGGGATGCGCTGGAGGTGTGGCCGGCGTACGAGAAGTTCTCGGTGCGGGTGGAGCTCTTCGGGAATGAGATCGATCGCGTGGACCTGGTGAACCCGACGAGCGGCGAGGTGCTCGCGGAGGAATCGCAGTTCTTCCTCTTCCCGGCGGTGCACTACGTGACGCCCGAGGACCAGATGCAGCGGATTCTCTCGGAGATCCGTGCGGAGCTGGATGCCCGGGTGATGCAGTTGCGGCATGAAGGGAAGCTGCTGGAAGCGCAGCGGCTTTTGGCGCGGACGAAGTACGACCTGGAAATGCTGGAGGAGGTGGGGTTCTGCAACGGGGTGGAGAATTACTCCAGGTTCATGGATGGGCGAGCGGTGGGGGAGCGGCCTTATACGTTGATGGATTACTTTGATTTTGCTCCTAGAGCAGAAGGGACTGGGCATCGGGCACTGGGCACTGGTGGGAACCAGGAAGGCACTGGGCACTGGGCATCGGGCACTGGGGGAAAGGCAGGAATGCCTCTTGGATCGGCACCAGTGCCCAGTGCCCACTCCCTAGTGCCTTCGCCGCTCGGCTACGGCGGTGCGCCGGCGGCGGCATCTGCGAGTTCTCGCCCCAATTTCCGGGACTGGCTGCTGATTATTGATGAATCGCACGTGACGATGCCGCAGATACGGGCGATGTACAACGGGGATCAGGCGCGGAAGAAGGTGCTGGTGGAGCATGGGTTCCGGCTGCCCAGCGCGCTGGACAACCGGCCGCTGCGGTTCGAGGAGTTCGAGGCGATCGTCCCGCAGGTCGTGTTCGTGAGCGCCACGCCGGGGCCGTATGAGCTGGAGCGCTGCGGCGGGGATGTCGCCGAGCAGGTGATCCGGCCGACGGGGCTCTTGGATCCGGTGGTCGAGGTCAAGCCGGCTCGCGGGCAGGTGCCGGACCTGATCGAGCAGTGCAGAATCCGGGTCGATCGCGGGGAGCGGGTGCTGGTGACAGCGCTCACCAAGCGGCTGTGCGAGGACCTGACGACGTATCTGGCCGAGCAGGGGTTCAAGGTGCGGTACCTGCACAGCGAGATCGAGACGCTGGATCGCGTGCAGATCCTCGCGGATCTGCGCGAGGGCGAGTTCGATGTCCTGGTGGGTGTGAACCTGCTGCGCGAGGGGCTGGATCTGCCCGAGGTCTCGCTGGTGTGCATCCTGGATGCTGATAAAGAGGGTTTCTTGAGATCCCCGACGTCATTGATTCAGTTGATGGGCCGGGCGGCGAGGAATGTGAACTCGCTGGTGGTGATGTACGCGGATGGGATGACGCCGGCGATGCAGACGGCGATCGAGGAGACCGAGCGGCGGCGCACCAAGCAGCTCGCGTACAACCAGGCGAACGGGATCAACCCGCAGACGATTCAGAAGGCGATCCGGCGGGGGATGGAGGTTTCGCTCAAAGGTCGGAAGGCAGCGCGTGAGGCGCTGGGGATGAAGGAGGAGGAGTTTGATCTGGATGAGTTGATCAAGCAGGTGGAAGAGGAGATGCTGGAGGCTGCGCAGGGGATGGAGTTTGAGAAGGCGGCTGCGCTGCGGGATCAGGCGATCAAGTTGAGGAAGATGAGGGATGATGGTGGGGGTAGTGCCGGGAAAAAGGTGCGGCGATCGGAGCTTGAGAAGGATGAGGGGAAGAAGAAGAACAAGCCTGGGATGCCGGGGGTGAAGGTGGTGAGGCGGGGAAAGAAGAAGGCGTGAGGGACTGATCTTAGCGCGGAGGCCGCAGAGGGGAACAGAGTGGGCATGCAACGGCGATGCCGTGGATTCTCGGGGGCCTTGCCATACTCGTGGTTACGGGCACTGCATGTTGGTTTCTTTGGGTTGACGGAGTGAAGCAGCTGCCATCCACAGTGGCAAGCATGCCGAGGATTGCGCAGGTTGAACTTGAGAAGCTGGAGCAGGACGGGACATTGGTTGGCATGATGCTCGATGATGCCGGCAAGCTGCTGGGATATCCGTGGACACCAAACATGCAAGACGGCACGTACAGCGCGTATGTCGAGCATCTTGGCGGACCGGAGAAGATATTTATCGTGAAGGTATGGGTTGATTCCCAGGGGCGAATCGAACGGGCGATCGTCAAGTATGACTGAGCTCGAAAGTTGAACGCTCCGGCATTGGCATCATGAGGGCGCCTACCACGGGTTCCGCTTCGCTTCACCCGTGGCTACATCCCGTCACCCTTTTCGGGGTGCGGGGCGGGAGCGTTGCTTATAGCGGAAACTTGCATGGCTACCCAGAGCGTTTGCGGCGCCAGACATCGATCGCCACCGCCGCGATGATGATGTGGCCGACGATCATCTGCTGGACGAAGGTGGGCCAGCCGAGAAGTGAGCAGCGGTTGTTGAGGTAGGCCATCATGAGGGCGCCGCAGAGTGTGCCGGCGATCGTGGCGGTGCCGCCGGAGAGGGAAGCGCCGCCGATGACGACGGCGGCGATCACATCGAGTTCGAGGCCGGCGGCGACCGTGGGATCGCCCTGGGTGAGCCGTGAGAGCTGAAGGGCACCGGCGAGGCCGACGAAGAGGCCGGAGAGCGCGTAGGTGGCGGTCTTGACGGTGCGGATGGAGATGCCGGCGTAGCGTGCGGCGGTCTCGTTGCCTCCGATCGCGAGGATGTTCCGGCCGAAGACCGTGGATCGCATGATCCAGGCGACCAGGATCGCCAGCGCCAGCAGCAGCCAGACGCCGGGGGCGACGATCGACCACTCGAGATCGGGCGGGGGCTGGGGTTGGAGGAACTTGTTGAGGCCGTGCAGGTCGGGGGGGGAGATGGGGCTGCTGCCGGCGATCCACTTGGCGACCCCGCGATAGAAGCCCAGTGTGCCGAGCGTGGCGATGAAGGGTGGGAGGCGGAGTGCGGTGATGAGGAGGCCGTTGTAGAGGCCGCAGGCGGTACCGGTGGCGAGCGAGAGGAGGATCGCGGCCCAGAGCGGCCAGTTGTTATCGAGCGCGAGCGCGGCGGTGACGCCGGCGAGCGCGACTCCGGAGCCGATGGAGAGGTCGATGCCACCGGAGGCGATGATGAGGGTCATGCCGAGGGCGGCAATCGCGACGATGACGGCGTGGACCAGGATCGTGCGGAGCTGGAGGATGGTGACGCCGTGATGCGGCGGGATCGCGGCGAACAGGATGATGACGAAGAGCAGGCCCGTGATGGGGGCGAGGATGCGGAAGACTCTGGAGGAGTTGGCGGTCATGAGTCAAGAGGGGGAGCGTGGCACACAGAAGTAGAAGGAGAAGAATGAGGTAGGTTGAGAAGAGTCGTGTACCACGGCACGTTCTCGGGGACGACGAGTGTGGGGTGCAATCTTATTTTTCGCCGAGGTACTTCTTGAGATCGGGATCCAGGAGATCCTTGTTCTCCGGGCTGTCCATGGTTGCGTTGGTGATGAGGGCGACGCCGGTATCGATGTTGGTCTCGACCTTTTCGCCCTTGATGTGGTTGGCGGCGGTCATCACGGCGAGGTAACCCATCCGGATGGGGTTCTGGACAACGAGTGCATCGATCTCGTTGTTTCTCATCGCATCGAGAAGGCCCTGGCTGGCATCGAAGCCGACGAACTTGACCTTGCCGGCGAGCCCCTTGCCGCGGATCGCCAGCAACATGCCGAAGGTGGAGGATTCGTTGGGGCAGTAGATGCCAGCGAAATCCGAGGTGGAGGTGAGGATGTTCTCGGAGGTTTCCTGGGCGGTGGCGCGGGTGGCGCCGGCGTAGCGCTTGGGATCGATCAGCTCTATCCCGGGGGCGGTCTTGAGGGCATCGATGAACCCCTGCTCCCGGAGGGCGGTGCTCGCCGAGCCCTCGGCGTACCGCAGCATGAGCACGCGGCCCTTGCCGCCGACGAGCTCGATCATCTTCTGGCCGGCGAGCTGGCCTCCCTTGTAGTTGTCGGTGGCGACGTAGCTGACGAAGTCCTTGCCGGCTTCACCCTGGAGGCCCGAGTCGAAGATGACCACGGGGATGTTCACGGCCGCCGCCTGCTTGACGGGGGCGACCAGGGCCTTGTCGTCGAGAGGGGCGAGCACGATGGCGCTGTAGCCGGCGGAGATGAGGTTCTGGACGAGATCGACCTGCTGCTGGCGATCATCTTCGCGCTCAGGCCCGCGGAAGGTGACTTCGACGTTTCCGAGTTCGTTCTGGGCCTTGAGGGCGCCGGCGTGGACGGATCTCCAGAAGTCGTGGGTGGTGCCCTTGGGGACGACGGCGATCTTGAGCTTGGCGGTGGTTGCCGTTGGGGTGGCGGGGGTCTTGTCGCCGGAGGCGGATGGAGCGCTGGTGGAGGAGCCGGAATCGGCGGAGTTGTTGCGTGCGGCGGGGCCAGGCTTGGCGGCGGGAACCTCCTCGACCTTGCCACAGCCGGGCAGGATAGCGGCGAGGCTTGTGAAGAGGATCGCCGTGAGTTGGCGTGTTCGTGAGTTCATCGTGGACTCCGCGCGTGGGGAAGGGTCGCTCACCCCGGTGGGCTAATGGAAGGGGCCGTTGAGACCTGCATGGTACTTGGTTCGGCGGGGAACTCAAAGCGGGCAGGGACTCGCAAGTGATGAGAGCGGCCGCCGCTGCGGACGTGAGTCGAGCGACCCCCGGCTCAAACTGGGGGCTCCGAATGTCGTGCGGAACCCGGTTCGCCCGGAGCCGTAGCATCGTTCATGGCCGGTTTGAGCACGATCATGGTCTGGGCGATCCTGTGTTGGGGGTGCGGGGGGCAGCCGGCCAAGCCGGGGCCGTCGGCATCGGCAAACCCGCTGGATATCGGGGGCCAGCCCGCCGAGGCGATCATCATCACGCGCGAGGCGGGGCTGGTTCCGGAGGCTGCGATCCTGGATTCGCCGATGCTCGCCAAGCTCCACGGAGTGCTGGCGAGCGCGAAGGGACCGGCGGCCAGGGCGCTGCGAGCTGCGGGGCCGGGGAGCGCTCCGGTCGATGCGATTGGGGATGCCGAACGGATCGGGTTTATGCACCTATTGGCGAAGGGGCAGGAGAAGGTCGTGGAGCTTGCCCAGACACAGATGGGGCAGTTCATCGTGTTCGGGCTGTCGGCCGATCTGATCCGGGATCGCGGGACGGTGCTGAAGCAGGATGTCATGGGTTCGCTGATTGCCGATTGGGATCTCTTCGGCGGCGATATCCCCATGAGCGCGGATGAGCCGCCGAAAGATGCGGGTCAGACGCGCAGGCTGGATGGTCCGTACTTCCCGGGGTGGTTCGTGCTTGACCAGGAGGCGCTGGGGGAGCGGCTCTTGAGCGGTGGGAACACGCAGATCGAGGGGATGAAGCGGGTGCTGGCGACCCAGGAGATGTGGATCCGGGTGCCGGCGCGGTATTCATCGCGGCGACCGGCGGGGGTACTCGTGTGGATGGATCCGACGGATGCGGGGCAGATCCCAGCGCCATTTGGCGAGGTGCTGGATGAGTTGAACCTGATTGCGATCGGTGCGGCGGGGATGGGGAACGCGCACGAATTGGCGGATCGGTTACAGATGGGTTTTGATGGGCTGGCGACGGTGGCCCGGAGATACCACGTGGATCCGGGGAGGTTCTACGTGACGGGCGTTTCGGGTGGCGGCAAGCTGTCGTCGATTCTCTTGTGCTGCTTTCCGGAGGTCTTCACGGGTGCGGTGCCGATCGTGGGATTGTCGTGCTATGAGAATCTGCCGACGGGGGTGGGGGGGTACTGGGCGGGGCAGTTCCGCAAGCCGCCGGCGAAGGTGTTCGCGATGTTCAGGAAGCAGCCGATGGCGGCGATCACAGGGGGAAGGGATTTCAACCAGGCGCCGATGCGCAAGGCGATCGAGGTGTACGAGCGGGATGGGTGCCGGGTGAAGATGTTTGAGTGGGAGGATCTGGGCCACGCGGTGCCATCGGCAGCGCGGCTGTCGGAGGCGTTCGCGTGGGTGGATGGGCCGGTGCGCGAGGCGAGGGGGAGTGGGGAGAAAGCGGCGGGCGCGGAGTTGAAGAAGCTGCGGGTGCGGATGGAGAAGAAGGCGATGGAGCGGGCGGAGCTGGTGAAGGAGGTAGCGCGCATTACGAAGTTTGCGCCTTGGGGAGAAGCGGCGTGGGAGGCGGTGGGTTTGTTGGGGGAAGAGAAAAAGTGACGGAGTGGCGGAGCCTCAGGGCGTGAAGTTGAAGGCCCGGAGCAGGTTGAGGATGATCCAATCCGCGCCGTCGATCGCCCAGGTGAGCGTTCTTCCGCCGACGCCGTAGAAGATGATGATGAAGCCGACCATGGCGAGCATCGGGCCTTTTTCGCTGTCCATGAGCTGGCGATAGGCGGGGACGAACGAGGCGACGATGCGTGAGCCATCCAGGGGCGGGACCGGGATGAGGTTGAGGATGAGCAGCGAGAGGTTGACGGCCGCGCCGATGCGGAAGAATCGGAAGAGGTTGTCGTAGAGATCTCCGGGGAGTGAATTTTGCGGTCCCCACATGACCCAGGCGACGGCGAGCAGGCAGGCGACGATGCCCAGGCCCAGGTTCATCGCCGGCCCCGCGGCGGCGACCACGGCATCGTCGTGGCGCTTGCGGAAGTTGTAGGGGTTGACGGGCATGGCACCCCAGCAGATGCCGACGAGGGCGAACATGATGAGGCTGAAGCCGCCCATGTGGACCAGGGGGTTCCAGGTCATGTGGCCGGTGGCGCGGGGAGTTGGGTCCCCCGCGCGGAGGGCGGCCCAGCCGTGTGAGAGCTCGTGGAGGACGATGGAGAAGATGACCCAGAAGACCCAGGAGACGAAGAGGGCGAGGCTGTGGTGCCAGAGGTCTGAGGCCCACCAGTGGGGGATCATGGGGTGGGCTCCTTCGAGGCTTCTTGATCCGAGTATGCTGAACTTTGCACGACGGACCTCACCATTCGTATCCCATGTCTTCCGCGAGGCGATACAAGTGCATGAGCAATGCCATCTCGACCCCGCAACGCTTGAGCCCTTCGGCATTTCCCGTCAAATGGTGATGTGCTGCCTCATCGCGAATCTCGCGGAGCATAGTAATCGCCTGCTCCGCCTCACGTAGCGAAGTACTGAATTCCTCACCTTGTGGAACAGCAACGGAAGCTGCCATTCCTTCACGCAGCTGCTGATGCGAAACGGCATGAAAAAAATCTCGGAGCTCGAAGCTGGGCTTCTCATGAGAACTTCGCTCAACCCAGGTCGTGAGTTCTTCCTTTCCCAGCGTTCCTCCCGCAAGTGACAGAATGGTGCGTTCGGCATCGTCAGGTTCAGCATCGAGCTTCCACGCGTTCAGTGTGAGAAAGGCGAGCATGGCGGCGAAGGCGGCTCGCTTGTTCCCATCGACGAAGGGGTGGTTCTTTCCGATGTGAAATGCATAGGCTGCCGCCATCGCCGGGATCGTCGGATGAAGATACTCGCCGGAGAACTGCTGCTGCGGCATTGCGAGAGCCGACTCAAGCAGCCCTCTATCGCGCAGCGATGGATCACCACCCTGATCGGCAATTGCGATCTCGTGTAGACGCAAGACGGTTTCTATTGAAAGGAAGTGAATAGTCACCGGCTTCATTGGGCCAGTTTCCGCATGGTGCCGCCGTAGCGACCAAATACTTCATTGACCACTCGGTCGAATTGATCGGGGGAGATCCCTGCGGACTCGCGTTTGGTCTTGTATTCGATATAGGCGGCGATCGTCAAATTGAGTCGAGATGCTTCCGTCTCAAGAAAACGCTTGAATTCAGCGCTGATTTCAAGATGCAGAATCTCGCGTGGCGTACTGGTCATGATCCACCTCTTCTGATTATTCGCGGGTGGCGCCGCAAAGGCGAGACCGTGGTGGGGCCCTACTCCCACTCAATCGTCGCCGGCGGCTTGCTCGAAATGTCGTAGACAACGCGGTTGACGCCGCGGACCTCGTTGATGATGCGGGATGACACGCGGCCCAGCACCTCGTAGGGCAGTCGGCACCAATCAGCGCTCATGAAGTCCTGGGTCTCGACCGCGCGGATCGCCACCACGCTGTCGTAGGTCCGGCCATCGCCCATGACGCCCACGGACTGCACCGGGAGCAGGACGGCGAACACCTGGCTGGTGGAGCGGTAGAGGTTGGCGGCGACGATCTCTTCGAGCAGGATCTCATCGCATTCGCGGAGGATGTCGAGCTTGGGCTTGGTGACCTCGCCGAGGACGCGGACAGCGAGCCCGGGGCCGGGGAAGGGGTGGCGCCAGATCAGGGATTCCGGCAGCCCGAGGACCTCCCCAAGCTTGCGGACCTCATCCTTGAAGAGCTCCCGCAGCGGCTCGACAAGCTCGAAGCCAAGATCCGCGGGCAGGCCGCCGACGTTGTGATGGAGCTTGATGTTCGCCGATTCACCGGCGTGCCCGTGGCCGGATTCGATGACATCAGGGTAGAGCGTGCCTTGCGCCAAGAACGAAGCGCCCGGGATCGACTTGGCGGCGTTCTTGAAGACATCGATGAAGCGGTGGCCGATGCGGCGGCGCTTCTCCTGGGGATCGGTGATGCCGGCGAGGTCGGAGAGAAACTGATCGGAAGCATCGACGACGCGGAGGTCGATGTGGAAGTGGTCCCGGAAGGTCTGCTCGACCAGCCCGCGCTCGGCGTTGCGCAGGAGGCCGGTATCGACGAACACGCAATGGAGCTGCTTGCCGATCGCCTTATGCACCAGGGCGGCGGTCACAGCCGAATCGACACCGCCCGAAAGGCCGCAGATGACATGGGCGGAGCCGATGCGCTCCCGGATCTTGCGTGAAGTCACTTCGGCGTAGTCGGCCATCTTCCAGGTGCCGCGGCAGCCGCAGATCTCGTGGACGAAGTTGCGGAGCAGGTCCGAGCCGTGGGGTGTGTGAGTGACTTCGGGATGAAACTGGACCCCGTAGAAGCGGCGAGCGCCGGCGATGATTCGGACGGCGGCATAGGTGCAGGTGGGGGTCGAGGCGAGCGGCTGGACCATCGCCCCGGGGAGGTCGGTGACCTGGTCCCCGTGCGACATCCAGACGGTGGTCTTTTCGGGGATGTTGGCGAACAACTGGTCCTTGCGATCCTGGATGCCCAGTTGAGCGCGGCCGAACTCGCGGCTCTCACCGGGCTTGACCTTGCCGCCCAGGAGATGGCAAGTGAGCTGCATGCCGTAACAGATGCCCAGGACCGGAGTGCCCAGTTCGAGGATCTTGGGATCCATCGTCGGGGCGCCCTTGTCGTAGACGCTGCTGGGGCCCCCGGAAAGGATCACACCCTTTGGCTTCATCGCCGCCAGCTCGGATGCGGTGATGCGCGGGGAGACAAGGAGTGAGAAGACACCCGCATCGCGCACGCGGCGGCAGATGAGCTGGGCTGTCTGACCGCCGAAATCGATAACCGGGACGATCTCATCATGGATCGCGGACATCTGGCTCACCCTGGTAGTTGGATCCTCGTGCCGTCGGCGGGCCCTTCACGACCCGCGCCCCGACCCCCACAACCCGACCCCGACGACCTGCCCCCCCTCTGGGGGAAACGGATACCTTAGCCGTGACACCGGGCCGGGTCACGTTTCCGATCAGGTGAAGACCCGACAGGTGCCCGGCGACCGGATGAGGTACGATTCGGGCGTGACCGTACCTCACAGCCCCGATCGCCGGCTCCGTCCGGCCATGCTGGCGCAACTGGTTCCGTCCCTGTGGTGGCCCGCGCTCCTGGGGCTGGCCGCCTGCATGCCGCAGGCGCCCAAGGGTCTGGATTCCCCGATCCCGCAGGAACGCATGGAAGCCGCCGTGGCGGCCGCCGAGCGCAAGGACATTTCGGCCGTGCCGAGTCTGGTCGTAATGTTGAAGAGCGATGATCCGGCGGTCCGGCTGGTGGCGATCAATTCGTTGGAGGTGATCACCGGGGAGCGGCTGGGTTACGATGCCACGGCGTCCGATGCCGAGCGTTCAGAGGGGATCGATCGCTGGAAGGAATGGAGCGAGAAAAACGTTCCGAAGACGATGTACGACGATCGGTCGATGGATATCGGCCGCCCGCCGCGGCCGGGGGATCAGAAGGGGGGAGGTCCCCGATGAGCACGGTGATCCGCTCTCCTGAGGTTGATATCGCGCCGATCAAGCCGCCGGACCTGCGATTGCAGATGACCAGCGATCCGCGATTCCTGACAGGGGCTCGCGGGCTACTGAGTTCGGTGTGCGAGAAGACGGGGCTGTCCTCGACAAGCTGCTCGCAAGTTGCGTTGGCGGTGGATGAAGCGCTGTGCAACGTGATTCGTCACGGGTATCAGCGGCGAGCCGATGCCCCGATCTGGATCAACTTGTGGGTGCTTGCCGACAGCGGCCGGGGCCCGGGGATCCGCATTGTGATCGAGGATGAAGCGCCGCACGTCGAGCCCGAGCAGATCCAGGGGCGTGACTTGGCCGATATCAAGCCGGGGGGGCTGGGGGTACACATCATCCGGGAGGTCATGGATCTGGCCCGGTACGAGAAGCGGGCGCCGATAGGCATGCGGCTGACGCTGGTGAAGTATGACCGTCCGGGCGTGGGCGCTGCGGGCAGCGCGTAGATATGGAGCATAGGAAGGGCATCGGGGACGGTTTGCGGGTAGAGTTGGCGGTAGGCGAGCGGTCCGGCGTCTTTTTCATCTTCGGAACTCTTCGAGGGAAGCGGCCGGGAACCGGGTTTGAGGCTTGTGTGGGTCGAAGAGCTGGTCCCTTCTTCAGTATGGGGACCGGATTGCGGGGATGGTGTCACCATGGCGGAACAGTCTGGACTCCAGGTCAGGTACGAAGAGATCGGCAAGACGGTCGTGGTGACTCCACAGGGAGAGATCGCCTACACCGAAGCGCCCCAGCTCCGGCAGTGGATCCGCAAGGCCCAGGACACCCGCCCCGAGCGCATCATCGTCGATCTCTCCGGCGTCGGGTACATGAACACCCCCGGGGTTGCGACTCTGGTCGAGGCGCTTCAGATCGCCAAGAAAAACAAGTACCGCCTGGTGCTGGTGGGCTTGAACAGCAGCGTGCGGGCGGTTTTCGAGGTTGCGCGGCTGCACACCGTGTTCGAGATCGTCGAGACGCGGGATGCCGCGCTCAAGTAGAATCGCCGGGCATGCCTCCCGCACGACCGCCAGTGCCTGACCAGACACTTTGATGGATGAGCACCAGGCCAACCCCAAGCGAACCAATCCGCTCCTGGCGCCGGTGGAATTCGCCGGCGAACGGACGCTGACGCTGCTGGACCACATCGGCTCGCTGCTGCTCCTGTTCGCGGAGGCGGTGCGGTGGCTCTTCCGTGGCATCATGGGCCGAAAGGTCCGCATCGGCAAGCAGGCGATCGTGGCGCAGGTCGTTCGCGTCGGGGTTCGGTCGATCGGCATCGTCTCGGTCGTCTCGGGGGCGGTGGGGTTCATCCTGGCGTTCCAGCTCGCACCTCCGCTTGAGGAGTTCGGGCGGAAGGATCTGGTCGCCAACATCATCTCGATCGCAATCCTTCGAGAGCTTGGGCCGTTGATCGGGGCGATCGTGCTGACAGGGTTCGCGGGGGCTTCGATCGCCGCCGAGATCGGCACGATGGTGGTGAGCGAGGAAGTCGAGGCCCTCGAGGCCCACGCCCTCAATCCCGTGCGGTTCCTGGTGGTGCCGCGGGTCGCCGCATCGCTGGTGAGCATGACAGCACTGGCGGTCATCTCCGATATCGTTGCATGCGCTGCGGGCCTGATGGTGGGCATCACGGTGCTGGATATCCCGTACGCAACCTTCATGAGCAACATGCTCGACCAAGCCAAGCTGGTCGATTTCCTGACGGGTGTGGGCAAGGCGACCCTGTTCGGGACTTTGATCGGCGTGATCGCCTGCGGCAACGGCCTGCGTGTGACGGGGGGAGCGGCGGGCGTGGGCAAGGCGACCACCGGCACGGTGGTGCAGTGCGTGGTGGCGATCATTCTGGCCGATCTGATTTTTACGGCGATCTTCTACGCGCTCAAGCTGGTGTAAGGGCGCGAACCGCGAATGGGGCACGGCGCGCTGCGTGGTCACGAGCGATTTTTCAGTCCTGCCCCTCAGATCCGCGTCATCCGCGAAATCCGCGGCCTGTGTTACCGATATTGGTATTCAATCGGCGCATCGACATCCGTCGGCAGGCTCATCTTGACGGGGCAGGTGTTCCCGGCGTGCTCGATTTTGTCGCGCATCTCGGAAGGGACATTGGCGGGGAGCGTGATGACGACCGGCAGCCGCTCGATGCGGCGCTGCACCGGTGGCTGGGTCATGTGCTTCTCGATCTTCGCGGTTGCGCCGGCGAGATCGATGCCGTGGCGCTGGGCGAACATCGCCATCGTCGTGAGGATGCACGAGGCCAGCCCGGCGGCGACCAGGTCGGTCGGGGAGAAACCGGTGGCATCCCCGCCGATCTCCTTGGGGGCATCGGTGCGGAGCGTGCTGCCCTCGGGGTGGATCAGGTCGCACTTCTTGTTGCCGATGTACTTGGTGGAGATCTCAACAGCCATGGGAACAGCGTAGGTCGCGCGGGCTCGGTTCTACCATCCGCCGATGTCCACCCCCACGTCCCCCACGACACCCACGACCCCCAGCACCTCCCGTACTCCGACCTTGACCATCCGGTCACCGGAGCAGAGGGCCGAACATCTGCGGTGGCTGCTGGATGTCACCTCGATCCCGACCGCCGCGGGCCGAGAGGATCGTGTGATCGCCTGGATTCATCGCTGGCTCGCCGAGCGGCCGCATCTGGAACTCACGACCGATCCGGCGGGGAACCTGCATGTCCGGAGCCGGGGAACGGCGGCAGAGGGCGCTCAGGTTCTGTATTTCACCGCCCATCTCGATCACCCCGCGTTCGTGGTTGAACGCATCGTGTCGCCGGAGGTGGTGGAACTCTCCTTCCGAGGCGGTGTGATGGAGGACTACTTCAAGGATGGCGCGGTATCGATCCTCAATGGGGCGGATACGCGGCTTGCGGCCAGGATCACCGAGAAGGTCCAGGATCCGATGATCTCAGCGCACGGAATGATGCGCGGAAGTCCGTTTGGGCACTACCTCGCGGAGCTGGCGGCGGGGCGAACGACCGAGACGCTCGCGGTGGGGGATGTGGGGAGCTGGGATCTTCCGCGAGCCGAGGTCATTGATGGCATCGTGCATACTCCGGCGTGCGATGATCTGGCAGCGCTGGCGGCGGCGATCTCGGCGTTTGATGTGCTGATGGAAGAAAAGCGCGACGCTCAAAGCGACAAAGCTCAAACCGGAGAGATGGATGTCCGGCTGCTGTTTACGCGAGCGGAGGAAATTGGTTTCATTGGGGCGATCGCGGCGTGCCGGCACAAGACCATGCCGGCGGGGGCTCGCGTGATAGCGCTGGAGAATTCGCGATCGTTCGCGGATTCGCCGATCGGCGGGGGGCCCATCGTTCGCGTCGGGGATCGCATCAGCATCTTTTCGCCATCGCTCACCGATGCGATCGCCAAGCGAGCCGAGGAGATCGCCGGGGGCCCGGCGAGCGTGCGGGCATCGGAGAAGCTCAGCGACCTGCCGAAGTGGAAGTGGCAACGCAAGCTGATGGCCGGTGGCGCGTGCGAGGCCTCGGTCTTCTGCGATGCGGGGTACGAGGCGACGTGCGTGTGTCTGCCGCTGGGGAATTACCACAACATGGCGGACCTGGATGCGGTGCAGGCTCGTACGAACACGAGGCCGCCGAGGATCGAGCGGGAGTACATTGCGTTGAGCGATTACGAGGGGCTTGTGGATCTGCTGGTGGCGTGCGGGCAGAAACTCTCGCGGATCAACTCGGTGCGTCCGCTGGTGGAGAAGCTTTGGGGCGATAAGCGGTTTGTGGTGGGGGCGTGAAGAGATGAATTCTAGAGATGACGAATCAGCACCACCGCGTGTACCTCGATCGCCCGTCCCTCACCTACCGCATCCACCTTCTCGTGCGTCTTGCCCTTGACGTTCACGTTCGCGACATCGATGCCGACCACGCTCGCGATGGTGGCACGCATCTCATCCTTGCGCGGGCCGATCTTGGGCTGTTCGAGGATGACGGTGGCATCGATGTTGGCGATGGTGTATCCGGTGAGCCGGGCTCGGCGGATCGCCTCGCGGAGGAAGACTTCAGAGTCCTGCGATTCGTGCCGCGGATCGGTGTCTGGGAAGAGCTGCCCGATATCAGGCATCGCCAGCGCGCCCAGGATCGCATCCGTGATCGCGTGGTAGACGGCATCCCCATCGGAGTGGGCGATCGGCCCGCGGGTTGAGTCCAGCCGCACGCCGCCGATGATCAGGGGCTTGCCGGCCCCGGCGGGGGCCAGTGGCTCCAGCCGGTGTAGGTCGTACCCGTGTCCGATGCGCAGATCCAACGTTCATTCTCCTGCGACTTGCGTGGCGATCCGATGATGGGCCCGAAGTGTGACCCGTGGGGTGGCATTGGACGATAATCACCCAGTCCGACCGGCGGGGCAACAGGCCGACTAGTATCCGAACCGATGGGTGGTTCTGCCAAGGGCACGAATCCCATCCGCCCTCCCGAGTCCAACGTCCGGAGAACCCGCCGATGACCGCTCGCGTACCCAGCCGCATGACCCGATTCACTACCGGCAGTATTTGCGCCTGCATGGCCTTGGCGGCCCAGTTTGGCCTGACCGCCTGTTCACCGTACCAATCGGGCGGGGCAGGCCGGACCGCCGACAGCTTTGGGTATCCCAGCACCTCGCTCAATCCGCAGAGCCTCCAGCTGCGGGATACTCGCACCGGTGAGGTGCTGTGGACCTACGACATCCCGATCGATCGCAAGATCGCCATCAGCTTCGCCGCTGACCGCAACAAGGAGCAGAACCCGGCGATGCCCGATGAGATGTGCTGGGCAGAATGGCCGATCGATCAGAATTACGGATCCCTGGACAACCGCATGCCGGTCCCCGGGCCGCTATACAGGCGGCTGGATGTCTTCCAGCGGAAGGCAGAGCCGACAGCGACGACCTCCGCCGCCAGCTCCAGCGACGGTCAGTGACCCGGATCTCTAACAGCCGATGACCCACGTGCGCCGACCTCCCCGGGTCGGCGTTTTCTCGTGTGCTGTTGCCGGGGCGATCGGTCCGATATGCTGTGGCTGTGCGGGATCAGGAAGCCGGGGTTTTCTCTGGCTCCTCGCGGCTTCGTGGCAGGGAACGGATGACACTCGCGGACCTTCTTCAACACTGGGCGATCACCGAGAACCCCTTCCGGGATGAGGAGGCGAGGTCGGATGCGGTCTTCGCCAAGATGATGGGTACGGATCCGCGATCGGTGGAGCGGGTGACGACGACGGCCTCGGCGATCATCTCAGCGAACGGGCATGGCAACGGGAACGGCAGTGGGGGTGGGAGCCAGGCGGCGCCGGGTCCGCGGCCGGCGTATCACAGCGATTTCGAGAAGCTGCTGGGTAATCCGTATCACCCTTCGACCTCGATCGTGTTTGGTGAGAAGGGGAGCGGAAAGACGGCGATCCGGCTGCAGATCACCGATCGCATTCGGCAGCACAACCTGGACCACCCAAGCGCCCGGATCCTGCCGATCATCAGCGATGATCTGAACCCGTTCCTGGACCGGATTCACCAGGTCGCCGCGGGCAAGACGCCTCTGGAATCGTTCCAGACGATTCGGCTGGTGGATCACATCGATGCGCTGCTGCACCGGGCGGTGCCTCGGCTGATCGATTCGATCCTGAGCAACGGGATCGCCTCGGGCGGGATCGACCTTCCGACCGAGTCGAAGCGGACACCCAAGCAGCGGATCCGTCGCTGGGAGCCTTCGCTCAAGCGGGATCTGCTGCAGGTGCAGGCGATCTATGACCGTCCGGGCGAGGCGGAGGATCGCGCGAAGGACTTGCGATCGGTGCTGGGTGTGTGGCCTGACATCTCGAGCCTGATCTGGATCGCGGCGGCGGCGATCGGGTGGCTGCCGGCGGCGGTCGCGTATTTCTTCGAGACGCAGCTTGAGGCCAAGCTGGGGTTTGACATCCCCAATCCGTACGCGGCGATCACGCTGGCGGCGTTGTGGCTGATCCCGCTCTTCAAGGTGACGCTGTTGCAGCGGATCCTGACGCGAGCGGTGGGGGCGCGGCTGCGTCGGCAGGTCCGGAGCATTCGTCGCGGAGACCTGTCGTTCGGCAAGGTGGTGTGGAAGCTGCCCCGGCGATGGCGCGATTGGGGCTCGTTGCCGCTGGGCGATTCGGATGCGCCGCGATACGGGATGCTGGGGAAGCTTCGGCGCGTGCTGGAGGCGCTGGGGTACGTGGGGATCATCGTGGTGGTGGATCGCGTGGATGAGCCGACGTTGGTGAGCGGGGATGCGGACCGGATGCGCGCGGTGGTGTGGCCGATGCTCAACAACAAGTTTCTGCAGCAGGAGGGGATCGGGATCAAGCTGCTGCTGCCGATCGAGCTTCGGCACCTCTTGATGAAGGAATCCAGCGCGTTCTTCCAGCAGGCGCGGATGGACAAGCAGGGGTTCGTCGAGCAACTGACCTGGAGCGGGGCGATGCTCTACGACCTGTGCGAATCCCGGATGAGGGCCTGCCGTACGCCGTGCGCGGGGCCGATTTCGCTGCTGGACATGTTCGCCGAGGATGTCACGCGGCAGGACCTCGTGGATTCGCTGGACCAGATGCGCCAGCCCAGGGATGCGTTCAAGTTCCTGTACCGCTGCATGACCGAGCACGCGGCGAACGTGACGCGGGACCAGAACCAGTGGCGGATCCCGCGCGGGGTTCTGGAGATGGTGCGGAGGCAGGAGGCGGATCGGGTGCAGCAGTTCTATCGCGGGATCAGGCCGGCGTAGGGCATGGAACCGGTGCCGTCGTTGTCAATTCGTATGACCACTGCTCGATCAGAGTCTGATCCATCCCAGATTCCGTTGACACAACCTGCCCGCGGCTACAACTGCCGGGGCCAAGGAGTGTCGCGATGGGACGGAAGGTCTATTCCGACGAGTTCAAGAGGGCCGCGATCGAGCAGGTCATC
>JADLBU010000055.1 GCA_020847535.1 Phycisphaerales bacterium
CCAGCAGGAACTCACCACGATTCACTCCGCCGCCGCCACCCACGCCCGGCTCGCCGCCACCATGCACCTCCCGCGCCTGGTCCCCATCCTCATGCTCACCGCCGAGGCCTACGAGTCCGAAGAGAGCGATGACCTGCCTGACTTTCCTGTACCAGTTCAGATGAGAGGAACTGTGTGTAAGTTTACCGGTGCCTCCTGCGGCGTGCAGGCGGGCGACAAGACTCGCAAGATCTTCAACTATGGCTCTGCCTGGCCCGGACAGCAAGTACTAAAGGAGACGTACACGACATTCGACTTCGCAATTACCGCTTCTGGCCAGAACTTTGAACTCGTGTACTTCGGACAAGCCGTAGGCAGAGAGACTTTTACGAGTGTCATCAACGGCCTCCAGATCGTCCAGTTCCCCGCACCCGCGAGCGCATCTCTGATGCTCGCCGCGTTGTCCGCGTTCTGCCGATGCCGGTGCATAGCCCCGCTCACCAACTCACCACCCGCCTCAACTCCTCACAAGCCCCACCTTCCAACCCCCCTCGCCGAATCTCATACACCGGCACGTGGGGCGAGCAGTTCACACGCAGCTCCACCACCGCCTGCCCAAGCCCCCGCGGCACACAGCACAGCGTGTTGCGCAGCCGCAGCACCCCGCTCGCCAATCTCCCCGGCAGATCCGTCGAGGTATGCGGCGCGATATCCGGCGACAGCCGAATCTGCCCCCCGTGCGTGTGCCCCGCGAGCACCAGTGGCAAACCCAGCTCTGCCGCTGGGTAGATCTCGGTCGGGTAATGCGCCAGCGCGATCGTGAAGATGCCATCCTCACCCCGCGCTGCCATCTTCCTTCCAACTTCCCCCGCCCCCATCCCAAGCATCGCCCCCAGCAGATCATCCGGATCCTCCGACCCCACGATCCGCAGCGGCAATCCCGGAATCTCCAGGATCTCATCCCGCAGCCACCGGATCCCGGCGATCCCATCGGCTCGGCGTCGAAACTCCGCCGAGTCATGGTTGCCGAAGACCCCCACGACCCCCAGCCGTGCCCGGCATGCCCCGACCAACCCCTCCAAGGCCCGCAGCGCGGAACCCTCATCGCCCGGGTAGTTCATCGCATCCCCGGTAAACACCGCCAAATCGACCGGATAGCTCGCCAGGGCCTCAGCCAAAGTCCGCAGCAGCGGCACCTCCGGCCTCCCCCGCCGCACGTGCAGATCCGTCAGATGAAGCACCGTCAGCCCATCCAGCTCCGGCGGGAACCCCGGGTGGGCGATCGGCGTCCATTCAATCGGGTAGGCCGGCTTGGGGCGGTGGATGGTCCTCGGAAGGGGTACAAAGCCCCCTCCAACCCCCCATTCCCCACCTCCGGGGGGCATTCCCCGCTTGATGCCGGACTCAGGACCGGATAGTTTCATGCCCCTCACCGTATAATGGGTGCGATCAGCCGGCCAAGTCGCTCGCCGGGGGTACAACCGCACGGTTTGGCAAGGGCGCTCACTTGAGGGGGCTCTGGGGAACCGTTTTGGGGGCCTGTTCTGGAGATCCGCGATGGCGAAGATGTTCTACACGCTCGAAGAGGCCGCCGAAAAACTCGGCAAGTCCGCCGATGAAGTCAAATCCATGGCCGAGCGTGGAGAACTCCAGGAGTTCCGCGCCAACGACCGCCTCATGTTCAAGCGCGAGCAGGTCGACCTCAAGGCCGGTGGTGATGGCGATGATGAGCACATTCCGCTCGCCGACAGCGGTGACCTCGAACCCTTGACGCTCGCGTCCTCCGGCTCGGCGACTGGCATCCCCATCGAGCCGCTCAATCCCAAGGAGCAGACCGGCATCAGCATCTTCGATGCCGATTCGACGGAAGATGCGGACCCCTCCGCCCAGACACGCGTCGCGCCAGCCCCGGTGGCTCCCGGGTTTGCCAGCGATTCTGGCGCCAGCGGCTCGGGATCGGGCCTCATGGAAATGACCAAGGAGACCGACGACACCTCCCTGGGCGCCAACCTCCTTGACGATGTCTACGGCTCCGAAACGGTCGCCGCCCAGACCCAGACCGATGCGCCCACCGCCGATGAAGGCGCTCTCTTCGAATCCTCTCCCGCCGCGGCTGCAGATGCCGAATCCAGCCTCCCGGGCGCGACGATGCCGGTCGCCCTCGAGGTCTACGACGGCGCGGGGTCCGGCCTTGTCGGAGGCCTTGCGTTCGGCATGGCCGCCGCAGCGCTGCTTGCGGTCTTCGTCATGACCCTGGGCCTCTGGTCCACCGGCGGACCCCTCATGGGCACGCTGGCGAGCAACATGTGGGCACTGGTCGGCGGGGTCGCCGGTCTCACCCTCATCGGCGCTCTGGTCGGCTGGTTCGTGGGCAAGAAGTCGTAATCACCCGAGCAGCGCCTCCGCTATCCACGTGTCGTGCAGGTCGAGCCTTCCTGCGGTAGGCTCACGATATGACTGCGCGATCCTTCCTTCGTTTTGCCACCGCCGCGATCCTGATCTCAGGCTTCGCCCATCCCCACACCTACGCCCAGGCGCCCGCCGACAGCAAGCCTCAGGCGTTCATTGGCGCACGCCTCATCCCCATCTCCGGCCCCGCGATCGATCGCGGCATCCTCATCATCGAGAACGGCAAGATCACCGCGATCGGGCCGGAAGGATCCACCGCGATCCCCTCCGGCGCGGCTCGCCATGATGTCGCCGGCAAGGTCATCATGCCCGGCCTGGTCGACACCCACAGCCACGTCGGTGGACCCGGCGGTGCGGATGGCTCAGCCCCCATCCAACCCGGCGTTCGCGTCATGGATTCCCTCAACCCCCTGGATTCGGGCTATCGCCGCGTGGTCGCCGGCGGCATCACCACCGCCAACGTCATGCCCGGCTCCGGCCACCTCCTCAGCGGTCAGACCGTCTACCTCAAGATGCGCAGGCCCGATGGCAAGCCCCCGCGAACCATCGACCAGATGTTCATCCAGGGCGCTGATGGCAAGCCCTCCGGCGGCATCAAGATGGCCAACGGCACCAACTCGATCGGCCAGCCGCCCTTCCCCGGCTCGCGCGGCAAATCCGCCTTCCTCGTCCGGGAGCAGTTCATCAAGGCCCAGGAATACAACGCCAAGATCAAGTCCGCGACCGGCGCTGATGGCAAGCTCGATGAGACCAAGCTTCCCGCCCGGGACCTGGGCCTTGAAGCCCTCATCGATGCCATGGAAGGACGCAAGATCGTTCACCACCACACCCATCGCGCCGATGACATTATGACCGTGCTGCGCCTCCGTGATGAATTCGGCTTCCGCGTCGTCCTCCACCACGTCAGCGAGGCATGGAAGGTCGCCGATCAGATCGCCGCCGCCGAGAAAGAGGGCGGTGTCCTGGGTTCGAGCATCATCCTCGTCGATTCTCCCGGCGGCAAGCTCGAGGCCGCCGAGGTCAGCTTCATCACCGGCGCATCGCTCGCCAAGGCCGGCGCCCGATTTGCCTATCACACCGACGACTGGATCACCGACTCCCGGCTCTTCCTCCGCATGGCCGCACTCGGCGTCCGCGGCGGTCTCTCACGTGACTTGGCCCTGCGCGCCCTCACGCTCTCGGGCGCTGAACTCCTCGACCTCCAGGACCGTATCGGCTCTCTTCAAACGGGCAAGGATGCCGACTTCATCATCCTCTCCGGCGATCCGCTGAGCGTCTACACCAAGGTCGAACAGACCTGGGTCGAGGGCCGGATGGTCTTCAACCGCGCCGATCCCAGCGACCACCTCCACCAGGTCGGCGGCTACAGCGCCGGCCGGGACCAATCTCCCTACTTCTGCTGCTTCGGCGGCGCGGGCCAGTGATCGAACCAAAACGCGAAGCACGCAAGTCTCAGGGTGGTAGATGCAGAGAACACCTCAAATGAACAGCAAGATCCAAACGCAGAAACTCGCCTCCTCTCCCCTCCCCGCGCCTCCGCGTCTCCGCGTCCCCTTCTCTGTGACCTCCGCGTTCACTCTCTTCTTGGCTTGCGCGATAGCAACCACCGCCCAAGCCCAAGTCGCCATCAAAGCCAAGACCATCCACACCATGGCCGGCCCCGCGATCACCGACGGCATCGTCGTCATTACCGATGGCAGGATCGCCGCCGTCGGCCCCGCCGCGAGCACCCAGATCCCCGCCGGCTACGAAACCCTCACCGCCGAGGTGCTCACCCCCGGCCTCATCGATGCTCGCGGCACCGTCGGACTCACCGGCATCTTCAACTCCCGCCACGATTCCGACCAGATCGACCCTTCCGCCCCCATCCAGCCCGAGCTGCGCGCCATCGATGCGTACAACCCACAGGAGAAGCTCATCCAGTGGGTCCGCGAGTTCGGCACGACCACCGTCAACACCGGCCACGCCCCCGGCAGCCTCATCACCGGCCAGACGATCATCGTGAAGACCACGGGCAACACCGTCGAAGAGGCGCTCGTGAAGTCGCCTGCGATGGTCTCGGCAACATTGGGCCCATCCGCCAACGAGCAGGGCGGCAAGGCGCCGGGCACGCGCGGCAAGCAGGTCGCGATGCTCCGCGAAGAGCTCCTGAAGGCACGCGACTACATCGAAAAGAAGACTCGCGCTGCCAAGAAGAAGGACGACCCCGCGCCCGCCCCCGCCGACTCAACCGATAAACCCACCGAAAAATCTCCAACTCCCCCCACACCCCCCGACCGCAACCTTCACCTCGAAATGCTCGCCGATGTCCTCGAGGGCAAGGTTCCGCTCCTCGTCCACGCCAACCGTGCCCAGGACATCGAGAGCGCCCTCCGCCTCAAGCAGGAGTTCGGCTTCCGGCTCATCCTCGAATCCGCCGCCGAGGCCTACCTGCTCGCCCCGCAGATAAAGGAAGCCGGTGTCGATGTCATCCTCCACCCCTCCATGCAGCGGGCGGTGGGGGACTCTGAGAACCAGAGTTTCGAGACCGCCGCAGTGCTCGTGAAGGCCGGGATCCGCTTTGCTATCGAGTCGGGCTATGAGAGCTATGTCCCCAAGACCAGGGTTGTTCTCTTTGAAGCGGCGATCGCCGCAAGCAACGGCCTGACCTTCGACCAGGCGTTGGGCGCTGTCACAATCGAGGCCGCCCGCATCCTCGGCATCGACCAGCGCGTCGGCTCCATCCAAACCGGAAAAGATGCGGATCTTGCCCTGTTTTCAGGGGATCCATTCGAGTACACGACACACTGCACCGCCGTGATCGTCGGCGGGACAATTGTCAGCCGTGTCGAGCGCTGATCTTCACCTTATAATGCCGGTTGGGCAAGGGATCCCGATTACGGCTCTTCCCGCCTGATCGCGATCTATGTGTAGTACCTATGCATCAGTCGTTTATTCGATGAAGCGCGAAGAAATCGAGACATGGGCAAAGGATGTCGAATCGCTCCTCGCGAGCGAGCGCATCCGCTGCACCGATCGCGTGATGGTCGTCCGCGAAACCTCCTCCACCCAGGATGTCGCCCGCCAGATGTGCGGCGGCAAGCCCGGCCTCATGGTGATCGCCGGACGGCAGACCTCCGGCCGCGGACGGCTTGGCCGCGGCTGGGCAGACACATCCCAGTTCGGCCTCGCCCTCACCTTCACCATCGACTGCACCCAGAATCAGACCGGCCGGCTCGCGATCGTCGCCGGGCTCGCCGCCTGCGCTGCCGCCGCCGGGATGCTCGCGGGCGCTGCCGCCACCCTCGGCCTCCGCTGGCCCAACGATGTCGTCGAACGCACCCCCGACCAGCGCGGCCGCAAGGTTGGCGGCGTCCTCATCGAGCAGGCCCGCGGGCTGGCCTTCGTCGGCATCGGAATCAACATCAGCCAGCGCGAAACCGACTGGCCCGATGAGCTGCGTCACCGCGCTGTCTCCCTCGGTCAGCTCGGCTCCGTCGTCGGCCGCCTCGAAGTCGCCCTCCGCCTCATCCCCGAGTTCGATCGGGCCCTCGCCTCCCCCGATGACGAGCTCGAACGCCAATGGATGGAACGCGAAACGCTCATGGGCGCTCGCCGCACCTTCGAGCACAACTCCACCCGCTACACCGGATCGATCGCCGCGATCAGCCCCTCGCTGGGCGTCCACCTCCGCATGGACGATGGCCAGCTCCAGCACCTGCCGGCGCTGACGACATCCCTTATCCACGACTGAACGCCTATCTCCCCACTCATCTGCTCAACACCGAATTTGAGGGTTGACGCCCTGCATGGCTTCATGCCGTAGGCCTGGACGTTGACAGCCGGTGGTGGAGGAGGCTCTGCGACGACACCACCGGAAGGCCTCAGCACGAAATGTCCACGCCACTCGCCACTCGCCACTCGCCACTCGCCGCTCGCTGATCACCGATCCGTCGCCGCCATATCCACGATCCATTCCACCCCGCGCTCACACCGCACCATCGATGCGGGTAGCGCTGGATCCCCGCCCCGCTCCGCCGCCGCGAGCACCCGCGCCAGCATCTCGCGCTTGTCCGCCCCCGTCACCAGGAACATGACGCGCTGCGCCCGCCCCAGGCAATCAAGCGTCAACGTCACGCGATCCTTGACCGGCGATGCCGGCGGCGCGATCGCCGGCGCGGCCATCAACCCCGCATCCGCCGAGAAATCCCGCCCAGGGAATAACGATGCAGTGTGCCCGTCAGCCCCCACCCCCAGCAGCACGACATCCAGCACGCGATCTTCGCTTGCGTCGAGTACTTCACTCACCACGCGGTTGTACGCGCTCGCCGCGGCCGCCGGCCCATCCTCCCCGCGGATTCGATGTATCTGACTCGCCGGAACCGGCACGCAATCCAACAGCGTCTCCCGCGCCATCCGGTAATTGCTGTCCGCATGCTCAGGCCCGACGCACCGCTCATCTCCGAAGAGAAGGTGGGCGTGCTCCCAGGGAATCTTCCCAACCGCTTCATCGGCCAGCAGCCTGTACACCGCCTTGGGTGTGCTGCCACCCGCGAGCACGAGCGTGAATCGGCCGCAACGGTCATCCCTTGTCCGTGTCGTCTGCGTGATCCGGCTCGCCGCGTCGCGCGCCACCTCCGCCGCATCTCCGCACACGGTCACGACAAAGTTGGCCCCCGATTGGCTCATCAACCGGCTCATCTACTGATTCACCCACGAATGCTGCCCGCCCTCGGCGATCGCATCGGTCCGCGATGGCCCCCACGATCCCGCCGGATACACGTAGACCTCGCTCTTCCCGTTGATCAGCGGCTCGCACACCTGCCACGCCGCCTCCACCTCATCGTTCCGCACGAACAGCGTGTGGTCACCGCGCATCACATCCAGCAGCAGCGTCTGGTACGCCTCCGGTAGCTTGCCGAACTCGTCCGCGTACCGGAACCGCATCTCCTGCGTGTGCAGCCGCATCCCCTCACCGGGGATCTTCACCTGGAACGCCAGGTTGAACCCCTCGTTGGGCTGCAGCGTGATCGTCAGCCGGTTGCTCTCGTTCCCGCACACGATGTACGGGTTGAAGACCGCCGCCGGCGGGCAGTGGAACGTCACGACGATCTTGGTCGTCTTCTTCGCCATTCGCTTGCCCGTCCGCAGGTAGAACGGCACACCCTCCCACCTCCACGAGTTGATCGCCAGCCGCACCGCCGCGAACGTCTCCGTCCTCGAGTCCGGCTTTACACCCGTCTCCTGCCGATACCCGAGTATCGACTTGCCGTTGGCCTCGCCCGCCGCGTACTGCCCCAGCACGAAATCCTGCTCTCGGATCGGCGCGATCGACTTGAGCACCTTGAGCTTCTCGTTGCTCACGCTCGAGCCGTCGATCCCCGCCGGTGCATCCATCGCCACCAGCCCCAGCACCTGCAACAGGTGGTTCTGGATGATGTCGCGAACCGCGCCGGCCTGCTCATAGAACGCCCCCCGCGATTCGACACCCAGCTCCTCCGCGGCCGTGATCTCGACCGCCTTGATCCGGTCTCGGTTCCAGATCGGCTCCCACAACGCGTTGCCGAACCGGAACGCGATCAGGTTCTGCACCGTCTCCTTGCCGAGGTAGTGATCCAGCCGGAAGACATCATCCTCCGAATAGAACCTGTGCAGCAGTGCGTTGAGGCTCTTGGCCGAATCCAGATCGCGCCCGAACGGCTTCTCCACGACGATCCGCGTCCATCCCGGGCTCTTGTTCAATCCGGCCGCCCCCAGGGCCTCGACCGTCGGCGGGAACGCCGGCAGCGGCAGCGCCAGGTAGAACATCCGATTCCCCGGGGAACCGACCGACTGCTCAAGCTCCTCGATCCGCGCCCGCAGTGCCTGGTACGCCGCGCTGCCCTGATCCCCCAGCGTTTGGAAGAAGATCGCCCGGTGCGCCCAGTCGGTGACCTCGGGCCCCGTCTCACCGGCCGCCTTCATCGCATCGATTACCTGCTGGCGATATTCCTGATCGCTGATCCCCGCGCGCGCCACCCCCATGATGGTCGCCCGTCCCTTGGCCTGCGAGTGCCGCTCCAATTCATACAGCGCCGGAATGAGCTTGCGATGCGCCAGATCCCCGGTCGCCCCGAAGATCACGATCAGATGTCGATCCGGATATCCACGGTTCATTCGTTGCCTTCGCCTTCACCACTTCGTCTCTTTGTCTTTCCGTCTCTTCGTCTTCTCCGTGCTCTCTGTGCCTCTGTGGTGAGTCTTGCCTTTACCCACCCCGCTTCACGCCATGCCCCCCGAACTGCTCCCGCAACACCGCCAGCATCCGATCCGCATACGAGTTCGAATCCCGGGACCGGAACCGCTCGAACAGCGACTGCGTGATCACCGGCGCGGAAACATCCAGGTCGATCGCCTCCTGCACCGTCCATCGCCCTTCACCCGAATCCGAAACCCACGGCTTGATCCCATCAAGCTTCGGGTTCTCCGCCAGCGCCCGCGCGGCCAGATCCAAAAGCCACGACCGCACCACGCTCCCGTGTCGCCAGATCTCGGCGATCTGCCGGCAGTCGAGCTTGAGTTCTTCCTTCTTGGCCATGATCGCAAAGCCCTCGGCGAACGCCTGCATCATGCCGTACTCGATCCCGTTGTGGACCATCTTCGTGAAGTGCCCCGCACCCGACGGTCCGACATGCCCCCATCCCTTGTCCGACGCCGGCGCCAGCGTCTCGAAGATCGGCTTCAGCCGATTCACCGCCTGATCCGGCCCGCCGATCATCAGGCTGTACCCGTTTTCCAAGCCCCACACTCCGCCGCTGGTCCCCGAATCGATATAGCTGATCCCCCGGACCGCGAGTTCCTTCCCGCGCCGGATCGTGTCCCGGTAGTTCGAGTTTCCCCCATCGATGATGGTGTCACCCGGCGACAGCATCGGCGCCAGCTTGGCGATCGCCTCATCCACCGGCTTGCCCGCCGGGATCATCAGCCACACCGCTCGCGGGGCATCCAGCTTCCTGGCCAGGTCCTCCAGCGACGAGGCCGCCACCCCGCCCCGGGATGTAATCCGCTGGAGCGCTTCGGCCTGCGGATCAAAGGCCACGATCCGATGCCCCCCGCGCTGGAGCCGCTCGGCCATGTTGCCGCCCATCTTCCCAAGCCCCACCATGCCCATTTGCAGGGATCCCGGCATACCGACTCCTTTCGATGCCTGTCAGGTTGTCGATGATATCGGACTGTAATGGGGGGCGACTGAAAGCCCAACCAACCCTTTCCCAATCGTCCAGTGGCGACCCGCGCGGGGTACGCCTTGGGGGCTTGACTCTGCCCGTACAATCGCCGGGGTGCCACGCTCGCTCCTAATCGCGGGCGGGAGGTCGATCATGGGCGCTGAGCTGCTTGATCTGATCCAGAACCACTTCATGAAGTTCGCCGCGATCGTCGTCGGAGCGGCGATCTTCGTCTATGTCATCATCGATCGCGTGCTTGCCGCGACGGAGCGCCACTCCGCCGCAAAGGCCAGCACGCGCACCGCCGAGGCATTCGAGCAGACCCGCCGCGAGATCGCCGCATTCGTCGCCGAAGGCACCATCGACGCCGACAAGGCCACCGCGATGCTGGCGATCCGCCCGCCCAACCAGGAACTCCTCGATGCCGTCCGCAAGGACGAGGAATCTTCCCAGGATCCGGCGATCAAGCTCTCCGAGTGGCACGCCTGGGGCGGTGTCGATCAGGAGACCGTCGAGGTCGTGGTCTCCGCGCGCCAGGAGGTCAACGAGAAGTCCTGGGCCGAGATCGTCGAGATGGTGATCGCCGGCATGCCCGCCGCCGAGGCCGTCCAGCTCGCCAAGGCGCGCGAGGCCAGCCCGGATGCCGATGCCAAGACCAAGGGCCAGAACATCGCCGGCAAGGGACCATCCATGGTCATCGGAGTCGCCGTCGGCAAGCGCCGATCCAAGTCCGCCCCTATCCCAGCGACCTGACCAAGGACACTCCCTGAAACCGCTCATCGTCGTCGGCGAAACCGCGCGGGCCGATCCACGCGCGTAGACTCTGGCCCACGTGCCACTTCTGGAAGCCCACAACCTGCGCAAGAGCTACTCCGGCCGCGTCGTCGTCGACTCGGTCTCCTTCCACGTCGGCGCCAGCCAGATCGTCGGCCTCCTGGGCCGCAACGGGGCCGGCAAGACCACCAGCTTCCGCATGACCATCGGGATGATCGATCCCGACCCGGACTTCACAGGCAAGGTTCTCTTCGACGGCAACGATGTCACCCTCCTCCCCATGTATCGCCGCGCCCGCAAGGGCATGGGATACCTCAGCCAGGAACCCAGCGTCTTCCAGCGCATGACCTGCGAGCAGAACCTGCTGGCGATCCTCGAAACCGTCGGCGTCCCATCTGCCGAGCGCCGCCAGCGAGCCCACGACCTGCTCGCCCAGTTCGGCCTCACGCACAAGGCCAAGCACCTGGCCCGCACCTGCTCCGGTGGTGAACGCCGAAAGCTCGAGATCGCCCGCGCCCTGGTCACCAACCCCAAGCTCATCCTGCTCGATGAGCCCTTCAGCGGTGTCGATCCGATCGCCGTCGAGGACCTCCAGAAGGAGATCCGCACCCTCTCGGCCCGCGGGATCGCCTTCCTCATCACCGACCACAACGTCCAGCAGACCCTCCGCGTCTGCGATCGCGCCTACATCATCGACTCCGGCCGCCAATTCGCCGAGGGCACCCCCCGCGAACTCATCAACGATGAACGCGTCCGCCACGTCTACCTCGGCTCCCTCTTCCGCGGCGATGAGTTCGATGATCGATGACTGATCAAGAGAGCCCCGAACGCAAGCTCGGGTGTCGTCGAAACAGTCCCACTGACTCGGTAGCGGTTCTTTGCGGCACCACGCTGACTTGCACACGTTCCTCGAAGCAATAAGATATGCCGCGAGCCTGAACTCGCGGCTTTGTGTTCATTGTCACGTGCTCTGGTGCACGGAATCCCGCCCGCGCGACCGTCGAGAGATGATGGCGGACGTGCGCGCCTACCTCCGCAGCACCCAACGCCAACCGCCGATCGTCCGAAGCCACCTCCGCGCCGACCCCGTCCGCTACGCCGCGTGAGGTTCAAGTGTCAAAACAACATCGCTCTCGTTGGAATGAGATACCGACGTTCTCTTCAACGCATATTGCACCGCCGCCCGCCAGGAACGAGTAAACACACCTATACCGGGGCTTTCCCATGCTCATCCCGCGAGCCCTCGAATACTGCCCTGAAATTCATGCAACGCCGGGCAACCCGTGCCGATACCGCCATGCCGGCCGTGATTGCGTGCGGCCCGCTATCCTCGCGCTATGCGTTACTTGCGATCGCTCTGCGCTATCTCGCTCCTCGTAGCCGGCACCATCCCCACCCCATCGCTCGCCGAGCCCCCCGAGGGTCCTTCGCGCATGCGTCCACCCGCCTACCCCCTGGTCACCTGCGATCCATACTTCAGCGTCTGGTCGATGACCGACAAGCTCACCGACTCCTGGCCCCGCCACTGGACCGGCGCCACCATGGGCATGTGCGGCCTCATCCGCGTTGATGGCAAGACCTACCGCTGGTGCGGCAGTGCTCCCGCCGACATCCCCGCCGCCGAGCAACGGGTCGCCGACATCTCCTCCCCGACGGAGACCACCTACCAGTTCCGGGCTGGTCCCGTCGATCTAACGGTGGTCTTCTCATCCTCACTCAGCGATGATGTCATCGGCACTTCCGAAGGTCGCGTTTTGCCATCGCAAGAGCTGGTGCTCGCATCCGTATCCGCATCCTCAATCAAGGTGTTCGCCGCCTGCCGGGATGATCTGGAGCACGACATCCAGATCTACCTCGATGTCTCCGGCGAATGGGTCGTGCATGATCCCGCCCAGAAGATCCATTGGTCCCGCCACGAGTTCGCCGGAGTCCCAGCGATCAGCATGGGCACCGTGGATCAACCCGTGCTTGCCGCTGCCGGCGACAACCGCCGCATCGACTGGGGTCGTCTTCTCATGGTCGCCGATGGCGCTGGTCGCCAACTAGCGATCGCCGCCCACACCACCTCACGGGAGCACTTTGCAAAAACCGGCAAGGTCCTCTCCAGCGACGATGCTCGCATGCCCCGCGCGGCAAGTGATGACTATCCCGTTCTTTCAGCCTCGTTCGATGCCCCAGCCGCAAAAAAGGCCGGCGGGCAGCTTCATCTTGTCTATGACGATGAGTTCTCGATCGAGCTCTTCGGCCAGAAGCTTCGCCCCTTCTGGAATCTGGATGGCGCCAACGTCGGCCTGGTGATCGCGAAGATGCTCGCCGGACCCGATCAGCCGATCGTCTCCGATGGCTCCTTCCCGCCCTTCATGGCCACGTCCACCCGTGTCGGCGGCGATCAATTCCGCCAGCTCGTCACCCTCGCCTATCGCCAAGTGCTCGCCGGCCACAGAATCGTCGCCGCCGAAGATGGCACACCCCTCATGTTCTCCAAGGAGAACACCTCCAACGGCTGCATCGCCACCGTCGATGTCATCTACCCCGCCTGCCCCTTCTTCCTCTACCACAGCCCCGAGATGCTCAAGGCCCAGCTCCGCCCCTTGCTGATGTACGCCGCGAGCCCGCGATGGAAGTTCCCCTTCGCTCCTCACGACCTGGGCACCTATCCCAAGGCCAACGGCCAGGTCTACGGCGGCGGCGAGAAGACCGAAGAAAACCAGATGCCCGTCGAAGAGTCCGGCAACATGCTCATCATGCTCGCCGCGCTCGCCAAGGTCGAACACAACGCCGACTTCTCCAAGCCCTACCTCCCCATCCTCGAAAAATGGGCCGCCTACCTCCAGGAGCACGGCATTGACCCCGCCCATCAGCTCTGCACCGATGACTTCGCAGGCCACCTCGCCCGCAACGCCAACCTCTCCGCCAAGACCGTGGTCGCCCTCGGCGCCTACGCCCAGCTCCTCACGACGATGGGCGAGCACGACAAAGCCAGGCGCTGGGATTCGATCGCCCGCTACTTCGCCAAGCGCTGGCTTGAGCTCTCCAAGGATGGTCCCACCGATGACAAAGCCACAGTCCTCGCCTTCGGCAACCCCGGCACCTGGAGCCAGAAGTACAACCTCATCTGGGATCGCGTTCTGGGTCTCAACCTCTTCGAGCAGGAAGTCTTCGATCGCGAGATGAAGCTCTACCACTCGAAGATGCAGAGATACGGCCTCCCCCTCGACAGCCGCAAGACCTACACCAAGCTCGACTGGACCGTCTGGTCTGCCTGTCTCACCGGTCGCCGCGCCGACTTCGAGACAATTATGAACCCCGTCTACACCTGGGTCAGCGAAACCCCCTCACGCGTCCCGCTCAGCGACTGGTACGAAACCACCGATGGCATCACCAAGGGCATGCACACGCGAACCGTGGTGGGGGGGATGTGGATGCCGCTGTTGATGGAGCAGATGGGTGTGGGCTTGAAGTAACGAAAGGCATTGCACTACGGAGGACACGGAGAGCCACGAAGCATGAACTCTCTAGAGGCTATCCCTAAACCTCGTGAACTGCTTGGAAATCGAACGCAAAACCCGGGTTTAGGGATAGGCTCTAGTCTGAACTCCGTGGCTCTCCGTGTCCTCCGTGGTGAAACGGATTACCTACTGCGCCGGCTTCTCTTTCGGCCCCGTCAGCCACTCCCACACATCCTTCACCCCCACCGCATCCGCTTCTTTCCGCGCGCTCTCCACCACCTGCTCATAGTCCTTCACCATCGGCGCAGCATTCATCACCACCGCCTCCGCCGGATCGACCTTCGACAGCCCCAGCGAACCATCCCCCGTCACCGTCACCACCCATCGCCCCTCGCTCAGCGTCCGGTACACCGCCTTGCCGTACCGGGCATCCGCCGAATCCCACGTCACATCAATGAATCGCGGATCGATCACCATCCCATCGCCGGGCGCAGTCTTCGAATCAAACACCCGCCGGATCCACAGACGGTTCTCGACCACCACGTAGTCGATGTAGATCTCACCTTTGGGGTCGTACGTCGTCGGGATCTCCTGTAAGACCCCATCCAGCCCGCGGATCCGCACCGAGAGCTTGCCATCCTTGACGACCAGCTCCGTGACCGCCGTTCGCCGCACCGCTTCGTTGTACGTGCTCGCCAGCTTCTTGTAATCCGCCGCGACCGCCTCCAGCCGCTGGCGATACACCCCCGCCGCCAGCTCAGCCCGGAAGAACCGATACCCAAAAACCCCGCCCAGCCCCGCCAGGCCCGCCAGGGCGATCACGTTCAGCACTTTCCCGACCGATGGCACCTGCATGGCGACGCTCCGGATCCTCAACCTCCATCGACTCGGACCGGGAACCGGGCCGACATTTCAGGGGAGTCCAAAATTGGGCAAAGCGGCAAATGGGGCAAGTGCGGCAAACGTTGGGGCGAAGGACAGCGGTAGATCGAAAGAGGGCTCATTCGAACAATCGCTGCACCTGTCTCGATTCAACGCACCTACCTCCGCACGAAGTTTGCCGCATTTGCCCCCTTTGCCCCGTTGCCCCATTTACGCTTCCCCATGAACCACGCAACCCGCACCTACGACGACATCCTCGAATTGCTCCCATCAGAGGAAAACCCATCCCCAATGGTCCGCATTCGGCGGCTTGCGCCGCTCGGCTCCGTAATCTTTGCCAAGCTCGAATGGCTCAACCCCTTCGGATCCGTCAAGGACCGCACGGCCTGGGAGATGATCCGCCAGCTCGAAGCCGCCGGCAAACTCGGCTCCCACACCGCCGCGGACGGGCAGACACACACCCGAGGCCTCGTTGAGCCCACCAGCGGCAACACCGGCCTCTCGCTCGCCGCGATCGCCGCGGCTCGCGGATACCCCATGCGGGCGATCGTCCCCGCCAAGGTTCCACGCGACAAGAAAGTCCTCCTCAGGATCGCCGGCGCAGAGGTCGATGTCGTCCCCGATGCCCTCTGCCCCCTCCCCGGCCAGGATGAAGGCACCATCGCGCTCGCCAAGACCTACGCCCGCGCCTCCTCCCACAAGTACGCGATGCCCAACCAGTATGAGAACCAGGCCAACGCCCAGGCCCACATCCGTACCACCGGCCCCGAGATCTGGCGACAGACCCAGGGCAACGTCTCACACGTCTTCGTCTCCCTCGGCACCTGCGGCACCGCGAGCGGACTCTCCAAGTTCCTCAAGGAGAAGAACCCGGCGATCAAGGTGCTCGCCGTCCAACCCAGCCCCGGCCACGATGTCCCCGGCCTGCGTAACACGTCCGAGCTTGGCGCCAGCAAGCTCTTCGACCCCGCCCTCATCGATGAGATCATCGAGATCGACTACGAGCTGGCCTACTCCACCGCCATTGAGCTCTGCCGCACCGAAGGCATGCTCGCCGGCCCCAGCTCCGGCCTGGTCTTCGAGGGCGCTCGCCGGTTCGCCGCCCGGGAACCCATCCCCTGCGGGGTCGCAATCTTCGCGGATTCGGTCTTCAAGTACGCCTCCACGCTCGCCCGCCACATTCCGGACCTCGCGATCGAATGACCTAGACTTCCTTCGCGCCCACCGCGGAGCTTGGCGGGCCATCAATCCAGAATCGATGTCGTCTGAGGAGAGCACCATGTCCCAGTACGCCAACCCCGATGTCCTGGTCTCCACCGACTGGCTCGCCGCGAACCTGAACAACCCCGGCCAGCGCATCGTCGAGATCAGCGTCGATCCCAAGCTTTACGAGGCCGGTCACATCCCCGGCGCAGTCAACCTCAACTGGAACACCGAGCTTCAGGACCAGCTCCGCCGCGATATCGCATCGAAGGAGACCATCGAGCACCTCCTCTCGGATCGCGGGGTCAAGAGCACGGACACGATCATCCTCTACGGGGACCACAGCAACTGGTTCGCCGCCTACGCCTTCTGGCTCCTGAAGGTCTATGGCCACCAGAACATCAAGATTCTGAACGGCGGCCGCGCCAAGTGGCTCGCCGAGGAATCACGCCCGCTGGTCACCGACAAGCCCGCCGTGACCACCTCCACCTACAAGGTCTCCGGCGTCGATGAGTCACTCCGTGCCAAGCTCCCAGAGGTGCTTGCCGCGGTCCACGGCAGGTCCGCCAACCTCGTCGATGTCCGCAGCCCCGATGAGTTCAGCGGCAAGATCATCGCCCCGCCAGGCATGAACGAGACCGCCCAGCGGGCCGGTCACATCCCCGGCGCCAAAAGCGTGCCGTGGTCCACCGCCGTCAAGGAGAACGGGGAGTTCAAGTCTCCCGATGAACTCCGGGAGATCTACTTCAGCCGCGCCGGCGTTGTCGAAACCAAGCCCACGATCGCCTACTGCCGCATCGGTGAACGATCCAGCCACACCTGGTTCGTCCTCAAGTACCTCCTGGGGCTCAAGGATGTCCGCAATTACGATGGAAGCTGGACCGAATACGGCAACCTGATCGGTGCGCCGATCGAGCGGTGACCTGAAGACAACTTCACCGCAGAGACGCAGAGGACACTGAGAAAACCCCAATGGGTGTAGTGTCTCTTCGTCTCTTCCCCTCTGCGCTCTCTGCGTCTCAGCGGTGAGAATTGCCTTTGTCGTTCCGGCAATGCTCACACCACGTCGCCGGCTCATCGAGATTGATCGCGAGCCAACGACCCGTTCCGCGAGCGCCCGCATCCGGCGCCGGCGGGAGCTGCGCCAGCTTCGCCAGGAACGCGCTCTTGAACCTCGACTCGTCGAGCTTGAACTCCGCGTTGTTCTGCGTGTAGGAGTACGTCGTCTGGATCTCGGTCTGGATCCGCTGGATCCGTGTCTCCGGCAGCGGGTGGGTCGCCGTCCACTCGTTGCCCGCCTCGCCCGACGCCGCCTTGAGGATCTCCATCACCTGCACCATCGCCGCCGGGTTGTACTTCTCCTTGACCATGTAACGCATCCCCAGCGAGTCGGCCTCGGACTCCTGGTCCCGGCTGAACTTCAGCGTGATGAGTTCCCCGCCGACCTGCACCGCCGGCAGCGCTTGCTCGACCCCGCCGCCGTAACTCGAGGCCGCCACCCCCGCGGCCTGGACCAGACCTTGCACCACGGCCGCCTTGCTGATGCGCTCGGCCGTGTGGCGAGCCGTCACATGCCCGACCTCGTGCCCGAGCACACCGGCCATCTGGGCCTCGTTGGTCATCTTCTCGGCAAGCCCGCGCGAGAAGAAGACTTTGCCCCCCGGAAGCGCGAAGGCGTTGATGACATCCGAATCCAGCAGGGTGAACGACCACGGCAGCGAGGGGTTGTCAGCCTCGGTGTGCCGGGCCAGCCGCGTGCCGATGTCGGTGACGTAGGCGCGCAGGTCAGCGCTCTTGACCTCGCCGCCGAACTCCTGCACCATCCCCGGCGCTGCCTGCTCGCCGACATCGATATCCCAGTCGCGCCCGTAGAACGCAAGCTGGCTGCGCCCGGTCGCCGGATTGGTGCTGCAGCCGCCCAGCATCCCCGCGCCGATGAGCGACATCCCCAGGACCGTACCGGCGAACGCCGCCGATGCCCGGAGATGCGTGGTCCGTGTGCTACCAAGTGTCTGCCGCATCGCTCGATCCTCCGCGTCACCGGGCACGAGCACGAATGGCATCGCCGCCGGTGCGCTGCAACCGTAGCCGACGGTGGCCTCGGTGGATTAAGGAACCCTGATCGCGCCGTGACCGTGTTCGGATCTACCTACCACAACGCCAACTTCGGGCTGATCGGATCTACACGATTTGTGCGCACCAACAGCGACTTGCACCACGACCGCACAGGAGCGGTTCCACACGCAATCTGGACAATAGGGCCCATCCAGCCAACGACCGCCCGGCGAGGCTCTCCGTCGGTTTCCTGTGATCGACACGTTGTGCGCACAGACGCGCTCGCCACAACCCCAATCACCACTTCCGCCGCGTCAGCGTGAACTCCACGCTCTCGGTGGTCTTGCCATCTTTCATCGATGTCCACTTCTGCGTCAGGTGCTCGGCATCGGGCATGATGAGCTCGAGCTTGGCCATGTGGTCGGTACCCGGGGATTTCAGGTTCGTCACGCTCTCGGGCTCGAAGGTGATGACCGTGGGTGAAGTCTGACCGCTGCACGCCATCCGCGGTTGATTCCCTCCCGCGCAGTAGTGCGTCACCAGCACGCGATCCCCATCGAGGTGGTACATGTTCACCATCTCGTGGTCCGTCCCTGGGAACATCTGTTCGCAGACCGCCGAACCCGCGGCCGTCACCTTGTAGACCGTGGTCTGCGTCTCCCCCTCGGGATCCTTCATCTCCCACGTGCCGGCGAGCCCCTTGATCTTGCCAAACATCGCCATCGCCGCCGTCGGCTGCTCAGCGCTCGCGGCCTTGCTCGATGAGCCGCTCGAAGCGCATCCACCCCCCACCCCCACGAGCCCGAACGCCGCAACCAGCACGCTCATACCCACCGCCGTCTTCATCCGATTCATGTCGTTGACTCCTCACGCGCGACTCGCCACCCACTCGGGCAAGCCACGAGCAGAATACTGAACAGAGTTCGTACAGGCAAGAGGCGGCGGAGTGGGGGGCCTAGCCCCGCTCGACCAGGGCATCCTCGGCCGATGGGTCGGATTCGCCCGCGGGGACGGCTTTGGGCGCGGTCTCGCGGATGCGGCCGGCGAGTTGGTTGCTCAGGCCCATCATCTGCCATGCCGCCCAGGCGAATGCGATCGCGGCGAACACCAGCGGCCAGATGAAGCTCTTCGTCATGGTGTAGAGCGCGACCCCCACACCCTGGAAGACCGCCCCGCGCAGGCCGACCAGGGTCGCGTGGATCGCCACGTACTGCGGCACTTTCGCGGGCGTCGGCGCCAGCGAGACCGGTCCCAGGGTCCAGCCCAGGTGCGTGCCCGAGTGCGCAAGCCCGTAGATCGCGCTGACAATCGCCATTTCCGTGGCATCGCGCGCGAGCATCAGCCCGATGGGGTAGAACATCAGGGCGATGAACGAGATCCCGCTCGTGCGGGCTGCGCCCAGGCGATCCATCATGAGTCCGCACGGGAAGAGCGCTGCGACCAGGGCGAGCAGGTACGCGACGTGGGTCGATCGCGCCACCGCCTCGTAATCCAGGTGCAGCTTATTGGTCAGGATCAGCGGCAGGAGCGCAAAGCAGATCATCCACCCGACGCCGTAGGTCATGTACGCCGCCTCGTAGCGGTAGAAGACGCGATCCTCGCGCAGGACCTGACGCATGTGCCCGATCGGGGCGATCGCGCTGGCGATCCATCCGGCGCTTGCATCGCGGATCGCCAGCACGCGATCCCGCACCAAGCCCGAGCGATGGGCCAGCAGCCAGAAGATGAGGATCCCCACGCCCTGCAGGATCGCCGCCAGCGGCATGTACCAGCGGAACGCATCGGGGCTCTTGTCGAGGAAGACGCCGATCGCGTATCCGCCCGCGGCGTTGAAGAGCATGTTGGAGCCCGACAGCAAGCTGAAGATGCGCCCGCGGCTGACATCGGGGTAGAGGTGTTTGAGGAGTTCACCGGCGGCTGGGTGATAGCCGGCGATCCCGATGCAGACGACCAGGTGGATCGCCAGCATGTGCCAGTAGTTCTGGATGAAGGGCGCCAGGCACAGGGGTGCGCAGGTGACCAGCCAGAAGATCCAGAGATATCGCCCGAGCCGGACGCGGCGGAAGACGTCGTTCCAGAAGATGCCCGTGACGAACAGGACGGTGGGGGCGGCGGTGACGAAGACGGTCTGCCAGTCCCCAGCGCCGAAGCGCTTGCGGGCGAGCACGGCGAGGATGAAGAAGACCGCGTTCTGGGTGGATTGGATGAGGACCACGCCTAGGGTGTTGGCGAGCAGCATCCACACCGACCAGCGTTTGGGGTCGTACAGCGCCGGTGTGGATGGTGGATCGTTGTTCACCGCGGGTGCGAGGAAAGGCCTGGAAAATCCGCGGACTATACGCCGCCGGGTCCGGAACTCCGAGGTCTGTTTTCCGGAGTGGGGCTGCTACGCATACGCTTGTGTCTTGGTTTTGCGGGCGAGCCGAGGCGTGTGCCTCGGCGCTCCCCGGGGGTTCTGGAAGGTTTTTTGACTGGGCGAAACGCCCGAGGAGTGACCGGTGAAATGCTGCTGCGGAATTCGTGGGAATAGCGCGTGGATTTCGGGTGTCGCGGTGGTGCTGGCCAGCTCGGTGGCGGTCATCGCCCAGCCCGCCAAGGACACCCCCACGAAGGCCGACAAGCCTGTCGCGGTCCAGCCCGCCACCCCGAGCACGAAGGCCGACACAGCAGTCAACACGCTCACCGATGCCGAGCGGAAGGCCGGCTGGGTGCTGCTCTTTGATGGCAAGTCGCTTGAGCACTTCAAAGGCTTCAAGAGCGATGCCGTGCCGGCGACATGGGAAGTGGTGGATGGCACGATGCACGCCAAGGGCGGCGGTGGGGACATCGAGACCAAGGATGAGTACAAAGACTTCGAGTTCTCGTGCGAGTGGAAGATCTCCGAGGGTGGCAACAGCGGGATCATCTACCGCTGCGTGGATGAGGGCGGCGCCACCTACGAGACGGGCCCTGAGTTCCAGATCCTCGACAACAAGAACGCGAAGTTCAAGGATGCCAACCCCCTGAACAAGGCGGGTGCGATGTACGACTTCTATCCCGCGAGCAAGGACATGGCCAAGCCCGCCGGCGAATGGAACACCGCCAAGGTCATCGTCAAGGGAACCAAGGTCGAGCACTGGTGGAACGGGGAGAAGGTCGTCGATGGCGACATGGGCACCGAGGCCTTCAAGAAGCAGGTCGCGGCGAGCAAGTTCAACGTGTGGAAGGGATTCGGGATCCAGCCCAAGGGCCACATCGCGTTCCAGGACCACGGGGACCAGGTGTGGTTCCGGAATGTGAAGATCAGGGTCATCAAGTAAGCGTTGAACCGGCAGCCCGGCCGTAACGGACCGACCGATCATCACTCACGCAGATTCGGACCTCTCCACCGTCGGAGAGGTCTTTTCGTTGGTGCGCGTGAGCGGGTTTTCCCTCAGCCGCTCGCGAACCGGCGCATTTGTCGGCTCGTAATCCCTCTATCCGGCGTCCGGCAGCGCCCACGGAGGACACGCCCGAACATCCGCTATCAAGGCATCTGAGCGTGTGGCTCGGGTGCGCCGGCTCACCATACACGCACGAGCTTTCCGGTACAGATCGCAGAGCGCGATCCGGGGAACGGTGCGCACACATCCGCAAAGGAGAAGCAATGAGTGTTTCTGCTCGCCCATCCATGTTCCGTCGTCCCTCGGTCGCGATCGTTGCGATGATGCTTGCCGCCGGCATTGCGGTCGGGGCGTGGTTCCTTGTTCCCCGGTGGACCACGCACACATCCAGCGCGATGGTCATGGTCCAGGGCGCGATGCAGGCGGGGGGGGACTGGCAGGCAGCGCCGGAGACGGATCGGTGGCTGGTGACCTTGGCGGACATCATCCGCTCGGACGATGTCCTCAACGGGATCGCCGAGGACCGGAGGCTGGGGTCCGAACTGCCCGAGTGGCTCGCGGACAACGGCGGGAATGACATGCATCGCGTGCGAGAATCGTTGAAGCGAGCCTTGGATGTGCGTGCCGAGCCGGGCACGTACCTGCTCAAGCTCACGGCTTGCGCGCCCAGGGCGGCGGACTCCGCGAAGCTGCTCGAGCTCTACGAGGAGCGGATCCAGGCGCAGCTCATGCGGATGGTCCGGGCGGCGACATCGAGCGCCAGGGAGGCGCAGCTCACGGTCATCGACAGCTACAGGCTGGAGATCGATGAGCTGCGGAGTAAACGCCGCAAGCTCATGATCGACCGGAACCTGACGGGCGTCGATCCGGCAAACGATGATGCCGCGCAGGCGGCCGAGGTCGTTCGGGATCGCATGCTGGATGTGCGGGTCGAGCTGGAGCAGGCCAGGGCCGCATCCAAGGCGGCCGAGGAGCAGCTTCAGAACCCTGAGGGTGTTCAGTACGATGGGGAGATCTGGGCCCGGGCGGAGATGGATCCAATTGTCCGGGACGTCCACGAGCATCTGATCGCCCTGAAGCTTGCGGCCGCGCCGACTACGTGGGAGGCGGAAGGGGCTGAGTCGCTGGAGACCGGGCGCTCCGTGGCGAGCGTGTCGGGCCTGCTCGAATCCACTCGTGCGGATACGCTCGACCGGATCTTCCGCGCCGATCTCGATCGAACCAGGGCGAAGATCACGAGCCTGGAAGCCGTTGAGGCCGAGCTGAGCAATCGGGAGAACAGCCTCGTTGAGCGGTGCCGGGAGAACGCCAAGACGTTCGCGGAGCTGAAGGACATCGATCGCCGGGTCACGGATCTCATGACCCTGCGGAGCGCAGCGGAAGAGAAGC
Source organism: Phycisphaerales bacterium (assembly GCA_020847535.1). Taxonomy (GTDB): domain Bacteria; phylum Planctomycetota; class Phycisphaerae; order Phycisphaerales; family UBA1924; genus JAEUJB01. The sequence continues at coordinate 22,687 of JADLBU010000055.1, forward strand.
TGCACGAGATGAACGCTCGCCACAGCTCAATCAGCGATGGGGTGATCTTCCATCCGCGATGAAACGACGGCGTCGGGCTCCGGTCTGACACGAAGAAAAGCGGGGAGCCGGCGCTCCCCGCACTGTTCCTTGATCGCCAGGATCAAGCTTGGGGCTCTGCAGCGCCTTCGATCTTCACCGGCTTGTAGCCGCCCTTGTATTTGAAGTACACCGCGATCCCTGCGAAGACGAAGATCAGGATGACCGGCAGGATCGCGACGTACTGCAGGGCTGCCCCGGCGCCCTTCTTGTCGAACGCCGAGCCGATCAGGGGCAGGGCGATCGCGATCGCGAGCATGCCGGCGCCGCCCATGAGGTTCATGAGCAGCGAGCCGCCGCGGGGGTATTGCTCGCTGGTGATGCCCAACATGGTGGGCCAGTAGAAGGTCTTGCCGATCGCAAACACGGTGGCGGCGGCGAACGCCATGTAGGCGGATGTGCCCTTCTGGAGGCTTCCGAGCCAATAGAGGCCGATGGCGCTGAGGATCGAGCAGACCACAAGCATCGTCGGTGGGGAGATCTTGTGAGCGATCGGCCCGGCGAAGAAGCGGAGCACAAACATCAGCCCGGCTGTGTAGACCAGGAAGAGGATGCCATCCAGGTTGGTGAGGTCCTTCATGATGCTGGGGAACCACTGGTCGGGCCCCAGCTCGGTCGCAGTCGTCAGCCACATGCATGCCAGCAGGATCAGGAAGAGCGGTCGGAACGCCTGGCCGACCATCGTTCCGGTTGAGACGCCGGATGCCACGCGTTCGGTCTTGGGGTATTTCTGCGAGAGAACACCCACCAGATAGATGCTTGCCGGAACGAGAATGAGCCCGAGTTTGAGCTTCCAATCGGTGATGCCGGCCTGGGTCATGAAATACGCGGCAAGCCCGCCGATGATCAGCCCGCCCGGCCACCACGCGTGGAGGACGTTGAGCTTGTGGACCTTGTTGTCGCTGTACATGGTGGCGACCAGGGGATTGATTACACCCTCGACGATGCCCTGCGCAAGGCCCATCAGGAGGAAGCCGGAGTAGAGCATGATGGTGCCGGTGTGGGCGAAGATGCTCTCGACCTTGTCGACCTCCGGGGGCGGGGCGAGCAGAACGAGGGTGACGCCGGCGATGTAGCCGAGGCTGGAGAGCGCGTGCAGGACTTTCATACCCAGGATGTCGACGAGCATCCCGCAGACGAAGATGGCGATCGTGAACCCCCAGAAAGACGGGCCCCAGATCAGGCCCATCTGCTCCTTGGAGAGGTGGAACGCCGCGCTCATGGCGGTCTCGATATCTCCGCGGATCGAGAAGACCATCGAGGTCGTCAGCAGCGAGATGCAACTGATTGCGAAGAGCGCTGTGCGGTTCATGCCCTGTGCTCCGTGGGGTCGATCGGGCACGCGGGCGGGAAGCGCCCGCGGCTAGTGGGCCGAGTCAAAAGAACTTGAACAAAGGCGCAACCGGTCTGTCGCCGGGCGCGAATCTCCTCTACAAAGGAGGTTCGCATGGGCAGACCGATGGCCAACTTGACGCTGACGGAGGACGAG
>JADLBU010000056.1 GCA_020847535.1 Phycisphaerales bacterium
ATCCTGGGACTGAAGGCGGCCCCAAGGGTTCGGCTGTTCGCCGATTAAAGCGGTACGCGAGCTGGGTTCAGACCGGCGTGAGCCAGGTCGGTCCCTATCTGCTGTGGGCGTTGCAGGCTTGATGGGAATCAACTCTAGTACGAGAGGATTGAGTTGGACGGACCTCTGGTGATCCAGTTGCATTGCTAAATGCACCGCTGGGTAGCTACGTTCGGCAGGGATAAACGCTGAAAGCATCTAAGCGTGAAGCCCCCCCAGAGATGAGGCCTGCTTGCGTAAGCGAGAGACCCCTGGTAGACCACCAGGTTGATAGGCCGCAGGTGTAAGGACAGAAATGTCCTGCTCAGCTGAGCGGTACTAACGGTCAAATTCGATCACACCAACCAGTCGCCGGGCCTTGCTTTTCGGATGCCTACGCATCCACGAATGCGCCCTCAGACACTTCCGTGTCTTGGGATAGCCTCGTGGAACGTAACATCCAGAAACATTGCCCAGCGGAGCAAAGTGGCGGATGGGTGCGGCACACCAATGCCCGCCCATCCCCGAGTACACACTGCAAGAGATTCATCAACCCCCGCATTCAGCGCGGGTCGGTATGGGATCCTACAAAGCACACCCAGCCGGCTCGCCGCACGTTCGTCCTTCCGGACTTCGTTCCGTCACCCCCACAAGGGCGACGGAGCTTTGTCGGTGATCACAGGCGAAGGGAAACACCTGTTCCCATCCCGAACACAGCAGTTAAGCCTTCGCCGCCGATGATACTGCATCGCGGGAAAGTAGGTCATCGCCGACTCTTGAGCCCCGTGAGGTAAACCTCACGGGGCTCTTTTCGTTTTTGCCCTACCCCGTCTCGTGGCACAGGCATCCTGCCTGTGATCTACACCACCCTCCTACTTCACCCCGCGCCCATATCAACCCAACCGCGCACTCGCTCCCCACGCACCCCCGAGAGATGCACGAATCGTCCGCCTTCACACCCGGAACCATCGCCCCCGCAATGCCGTACGATCCTCAAGCAGGCAACGAGCCCTCACGCTGCCGCCCGCCTGATCGGAGGGGAAACCGATGGATCCAACCAACGCTCCCGCCAAATGGGCGATCGCAGGCGCAGCCGTCATTCTCACCGTCGTCGTCATTTCACGCGGCATCGGCTGGGAAGCGCAGACCACCGCGATTATCTGCGCAGGCAGCATCCTCTTCTTCGCGATCCTCGGCGCTCTCCCCGCCTGGCTCTACACCCGCGCCCGCCGCCGGCATCGCGTCGGCCTCACGCAGCTTGCCCACAACTGCTCTGGTATGTGTCTGGTCCGCTTCATCGTCGAGAGTCTCCTGGCCGCCACCGGCGACCGGCGGGACTCCCATCGTTGCTGGATCAGGATTTGGGGGGCAGGTCACCCGTTCGCCCTGCCTATGAAGCAACCCCACCCCCTCCCCTCACGTATCCTTATCCGCGGCCCATCCCAGGCCCGTCGGCACGCGGAGAGAGAGAAACATCACGTATTAAGCCCGTATCAAGGAACACCCCCATGCGTGGCCCCACCAGCGCGCTCAGCTGTGCGTTCATCCTCACCACCGCGGCCCTCACCCCCACCCCCGCATCCGCCGCCTGCGGAACCTGCCGCGCCGACTTCGACAACTCCGGCTTCGTCGATTTCGAGGACCACATCGCCTTCGTCCACGCATTCGAGGCAGGCACCGATGATGCCGACTTCGATGAATCCGGCTTCGTCGACACCGACGACTTCGATGCCTTCGTCTGCGCATTCCTCACCGGCTGCGGGCTCGACTTCAACCACAACGGCAAGGCCGACTGCAACGACTTCGACACCTACATCGCCGCCTTCAACGCCCAGGATCCGCTCGCCGATTTCAACTGCGATGGCGTCATCGATGCATCCGACTTCGCCTCCTACACCGCCCAGCACCAGCACGAGATCATCGAGTTCTCCTGCGACTCGGTCATCACCTGCAAGGACCTCGACCGCTACACGCTCGCCTGGGCCTCGGGCGCGATGACCGCCGACCTCAACTGCGATGATCGCGTCACCACCGAGGACTTCCACGCCTACATCGACGCCTGGATGTTCGCCCACATCGATACCGATGGCTCGGGGACGATCGAGTGCGCTGACCTCGACCTCTTCAAGCAACTCATGCAGGCGAACGACCCCCGCGCCGACATCAACTGCGACAAGAAGATCAACGCCACCGACCTCAACTCCTACACCGCCGAATTCCACAGCCAATGCCCCGCCTGCGGCTGCTGATCGCCCTTTGCATCCCGCCGTTCACCAGTGCCCGATGCCCAGTGCCTTCTATGATTTGATCGGATGCCTCTCGTTCCAAGCAGCCGTACCCGCTACCAGGATTACCGACGCAAGTCGTCATCCAAGCCAGCGAAAACCCCCGGCGCAACCGACGACACAGCGGCCGAAAAATCCCCATCCGGCGACAAAGAGAAAAAGCCCAAGCGCGGCCGACCCTTCCTCACCCTCCTCCGCGCCTTCTTCAACTACCTCCGCGGCCATCGCCACATCGTCGCCTTCGCGCTCGCCACCCTCACCCTCTCAACGCTCATAGGCCTGGCGATCCCCGCTTCCACCAAGATCGCCATCGACTACATCATCACCGACCACCCCGGCCCCTCCGCACTCCCCGCCTGGGTCCGTGATCTGGTCCACGGCGATGCAGCGGGCGATTCCCTCACCTCTACCAACCGCAAAGACCTCCTCTGGCTGCTCGCCGCCGCCATGGCCTCCCTCGTCCTCATCAATGTCGCACTCGGATCCTGGGGGCGATGGCAGATGACCCGCCTCACCAAGCGGATCGCCGCCAAAATGCGCCGCGAAGCCTTCGAGCACGCCGTCCAGCTCCCCCTCAACCGACTCGGCTCCTTCAAAACCGGCGGCGTCGTCAGCATCCTCCGCGAAGATGCCGGCGCTGCCGCCGACCTCCTCTTCTCCATCATCTACAACCCCTGGCGAGCCATCATCCAGCTCGTCGGCACCCTCATCGTGCTCGCCACCGTCGATTGGCGCATGCTCATCGGCGGGATCGCCATCATCCCCGCCACCTGGCTCACCCACCGCACATGGATCAACAAGATCCGTCCCATCTACCGCGACATCAAGATCACCCGCCAGTCCATCGACGCCGCCAGCACCGAAGCCTTCGGCGGCATGCGCGTCGTCCGCGGCTTCGGCCGATATCGCGGCGAATCCTCACGCTTCACCTTCGTCCACCACCTCGCCATCCGCAAGGAGATCCTCGTCTGGTGGTGGTCACGCATCCTCGAGATCGTCTGGGCGATCCTCATCCCAGGCTCCAGCGTCGCCGTCCTGGTCTACGGCGGCTTTCGCGTCATCGATGGAACCCTCACCATCGGCGATGTCATGATGTTCACCACCTACCTCCTCATGCTCCTCTCACCCATGGAGATGCTCACCAACACCGCCGCCACCGTCCAGTCAAACCTCGCCAGCTTTGATCGCGTCCTCGACATGCTCGAAGAACCCCTCGAGTTCGCCCAGGCCCGCGGCCAAGTCCAAATCTCACGAGACCACGTCCGCGGACAGATCACCTTCCGCGATGTCGCCTTCACCTACCCCGCCCCCGGCAAGCTCGCGACGCCGGAACAGAAAACGTCCTCCACCCCCGAATCCCCCCGCGGCCCCGTCCTCCACGACATCAACCTCGATGTCGAGCCCGGCGAAACGATCGCGCTCGTCGGCCCCAGCGGCTCCGGCAAAACCACCCTCTGCAACCTCGTCGCCCGCTTCTACGACCCCACCCAGGGACAGATCTTCTTCGACAACGCCCCCCTCCCCGACTTCGAGATCCAGAGCTATCGCCGACTCCTCGGCATCGTCGAGCAGGATGTATTCCTCTTCGATGGCACCGTCGCCGAAAACATCGGCTACGGCCGGCGAAGCGCCACCATCGAACAGATCCGCGAAGCCGCCCGGATCGCCAACGCCGCCGAGTTCATCGAGAACCTCGAGAAGAAGTACGACACCCTCATCGGCGAACGCGGCATCCGACTCTCCGGCGGACAAAAGCAACGCCTCGCGATCGCCCGCGCGGTGCTCGCCGACCCCGTCATCCTCATCCTCGATGAAGCCACCAGCAATCTCGACTCCGAATCCGAAGCCCTCATCCAGCAGTCGCTCGCCCGACTCATGAAGGGCCGAACCTGCTTCGTGATCGCCCACCGCCTCAGCACCATCCGCCACGCCGACCGTATCGTCGTCATGGAACAGGGCCGCATCGTCGAGATGGGCTCCCATCGCGAACTCATCGAACTCTCAGGCCGCTACGCCCAGCTCCTCAAGGTCCAGCTCTACGGCTCCCCCCGAGCGGGCGCTGACGACCTCGCCGATGCCGAAATCCAGGCCGACGACTGATAACGTTGCCGCCGTCAGGCCGGATCGTCCTCCCCCCCAGCCTTCAAGCCGCTGTACCGCTGTGCCCCTTTGCCGACGGTCTTCAGGCCGAAGGCCTGGCCTTCCATAGACGGGGTGGAGCGAGTCTTCGAGCGACTCCCCCGGTACACCGCAATCCACCCCGCAGCCTGAAGGGCCGCTCGCAGTTGCGCATCTAGAGCAGACTCCAGAACCCCTCACCCCTCACCCGCGTACCATTCCTCCAGCCGCAGCGCCCCATGCGAGCCATCCTCGCTATCCTCCTGCTCGCCATCGTCCACCCGCTGCTCTCCCTCTGCGCATCTTGCCAGCCGCCCACCGAAGTCTGCATCGATATGCAGTTGGTGGACACCTGCTCGCCCACCCCCTCCCTGCCAACCGACTCCTGCCACCCCACAACGCCACCCGACGAATCCCCAACTGATTCCTCCGATCTCTGCTGCTGTCCCGTCGAACTCCCGACGCGCAGCATCCCCCCGACACCCGCCCCCACCGAACGCTCCAACCCCAAGCCCCTCGAGCTTGGCCTCCCACCCTCCTACCCGATCGCCACCGCCCCCCCGGCGATCACGCACCCCGTGCGCGATCCAATTCCCCACGCCAGACCGCTAGTCCGCTCCGCAGCCCGCGCGATGACCGGCATCTGGGTGATCTGACCCCCGCCGGCGCGCCCTCACTGCGCGCACTCTCCCTTACTTCCCGCCGAGCCGCAAGAGTTGCGACCAGTCGTTCGCGATCAGCCGCGCTCCGCGCACGCTCCCGGGCCATTCAAGCACGTAGTTCTCAATCCAAGTTTCAAACCTCCTTATCAAGGAGACTGTCATGTTCATGGTTTCTGCGTACATCGCGATGTCCCTCCTCTCCGCTCCCGCGCTGCCCGCCGGCGCACTGGCCTGCGATCACGACTGCTGCGGCGGTTGCTGCTGCGGTGAGGTCTGTTGCGAGGCCGCGGTGGCATGTGAGGCCCCCGTCACCAGTCAGGCCCCCGTGGTTCTCGCTGTCGCCGTGGCCGATCCGGCAGGCGACGATGGGCATGGCTGCGGAGGCGGTGCCTGCAAGTAAGCCCGATCCCAGGCTGACCTGATCGCCGGGATCCCGCCAGCGCGGGATCCCGGTCTTGGTGATACCCTGTTGCGGGAGTTTTCCGGGTGGGGGGTTGGTCCGGGGTTGAGATTCCAATCAATGTGCGTCTAATCAAGGAGCTTCTCATGAATGGCAAGAGCGTTCGTTGGATCACGGCGACCATGCTCACCGCTGGCATCTCCATGCTCACCGGCTGCAGCAACGAGAAAACAGACGGCGCAACCGCCTCCGCCTCGCCCAGCGTCATCAACAGCACCTGCCCCTTCAGCGGCAAGCCCGTCGCCAAGGATGTCACGGTCGCCTACAAGGACAAGGCCGTCGGCTTCTGCTGCAAGGGCTGCGAGTCCGAGTGGGCCAAGATGAGCGATGCCGACCGCGCCGCCAAGGTCGCCACCATGACCGCAAAGTAAAAAACGTCCGATCTTGATTGCATGTGTCCCGCTGCTGGAGTCAGAAGCACCCTTCGGCCCGAAGGGCTGTTCGTCAGTAGCCGGGGGTGGAGCGAGTCTTCGAGCGACACCCCCGGAAAACCGCAAGCAGCCCCGCACCCTGTAGGGGTGCATGCTCTGAAGCCTGCAATCCTGACACAGCGGCCGCTCTTTCACACACACCGGGCCCGCGATCCAACGATCCCGAGCCCGATTTCCTTCACACCATTTGCACGGAGCCGAATCATGCGCCCGATCCGCCCGCTCGCGGTCTTTGCTCTCGCCTCGCTCGCCACACTCCTCCCCGGCTGCGCTTCCTCCGAGGAGAACTGCAAGCCCGCCGTCGAAGGCGCCCAGCCCTCCATGGGCATGATCAACGCCGCCTGTCCAATGATGCCCGATGAAGATGCCCGCGACACCGGTTCGCAGGCCGCATACGCCGGCAGCAACGCCGACTGGAAAGACAAGAACATCGCCTTCTGCTGCGCTGGCTGCGTCCGCAAGTGGGCCAAGCTCACCCCCGCCGAACAGGAAGCCGCCCTCGCCAAAGTCGCCGCCAAGTAAGAAGCCCCTCCCCGAGGGAGGGGTTGGGAAGGGGTTCCTCCACCAGTCCCAAGCCTCCCTCTCTCGCCCCCCGCGCCCTCTTCCTCGCTCTCCACTTCGTCTTTGTCTCTTCATTCTTTCTGACTTGCCGGTGCCCATTTGAGCTTTGCTGCTCTGAGGTTTGAGCTTTTGAATCTCAACTCCCTCTCCCTCCCCGAGCTCTACGCAACGCTCAAAAGCACCGGCCTCATCCGCCGCCTCCTCGAGCTTGCTCGCGATGAGGATCTGGCGATCCCCGGCGGTTTCGGCGGCTTCTTCGGCCCCCTCAGCGGAGACATCACCAGCACCGTCTGCCCCTTCGACACCAAGGATCGCCGCGCCCACCTCCGCTCCCGCGCACCCGGTGTGATCGCCGGCCTCGCTGCCATCCCCGACATCCTCGCGATCCTCGCACCCGACTGCCGCTTCGCACCCGCCAAGCACGATGGCAGCGACACCCATCCGGGCGATTCGCTCGGCGAGTTCGCCGGCCCCATCCGCCAGATCCTGACCGCCGAACGCCCCCTCCTCAACCTGCTCGCCCGCATGAGCGGGATCGCCACCCGCACCCGCCAGTTCCTCACCGCGATGGGCGGCGATATCCCCGGTATCACCACCGCCAAGCTCTACGACACCCGCAAGACCACACCCGGCCTCCGCATCATCGAGAAATACGCCGTCCGCTGCGGCGGTGGATACTGCCATCGACTCGGCCTCTTCGATGCCGTCCTCATCAAGGACAACCACATCGCCCACCTCACCCCCGAGCAGCTCCCCGCCTTCATCCGCCAGGCATCGCTCGCCGCACGCCAACAAAGTGGGGGGGTGCAGGGCCGGCCGTCATTCATCGAAGTCGAAGTCGACTCTCTCCTCCAGCTCGATGCCCTTATGACCCTCGAGCCCGGCATCGTGGACATCATCCTCCTCGACAACATGGGCCCACAGGCACTCCGCCAGGCGGTCGCCATCCGCAACCGCAAGGGAAGCAAGCCCGAGCTCGAAGCCTCCGGCGGTATCACCCTCGAAACCATCGAAGAGCTCGCCGCCACCGGCATCGACCGCATCAGCGTCGGCTCCCTCACCCACAGCGCCCCCGCCCTCGACCTCGGCCTCGACATGCTCTGATCACTCCTGTGTGCGTGATCAGAGCCGCCGGCTTCAGCCGGCGGTCGAACACGCACCATCGCGCTAACCAGCCAACAACCACAACCCACTCCCAATTCGTTGTCTTCTCCCCTCTGCGCCCTCCGCGCACGAGGCCCCCTCACGCATGGCCACCCACGGCTGCAAGCTCGTCCGCCACATGCTCTGGAGCTGCGCCAAGGTCGCCGCCAGGTTCAACCCCGACTGCAAATCACTCTTCGATCGCCTCAAGGCCAAGGGCAAGCACGCCGCCGCCTGCTACGGCGCCGTCGCACGCAAGCTCCTCCACCTCGTCTTTGGCGTCCTCAAACACCAGCAACCATACAAGAACGCACCCATCACCTCTTGACTTCCAACGGACAATCTCCGCGTTCAATTCTGTACTTCGCGCCCCGGCACCACCGGCCACCTCCTCCCACACCCCGGACATGCCCCCGGTCCAAACCACACCTCTCCACTCCACCGTTCCGGAATCGGAGATCCAATCCCCGAAACGTCATACCCGCACCCCAGGCATCACCGCTCCCTGATGCTGCTTGCCGTCCGCTTTCTCCTCCTCCACACCACGTGCCGCGTGATCGCCGCGATCCATACCAGCGCCAGCGCCCCCACCAGCATCATCGCCCCTGCACACACCGTGAACACCACCCCGGTCGCCAGCAGCGCCAACAGCAGGAATACGCTGAACCTGACAACTTCCTCGTTCCCGCGATCCCTGCGCCTTGGCGGATCCACGGTGATGCTGATTGCCGATGGCAACCGCGGCCGGCTCGCCACCAACCCCGGCGCTTCCCCGATCGTCCGCAAGCGAACCTTATGAAGCTCCACCGCGCGCCCGATGTGCAGCGCCGCCTCCTCATCGCTCATCCCACCCCGCGCCCCGCCTCCAACTCATATAGCGCTGCATGCAGCGGATCACCAGTCTCAATCTGATTCCCCGCCCTATCCATCACCACTCACCATATCGTTCCCTACTGCCGACTGCCTCATGCCGACCCTGCTCGCCATCTGCGGTCCCATGTTCAGCGGCAAAACCACCGCGCTGATCGCCCACCTCGCCCAGCACCCCGGCGCTCTGGCGATCAAGCCCGCGATCGACCTCAGGTACGCCGCCGCCGAGATCGTCTCCCACACCGGCCAGCGCATCCCCGCCCACGCCGTCTCGATCGCCGCCGAGATCGAACCGCTCGCCCGCGATGCAGCCGTCATCGGCATCGATGAGGTTCACTTCTTCGGCAGGGATCTCACCCCAATCTGCCGCCGCCTCCTTCTCGCCGGCAAATCGGTCGTGCTCGCCGGCCTCGAGCGCGACCACCTCGGCGAACCCTTCGAGCCATTCCCCTCGCTCCTCTGCGACGCCGACCAGGTCATCAAGCTCAACTCCCCCTGCGCGGTGTGCGGCAGGCCGGCGATCCACTCCCAACGCATGGTCCAGACCCCCGGCCGCATCGTCATCGGCGGCGCGGAGTCCTACCAGCCCCGCTGCCGCGAGTGCTTCCAGCCCGCCCCTGCTCCGCGAGCTCCGTAAAAAAACCACTTCACAAGCAATCACACAAGGGGAAACCAGGGCAACCGACTCGTACCATCGATCCCTTACATCCCGTGGATCTTCCAATCTGGAGCCTACCTGCATGATCGTGGCGAACCGATTCGTTCCGGCCGATGTTGATGCAAGCCGCTGGGAGAACATCGAACCCTTTCACAAGGCCCTGCTCGAACGCCCCATTGACTCGATCGTCGCCCTCGAGGAATGGCTCCTGGATCGCAGCGAACTCGATGCCGCCTGCAGCGAGGCCCGCGCCAACCTCTATATCCGCATGACCTGCCACACCGACGACCAGCAGGTGCAGCAGGCTTACACCAGCTACGTCGAGACCGTCGAGCCCAAGCTCGCCCCCGCCGGCTTCGAGCTCGACAAGCGCCAGACCGAGCTCTCCCGCACCTTCGGCCTTGCCGAGGTCAGCGGCGGCCGCTACATCGTCCTCGATCGCGATACCGCGGTCGAGGTGGACCTCTTCCGCGATGAGAACGTCCCCCTCAACACCCAGCTCACCCTGCTGGCCCAGAACTACGACCAGGTGATCGGCGCCATGACCGTCGAGTTCGACGGCCAGGAACGCACCCTCCCGCAGATGGGCAAGTACCAGGAATCCACAGATCGCCAGGTCCGCGAATCCGCCTGGCGAGCCGTCGCCGATCGCCGGCTCAAGGATTCTCAGGCAATCGATGAGCTCTACGAGAAGATGATCCCCCTGCGCGACACAATCGCCAGGAACGCCGGCTTCGAGAGCTTCGTCGGCTACGCCTTCATGAGCAAGCACCGCTTCGACTACGGCGTCGAGGAGTGCCTGGCCTTCCATAATGCCTGCGAGAAGGTCGTCGTCCCCTTCATGCGCCGGCTCGATGATCGCCGCAAGAAGGCCCTCAAGCTCGACAAGCTCCGCCCCTGGGACCTGGCGGTGGATACCAAGGGCCGGCCGCCGCTCAAGCCGTTTGAGGGCGGCCGGGAGCTGATGTCCAGATCCGTCGAGACCTTCCGTCAACTGGATCCCCGGCTGGCGGCAATGCTCGCCGAGCTCGGGGACGGGACGACGATCCAGGGCTCCGCCGATGGCGTCTGCCTTGATCTGGACTCGCGCAAGGGCAAGGCCCCCGGCGGGTACCAGTACATGCGCGACCGCTCGCGCAAGCCGTTCATCTTCATGAATGCCGCCGGCCTCCACCGGGACATGACCACCATGCTCCACGAGGCGGGGCACGCGTTCCACTCCTTGCTCTCACGCGATGAGCCGCTGGTCGCGTATCGCCACGCGCCGATCGAGTTCTGCGAGGTGGCGAGCATGTCGATGGAGCTGCTCACGATGCCGCACTGGCGGACGTTCTTCAAGGACAAGAACGACCTGGCCCGGGCCCAGCGCAAGCAGATGGAGGAGAGCGTCACGCTGCTGCCGTGGATCGCGACCATCGATGCCTTCCAGCACTGGATCTACCGGCACCCGACGCACACGCGCGACCAGCGGACCGCCAAGTGGCTGGAGCTGGACCAGCGCTTCGGCCACGAGATCGCCTGGGATGGGCTCGAGCCGATGCGCGAGAAGGTCTGGCAGCGCCAGGGCCACCTCTTCGATCACCCGTTCTACTACATCGAGTACGGGATCGCCCAGCTTGGCGCGCTGGGGCTGTGGGTACACTCGCTGGAGAAGGGGCCCGAGTCGGCGGTCGATGCGTACATGAGCGCGATGAAGCTGGGCGGCAGCCGGCCCTTGCCGGAACTCTTCGAGGCCGCGGGCCTGGCGTTCGAGTTCGGGCCCGATGTCGTGAAGCGGCTGGTGGATCGGGTGGAGAAGGAGCTGGAGAAGGTGCCGGAGTGATGGCGAACCGTTGGCTATCGTCGTAGCCGATGGGAGATGCCCCGACGCCAATCCAGCCGCTCAGCGCAGCGGTGACATTGCAGCCGGTTGCCAGGCGGCGATCGGGCTGGCTGGGACTGCTGCCGACGTTCGTGCTGCTGGCAAGCGTCATGTCCGTGATGTTCTACTCCTGCTCCGGGCCGGTTGTGCCGCGGGTGGTGTGGTCAACGGGCAGCACGGCGACGGCTCCCGATGGCTTCACGTATCTGCAGATTCCCATCTCCGATGCGATCAAGATGCTCGATGCGCCCGATGGCGCTGCGCAGGGTGTTCTCGCACGAGCGCTTGCGAATACGGTCGGAGAGAGCAGGACACCCGGGTGGGTCACAGTCGGCGATGGCGGTGTTGTGCGCGAGTCGGAACTGGCGTTCGAGCCTCCGGCGAGCACATCGGTTGGGTACATCGAGAACTACGAGCGGCGGCTGCGGCAGAAGACGGGCGATCGGGCGGCGACGGTTTCCTGGTCCGTTGATCGCAGCGCGGGCTCGCCCGCGTACAGGCTGGTGCGGCACTTTGATGACAGCATCGACATGTATGAGTACGCGGTCTCTGCCGGCGCAGTGGTTCCTTTGAAGTACTCGGTGGTTCACGGCGCGGCCGTTGGGTTTGATGCGTTCGTTCGATTCATGAAGTGGATCTGGGTTCCGCCGGTGCTGTGGGTGGTGTGCTGGGTTGGGGTGTTGGTGGCGAGGCGTCGGTGAGAGGCTGGTACCTTCCGCGCACAACCGGAGAGCGCGGAGATGGTCGCGGCTTCCTATGATTATGCAGGAGGCCCTTGATCCGACGATGACACCGTCCAATGACGACATTCGGCAGTTGACAGAGGCGCTGGTACGTGAGTTTCGCCCGCAGCGGGTGATTCTCTTCGGCTCCCGAGCGAGCGGGCAGGCGGGGCCAAGCTCCGATGTGGACTTGCTGGTGGTGCTGCCGTTCAGCGGTTCTCCGATCGAGATCATGTCGGCGATGCTGGCGCGGGCGTACCGCTCGATGAAGACCCCGTTCGCAATCGATGTCCATCCGCGCCGTCCGCTTGGGCAGGGAGAATCTCCCGATCCGGTGATGCGAGAGGCGATCGAGCGAGGTGTTGTCCTGTACGAGGCGGCGGCATGAGCCAGCTTGCCCGGGAGTGGTTTGCCAAGTCCGATGCCGACTTCCGCAGCATGAACTGGGAAATGCAGGCGACCATCGTCAATTGCGACGCCGTGGTCTTTCATGCGCACCGGTGCGTCGAGAAGCTGATGAAGGGAATTCTGACATCGGCGGGCATTGACTTTGAGCGGACGCACGATCTCAACGTGCTTGCGGAACTGTTGACCAGCCGAGGCCGTGGCTTTGGCTATGACCCGGCGGATCTGGCAACCATCCAGCCGGGTGCGGTGCTTCTGCGGTACCCGGGTTACAACGCAACGGCGGAGGATGCGCGGCGGGCGATCGCTGCGTGCGAGCGCCTTCACGCGGCCTTGCTTCCATTGGCTTCGTGATCCTCTCATCATTCCTGCATCCCTCCCGGACGCGTGTGATTCCGGGAACTATCCACGGGTTGCGGTGGCTGCGCGCCATCACCCGTGGCTGCATTCCGGCGCTCCGTTGGGGCGAAGAGCGGGGTAGGTGGGGGTGGCAGCTGAAGTATGAGGGTCTGTAGTACACAGGCCGGAGGCCTGTGCCACGAGATTGGTAGAGGTGGAGGCAGATCAGACCAGGCCGGTGGAGTCTTTGACGCCGAGGGTGGCGTAGATCTCTCTGGTCGCGGTGCTTTTGTTGAGCGTGTAGAGGTGGATGCCGGCGACGCGGTTGTCCAGCAGATCGCGGCACTGTTCGGTGGCCCAGTGGACACCTACGCGACGCACGGCATCGTCATCGCCGCCGGCGCGGTTGACTGCGCGGATGAGTGGCGCGGGAAAGCGGGCGCCCAGGGCGAGTTCGGCCATTTTCTTCATGCCGGAGATGGATGTGATGGGCATGATGCCGGCGATGATGGGGATGCGGATGCCGGCGAGCTCGCAGCGGTCGCGGAAGTCGTAGAGATCGCGGTTGTTGAAGAAGAGCTGGGTGATGATGAAGTCAGCGCCCTGCTCGGCCTTGGCCCTGAGGCGATCGAGTTCGAGGAGGCGGTTGGGGGTGTCGGGGTGGCCCTCGGGGAAGCCGGCGATCCCGATCGCGAAGCCGCGCGGGCTGGGGTGTCGGCGGGCGTGGTTGAAGGCCTTGATGTGGCGGACCAGATCCCCGGCGTGCTTGAAGCCCTTGTGCGGATCGCCTTGGGTTTCGATGGACCAGTTCTTGGGCATGTCGCCGCGGAGGGCGAGGATCTTGTTGATGCCGGCGGCGGCGTAGCGCTCGAGGATCGAATCGATATCAGGGACCTCGTGGCAGACGCACGTGAGGTGCGGCATCGGGTCGAGCGGGGTCTGGGCGCGGATGCGGAGGACCAGGTCGTGGGTGAGCTGGCGCGTGGAGCCGCCAGCGCCGTAGGTGACGGAGACGAAGGTGGGGCGGAGCTGCTCGAGCTCGGCGATGTGGTGGAAGAGATCTTCTGCGCCGGCCGCGCTTTTGGGCGGGAAGAACTCGAAGGAGAAGGTGGTGCGCTTCTGGGCGAGGATGTCACGGATGTCGATCAAGCGAGGGGAATGGTAGGGGAGTCTGGTGTTTGGGTGTAGAGGTTGGGGCGAACGGGGACCGGGGAACGGGGAGCGGCGGAGAAGAAGGGGACGCGGGGACGCGGGGACGCGGAGACGCGGAGAGGGTCAGAGAAGGGATGCGGTGTCAGGGTGTAGGGGTGATTCGCGGAGCGCCTTTGTAGGTTGGGGCGTGGTGGCCGTTGCGTTTGGGATTGGGTGCGGATGTTGCGGCTGTGGGTTTGGGGGGCGTGGGATTCGCGGGCGTTTGAGTGTGAGTAGATTCGGAGCCCTCTCCGCCTCGCCCGGTTGGAGCGTGGTCCTCGGCGCATCTCCCGCTGTCGCGGGCGAGGGAGGGTGCCACAGCTTGCCCTTCGGGACAAGCCGTGGCACCTCGTTCGGGACAAGTCATGGCACGTTGGCCCGTGGCACGGTGGGTGGTGTGGGAAGAACTGAGGTTGAACTTGGCGATCCGGAGGAGGAGCGTGGTTGCTTTGCGTGCGGCATCGCGTTGGCGAGCGCGGGCGTGCATGGATTGGAGGGAGTCGGTCATGGGGACTCGGCTCTCTTCGGACTCGTAGGCCTCGGCGGTGAGCATGAGGATGGGGACCAGGCGCGGGAGGTGCATGGTGGCGGCGAGCCGGGCGTGGGTGGCGGCGGCGGAGTGAATCGTGGTGAGTTCCTGCTGG
>JADLBU010000057.1 GCA_020847535.1 Phycisphaerales bacterium
CGCAACTGGGGCTTCGCGGGAAGCCTCGGGAAGGTCCGCAGCGACCTGATCGACCTGGTCGGGTTCCTCAGCAACATGGACCCCGAGCACGTCGAGGCCTTTCTGAACGACGCCGAGTGACCAGAACCACCAACCGCAAGGAGCAACGCCATGACCATCAAGACGAGACGATCGTGAACGAGGGCATCGACCAAGACATCAGCATTCGCCGCACCGAGCGCGGTGCGGAAGTGACCATCGAGCAGAACACGCGGCACGCGGGCAGGCAGGACATTTGCATCGCGCACATCGCCCGCGACGAGAACCGGGATAGCCGCTACGCCAAGGCCGCCGAGGTCGCCAAGGTGGTCTTCGGGACCGACCGCCGGGGTCGGGCCGCCGCCACCAACTCGATGGTCCACGAGGTGCTCAACGAGATGGAGCGCGTCGCGGGCTGCTGACCCCCACCCCGCCCACGCGGCGTCGCGGGAAGCCGCGACGGCCACGCTTCCCCGCCGCAATGTGCGACGGGAGTTCCAACACCCAGTTCGGAGATGACCATGAGCACGAAGACGAAGAAGCCCGCCAAGCCCCGCACCCCCCGCACCCCGAAGATGTCCAAGAGTGCCGCCCGCGCCGACGGTGCCGCCAAGACAGACCGCCTCCGCAAAGCGGCACTGGCAGAGATCAACGGCCGGTTGGCGGGCGGGAAGCAGGACCACGAGGTCCCCAGCGAGAAGGAGGTTGCCAACAACGCGAACGTGGATGTGGCTGCCAAAGGGGAAGAAGGCCAAGAGCGAGAAGCCGCCCAAGACGGCCAAGGCCCCGAAGCCCGCGAAGGAACCCAAGCCCAAGCGGCTCAGCGCCCTCGACGCTGCCGCCCATGTGCTCACCGCGAGCGAGGTGCCGATGCGGGCCAAGGAGATGATCGCCGCGATGGAGGCCAAGGGCCTGTGGCGCTCCCCCGGTGGCAAGACGCCCGAGGCCACGCTCTACGCCGCCATCATCCGCGAGATCGCCGCCAAGGGCACCGCCGCCCGCTTCAAGAAACACGAACGCGGCGTCTTCGTCGCGGGGAAGGGAGCCTGAGCCATGAGCGCCACCCCGGCCCCGCAGCCCGCGCCGACCCAAGCCCAACTCGAGGCCGTCCTCCAGGCCGCTCTCTACCTTCTCGGCGCACGGCAGGATCAGATGCTCACCCTCGAAGGAATGGACGGACTTCGCGCGGGCGGTCGCCGCCTGCCAGGAACGGAAGACCGCCGACTACCTGACCGAGCACGACCTCGAGGACATCGCCGAGCGCTACGCCCTCGAATGGGACGAGGCGACCGACGGCCCGCTCCCGAACCTCGGCGAGTGAGGCGGCCATTACGCCCCGCTCCCAGCCGCGACGCCTGTCGCGGCTTTCTCTTCGGTCGCAAGGTGCCATCCAAACCCCAATGGCGACTCATCGACACCTCGCTCATCCGGGCTCGACGAGGGTGTCGTCCTGAGGCAAGTGGGCACTGCACGCGCATTGCTTGCAACTCGGGCATACCAGGCTCACCTTGCCCCGGGATTGATGGCACGGCACGGATAGCACGTCACAGCCAAGGAGGGCATCGATCCATCCGTCACCACGGAACGAGCTGCCGTTGACTAGACGTTCGATGTTCTGCAACTGAATGACCGGGAACCGCGTGCCGCAACGGCATCGAAACACGCCCCATACCGAACTGCATCCAGGGCACTCGACGCTGAATGCCGCCGATGGGAGGTCAAGAAGCTCAAGATTGCCGTGCGCTTCCCAGCAAACCGGACATACGCACAACTTATCGATGCTCGCGAATGCTGTGTCAATCTGTGCACGACACTGCTCGGCACGTTCATCTGCATCTCGGCGTGCATGTTGGGCAGCCTTGCCGCCAGCGGATGCCGTGGCCTTGTAGAGGGCGTCCCTTGCAGAGGACAACAGGTCGGCCAGTCCCTTTTCACGCGGCTTCGGGCGTCTCAGCACGCGCCACTCGTCACGATTCTCTCCCCGCACCGTCCACTCCATGCCCGCAGGTGTGCCAGGTATCGAGCATCGCACTTTGGGTGGATACGCAAGCAACTGTGGAGCATACAGCTGCCACCGCAGATACCGGGCGACCCGCTCAACGCTCGCGATGTCCCATGGGGAAATGGGCAGTGTCGAGAGCTTCGTTCCGTGCGTGGTGCCAGGCTCCCAAGCAGAAGCCGAGTGCTGATTGGCCGAAGGCTGCAGCTCGGCGGGAGAGCTCGCCTGCACGCGAGGCGCGGGCAGGTGTAGAAGCAGGACATGGTCCTCCGAAGCTCCCGTCGCTGCGTCGCCTAGTTGTCGTCGCAGAGATTCAATGTCGCCGCCAGTTTCGCCGTCAAGCACCGCTGGAACGCCAACCACTCGAATGGCGACGTTGCTGCAGCGGATCGTCACGACCGCATCTCGCGGCGGAGTGATAGTGCAATCCGCGACAGGGCCCACCAGCTGGATCGGTATGTCATCAACGGTCGTGCTTTGGAAGGATGCTTCCGGCTGGAGGTGCAGTTGCTTAGCAGCCCGCACTACAACAAGCCAACTAAACCACGACATCGCCGAACACACTGATTGCTGCCGCTCGTAGACCTGCAGATCAGAAAGCGGCCGCTCAGCACCGAGCTCCGTCCAGCGTTTCCACAATGTCGCCACTTTGCGATAGTGCGGGTCATTTGAGAGGATGTTTGTGTACCTCAAGCCGCTGACAGGCGCACCGTGCGGCACTGCACGGTACAGAGGGGAATCGAGCAGTCCAAGCACTCGTATGTAGAGGGCGTCGAGCCGGGCTTGGGTGTGAACGGCGACATCTGCCGCGGCATCGTCTTGGATAGCCTCGGCCCAGAGTGCGTAAAGACGGTCGCGTC
>JADLBU010000058.1 GCA_020847535.1 Phycisphaerales bacterium
GGGGGGGGGTTGGGGGGGGGGTTGGGGGGGGGGGGGGGGTGGTGGTGTCGGTTGCGTGCGGCTGGCGCGTGGTGAGCATCATTGCCGGAACGTACCGGGAGCCGGGGGTGGGTTGGAAGCGGGATTTTGGGCGTGGGGTGGGAAAATGGGGCGCATGACCGCAGATGTGCGCACAAAGGTGGACATCGCTATGATCTGACCATGATTTCATCCGCGATCCGGGAGCGTTTGGAACAAGAACCGTTCAAGCCTTTTGCGATCAGGTCGAGCAGCGGGCGAAAGTATGTTGTGCGCAACCCGGATCTCGCGGTGATGCTCAAGAGTTCGGTGTGGGTTGCGACTCCGAATTCAGACACGATGTCGGAGATTCCGTATTTGTATGTAGCGGGGATAGAGAGTGTGACGAACGGTCACTCGAAGAAACCGACGCGTCGCAGCCGCAAGCGTTAGGAAATTTTGACTCGCATAGCATCAGCATAATGCGAGCGAACGATCGTGGAGAAGTGGGGATGGCCGGCAAAGTTATTCCGCCTGTCAGGACTGACAAGCCATGGTTTTGGGAAGGAAACGTGCAGTGCAGGGCTGCTCGCTGGCTATGCATGCAGGCGAGCTGGGTAGTAGATGTCTACGCAGATACAGAATCGAAAGTGCCCGGCCGAGATCTCCAGTTATCGTGCATAGCCGAGTGCATTTGGATCACGGTCAAGGGCTTCCCGATCGAGAGTCCAGGGAAGCGCACGCGCCCAGCGACCCAGGCGAGGCACTGGTTTTCTCATGCGATTTTTGATCTAGTCCTCTATCGAAGCGAGAACGCCGATGTATCACTTGCTGCGTGCTTTCCAATGATCGGGTCAACGTATGAGAACCTGGCGCGAAGAACCGAATGGGCCTTCCACACGCTGCCAGCACGCTTGCTATGGGTTGGCGAACGCGACGGTGATATCCGGTGGGACGATCGTTTCAGCGGCAAATAGGCGAGCAACTCACCCGTTCCACTTCCGCGGGGCTTCGCCCGTGTACTTGCTCAGCGGGCGGATCAGGCGGTTGTTGGCGTGCTGCTCGATGATGTGGGCCGCCCAGCCGGTGATGCGGGAGGCGACGAAGATGGGGGTGTACTGCGGGACGGGGATGCCCATGGTGAAGTAGGTCATGCCGCAGGGGAAATCGACGTTGGGGTGGATGGTCTTCTTGTCGAGCATGATCTTCTGGACCTGCTCGCCGAGCTCGAACCACTTGATCGCGGGGTGGCCGCCGGGGTTCTTGGCATCGGAGGTCGCGATGTTGCGGCCGAGCTTGTGAAGGATCGGGGCCCGGTGGTCCCCGTTCTTGTAGACGCGATGGCCAAAGCCCATCAGCTTGCGCTTGGTGTCGAAGGCCTTGTGCATCCAGTCATCGACGGCCTTGGTGCCGATCCCCTTCTCGCCGACATCGTGCATGATTTCCTTGAGCATCTCCATCGCCATCTCGTTGGCGCCGCCGTGGAGCGAGCCCTTGAGGGCGGCGACCCCGCCGGAGACCGCGCCGTGCATGTCGCTGAGAGTGCCGGCGATCACGCGGCTGGTGAAGGTGCTGGCGTTGTAGTCGTGCTCGGCGTAGAGGATGAGTGAGACATCGATGACGCGTGCGTATTCCTTGGCGGGCTTCTGGCCGGTCATCAGGTAGAGGAGGTTGGCGGCGTGGTCAATCGTGGGATCACCACCCAGCTCGCGGCCGATGATCGCCTTGCCATCGATCACGTTCTGCATGTGGCCGATGATGGTGGGGATCTTGGCGAGCAGGCGCTTGGACTTGCGGAGGTTGGCGGGGCCGGAGTTGTCCTGGCAATCGGGATCGGTGTGGCCGAGGATGGAGATCGCCGACCGCAGGATGTCCATCGGGACCGCGCGGCCGCTGGCGAGGTAGCCGCCCATGGATTCGATGAAGCTGGTGACCGCGGGGTGGAGGGGCCGCTCGGCGATCACTTCGGCCTTGAAGCGTGAGAGCTCGCTGGCGGAGGGCTTGTGGCCTTCAAGGAGGAGGAAGGCGACTTCTTCGAAGGTTGCGTTCTGGGCGAGGTCGTGGATTTCGTAGCCGCGATACCAGAGGCCGCCCTGCTCGATGGAGCAGATCGCGGTCTCGCCGGCGATGATTCCTTCGAGGCCCTTGGCGAAGACGGCCTCGGCCTGTTCCTTGGAGACGGCGGTGGGCTTGGGGGCCGGTGTGGTCGCGGTGGACATCGGTGTTCCTTGGGGGGGCGTGGGGCGTTTGGCGTGTTCGGGTTGGGGCCCGAGTCCCAAGGATATGCAGCGGGGCTTTGGGCATCCGTTTGGAGCGGCGATGCGGGCGGTTTGCGACACCCGGCTGAAGCCGGGTGCTCTGAAGCGGTGATTCGAAGCGGGTGCTTCGAATGTGGCTATGCGGGGTATTCCCAGGGGGTGCCTGGGGTGTATTCGATGAGTTCGTAGAGCTCTTTGCGGGTCTGCATCTGGTTGAGGAGGCCTTCGACGGAGCCTTCGCGTTTGAGTTGGTCGAGGGCGCGGGTGACTGCGCCCATGGCGATCCTGAGCATGGAGACGGGGTAGATGACGCAGGTGTAGCCCATCTGTGCGAAGCGTGAGAGGGGGATCATGGGGGTTTTGCCGAATTCGGTCATGTTGGCGAGCAGGTAGGGGGGTTTGTCGGTGCCGACGCGTGAGATTCGCTTCATGGCATTTGCGAACTCGGCGAACTCTTCTTCGGTGGAGAGTCCTTCGGGGAAGATCATGTCCGCGCCGGCGAGCGTGTAGGCGGCGGCGCGGTTGACGGCGGCTTCGAAGCCGTCGACGCCGCGGGCATCGGTGCGGGCGCAGATGAGGAAATCAGAAGACATAGAAGGAGTAGATACAGGGGGGACGCCTGTGCCACGAGATGGGGTAGAGGCTTCGCGGGCGGCCTTGGCGGCCCACTGGATCTTTTCGATCATGTGGTCAGTGGGGACGAGCTCCTTGCCGTCGAGGTGGCCGCAGCGCTTGGGGAACTTCTGGTCTTCAAGGTGGAGGCCGGCTGCGCCGGCGCGGGAGTATTCGATGACGGTGCGGCGGACCATCTCTGCTTCGCCGAAGCCGGTGTCGGCATCGGCAAGCACTGGGAGTCCGGAGGCATCGGCGGCTTCGCGGATGGTGCGGACGAAGTGTTCGAGGGAGAGGATGCCGACATCGGGGACACCGGCGGAGACGCTGGTGGCAGCGCCGGAGATGTAGCAGGCCTGGAAGCCGGCCTTGGCGATCGCCCGGGCGCAGAGGGCGTTGAAGGCGCCGGGGATTGCGATGCAGGATTTATCCATTGCGGCTCGGAGGCGGGCGCCGGGGGTAAGGGTGGGCATGGGGAAGCATAGAGGAGCGAGTGAGGGGGTGAGGAACAGCGCGGTGTTGCCGTGATGTCGTAAGCGGACCACAAACGGCGGGAGATCCGACGCTCTTTTTCATCAGGCCATTATGCCGCAGCGGTTGTAGTCAAACCCTCGCGCTGTCTTGGCAATGCAACATCGTGCCGGGCAAGCCACCACCACGCAATCGCGGCCAACCCGATCGCCGTGTTCCTGACCAGACCCCACGCGAGGCTTGTTGGTCCCACCTGTCCGAAACAGGCGCACTCCACAAAGCCTTGCTTCCGGCTCACGGTGACAATGTAGAACGAGAAGAATGACACGATGCAAACACACATCCAAGCAGTGATGCGAGGCGGTCGCGGCAGGAGAAACAGCAGCGCAAGGACCGCCTCAACGCACATTGTCGTTGTGGCCGCCCAGTACGACCATCCCCGCGGCACGACGTCATGCTGTTGTATGAGCCGGGCGAAGCGGGCAAAGCCTCCTTCACCTGCCGCCGGATCCAATACCTTTGCGCTGAGCGCGTACAGGAATATGCACGACAACGCCATTCGGAGGGCGAATGCCATGTATCGCCGCCGAGTAAACGATCGGCTAACCTTGACGGATCTTGCGGTATCCATACAGCGCGGCGGCGACGACAACGATCCCAAGCCCTCCGAATGCCCAGGGGCGTGCCTTGTGCTGCCATGATGCTTCGACCGCTTGCCTTTCCACTTCGTTTCGATTGTAAAGCAACCCTCGAATAGGATGAATCACATCGCCGGACTCTGGGTCGTACTTTGACGCGCCAAGTTCCACTGGGTCGAACTTGACTGAAGCCGGCGATGCGGCGAGTTCTGCGCACGAGGTTGCCTTCCAATTGAAGCGCCGCTCCTGGCGAGATCGGGCGGGCATCGCGGAGATGATCTGCGACATACGTGCCGGCGCCCCCAGATTGGCGTCATCATATTCAAAGCGAAAGGTGATCGTGTCTTGAATCGTAAGGTCGCCACGTGTCACCGCCAATAAGCGACCGTTGCGATCTGCCTCCAATGCGAGCATGGAGCGAACCGAGGAGGCGCGAATCGACTTGCCGAAATCGACAATTTCGAGGTCAGGGGCGTCCAATAGCCATTGGCAAAGCCTTGCGGCGACCGGCCACGGGCAGAGTCCCCATTGAACGGGGCCTGGAACTGCATCCTTATAATTTGGAACCGGCTGCTGCGTGTATTCCGCGGCCATACCCGGCAAACTCGCTGTGAGCATGTCGGAGGAATAGTGGACATAGTGCATTGGCTTGGATTGCCATGCAACAGGATTTTCTGCTGTTTTGAAGAACTGCTTTTCATGGAAGTCGCCATTGGCCGCAACGGCGATTTCAATCCTCCGCAACTGATCCTGCGGGACATCTTGAAGCTCGTATGCAACCAGGAGGCCAGCCGCTGGGCGCGCACCCACGGCGGCGAGCAACTCGCGGTCATCTGCGGCAACGGCGCCATGCGCCGTATAGGCCAGTAGGGCAATGAGCATGTATCGCAGAAGATTCCTCATGGGCAGTTCGTAAGCGGACAGGTCTGCACTTGCACAGTCACAGAGGAAGTGCTTCCCACGTAGGTGCCTCCCGTACATTGTGCCGTGGCATTGCACGTTCCGGTGCCAGATGTGTAGTCCTCACAGGGGACGACCGCGGGGGCAAAGGGCGAAGCGTTGAAGTCGCCGACCGCCGCGAAGACGCACATGACTTTGCCAGGGCAGATCGTGTAGAAAGTACCGCACGTTCCTGAACACGTCTTGTTTACCCATGTGGAGACCAGACACCTGGGAAATGGCGGTGGGTCTTCCGGACGCGCGAACCCGAGCCATGGCGCGGCAATCACTCCAAGTCCGAAGATGACTGCAATCATGTTCTTCATGTGCATCTCCTTTAATAACTCGAAACATCACGATACCTCTGCACGGTACGACGTGCAAATCAAGGAGATGCAAACAAAGTGCGAATTGCCGTCCTCTGAGTTTTTTGTTATTTTCCTAGCCGATGTGGACGCTACGACATCATCTGTGGAGGGCGTTCACGATTGTTGAGTGCATGGTGGCGATCGCGGTGGTCGCGTTGTTGATGACGCTTCTGATTGCGGTGGCGACTCGGAGTAGCGCAACCACAATCAAGGCGACATGCGCGATCAATATTCGTTCAACCGGGCAGGTGCTCGAAGCCTACGCCGTCTCCTACCGTGAATCACTCCCCTTCGGGGGCTATACGCTGACCTGGCAGGACTTCCCCGAGGTCGGCAGAATCGGATTGGGATCTCATTTCGGCCTCGGATTCGGTGCGTGGTCGTTCCTGCTCCCTGAGGAATGGAGCGGCAGGTTCTGGAATGCAGGTCTGCGTTGCCCGCAGCAGCCCATGTATGACGGTATGGACGGTCCCCAATCTTGGAACGCGGTGCCAACGCCTCAGTATTGCATGACCTTTTCCGCGTGGCTGGACGAAGGGTATTTCGCAGATGGATGGCCGGCCCATGCGCCCCCGGTTGTGGAACCGCATCGCGTTTCCGATGTCACGTTTCCCAGCAGCAAGGGATACCTGATCGAAAATCCGGGATTCTGCGTTGACGGGCCGCGGGCCATGAAGGACATTTACGAAAACCGCCAGACGTTTGTGCAGCCGGTCTCGACACTGATGTTCGATGGGTCGGTTGTCCGCAAGTCGATGCGTGACATGAACCAGTTCCGGAACAGTCTCCCAGTGCTGGTCACGCGGAGCGGCATTCGCGGACGAGACTTGTAAGGCAATCGCGAGAGCGTTCGTGGATGCGCGGGAAGGCCGTTGCCGGGAATCAGTTCGTCGGGCTCTTGTCGGGCTTGGCGCCTTCGGCGAGCTTGGCCTGGGGGATCTGGGTGCCGAGCAGGACCAGGGCGGCCTGGAGCTGGACATCGGTGCCCTTGGTCAGCAGGTCCGAAGGGTCGGGGAGCGGGGTCTTTTCATCGATGACCTGTTTGCCGTTCTCATCGAGGACCATGACATCGGTGGCGCGGCGGAGGAGGAGCATGTCGGTGGTCTGGCTGGGGAGCATCTCGACGCTGATGTCGGGCTCGATGCCCCACTTTTCAGCGCCGGGGAGGCGGTGGATGATGCGGCGATCGGGGAGCATGTAGTACTGCGTGGTGAGCTTCATGGCGGCTTGGCCGTCGGCGAGCCAGTAGACATCCTGGACGCTTCCCTTGCCGTAGCTTCGGCTGCCGACGACGTAGGCCTTGATGAGTCCATCGCGGCCGTACTTCTGGAGAGCGCCCGAGACGATCTCGCTCGCGGAGGCCGAGCCCTCGTTGATGAGGACGATGGTGGGCATGGCGCCGAGGAGGGAGCGGCCGGGCATGGCGAACTTCTGGGATTCGATCTGCTTGCCGGCGCCCTGTGTGCTGACGATGACGCCGCGATCCACCCAGCGGTTGGTGAGGGAGACGGCCTCATCGAGGAGCCCGCCGGGGTTGAAGCGCAGGTCGAGGACCATTCCCTTCATGCCGTTGGCGAGCATCTGGGAGAGGGCGGCATCGAAGTCGGCGGTGGTGTCGTCGGTGAATCCGGTGACCCGGACGTAGCCGATCTTGTTGACGGGATCGACGAACCAGTCCCAGTCATCCTCGGCAGCGCCGAGTCGCTTCCAGCCCTTGATGCTCTTGAGCGGGATGACGGCGCGGTTGAGTCGTTTCTCGATGGCGAGCTTCTGCTTGTCGGGCGTGGTGCGTTCGAGGCCGATGGTGACGGGGGTGCCGGCGGGGCCGGTGATGAATTCGACGACCTGGTCGAGTGAGAGGCCGAAGACATCGTTGCCGTTGACGGTCTTGATGATGTCGCCTGAGCGGACGCCGGCGCGGTAGGCGGGGGTGCCGTCCAGCGGGGTGACGACGCGTACCATCTGCTCCTCGTTGAGCTCGATCTGGACGCCGACACCGACGAACTTGCCCTGGGTGCTCTTCTGGAAGCGGACGAGCTCATCGGGCCAGATGACCGCGGAGAACTCGTCGAGCTCATCGAGCGCGCCGTTGGCGAACTCGTGGAAGATGGCTTCCTTGGGGAGCTTGACGGTTCGATCGCTGGCGCGGACGACGCTTTGGAGGGTGTCCCAGACCTCGCCGACGGAGGCGGATGCCTTGGCGTTGAGCGTCCTTTCCTCGGCCTGTTTCATTGCATCGATGAACTGTGTGCGGGCGACAGGATCGGCGAGACCTTCGAAGGTGCCCTGCATGTCTCCCATCTCTGCGAGCATGCGGACGGAGCGGACGGCGTTGGCGAGCACCTTCTGCCAGGCGATGCGCTCGACGCCCTGGGTGGCAGCGCGGTGGACCGCGCCGACGACCATTTCCATGGTGACGGCCTTGAGCTTGCCGTGGAAGTCGGCACCCTTGCCGTTGTAGGGGGGGAGCTTCTCTTCGGCGACGCCTTCGTTCTTGAGCTGGGCGATCCGAAGCTCCCAGAGGCGTTTGGGCGCGTAGAGGCGGAGCATTTCGAGGCGCTGGTTGAGGCGCTGGACATCGTCCTCGTAGCGGCCCTTCTGATCGAGGAGGTAGAAGAGGCGGTAATAGAGGAGGCTGGCGTTGAGCCAGTCGCCGCGGGATTCGGCGGCCTTGGCGGCGGATTCGCCTCGGGAGATGAGCCCGGCGATCCTTGGATCCTTGATGATCGCGTTCTTGTCGAGCGAGAGCATGTGGAGCTCGAGGGCGCTGACAAGCGACTTGCTGATGTTCGAGTCGGTCATCTCCGCGGCCAGGTTCTTGTCCAGGTCCTTGTTGACCTCCTCGATGCGCTTGGTGCGGAGCTCCTCGCGTTTGGAGATTGAGTCCTTGAGTGATGCGGCGGTCGCGATGACGTTGCGGTCGAGTGCGGCATCGCCACCGGGGATCGGGACGCGTTCGACCAGGTCGTAGAACGCGATCGTGTTGGCCTCGCGGGCTGCGGCCCAGACCTGCTGTGACCACTGGTCGATGGCCGCGCCGTTGGCGGCGGCGATGTTTGCGGGTGGGGTGGCCGGTTCAGCGCTTTGGGCCAGGGCGGGCGCAGCGGTCAGCGACCATCCGGCGAGCGAAGTGATCGCAAGCACCAAGGAGGAAACCCGGCAACGCCAAGAGGAAGCACGCATCACAGATTCAACCTCGTTTCCGGCTCTCTGGGTCATCTGGAGTCCTACGAGTTCATGGTCGGGTCCGGTTCGCGCCGTTGCAAGGGGCCTTTCCCTCGCTTGGCCCAGAATCCCAATGCCCATCCCGCACATTCATTCTGAGATCGGCACACCCAGATGAAGTTCCCAAGACTTCCCGACCGTCCCTGCCAGCCAATCGAGACATCTAACAGCGTATTCGGAAAAGGCGGTCCATGCGGGTGAATCGGGAAGGCGAACGGGGAACGGCGAACCGCGATCGTGGAGGGGGCTAGGAGAGGTAGGGGAAGTGTGCGGGGTGGGGGGATTGGGGTGGAACAGGGGCGAATCAGGCGTGTTTGACCACGCGCTGGATGACCAATCCCGCGGCGACCACGCCGATCACACCGACCGACAGCAGAACAAAGGGTTCAAACCCCCTTTCGGCGATCTTCCCGGCATCGATCGCCAGCGATGGGGCCAGCCCGCACAAGGGTCCGACGGTGTAGCCGACGCCGATGAGGGCTTCGTGCATGCCGCCGGCATTGACCTCGGCCTTGCCGACGGCCATCGCGTAGTAGATCGCGGCCGTGTAGATGATCGCCATGCCGATGCCGAATACGGCCAGACCCGCGACAAGAACGGTGATGCCGATGGTGGAGCGTTCCGTCGTGGCGGCGAGCGGGGAGAGGAGGGCGGCGGCGAACCCGGCGAACATGAGGGCCCCGCCGATGATCGGGGCTGACCATCGTCCGTGCCAGGCGTGGATGCGTCCGGCGGTGAAGAAGGTGGCAGCGCGGGCGACGGCGAACACGGAGAGTACGATCGGCTGCCAACTGATGGTGAGTCCCAGATCGCTCATCGCGTTGGGGAGGAAGGGCTGAAGGGCTGTGTGGAAGATGTAGCTGGTGGGGAGGAGGATGCGGAAGGTGACCAGGAGCTTGTCGTAGATCGGGGGGTGGGGCTCGTGGTCATCCTCGTGGCGAGCGGGTTCGGGTGTGAACCATGGGAGGGCGATCGCGGCGAGCAGGTGGACACCTCCGAGCAGGAGGATCATCAGGGGCGCGTTGCTCTCGATGAGGGGCGCGGCGGTCCAGAAGGCGACGGCGGTGGCGCCCGACCATACGAAGTTCCATGTGCCCATGGAAGAGCGGAGTTGCTCTCCGTGTCGGCCTCCGGAGACATAGCTTTCAACGAGAGGCCAGAGGATGCCGGTGAGCGGGATGTAGGTGAGGACCAGGAGCCAGATGGGCCAGCTTGAGGGAGTCTGGCCGGGACCGAGGTTCTGGAGTTTCATCCCGGCGATCGGGAGCACGCACGCGGCGGCGAGCAGGAGCATGAGCGTGTACATCGTGCGCGTGCCGGTGAGCGGGATGCCGCGTTTCTTGAGCCTGGCGAGCACTGGGCCGGTGGCGAGCGTTGAGAAGACGTAGGTGATGCCGGTGACGACGCCGAGTGTGTAGTTCATCGAGCGTGAGAAGTCGTAGGTGTTCTTGGTGACCAGGTAGATGCCGGTGGTGATGACGCCGGTGCCGAAGCTGTTGAGGAATGAGAAGAGGTTGACGGCCCAGAGGGGTGTGGGCTGCGTGCCGGCGGAGAGCTGTGTGTCGGTTGCGGCCGGCATGGCGTGGGCGTGGGCAAGTGGGGGGTGGGTAGTGGTGGGAAGGCAGTGAAGGCTTGGTGTCATGCGAATGTTGGGGTTTGGATTGCCGCGGCGCGGCGGCGATGGTAGCATCGACGCCGGGGGATGCAGCTTGCGGCGGCATCCGTTGGTGGAATCGAGATGCACCAAGTGTGCCCGTAGCTCAATTGGATAGAGCGCTGCCCTCCGAAGGCAGAGGTTGCAGGTTCGACTCCTGCCGGGCACGTTTCTGATCCGGGTTTCGCGTGGTGGTGGGGGATGTGGCGTGGACAGCGCGAACCCGGTGATGGATCTGCTCAATCAGGCTTGCGCAGCGCCGGCGCTGGAAGCGGCGATCTCGCGCGCCCGGGCCAGGGCGTCATCGAGATCTTCGAAGATGTTATCGAGACCGACGCGATCGACCAGGCCGATCCTGGTCATCTCGAACAGGGGTTGTGCGTGGACGCCGGCGAGCACGAGCTGTGTGCCGTGGCGGTGGCACTTCTCGTAGAACTCCTCGAGGGCGTGCATTCCCGAGGCATCGATGTGGAAGGTGTGGCGCATGCGGAGGATGAAGACCTTGGGTGTGCGCGACATCTCGCGGAGAACATCTTTGAGGCGATCGGCGACCCCGAAGAAGAAGGGGCCGTTGATCTCGAAGACCTCGACGCCCTGGGGGACGAAGCGCTGCTGGAGCTTGGCGGGATCCTTGGGATCTGGGGTGTCGGCGGGCGCTTCTTCGGGCTCACGGAATCGCGGATCGGTCGATGCATCGGCCATGGATTTCATGAACAGGAGTGCCGCCAGCACGACGCCGACGCCGACGCCGATGGTGAGATCCGTGAAGACCGTCAGCAGAAAGGTCGCAAGGAGGACGATGACATCGCTCTTGGGGGCCCGCATCAGGTAGCGGAACTCATCGACCTGGGCGATGTTCGCGGCGACCATGACCAGGATCGCGGCCAGCGCCGGCAGGGGCACCATCTTGGCGAGCGGGGCCATCGCGAGCATGAATATCAGCACGAACACCGCGTGCATGAGGCCGGCGACCGGTGTCTGTCCGCCGGCCTTGACGTTGGCTGTGGTCCGGGCGATCGCCCCGGTCGCGGGGAGTCCGAAGAAGAACGAGCTGGCGATATTGGCGACACCCTGGCCGATGAGTTCCTGATCCGACTTGTGGCGGTGTCCTGTCATGCCATCGGCAACCACCGCGGAGAGCAGGCTCTCGATGGCGCCCAGGAGGGCGATGGTGAAGGCGGAGGGCACCATCTCGCGGACCAGCGACCAACTGAAGCCTGGCATCGCCGGCGCGGGGAGCGAAGAGGGGATACCGCCGAAGCGGGATCCGATCGTTTCCACCACAGGGCGGGCGTGAACGCCATCGAACACCGAGGTTGCGGTGTGCCAGCCCAGCACGGTGACAACGGCGGTGCTCAGCGCCATCACCATGAGCGCTCGGGGCGCCCGCGGGATGAGCTTCTGCATGATGATGAGCGCTGCAAGGCAGCCAGCGCCGAGCGCCGCGGAGTGCCAGTTGATCGTGCCCATGTTGGCCCACAGGACGGCGAGCTTGGGGATGAAGTCGGCTGGCACGGTCGCGGGGGCGCCCTGTTCGTTGAGGATGGAGAGGCCGAGGAAGTCCTTGGCCTGGCTGGCCAGGATCGTGACGGCGATCCCGGCGGTGAAGCCGGTTTCAACCGGGTAGGGGATGAACTTGATGTAGCGGCCCAACCCGAGGAGGCCGGTCGCGAGCAGGATGAGCCCGGCCATGAAGGTCGCCAGCGCGAGGCCGGCGTACCCGTGCTCGGAGCAGATCGCGAACACGATGGGGATGAACGCCGCGGTCGGTCCGCCGACCTGGACGCGCGAGCCGCCGAGCAAGGAGATCAGGAAGCCAGCGATCACGACGGTGTAGAGGCCCATCGCCGGGGGGCTCAGCCACGGGTAGGTTTCCCGGAGCGAATCGGCGATGTTCTGCGGGATGCTGGCGATCCCCAGCGCCATCGCCAGGGGGAGCGCGATGACGGCGACGGTGAGGCCGGAGAGGGCATCACGGCCGAACAAGCGGCGTGAGTAACCCTCGCGGAGGCAGGTGATGAACGTGGGGGTGCAGCGGGCCCACCGGGATGATGACATTGGACTGGCTCTGCAAACAGCGTAGCGGCCGGACATCGCGGTCGCATTCGATCGTGTGGTTCGATTCCTGCCTGCGGGGGCGGATCAGGCGTGTGTGGGGGCGGCGGGGGTGGTGGGCGCGTGAGGGGTTGCATCGGGCGGCGTGGGGGCCTTGATCTTGGGGCCTCCGAAGAGCTTCTCAGTGACCGCCTGGATCACGACGTACAGCACGGGTGTGAAGATCAGCCCGAGGAAGGTGTTGCCGATCATGCCGAAGAAGACGGCGGTGCCGATCGCCTGCCTGCTGGCAGCGCCAGCGCCGGTGGCGATCATGAGCGGGAGGACACCCAGGATGAACGCGAGCGCGGTCATGAGGATGGGGCGGAGGCGCTGGCGTGAGGCCTCGACGGCGGACTCGACGATGCCCTTGCCCTGCTCGCGGTAGGCCTTGGCGAACTCGACGATGAGAATCGCGTTCTTTGCGCCCAGGCCCACCAGCAGCACAAGTCCGACCTGGGTGTAGATGTTGTTGTCCATGCCGCGATACATGAGTCCGCCCATGGCGCCGAGCACAGCGAGCGGGATGGAGAGGATGACCGAGAGGGGGATGGTCCAGCTTTCGTAGAGGGCTGCGAGGATGAGGTAGACGACCAAGAGTGCCATCGAGAAAACGATGATCGCCTGGTTTCCGACGAGTTTTTCCTGGTAGGAGAGGGCGGTCCATTCGTAGGTCATTCCCGGCGGCAACTTGGCTTCGGACATGCTCTCAACGACTCGGAGGGCCTCGCCGGAGGAGGTGCCGGGGGCGGGCTGGCCCTGGAGGACGGCGGCGGGGAAGATGTTGTAGCGGATGACGCGATCGGCGCCCATTGTTTCTTCGACGGTCATGAGGGATCCCAGGGGGACCATGCTGCCGTCGGGCTTTCGGACGTCGAGGCGGAGGATGTCCTCTCGGGCGGCGCGGAAGCGGCTGTCGGCCGAAACGCTCACCTGCCAGGTTCGGCCGAAGAGGTTGAGGTCGTTGACGTATGCGGCCGAGAGATACCCGGACATGGTTGAGAAGACATCCTGGAGGGGGATGCCCATCTTCTTGACCTTTTCGCGGTCGATCTGGGCGAACAACTGGGGGACGGCGGCGCGGTAGGCGCTGTTGACTCCGCGAAGCTTTGACTGCGCATTGCCGTCGACGATCATGCTTTGGACGACTTCTCCGACGGCCTGTCGTCCGAGGCCGGCGCGATCCTGTAGGCGGAGATCGAAGCCCGACGCGCTGCCGACGCCATCGACTGCCGGGAGCGAGAAGACGATGCAGAGTGCATCGGGTATCTGTGCGGTCTTCTGCCTGAGTTCGGCCGTGAGCGTGGCGAGGTCGCGTCCCTTGGGGAGGCGTTGGTCCCAGTCCTCCAGGCCGATGAAGAAGAGGGCGTAGTTCGAGCCGTTGTTGTTGATCATCGAGAAGCCGGGGAGGGAAGAGTAGTTGCGGACTCCCTCGGTTTCGGACAGGATCTTCTCGACCTTGCGCACGGCGTTGACGGTGCGTTCCTGGGATGAGGAATCAGGCATCCAGACATCGATCATGATCATGCCGCGATCTTCGAGCGGCACGAAGCCGGTCGGGACCTTGGTGAAGGTCCAGCCGGTGCCGACGACGGAGGCGGCGAAGCCGGCGAGCGTAAAGGTGACGATGGCGGGATGGACGAGGAACTTGACGAGGCGCGCGTAGCCGTTGGCGAGCGCATCAAATCCCTTGTTAAACCAGCGGAAGATGACGAAGGGCTTGTGGCCCTCCTTGTGGGGCCTGAGGATGACGCCGCAGAGGGCGGGCGTGAGCGTGATCGCGCAGATGCCCGAGAGGAGCGTGCTGGCGGCGATCGTGAGCGCGAACTGGCGGAAGAGCTGGCCGCTGATGCCCGGGAGGAACGCGGTCGGTACGAAGACGGCCATGAGCACGACGGTGATGCTCATGACGGGTGCGAGCACCTCTTTCATGGCCTTGATTGTCGCTTCCTTGGGGGGAAGGTGCTCGCGCTGCATGACCGCTTCGACGTTCTCGACGACGACGATGGCGTCATCGACGACGATACCGATCGCGACCACCAGGCCGAACAGCACGGGCAGGTTGACCGAGAAGCCCATGAGCTTGGCGAAGAAGAAGGTGCCGATGATGGAGACGGGGATCGCCAGCATGGGGATCGCCGAGAGGCGCAGGCTGCCGAGGAAGAGGACAACGACGGCGAGCACCAGTGCCAGGGCCTCGTAGAAGGTCTTGTACACCTCGTCGATCGCCGAGAGCACGAACTTGGATGTGTCGTAGATGGAGTGGAATTCCAGACCCTCGGGGAGGCTGGCGGTCTTGGCGGCGAGCAGTTTTTCGACGTCGCTGGCGACCTGCACGGCGTTGCCGCCTGGGGCCTGGTAGACGACCATCGCGGCGGCGGGGACTCCCAGGTAGCGTGCGAGCAGGTCGTACGACTTGCCTCCGAGTTCGACGCGAGCGACATCCCTGACGCGGAGGATGCGGTTGCCATCGGCGCGGACGATGACGTTCTCGAACTGCTCGACATCGCTGAGTCGGCCAAGGGTGGAGACGTTGTACTGGTACGCCTGGCCGGTGGGGACGGGGGGCTGGCCGATCGAACCGGCGGCGACCTGGACGTTCTGCTCCTTGAGAGCGTTGATGACGTCCATCGTGGTCAGGTCACGTGACTTGAGCTTGTCGGGATCGAGCCAGAGGCGGATGCCGTAGTCCTTGGCGGGGAAGGTCTTGGCGTCTCCGACGCCCTTGATCCGCTTGATCTCGTCGAAGACGTTGATGGTGAGGTAGTTGGCGATGAAGAGGTCGTCGTACTTCTTGGAGGCGGCCTCATCCTTCGGGGCCAGCGAGAAGACGGTGATGACGTTCGACGAGACGCGATCGGTGGTGACGCCCTGGCGTTTGACCTCGTCGGGGAGCTTGGGCGAGGCGATGTTGACGCGGTTCTGTACGAGGACGGAGGCGATGTCGATGTTGGTGCCAAGCTCGAAGGTGACCTTGAGGGTGTAGGAGCCGTCGCTGGCCGAGGTGCTCTCCATGTAGATCATGCCGGGCACGCCGTTGACCTGCTGCTCGATGGGGCTGGCGACGGTGTCGGCGACCACCTGGGCGCTGGCGCCGGGGTAGGTGGTGGTGACCTGGACGACTGGGGGCGTGATGTCGGGGTACTGTGCGATCGGCAGCGTGGGATAGGCCACCAGACCCATGATGACGATCAGGATCGAGATCACCATCGAGACGATGGGTCGGCGTACTGGGAATTCTGCGAGCATCGTGATCCTCAGCGGTTGGGTGCCGCCGCCTCCTGCACCTTCGGCGTCACCTTGGAGCCCGGGCGTGCCTTGAGCACGCCCAGCACAACCACGCGATCATCGGCCTTGAGGCCCTCCTCGACGATTCGCATTCCTTCGTCAAGGCCCCCGATGACGACGCGTCGCACCTCGACCTCGTCCTTGGAGTTGACCACGAGGGCGTAACGGCCCTGCTGATCGCTCAGGAGTGCGGCATCGGGGACGAGCATGGCCTCGCGGCTGGACATCGGGAAGCGCAGCTTGGCGAACAGGCCCGCGAAGAGCGTCTCGTTGGCGTTCTCAAACCGCGTCCTGACCCGCAGCGTGCCTGTCTGTGAGTTGATCTCCGGGGCGACATAGTCGATACGGCCCTCGGTGTTGTATTCCTCTTCATCGGAGAGCGACAGCTCGCACGGCCGCCACTGGCCGGGGGCGAACTGTCCGGGTTCGGACTGGGCGGAGGTGTCCGTGGCCTGCGCGTTCTCCTTCTGGCGGGCGCGCCGGACGGCGAGCACATCCGTCTCGCTGACATCGGCGGAGACGTATGCCGGTGTCGCCTGCACGATTTTGGCGAGCAGCGTGGGCTCTCCGCGGCCGACAAGGTTTCCGGCATCGACCTCGTTGCGGCTGATGCGCCCGTCGATGGGTGCGGTGATCTCGCAGTACTCGAGGTTCAGCTTCGCCTCGGAGAGCTTGGCCCGGGCGGCGGCGAGGTTGGCGTCAATGGCATCGCGTTTGGCGGCCTTGATGATGGCGTCGATCTCGGGTCCGGCGCTCTGATCCGCGAGTTGGCGAGCCAGGCGGGCGTCGTTCTCGGCGCCGAGGAGGGCGGCCTGCTGTGACCGGACCTCGGCGTCGGCCTGGTCCACGGCGGCGATGAACTGGCGCTTGTCGATCACGAAGAGCAGGTCGCCCTTCTTGACCTTCTGCCCCGGCTGGAAGTTGACCTTCTCGAGGAATCCCTGCACGCGGGCGCGAAGCTCGACGGTCTCCGAGGCTTCGACCACGCCGGTGTACTTGAGGTAGGTGACGACGTTGCGCATCGTCGGTGCGGCGACGATGACCTCGGGCGGCGGAGGCGGGGCGTACTCGTTCTTCTTGTCGTCCTCCTGGCAGGCCACGGGAAGCAGCAGAGCAAGCAGCACTGCCGGCGCGACAGACCGAAGCCGGCGTGTGCTCGAGGAACCTTCATTGGTAGGCATTGATGACTCCAGGCAGATCACTTCTTCGGCGCCGGGGATTGGTCGGTCAACGTGGGGCGAGTGAATCCCAGGTCCTTGCCGTCGTGCCAATCGGGCGCCAGCACATTGCCCCAGTCGGTGCGTTCACGCATGCGATCC
Organism: Phycisphaerales bacterium; assembly: GCA_020847535.1. GTDB lineage: Bacteria > Planctomycetota > Phycisphaerae > Phycisphaerales > UBA1924 > JAEUJB01. Next base: position 16,864 of record JADLBU010000058.1, read on the forward strand.
GCGGTGGCGTTGTCGATGAATTCCTTGCCCTCGCGGGTTTCCCAGCCGCCGCCCCGGGCCCGGAACGTTCGGACGGCGCCCAGGGCGATCTGCGCGCGGGAGACCACCAGGTTGTCCTGCTGCTGCACAAGGTCTGTCTGGGCATTATTCACGCGGATGAAATCGACCGCGCCGGCGCGGTACTGGATGAGCGAGAGATCCGCGCTGCGCTGGGAGGCGCTGACGGCCTCCTGGAGCTGGACCGAGCGTTCCTGGGACTTGAGGAACTCCGAGAGCCCGCCTTCCACATCGGCCGCGGCGCGCAGCACGGTTTCCTGGTAGCCCGCGACCGCCTGCTCGTAGATCGCATCCTGCACGCGGATGTTGTTTTCAATGCGGCCGTAGTTGAAGATCGGCCAGTTCACCGAGAGGCCGATGAATCCCGCGAACGACTCGCCGTCGAACGTGTCGGCCAGGCTCGGGCCGCGGGCCCCCTCGTACGTGCTGCCGATGAAGCCGGTGGCGCCGGTGATCGAGATGCTCGGGTACAGGTCGGCGGTGGCGACGCCGATGCGGGCGCTCTGGGCGGCGGCGAACCGCTCGGCCGAACGGACATCGGGTCGTCGGCGCAGGAGCTCGGCGGGGATGCCCGCGGCGATCTGGGTCGGGGCTTCGGGGACTCTCTTCACAGCGCCTTCGGCGACCGCGAGTTCTTGGGTCAACTCCGAGGGGGTGCGGCCGAGCAGGACACAGATCGCCAGCTTGGTCTGGCGCAACGAGTTCTCGAGATCGGGGATCAGGGCCAGGGTGTTGGCGAGCGTCGCGCGGGCTGTGGAGACATCCAGTTCCGAGACTGCGCCGGCCGTGAAGCGCTTCTGCGTGAGGTCCAGGGTCTGGGCCTGGAGATCCGCGTTGGCGTGCGTGTAGACGAGCCGTTCTTCGAGTGAGCGCACCAGGATGTAGTTGGCGGCGATCTCGGCGGCGAGGCTGACCAGGACCGCGTCGTAGTCGGCGACGCTCGCGAGCAGCTCGGCGTCAGAGGCTTCGATGCCGCGGCGGAACTTGCCCCAGAAATCCAGCTCCCAGGCCGCATCCAGGCCTATCGCCGCTCGGGAGAACGAGCGATCCCCGCCGTTGGGGGCGTCGTTGGCGCTGAGCTGGTTGGCCTCTAGCCCCGCGGAGAGGGTCTGGGTCTGTGGGAAGAACTCACCGACGGCGATCCCGCGGCGAGCGCGGGCTTCGAGGACACGCAGGCCGGCCGCGCGCAGGCTCAGGTTCTGGTCGAACGCGGTCTGCACGAGCATCGTCAGCGTCGGGTCGTTGAAGTTCTCCCACCAGCGGGCGTTGCTCGCGGCATCCTTGGCGAGCCCAGACTCGGAGAGCCAGGCATCGTTGACCGCGGCATCGGGCGTCTTGTAGTCGGGGCCGACCATGCATCCAGCCAGCGTCAATGCGGCGGCGAGCAGCGAAGCCGAGGGGATCGCTCGCGGGGAAGGTGCGAACTTGCTGGGGTCGGGTCGAGGATGTGAGGATCTCAAGCTGGCTGTCACTCATTGGCTCCCGGCCCCGCGCGGGCGATCGGGCTTGCGTCGTCCACCGCACGGGAGCGCATCAATATATCTCACGAACGAACTTGCGGTTCTTGAGCCTTGCCTGATCGTCGTACGCGCCCTTCATCGATCGCTTGGGGAGCTTGATGCTTTCGCGCGGCAGCGTCTTGTGCGGGATCGCATCCAGGATGTGGCGGATGCAGTTGAGCCGCGCCTTCTTCTTGTCGTCGGAGCGGAGGATGTGCCAGGGCGCGAACTTGGTGTCGGTGGCATCGAGCATCATGTCCCTGGCGCGGGAGTACTTGTACCAGTGGCTGCGGGAGGGAAGATCCATGGGGCTGAGCTTCCATTGCCGCAGGGGATCGGTGATCCTGGCCTCGAAGCGCTTCTTCTGCTCCTGGTCGCTGACCTCGAGCCAGATCTTGATGAGTTGGATGCCGCCATCGGTGACGAATTTCTCGACCATGGGGCACAGGTGCAGGAACCTCTCGTGCTGCTCCTTGGTGCAGAACCCCATCACGTACTCGACCCCGGCCCGGTTGTACCAGGAGCGGTCGAAGATCACGACCTCACCGGCCGCAGGAAAGTGGGGGAGGTACCGCTGCATGTACATCTGCGACTTCTCGCGGTCCGAGGGCGCCGGCAGCGCCACCAGGCGGAAGATGCGCGGGCTGACACGCTCGGTGATCGCCTTGATCGTTCCGCCCTTGCCGGCGGCATCGCGACCCTCGAAGACGATGATGACGCGAAGGCCCTTGTGCTTGATCCATTCCTGCAGCACGCACAGGCGGGATTGCAGCTTGCGAAGTTCTTTTTCGTAGCGCTTTCGACCGAGCCCCTTGGGCTCATCGGCTTTGCTTGCTTTGGACATTCGGCCACCTCAGTCCGCCGTTCGGGCGGGATCCCGTTGCACATCGGTTCAGCATCCACAACCGCACACCGCTTTCCGCTCGCGGACCATCATATCCCGTTTCCTGCAGGCCGCTATTGCCGCCGAAGCAAGCGATGCTCAAGGGCCTGATTGAGCCCAGAACTGCGATGCGGCCACGACCACGGGCCCGCTGGCGGTGAGCAGGATGTTGTTGATCGCGTAGGGGACGGTGTATCCGAGGACCGGAACAGAACTGTCGGATTCATCCACCAGCGCCTGGAGCCCGGCGGTCACGGTGCCGGCGCCGGCGAGCGCACCCATGAGTTGGCCGGCGTTGAGCTTGAAGATGTAACGGCCGATCGTGAACGCGATCGCGTGGGGTACCGTCGCGACCACGATGCTCGCCAGGAGGAGCTGAACGCCGGAGGATTTCATGGCCTCGACGGCGTGAGGCCCGGCGGCGAGCCCGACCATCGCGACAAATGCGTTGAGTCCGAGGTTCTGCATGAGCCAGACGGAGGCATCGGGGATTCGTCCCAAGGCGGGTTGATACGACCCGAGCCATCCGAAGGCGAGCCCCGCGAGCAGCACTCCCCCGCCGGTGCCCATGCCGACGGGGATGCCGCCGATGCGTATGGCGAAGACCCCGAGCAGCGCGCCTAGGGCGATCGTGAGTCCCATGGCAACGAAGTTGGTTTTCTCGGTGGGGACATCCGGTACGCCGAGCAGAGGTGTGACGCGGTCGAGATCCTCGGCGGTGCCGATCAGCTCGGCGGCATCTCCGCGCTGGAGAATGGTCCTGGGAAGCAGGGGGAGCGGTTCACCCTGGCGTGTGAGGCGGCGGAGATGGAGCCCCTGCCCGCGTTTGTCATCCAGCTGCCGGACCTGGCTGAGGGCTGTGCCCACGGCCTTGCGGTTGGTGATGATGATGGTGCGAGAATGGAACGGGACTTCCATTGCCGCGGCGTCGACGACCTGCTCCCCGATGCGGGGGCCGATCTTGAGCAGAGCCTCGCGCGGGCCGGACAGGGCGATGATGTCGCCCTTGCGGAGCGGCAATCTCTTGTCGGGTCGCACGGCGCGCCCTCGGCGACGCCAGCGTGCCACCTGCACGCCCGATTCGGCCGCCGCCTCGGCCTCGGCGACGGTCTTTTCCGCGAACTCATCCCCGACCTTGAAGGCCTGAACGTCGATGCTGATCGCCGCCTCGAAGCCGGCCTGGTCCTCTGGCTTGTCGAGCGAGGCGCCAAGCTCTTCTTCGAACTTCTCGCACTCGGCGCGCAGGTTGATGCGCATGATCGCGGGGAACACCTTGGTCAACAGGAGAGTCACGCCGATGGTGCCGTAGAGATAGGTCACCGCATCGGCGACCGGGACGTGGCTGACGAGCACGGCCTTCTGATCGTCGGGGATCTGGAGCTGCTGGATCGCATCCGAGGCCGTGCCGATGACCGAGGACTGCGTGAGAGCGCCCGAGAGCAGGCCGCCGGTGAACCCGGAATCGAGCTTGAGGAACCACGCGATCAGGATGGTCATCCCGATCCCGACGATGGCGAAGATCAGGGAGAGGATGACAAGCTGCATGCCGCCGCGGCGGAGGCTGACGAAGAACTGGGGTCCGACGTGATAGCCGGTGGCGAACATGAAGAGCAGGAAGAAGAGCGTTCGCGCGAAGTTCGGAACCTCGACGTGCGCCTGGCCGATGACCATGCCGACGACGAGCGTGCCGACGACGGTGCCCAGCCCGAAGCCCTTGAACTTGATCCTCCCGAGGAGGTAGCCCAGACCGAGCGTGAGGAAGACGGCGATCTCCGGGAATCGCCGCAGCAGGTCGCCGAGTTGTTCGAGCATCCAGGCCATGTGCCCCCCATTGTGTCAAGCCGGATGTACGCGGGCGTCGGCTTCCGCCGGAACCTCGGTGCGAGGTGGCGCACCTGTGATAACCACGGCGGCATGTGCCGCGGCACACGGCGCGGCACAAACAGTGTACTATGGAGCGAGTTTCGGTGTGATGGTGGAGATGCCGTGTGGATACTGAGCGGCGTGCCCGCGGGGATCGATGATCGCGGGAAGGCTGTAATACGGGCGGCGTCGGAGGTCAGGCGTGTCCAACCCTGGAAGCAGCAGCGATGAGCCAGAGGCTGCCAAAGCGGGGAGCCCGGGGACGTGGCGACCCATTCCCGCGTGGGCGAGCGGGTACAGCTTCAGGATGCTCCGTATTGATGTCTTGGCGGGTATCACGCTTGCTGCGTATCTGGTGCCGGCGGGTATCGGTGACTCATCGCTGGCGGGGCTGCCGCCCGAGGCCGGGTTGTATGCGTGCATGTTCTCGGGGCTGGTGTTCGGTTGGCTGTGCGGCTCCCGGCACACGGTGATCACGGTGACCTCGGCGATCTCGTTGCTGCTGGGGACGAGCCTGGGTGAGCTGGCGGGGGGGGATCAGACGCGGTTTGCCGCGCTGGCATCCTGCACCGCGCTGCTGGTGGCTGCGCTGGCGCTGGGTTCGTGGCTGATCCGGGCCGGGGAGCTGGTCAACTTCGTGTCCGAGACGGTGCTCGTGGGCTTCAAGGTCGGCGTTGCGCTCACGCTGGCGAGCACGCAACTTCCCAAGCTGCTGGGAATCAGCAGCGGGCACGGGGGGTTCTGGTCAAACGGGCGGCATCTGATCGAGCATCTGCCGGAAACCAACTGGACCGCGCTGACGGTCGGGCTGGCTGCGCTCGGGGTGCTTGTGCTGGGCAAGTTGTTTCTCAAGAACAAGCCGGTGGCGCTGTTCGTGGTTGTGGGCGCCATCATCGCCGGGGGAGCGATGGGCCTGCGGGAGCGGGGTGTCAAGATGCTCGGCGAGGTGCCGAGCGGTCTGCCTGCGATGGGGCTCCCGGCGGTTGCGTGGGAGGATCTCAATGAGCTGCTGCCGCTGGCGATGGCGTGCTTCCTGCTGGGAGCGGTAGAGACCGCGGCGATCGGGCGGATGTTTGCTTCCAAGCACGGCGGCCGCCTGAACGCCAATCGTGAGCTGCTCGGCCTTGCGGGTGGAAACCTCGCTGCGGGGTTGGGGCAGGGCTTTCCTGTCAGCGGGGGGATGTCACAGTCCCTTGTGAACGAGAGCGCCGGCGCCCGCACGCCGGCCTCGGGCCTGATCGCGGCGGGCCTTCTGGGGATCGTGATCATCTTCTTTTCCGGGATGCTGCGCAACCTCCCTCAGCCTGTGCTCGCCGCGATCGTGCTGATGGCCGTCGCCGGGCTGGTGAAGGTACACACCCTTGTTCACTTGTGGAAGACGGACAGGACGGAGCTGCTGATCGCGGCGGCGGCGTTGATGGGCGTGCTGGCATCGGGGCTGCTGCGCGGGGTGCTGATCGGGGCCGTCATCTCGATGCTGCTGCTCATCCGCCGGGCGGCGCGCCCGCATGTCGGGTTCCTCGGAAGGATCCCCGGATCCCGCCGATACTCGGACCTGGACCGGCACTCGGACAACGAGGAGATCAACGGGGTGCTGATCTTCCGCCCCGAGGGAAGCCTGGTGTACTTCAACGCCGATCACGTGAGGGATGTCGTGCTGCGGCGTGCGACAAGCCCTCTTCCGGCTCCGCACACCGTCATCTGTGACCTTTCGGCATCTCCGCTCGTCGACCTGGCGGGGGCCGAGATGCTCAAGGGGCTGGCGGATGAGCTTCGTGCAAAGGGGACTCGGCTGCGCGTGGTCGAGGCGCGGTCGCGCGTGCGCGACAGGCTCAGGAAGCTCGAGATCGAGGAATCCGTCGGGCAGATCGATCGGCACACATCGGTCGCCGATGCGGTTGACGCGGCGATCGGGAACGGGAGCGATGACGGGCCGGGTGCTCCGAACAGCTCGGAGCGATGATCAAGATTGCCAATTCGGCGAGGGCGCACGGGCACCCGTGCCCCGACTTGGTCGGGAGCGGCCGCGATATTTCTCTGCGCAGCACAGCGCCATCAGGCATCGGTGCCGGCCCGCGGGTCGGGATCAGCGCGTGGTGAACTCCGCCTGGATGCGTTGCGCATCGGTGGTGCCGTTCGCCAGGAGCAATTGGAGCAGGATGCGCGCCTTGGGCGGGTTGAGATCCTGGGCGGCGATGAACCCGAGCTTGTCATCATTGAGCTCGGCGTTTCGGACGGTGAAGCCCGCTCCGACGCGGCTGGAGCGGACGACCACGGTCCCCTGCTGTGCGGCGGAGGAAAGGGCATCGACGACGGCCTTGGAGGAGTTGCCATCTCCGACGCCGGCGAGCACGATGCCCTTGCACCCGCGCTTGAGGGCATCGGACACCTCATCGGGGAGCATGTTGGAGTGCGAGTAGATGATGTCGACGCGGGGGAGCGGGGCCTTGTCGGGCGCCTTGAAGCGCGGGCGTTTGCAGGTCTCGACGGGCTCGACGAAGCGCACCTCGGAGGCATCCACGTAGCCCGCGGGGCCGGCGTTGGGGGAGGCGAACGTCTGGAGGCTGGTGGTGTGGGTCTTGGTGGCATCCCGGGATTCATGGATCGTGTTGTTGAGCACGATGAGCACGCCGCGGCCGCGGGCCTCCTTGGATGAGGCGACCTGAACACCGGCGTAGAGATTGGCGGGACCATCGGCGCTGATCGCCGTGGATGGCCTCATCGAGCCGACGAGCACGACCGGCTTGTCGCTGGCGAGCACCTGCTCGAGGAAGAATGCCGTTTCCTCCATGGTGTCGGTGCCGTGCGTGATGACCACGCCGTCGGTGTCGCCCTTGGCGAACAGCTCGTTGATGCGTTTGGCGAGCGCAACCCAGACCTCATCGTTCATGTCCTGGCTGCCGATGTTGGAGATCTGCTCGGCGGTGAGGGTTGCGACCTTCTCGATTCCGGGCACGGCGTCGATGAGATCCTGGGCCGAGGCCTGGCCGGAGGTGTATCCGACGGCGGAGTTGGTGTTGGCTTTTCCGGCGATCGTTCCTCCGGTCGCGAGGATCGTCACGCGGGGGAGTTGATTGGCGGTTGCGGGGGCGGTGGAAGAGGGATTGGGGGTGGGTTGGCCGATCGCGGATCCTGCCGCGCACAGCACGAGCATGCAGATTCCGAGCGCACGGTGCTTGTACATGTCTGACTCCTTGTTCTGGCTCTACTGGCCGGTCATGTCGTTCACACAGGCTTGAATTCAGAAGTCGATCACCAGGCGCATCTCGAAGACGCCCGCGGCATCGTCATCGGGCGCGAGGATGGGGTCCAGGATCAACTGGCCGCCGATGGTCCACTGCATGGCGTGCGTCAACTGGAAGCGGTAGAAGATCTCGCCGGCGTACTCGATGTCGCGCGGGCTGACCACCGCATCGTCGGGCGTGTCGAAGCCGACGCCGACGCCGAAGGCATCCCCCGGCCGGCTGAAGGCGTTGTCGATGCCGAGGCCGACCGAGGTGACGTACTCGACGGCGGTGGAGTTGCCGGTGCCGTAGCCGAAGCGGAAGAAGGGGGCGATGTCCTTGGCGACCTCCTGGTCCACGTTGAAGTAGACGGAGTTGTCCTGCGGGCGGTCCTCGTTGGGGAACGAGGCCCGGTGCTCGAAGCCCAGGCGATAGTTGCCCTTCCCCATCCCCTCGATGTCGGGTGAGTAGGTGACATCGATCGCCGAGATGAACCGGCCATCGTTGACGGTCTCCCATCCCGGCCAGACCTTGCGGCCGCGGACATCGCTCATTCCGCCGGTGAGGGTCCATTCGGGGGTGATGTACCACTGGGCGTTCCAGCCCAGGCCGCCGCTGGGGTGGTTGGCGGAGGGGAACGCGGAGAAGAGGGTGTTGCTGAAGTAGCGGTAGTCGTCGGCGAACCGGCCGAGATCGAAGTAGTCGTCGGGGTCGATCTTGCCGAGGCGCAGCCGGAGATCCCCATCGAAGAGGAACTGCTCGTAAAAGAGCTGCACCATCGCGAAGTCGTGCTCATCCTGTCCGTAGGCCGTGGTGAAGAGCGTCCCGATCTGGGTGTTGAGGTCATACGGCGGGATGTCGGTGAACATCTTGTCCCGGTACTCGGCCCGGAAGTAGACGTTGCCCGCCCAGCCCTTTTTCTCCTCCTCCCAGTTGAAGACGTGGAAGGTGCCGTAGACGCGGTAGTCCTGGGACGCGGCGGTCCGCTCTCCGGGTCCTCCGGTTGCCTGTTGGAAGAAAAAGGCCGCGCGGAATCCCAGATCCAGTCGCAGTTCCTTGCTTGTCCAGTCCTTAAGCCCCTTGATGGGGGGCTCGATGAGGCTCAGCGGGCTCCAGGGAAAGAGCCCGGCGTGTTCGGGGAGCTTGCGCTCCCGTCCACCGACCGAGGCTTCTCGCGGGTGGCCCGAATAGTCATCGGGCTCGGCGGTGGGCGATTCCTGGGCCGTATCAGCAGGGGGGGATGTGGAGGCCGGAATTGGCGGTGGTGGTGGAGGCGGCGGGGGTTCCTGCTGCCCTTGTGCAGCGCCCGCACATGCAAGAACACCCGCGATCAATGCCCGTACGCCGCTGTGTCTGATGGCATGTTGGCCCATGAAAGCCTCCGATCGCTCCGGGCCTTCGTGGTTCCCTGGGAGCGTTAGATGGGTTGTGGATCACGCGCGAGTCAGCCGCCTTGAGCCCGTCTTGGTGACGACTTTGGGCTTGCCCCGCGACTTGCGCCACTTCTGCTCCGCCTCCCGGCAGATCTGTGCCAGGCTCTTTCCGATCTGCACGTAGTCCTCATCGTTGAGGTTGGCGAGCGATACGCGAACCGACCAGGGAGGGCCGCCGAAGCCCGACCCGTTGAGGAGGACGGTATGGAAGTCGGTGGCGAGCCGGAAGAAGAGGTTGAGCGGTCCGCTGTGCTCGTTGACGTAGTCCATGAAGTCGTCCCCGACGACCTGGCGAGCCCAGACCTCCAGGTCGAGCTGGCGGTAGTAGCCGGCGCAGTTGGGATCGGGCTTGAGCTCGATGCCCAGGCCCTTGTAGAGGTCCGCGAGCCGCTTGTGGCAGATCTCCCGGCAGCGCTGCCTGTACGCATCGTTCTTGTCCAGGATCGCAAAGGACGAGAACAGCAGCATCTGCATCTGCTGCGGCAGCGAGAGACCGGCCGTGTGATTCAGGCAGATGCAGCGGCTTTCGGCGACCATGCGGTCGATGAACTTCATCTTCTCCGGCTCGGTGGTCAGCGACTCGTAGCGCTTGTTCAGCCGGTTCCTGGTCGCCGCCGGCTGCCTGGCGATCATGTCGTCGTAGATGTTCTTCTCGTGGATCGCCACGGTTCCCAGCCGCCACCCCGTGCAGCCGAAGTGCTTGGAGTACGAGTAGACCAGGATCGTGTTGTACGGCAGGTCGGTGACCAGGGAGCGGAAGCCGGGCACGAACGTGCCGTACACATCGTCGGTCAGGATCAACAGGTCCGGGCGCTTGGTCTTGACGATCTTGACGATCTGATCGATTGCCTTCTGCCGGATCGCGTACGACGGCGGGTTGCTTGGGTTGACCACGAAGAACGCCTTGATCTTCGGGTCTTCGAGCTTGCGGAGCTCCTCGTCGGTGTACTGCCAGTCGTGATGGCCATCCTTGTCGCGCGAGTTCTGCTCGATGTTGACGACCTTGAAGCCGAACTCCTCGATGTGCGGGAACTCGATGTATGGGGTGAAGATGGGAGTGCCCAGGGCGATCGTGTCCCCCTTGTTCAGGATGCCGTTGGCCTTGAGCGTGTTGAAGATGTAGCACATCGCCGCCGTGCCGCCCTCGACGGCGAAAATGTCGAACCTGCCCTTGGGCGGCTTGCCATCGCACATCTCCTTCATCAGGAATTCATGCACGATCTTCTCGGCGTGAACCAGCATGCGGTCGGGGACGGGGTAGTTGTCCCCGATGATCGCATCCGCCAGCTCGTGCGCGAAGGCATCGGGATCAAAGCCCAGCTCCTTGACGCCGTAGTCGAAGGTCCGCCTCAGGAGCGAAGCGCCCGGATCGTCGTTGTTCGTGGAGAGGAAGGCCTTGAGCCGCTTGGCGATCCCCTTCATCGCGGGCATGCCCGCCAGCCCCACCTTGTGCTCATCGCGCACCCGCCGGGCCTCACCGAGCCCGAAGCGGGTGAGGAGGATGAACGCCTCTCGCGGGGTGGTGGCGATCCAGTTGGGGTTGCCGCGCCCGGCGTTGAGCATGGCCGTGTCGGCCTTCCTCGAAGACTCCTTGGCGGCCTTGATGAACAGGTCTTTGAGCTCGAAAGGGCTGAGCGAATTGACGTCCTTGACAGCGGCCTTGCCCATGTTGAAATCCCTCTATCCGTTGCGGCGCACCATCCAGGGGCACGCCTGGTTGTTCAATGCACGATCCCCACGATCACCGGACCCCACACCGTCAATAGCACGTTGGCGATCGCGTACGGCACTGTGAACCCGATCGCCGGCGCGCTGCTCTCGGCCTCATCGGTCACCGCGCCGATCGCCGGATTGGCGGACCGGGCGCCGCAGATCGCGCCGATCAATACCACCGGATCCATCTTCATCATCTTTCCCAGGAAGAGCCCGATGAACGCCGGGATCAACGTCACGGCGACGCCGGCCAGGAGGAGCCCGATGCCGGTTTCCTTGAGCGCCGAGACAGCGCTGGGCCCGGCGGACAGCCCCACGACGGCGATGAATCCGTTGAGCCCCAGGTCGGAGAAAACCGCCTGCACCGGCGCGGGGAAGTTCCCGAAAGTCGGGTGCAGGGAGCGCAACCACCCGAAGACCAGGCCGGCAACCAGGACGCCCCCGCCCGCTCCCAGCGTGACGGGGATGCCGGCGATCTTCACCGACAGCAATCCGACCAGAGTTCCGCACACGATGCCCAGGCCGCAATAGAGCAGGTCGGTCTTCTCGGAGGGCCGCCCGAGGGATCCCAGTAGCTTGGCGGCGCGCACGACATCCCGTGATGAGCCGATCAGGGTCAGCGTGTCCCCGCGCTTGAGTTCGAGATCCGCTTTGATGGGCATCTCCATGCCGCCGCGGACAATCTTCCTGAGAAACACACCCCTGGCCGCTTCGGTGTTGAGATCTTGGATCTTTTTGCCGATCGCATCCTTGCTGGTGACCACGACATCCACCGAATCCCCGACGGCGGCGAATTTCGTGCCGACTACTTCCGGCCCGATCTTTGTTTCCGCTGCCACCAGGCCGGAGATCGAGCCGGTCACGAGCACGACATCTCCCTGGCGCAGTTCGACCGTCGGCGTGACTTCGATCTCATCATCGCCGCGGCGCAGGAATGCGATGAAGCACCGCTGCCCGATCTGGCCTGCGAGTTGGCCCCCGATCTGGGCCTCAACCCGGGAGATCGTCTTGCCCGCCGCCTCGCCCGCGACGCTGAACGCACGCACATCCCTCAGCATGTTCATCTCGAACTGCCCGGGCTTGAGCACCGCCTTGCCCCCGCTGGCGCTGCGGTCGTGCTCGGCGCTGGCCGCTTTCAGATTGATCCCCAGGATGCGCGGCGCGATGTCGCGCGCCACGAAGATGATGCCGATCGTTCCGAAGACGTATGTCACGGCGTACCCGATCGCCACGTTGGCTTGCAGCCGCTTGGCCTCTTCGGCATCGACGCCCAGGCGTCCGATGGCATCCCCCGCGGTCCCGATGATCGCCGACTGCGTCAAGCCGCCCGCGCCCAGCCCCGCGGCGAGCCCCGCATCAAACTTGAGCACTTTGGCGGCGGCGAGCACGCAGAGGAGTCCCGCGACCGTCACGACGATCGTCAGCACGATCTGCTTGATCATGCGGCGATCAAAGCTCTGAAAGAACTGGGGCCCGGTGCGGAAGCCCACGGCGTAGATGAACAGGGCGAAGAAGATGGCCTTGATCAAGGGCACTACCTGCAGATCGGGGACCATGATCCCGATGAGCAGCCCGATGAGCAGGGTGCCCGCGGTCGCGCCGAGCGTGAACGGACCGATCCTGATCTTTCCGATCAGGTATCCGAGGCCGAGCGACAGGAACACCGCGGTTTCTGGAGCCGCGTGAAACACACCGGCGATCGCGCTTCCTGGCATTGACCGGCTCCCCGTCTGATGCGCGCCTCGGCGCATGATATCACCAAGTGTATTCGCCGCGAGAGACGCCGATTGTGTGAAGTCGCCTCGCGGCGGTATGTCTTGCGATAAGAGAGTGGCGCAGTCGAGTGATGGCGGGAGCAAACGCCCGCGGCACGGTCGCGCCGGATTCCAAACGACGAGGCGGCTCGCGCTCCGGTGGGGTCACCGCAAAGGGCCTATCCTTGATCCGTTCGGATGTCCGCTGATGGCGCAGGGGGGGCGATCAATCGACGGTATCGCTCGCACGGCCTGCGAAATCCGAACCAGACGCGCGGGTCGGCAGGCACCGCGTTTGCGCCGTGAAACGAGTTTTCTGCCACCTTAGCTCAGTGGTAGAGCAGCGGTTTTGTAAACCGCAGGTCGTCGGTTCAAGTCCGACAGGTGGCTTTCAATTTTCCAGTTGCTCACGGCATTGCGCGAGGGATCACTCTCGTGCGCGGGAGTTTTCGCTGTCCACCATTCCGCGTGCCTGCGAATACCACGGCTCCAGTTCCGCCAGCCGCTCCTGCCGTGAGTCGTCATCTTTCATGGTGTCGAGCGACCTCTGAACTCGTCCGAAGTGGCTCTGGGCTTCGGCGCGGTCTCCGGCGGCGGCCGCCGAGATCGCCACCCACAGCCAGGGGAGCGGGTTGTCGGCGTTGCGTGCCAGTGCCCGCTCGGCGATCGGCCGTGCGGCCAGGTGTCTTCCCAGCCGCATCAGCGACTCGGCGTAGTCGGTCAGTTCGTCGGTGGAGGCATCGGAGGTCTCGGCGAGCGGTTCAAGCAGTTCGGCCGCCCGCGCGGGGTTTCGGCACATCGGATCTCGGCAATGCAGCAGGAGTCCGGCGAGCACACCGGTGTGCCGTCGCTGCGTGGGATCGATCGCGTGGGCCCGTTCGGCGGCGGCGATCGCCTCTTCGCACAGCGTGAGCGTGTCGAGGTCGGCGGCGATCGTTGTCCAGACGCGGGCCGGCAGATCCCGGCGCTTCAGGAGCGCGGCGGCCTTTTCCCGTGCCCGCTCCCGGTCCCCGATGCTCAGGTGCACCCCGATCGCGCGGATCATCGCGTGCGGAGATCTCGCCCCATCGTCATCGGCGCACTGGAGGGCATCGGCCGCCTCGTTGTACCACCCCGCCGAGCGGAAGGCATCGGCCAGCCGCAGCCACCCTTCGTTGCGATCCAGCCCGGCCTGATCGGGTGCATCGGTCAGCACTTCCGACAGCGTCACATCCGGCCGCGTCGCCTTGAGCACGACATACTGCTCAAACGCCCGCACCATCATCGCATCGTCGGAGAGGGCAGCAAAGCCATCGACCGCCGAGCGAGCCTCCGATGTCCGGCCCGCCGACATCAAGAGATCGACATACTCACCCAGCGCCAGTGCATCGGTCGGGTACGCCGTCAGATGGATGCTCAGGAACTCGATCGCCTCGTCGATCGCCCCCGCCCGCCGGTAGCAGTCCGCGGCCAGGAACAGGTCGCGCTTGGGCGGGGTTGACATCCCCGCGAACGCGAAGTGCTGAGCTGCCTCCGCGAATCGCCCCTGGTCGCGCAGCACCCAGCCCATCCCGCGATACACCGATGGATCGTTGGGAGCCGCATCACGGGCCGCGGAGAACGTCTTGAACGCCTCATCGGGCTGCTGCATCGCTCGCTGTGACTCGGCCAGCTGCAGCAGGGATTCGATGTCACCGGGCGAAGTACGGAGGAACCGACTCCATGCCTCCGCGGCCGCGGCCGGATCGGCCGCGGGGTTTACGCGCTCATCGAGCCGGCAGTACACCTGCGAAAACAGCACTCCGCGAGCCCGGTAGAGCGATTCCAGGTCCGATGCCGATGGGGTATTTGCAAGCGCATCGAGCAACTCGCGGGCAAGTTCGCGATCGAAGTTCGCCATCCCCACCCAGGCCTGGGCAAGCCGCGCGCGATCTCCGCTCCCCGATGAAGCCGCGGCGACCGCCAGGCACGCCGCAGCCTCCGAGAATCGCCGCCGCGCCTCCTCGGCGCCGATCTCCTCCTGCCGGGCCAGTCCCAGCCACAGCAGCGATTCGCCCGCCGCCTGCATCGCATCGGGAAACCCACCGGACCTGATCCCCGATTCAACCGGCGGCAGTTCTCGCGCCCGTCGCAGGAGATCGCCGCCTACCTCTGGCAGTCGGCCACCCGCAACTGCGTGCGCACAGATCAGGTCCGCGATCCCATCCAGCGTCCGTTGTCCGTTCTTGGCCAGGCGCATGTCACGCCACGATGGCAGCATCACCCGCGCCCGAGCCGCATACGCCAGCGCGAACTGCGGGTTGGTTGCGATCGCCTGATCCAGCAGGCGACGCGCTGTCTCCGGCTGCGTTCGGCGATGGATCAGATCGCTTGCCTGCTCGTACAGCCGCGAGGCATCGAGGTTCCGCTCGGCCATCGCGAGCAGCTCCCCGCGCCGGCGAGCCAGGTCCGATGCCGAGATCGCGACGACCGGCCCTCCGATCGCCAGCACCGCCAGCGCAGTTCCGCAGGTGATGAACGCCAGCCGATGCCGCTTGGCGGCTTTCGAGAAGGCGTACGCGAGCGATGGAGGACGGGCGCTGATCGGCCTGTCCGTGAGGAACCTCCGCAGGTCATCCCCCAGCGCTGCCGCGGAGGCGTATCGCCCGTCGCGATCCCGTGAAAGGGCCGTGGCGACGATGTGATCCGGATCGCCCCGTAGCCGGTGATCCAAGTCCGCGATCCGTGGCACGGCACCCGTGCGAACCGCCTCGATCGCTTCGCGAAGAGGCAGGCCGTGTGTCTCGATCGGCAGGCGATCCATCAGAAGCTCGAACAGCACCACACCCAGCGCGTACACATCGGCCCGCGTGTCCACCTCCGCGTTTCCGGGTTCGAGCTGCTCGGGTGCCATGTACGACAGCGTGCCCAGGAGATGCGGCAGCGTCGCCGACGATGCCCGTGCCGTGCGAACATCCGATGGAATCGGCCCGGTCTCGGGGCTGGCGGCGTTCATGATGCGGGCGATCCCGAAGTCGAGGACCTTCACGATCCCATCGGCATTCACCAGCAGATTGCCGGGCTTGAGATCGCGGTGGATGATCCCGCGCGAGTGCGCGTGCTCCACCGCCTCGCACGCCTGGATCACCAGCCCGATCTTCTCACGGACTCCCAGCTTGCGAGTGCGGGCGAACGCATCGATCGCCATTCCTTCGATGTACTCGATCACCAGGTACGGACGCGGTCCGGCGCCCGTCGTGACCACGCCCGCATCGTAAATGTGGGCGATCCCGGCGTGACGCAGCCGTGCCAGAATTGAAGACTCGCGCTCGAAGTGCCGGACGAGCGGCTCATCCCGTATGTCCGCCCTCAGGAGCTTGATCGCCACCGTTCGCCGCGGGCTCGATTGCTCGGCGAGATATACCACACCCATCCCGCCGATCGCGATCCGTTTCATGAGGCGGTACGGACCGATTGTATCGGGGATGTCATCATCCGCGGGGGCCAGCGCGGTTGAGAGGGCATCCGAAAGCACGCGTGTGCTGGCGCTGAGATCCTGGTCGCTCTCATCGCTGTCGAGCATCCGCCGCAGTTGCCGCCGCATGTCATCGCTGGCGCAGCGCGAGCGGATGAACTGCTCGCGCTGATCGCGCGGCAGCGCCACCGCGCTGTCGAAGAGGCCCGAGAGGATCTCGTAGTCCGCGGCGTTCATGCCGATTGATCCGCTGCCCCGCCGCCGGGCTCATCCGTGAGCTGCATCCGAAGCCAGGCCTTGGCGGTCCGCCAGTCGCGTTCGGCGGTCGGGAGCGAAACGCCCAGGATCTCGGCGGCTTGCGGCATCGTCAGGCCCGCATAGAAACGCAGCTCCACGAGCCGTGCGTGCCTGGGGTTGAGACGCTCAAGCTGGTCCAGCAGTTCGGCAAGGTCGATCGGATCGACACTGTCGGTCTCACTGCTCGCCGGCCCGCCATCCCCCGATTCGGCCCGGTCCAGGGCGATCCGGGCAGCGCCCCCGCCGCGTTTGGCCGCCTTCTGGGCCCGCCCGTGATCCGCCAGAATCCGCCGCATCGCCATCGCCGCCAGAGCCAGGTAGTGGTTCCTGTCCGACCACTTCGTGGGATCCTGCCGGCTCAGTTTCAGGTAGGCCTCGTGGACCAGGGCGGTCGGCTGGAGCGTGTGATCCCGCCGTTCCCGGCTCAACATCGAGGCCGCCAGGTGGCGCAGCTCTACATATAGATCGGAGTACAGGGGGCTGTCTGACGTGGGGGCGGGGGTGGGGGGGGTGGTGCCTGCCGGGCCCGCGGGTTGCAGGGAGCCGGGTGGTGGGGGCTCGCCGGATGAAAGGTGGCGTTCCTGCATAGAGAGAGGTTCGAGGAAGGGTAGTCGGGAGTCGGTGGAGGATCGGGATTGGGGTGTGGGGGTGTGGTGGTGATAGGGGTAGTGATGGGGGATGGAACAATCCTCCGCGATACCACGCGAGGATCATCGGACGAACCACTCACCTCCTCATGCACGATTTCCGGGCGATGGACCCATCGTCCGGGAATATTTCGTTCAGGCGGCAGAATCGGCCACGCCCGGTGTAACGCGCCTGTCCCGGGCGCATCCAAGGGCCACGGCCGTCCCCCGGATCGCTCGCTCATTCTTCCTGATCCCCATAGATTGGTGATGCGCGCACGGGTGTACGATGCCTTTGTGGCGCGGCTTGGTAGCCTTGCCGTGCATATCGATCACCATCGATGGAGAAGCCGCCATGAACACCCGTGAACACGCCGCCTCGCTCTGCACGTTCGTCCGTTCCGTCTCCGGCATGATCCTCAAGGACTGGCCCGAGGACAAGCACGCCTTCCAGCTCTCCCAGTACGACAACCATCCGTTGTGGGTGATGGGGCACCTGGCGAGCACCGATGCGTGGCTGGGCGGCGTCATGGGCGCGGACATCAAAGTCCCTGACTCGTTCTCCAGGCTCTTCGGCATGGGCAGCAAGCCGGCCGGCAACGCCAAGGACTATCCATCGTTCGCATCGGTGCGGGCGACCTTTGATGAGACGCACACCAAGCTGCTCGCGTGGCTTGCGGCGGCGAGCGAAGCTGACTTGGGCATGCAGCTCAAGGACAAGACCGGCGGCTTCACGACCGATCCGGTCGATGCGGTTTTGAAGGGCGCCTGGCACGAGGGGTGGCACTTCGGGCAGGTTTCGACGCTGCGGCGGGCTTTGGGGCTGCCGCCGGTGATCGGTTGAGTTTGGATTTCAGCGCAAGCCTGGGCGCTTTCTGCGAAGCGCCGAGCTTGTCCCGGTTTTCCACGCGATGCACGAAGCGAAGGCCCGACCAGGTTTGGGTGATCGCACAGACCTTGTTGTCCACCAGCCCGCACACCAGACCGTGCTCGCGGACGTCGTTCTCGTTGATGTCGGTCGCCACACCCGATGACTTCTTGGGCCAGGAGATCCACAGGCCGCCGTTGGGAACGAGGGCATCGGCGGCTTTCTGGAATCCTGCTTCGAGGGCTTTGCGGTTGGGGCAGAAGAGGAGGATGACATCGGCAGTGCGGGCGCGCGGTAGGCGGCTTGCCGTTGTCACGCTCGTAAGCTCTCCGAGTTCATCCTCGAAGTCGGTCGGGGCGTTGATGAGGATGAGTGATGAGCCGGGCTTGATGCCGAGCTTCTGGGGGAGGGGTGTGCCGGAGTAGCCGGGCATGGAGGGTGGAGAATAGTGTCTTGTCTGACACCCGGATGCGCCGGCCTCGTGCGCACCACAGTTTTGCTGCCATCGAGTGCAATTCGAGCTAAACGCACCCGAATCGGCAAATTCGGTTGCAACCGGGGGGGGGGGGGGGGTGGCGTAGTGAAGAGAGCGGACCCATCGGTCCGCCGGGTCGGGGAGATTCGCGATGGCGAAGCGGATTCTCGGAACAAGCGTGGGATTGTCGGCGATCGGCGCTGCGCTGCTCGCCGCGGCGAGCGGGCCTTCCTGGGGATCCGTGGTCGTCTACGACAACTCGGCCGGCACGTTTTGGTGGTACAGCGGGGTCAGGCCTTTGGGTGATCCCGAAACGCCTGGATCATTTCTCGACATCACACAGCCAGCCACACAATCTGGCGAGCGTCGAACGGGAACGATGGGGAAGTGGTTCTACCCGAACAATTCGAGCAGTTCTCCAGGCTTGCGAGTACTTGATGGCGAGAGAGAGGTACAAACAGCACGAACTACTGAAATCAAGCACTTGTTCTGGAAAGATCATTACATTCACGTTAAGCCGACGCGTGACTACCTTGAAGGCGAACTGGTTGCTTCAAGTGATAACTGGGATGGCCAGAGTACATACTTCTGGCATCTTCCATGGGATGCCACCTTCGATGTCGGCACCCCGGGAATCGGCACGGATGCGTATCTCGGCGTCCGCGTCAAAATGGCCGACAACCAGTGGCACTACGGGTGGATCCACTACCTCGATTACATGACGCCGATTGCTTGGGCATATGAAACTGAGCCAAATACACCGATCCAGATTCCCGTGCCGAGTCCGTCGGCGTCGCTGTATCTGGTCATGATGGGGTTGGGCCTGCGTTCACGGCATCGCTGAAGCTGATCCGTGCCATCGCATGCGTGGGTGGTTGTGCGTTGCATCTGCCGATGCGGCGATGACATCACATCAAGGCCATCTCTCTCGCAACAACGAGCGTGAGTAATGGCTGTGGAGGTTTGTCATGAAGCATCGCGTTGCGTGCATCGTGGTTACTCCGTTCCTTCTTGCGACCCTTGCTGGAAGCGCTGTCGCCGATCCGCCCGAGGCGTGCGTGTCGTTCCCCGCCGTGGTGTGCGGCTCGATGCCGTACCTCACTGGCGAGGATACTTGGTTCCCCGAAAACTACAACTGGGAGCCCAACCGCCTCCCGGCGGCTTGGATCAATCTGCGGCCCTCTCGCTACTGTTCAGCGGAGGAGGGAGTAGCAAACTACCGCGGATCCCAGTCCTGGTGGTACGACCAGGATGATGATTCAATGTTCGATGGGGACGGCACGGATGTCTTCGACGATCTCACGCAGAAGCTCAACGATGCGTATCTTGCCGGCTATCGCCGCATCATCCTGAACCTGCCCGCAGGCTCGGTGTTCGATCAGGATGTTTCGAGCTCGCAGTGGTGGGCTATGCCGGAATGGAAACGCGCGGGCCTGACCTGCCTGATCGAGAACTGGCTTATCGAGAACCCCACCACCGAGTTCGAGATCTACGGCGCGTTCCCAGTGAACGATCCGACATCCCTGTGCATGGAGTCAAACATCTACGATGTGCCGACGATCGATGAGGACAGTTGTCCTGACACGGAGCACCCTCACGCAGGTTACATGTACTATCCCTGCGACGGTGCAACCACCTCGCATCCGCCTTCGGCGTTCGTGCAGGCGGATGTCTGCCTGGTCCACCGCAATATACAGCCGTGGCAGTATCTCGGCATCACCCGCTATTGGCTGGACTTTGCGTACGAGTACACGGAAGACTTCCTCGAGTTCCCCTACTGCCCACTCTACGCCCCGGGCGAGGATGAGCCTCACTTCCTGGGCGCGGAGGCGTTTCCGATGATCTTCGACGATGTCGATCCTACCGAGATCAACATGACCTTGGCCGTTCATTATCCGGCGATCATGTTCCCACAACACATCGCCGCGCAGGACGATGACCGCTCTTGGGATGTTTCCTCGGACGCCCCCGACACTGAGCTGATGGTCATCATTGACTACACATTGGATTACTTTGATGCTGATGAGGACAACGACGTCGACATGTTCGATGTGCTCGACTGGACGCAGCGTGGCTTCGTGCTCGCCGCACAGTCCTCTGAGGCCGCCCTTGTGCCCGCACAGTTCACCGAGTACATGAAGCGCGTCTACGACTTCGGCACGATCACCAATCGCCGGGACTTCAACGGAGATGGCGTGATCAACTCAAGCGATCTGAACGACTTCGATGACCAGTACGCGCTCTACTCCGGCCAGTCCAACTGCAACTGGGTGCACGGGGATGTCAACGGGGATCACCAGGTGACGTTGTCGGATGCCACTGCATATCACTTGTGGTATGCCTTCCAAGCTGGCGTCAGCCCACCCTACGTCGCCAACCTCGGCAACGCCAATCCTGACAACGCGCTGACCCGGCCCGATTGATTCTGATTGCGTGAAAGCCCGTGGCCGTGAAGTTTGGCCGACGATCAGGGGCGGGCGATGGCGCCCGCCCTTGTCTCACCGCTTCCCCCCATACACCGCCTCCAACACCTCATCCGCCGTCTTGATCTTCACCCCGTGCGCTGCCACCGCCTGCTCGACGCGCCGGATCGCGTCCGCGCGAGTCTCACCCAGAGCCACCAGCGCTTCCACCGCCTCGCGCTGGGCCGGCGGCAGCGTCGTCGGGGTTGAGCCATCCAGGCCGGTCTTGAGCTCGGCGATCTCTCCGCTGGCGAGGTAGACATCGACCTTCCCGTGCAGCTCCGCGATGATCGTCTCGGCGAGCCGCTTGCCGATCTCGGGAAGCTCCACCAGCGCCCGGGTGTTCTTCTCGGTGATCGCCCGCGCGAATCGGGCCGGTTCGATCTCCAGGGCCCGCAGCGCCTTGCGGTTGCCGATCCCCTTGACCGTCGTGAACAGCTCGAAGAATCGCCGGTCCAGGGCCGTCTCGAACCCGATCAGCCGCGGGATGAAAGAAGCACCCTGCCCCTGGGCTTCTAGATACTGATGCGTCAGGAGCGAGATCCGTTCGCCCGTGCGATCGGCCAGCTTGCGGGCCAGGTACGCCGGGAGCAGGACCTCGTAGGCGATCCCACCCCCACCCCCACCCCCACCCCCACCCGCGCCGCCGCCCGGTCCAGCCCCCGGCTGAACGATTGCGGCGATCCCAGTGATGGATTCCAGCATTCCCTCGATCCGGCAGATCATGCCCCCATCGTACCGCGAGTCGAAGCTGGACTTGGCTGGCGTCGGGACTACCGACCCGGCCAGCGGAGTCCGGACCCAACCATTCATCCCCGCGACCTCAAACCGCGTGGTCGGATGTGCCGATAACACGATCTGACCCTCCCCCGAGCGCAGGGGGCATTCCCAGAGGAGTTTGCGGTTGACCCAAGCCCCCATTGCCGCCTCACGCCAGGCCTCTCCAGAGGTTCTGCTTGTTGGAACCCTGGCGACCTGCCGTCAGCTCGCCGGGCAGGTCCGGGCGATGGCGAACCCGCACGCGGTCGCGGGCTGCATCCTCTCCGACACCCCCATTGATCCGGGCGCGGAATCTGCGCACACCGGCCCGATTCTCGGGTCCGTCCATGACATCGATGAGCTTCTGAAAGGGCTCGCAGGGCGCCAACTGATCGCCCTGGTGTGCTTCCCGGCGGCGATGCGCTCGGCCGCGAGCCAGGTCTCGGCGACCCTTCGTCGTCATGGCATTGCCGGCCGCACCATCACGCCGCTTGAGGATGTTCTGAATCACCAAGCGGTACCCGCGAGCCCGGCCGCGATCTCTGACTACTCCGCACTCATCGGCCGGACCCCGTACGGCATCGACCACAAGGCGGTCGGCCGGCTCATCAAGGATCGGCGGGTGTTGATCACGGGCGCTGGTGGTTCGATCGGCTCGGAGATTACCCGAATCGTCGCGACCTTCTCCCCCGAGCGCATCATCCTCATGGAGCGCTCTGAGAACGCCCTCTTCGAGATCGATCGCCGGCTCGCGGCGTGGTTCCCCGGGCTGGCGCGTACGGCGATCCTGCACGATGTCGTGGATGCACCGGCGACCCTTCGGCACCTGAATCAGCACAAGCCCCACATCGTCTTCCACGCCGCCGCTCATAAGCATGTGCCGCTGATGGAGGATCATCCTTCCCACGCCGTCAACAACAACTTCTTCGGCACCAAGAGCATCGCCGATGCCGCGCTTGCCGCCGGAGCGGAGCGGTTTGTGCTGATTTCCTCGGACAAGGCGGTCAAACCGACATCCGTGATGGGGGCCACCAAGCGGCTGGCCGAGATGTACATCCAGGCCTTGCACCGCTCGGTCTGGTCGCACAGCCGGGAGCAGGGATCGGGGAGCGGTCCTCGCACCGCCTTCTGCATGGTCCGATTCGGCAATGTGTTGGGTTCGGCGTGCAGCGTCCTGCCGATCTGGAGCAGCCAGATTGCCGAGGGTGGCCCGGTGACCGTCACCGATCCGCGCATGACCCGGTACTTCATGACGATCGATGAGGCCGCTTCGCTGGTGATCCAGGCCGGGGCGATCGACACCAGCGATCCAACCGCCCATGTTTATGTCCTGGACATGGGTGAGCCCGTCCGCATCCTCGACCTGGCCTCGCGGTTCGTTCATGCTTCCGGGTTCACACCGCGCATCGTCGATGCCTCGGGCTCGGCGGTCGGCCATGACGCCGCCGATGGATCCCACGCCAGTCCCACCGTGACCATCCGACTCACAGGCGCCCGCCCCGGCGAAAAGCTCCACGAGGAGCTGGCCTATGCCGCTGAGCTTCTCCAGCCGACCCCCTACCCTGGCATCAACGCCTGGGCCGGCCCCTTGGGTGATGACTTCAGCCTGGCATCACTGGTCGCCGACCTGACCGCGGTCCGCGGATCCCCCGATCGCGAGGTGGTCATGCGGGCGATCACAGCGCATGTTCCGGACCTTGCGGGCCGTCCCAGCCGCCAGATTCCGGGGTCGGTCGAAGGAAAATCACCCCAGAACCCGGCCACCGCGCGCACATATACCGAATATAAAACGAACAACGATGTTGCAGCGGCTTGATTCCCTGTGCAGGAGCGGAGACACTTTCCCAATCACGGGTGTCGCTGTTCAGGCGGAGAGAGATGCCAATATCATCTATGCTCGCGTGAGCCAAGGATTGGGTAAAGCCGCGATGAATCCGTCAGAAGTTCTACGAGACAGTGTGCAGGCACGACGGCAGGCCGAGGAGTTGCTCCGCGGGCTGCTCGAGGCCAAATCCCAGACAGAGACCTATCTCACCGAGATCGGGCGCGAGGATCCGGTCAAGAAGCTGACCGGCAAGTCGGCGATCGAGAACGCGATCGCCTCGACCAAGCGCATGATCGAGACCCTTGACCGGGCGGTGGATCAGGTTCGTCGGGAGCTCTCGGAAGAGGACTGGACCGAGATCGTCGGCTGCGTTCCGCAGCGCTGAGCCCGCGGCCACTGACTACTCGGTTCGATTGCGAACATTCTGCGAGATGGTGATCAATCGGCGGATCTCACCGACGGCCAGCTCGATGTTCTGGGATGTCGCCACCGCCGTCTCGGCTTGACGGGCCAGGTCACCGAGCTTCTCAAAGCCGATGAGCGGGGCGACGCCGGCGATCTGCTGGCACAGCGCCAGGCACTCGGCGACGCGGCTCTGCTTGACCGCCTCGTCGAGCATGCGTGCCTGCTCCTGGACCTCGCTGATGAAGCTGTCCACCAGCATCATCGAAGGATGACCTGGAGGGAGGGAGCTGCTGGTCAGGCCTTTGCCATCGTCCATCACCATAAACTCGGCGATTGCCTGGAGAAGCACGCTCTGCGAGAACGGCTTGGTGATGAACGCCTCGGCCTTGATCGCCCCGGGGGCGGGCTTGGAGTTCTTGGAAGAGAAGGGAAGGATGACGATCGCGGGCGTCACGATCCCCGCCTGGCGGAGTTGGGTGAGGATCTGCGTCTCGGGCTTGGAGCTCACAGCGGCGTCGCAGATGATGAGGTCGAGGCCGGCCTGGGCCTTGGCGATCACCTCGTCGGGCTTGGTGAGGATGTGGAGCCGGATCTGCGTCTCGCGCAGGTAGTGGCGTATGAGTCGCTGGTCGAGTTCGGACTGCCCGATGTAGATGAGCGTTCCGCGGAGGGCGGCCGGATCGACACGTTCGAGTGAGAAGGCGCCGGCGTACGGGGAGACCTCGACGTAGTCGGCGATGCGGATGGGCTCGTCAAACTTGATGCCGATCTCGTGGATGACGCCCGAGAGATGGCTGCAGCGGGCGAGGATGCCCTTGACGGGGACCTGAGACCCTCCGGCGTGCGGGAGCGTGAGCTCGACCCTGCTGCCGGGGTATAGGTAGGAGCTGTGCAGCACGCTGATGCCGCCGCAGGAGATGTTGCGGCAGGCGACCCGGATCGTGGCGCGGCTGCCGCCCAGGTGGGCGATCGTCAGCGGGATGTGAAGGTGCCGGAAGGGCCACCGCACGTACTGTCGGTTGGCGTTGGCGTTCTGCATGTCCCTGCGGTCAAGCTCATCGAGCAGGGCATTGAGCTTGGCCAGGTCAAGCCGAACCGAGTTGGCCTTGGGCTGCGAGTCGCTGGCATCGGCGGACTTGCGGGCGGGTGCTGTAGACGTCTTAGCGGTCTGCATTCTGGCGTTCTCCCACGCGGGGCTCGGAATTACTACGGGGTTGATCGGCGGCTGCACGTGCGTGCATCAGGGGTGCTTACGGCCCAGGGTGCAACGAGTCGCGCCCGTACCGATCGCGTAGCCTGTGACGGCGATGCCGTCGCGCGTTCTCGGGTCAACAGGATCGCAGCGCGATTCCGCCATGAGACAGCAACCGGCCGGCGCAGCGCCCGTCAAGGCCAAGTCACTGGATGCGAACCGGTGTCAGGTGGAGCGCTTGGCCCGGCGGCAGCAGTTGATAAGCCGTCGCAACTGCGTGATCGCCTTCTCAACCTCTTGGGCGGTCGATGCGGCGCTCTCGGCCTGGCGGGCGATCCCGGCCAGTCCATCGAAGCCAACCGTCGGGGCGATCCCGGCGACCTGCTGGCAGATGTTCAGGCAGACTTCGAGCGAACGTGTGCGGATCGCCTCTTCGAGCGTATCGGCCTGCTGCGAGAGCTCAGCAAGAAAGCCATCCAGCAGCGACATCGAGGGATGCCCGCGGGGGAGCGATGTCACGATCATGCCCTTGGAATCCTCCATCGCCATGAACTCGGCGATCGCCTGGAAGAGCGTGGTCTGCACGATGGGCTTGGTGATGTAGGCGTCGGCCTTTTCGGCGGTGATGCGCGGCGCTGCGCCGCTGGCGATCATGACGATGGGCGCGATGATGCCCGTGTGGCGCAGGAAGGCGAGGACGGTGGGGTTCAGCTTCGCGTCAAAGTCCGAGTCCAGCAGGATCAGGTCGGCATCGGCGGCGACCTTCAGGAGCGGCTCCCCGCTGGCGGAAATGAGGTTGACGCGCACGGCGGTGCCGCGGAGGTGGTGGGAGACCAACTGCTGGTCGAGCTTGGAGCCGCCGACCATGAGCAGCGCGCCGTTGAGGGATTTGGGATCGACGCGTTCGAGCGAGAACGCGGCCGCGTTGGGGCCGAGGTTGACAAAGTCGTTGATGCGGATGGGCTCGTCGAACTGGATGCCCACCTCGTGGACGATCCCTGAAAGGTGGCTGCACCGGACGACCTTGCCCGGCACCTCGACGTAGTGGCCCGAGACGTGAGGAAGAGATACCTGGCACGCCCGTCCGGGGTGGACGTAGGCGTTGTGGAGCAAACCCAGGCCGCCGCACGAGAGATTGCGGCACGCGACACACATGGTCGCCTTCGAGCCCCCGGTGTGGCAGATCGTCAGCTGGACGCAGATCTGGCGGAACGGCCAGCGCACGAATTTACGCTTGCTGTGCGCACGCTTGCCATCCTTGCCATCCAAGAGGTCAAGCAGCGCGTTGAGCCGGCCCGCATCCAGCCTCACCGAGTTCGCCCGGATGGGCTCGGCGGCCTTGGCCGCGTTTGTCGCGTCGGGACTTATCATCCGCTGCTGCTCCGGTTCGCAGTCCGGGGAGAAATCCCCACAGAGGCTCTTGGAATCGGCGGCATCCGCGCTTTCCATGTCGGGCGAACCTGGGAACTGGAGATAGTGCGGGTGGATGTGGCGCGGATGCGCGGGTTGTGCGGGCATCCGCCGGTTTTCGGACCGGATCAGTTCGTACGATCCGCACAGACCGTCGCAACATGGAGTTGGCTGTCTGGAATGTTCAAAGGGGGGCTGCCCAGGGCACAGAACCGACCCTCCCAATTCCCGATACGATGCATTCCCGGCACCGCCAACCCAGCGGGCGCCCTTCTGAGAGGATCCAGCCATGCCAAGCATGAGAGAACCTACCCGGCGGAGCTTTCTCTACACGGTCGCGGCGGCGGGGGTCGCCGGAATGATCGCCCCGGCGATCCGGGCCTCGAACAAGTCCGGTAAGGGTCCGATCATCGTCGGCAGCGGGAGCCACTCCTACGAAGTCATTCACGACTGGGGCACGCTGCCCAAGACGATCGCCTACGGCAACACGCACGGCGTCTGCGAGGATGCCCAAGGCAACATCCACATCAAACACACGGTCGGGGCGGGTTCCGAGTCATCCGATGCGGTCGTCGTCTTTGACAAGGATGGCAAGCTCGTCCGGAGCTGGGGTGCGGAGTTCAAGGGAGGCGCCCACGGCCTGCACCTGGCCAAGGACAAGAGCGATGAGGTGCTGTACCTTTGCGATCCGGCCCGGGGGCTGGTGGTCAAGACGGACCTGGCGGGCAAGGAGATCTGGCGGCGCGATTGCCCGATGGACTCCAAGGCGTACGGGAACAAGGGTGAGTATCACCCGACCAACATCGCCGTCGGCCCGAACGGGGATGTCTATGTCGCCGATGGCTACGGGAAGAGCTGGATTCATATATATAGCAGCGGGGGGGACTACCTCCGGTCCTTTGGCGGTCCCGGGGCGGAGCCCGGTCAGATGTCCTGTCCGCACGGGATTGCCCTCGATGAGCGCTCCGGCACGCCGCGGCTGGTGGTTGCCGACCGATCCAATCGCCGGCTGCAGTACTTCACGCTTGATGGGAAGCACGATGGCTTCGTGAAGGATGAGCTCCGGGCGCCGTGCCACTTCCACTTCCACGGGGCCGACATGGTTATCCCGGACCTGGAAGGACGCGTTACGGTGTTCGACAAGGACAACAAGCTGATCGCACACCTGGGGGATGGCTGGACGGACAAGGGCTTTGAGCTGCGCGACAAGCAGCGGGACAAGTTTGTCCCCGGCAAGTTCATCGCCCCGCACAGCGCCATCTTCGACCGCTCGGGCAATATCTATGTCGTCGAGTGGGTGGAGGTGGGCCGGGTGACCAAGCTCAAGAGGGTGTAACCGCGAACCGGACCATGGATGCGCCGGTGACCAGAGCCAGGTGGCGTCGTCGCATGCGCAAGCGAGCGATCTGCTTCGTGAGCCTGCTCGCGGTCGCGGCCGCACTGCAGGCCGTTTCGCTGGCGAGCCGGTTCTGCAGCGTCGGCTATCGCCGCGGCCATCGGATGGTCGAGCTTCGCGATGGGACGGTCGGCTATTACTCGAATCCCGGGTATAAGAACTTCGTGTGGCTGGATCAGGCGCGCAAGGAAGGCTTGATGATCACCGGGGCCGCCAAGGCGCCGCCGGGCCAGTACAGGCTGTACAGGAATAACGGGCGGTTGATGGAGCTCTACGTCAGGCTTCGGGACATCAGCCTGCCGCTGGTGTTGCCGGCTGCGTGGCTCTTCTGGAGGTGGTTTCAGGATTGGCGCCGCGACCGTCCGGGGCATTGCTTTGCGTGCGGATACGACCTGCGCGGTGTACCGCGCGGAGAGAGTGGTTCTGTTTCATGCCCCGAGTGCAGCGCCGTCGATGATTGCTTGCCATGTCCCGCAATCCCCCCTCACCCCCGCAATCCTCACGAGTAGGCGCCGCCGCGTCAGGCCGTGAGGGCCGGCGAGCGGTCGTGTTCGCCGGCGGGGGGACGGGCGGCCACATTTTTCCGGGATTGGCGATCAGCGAGGAACTCGGCAGGATTGCGATCGCCAAAGGCCTGGAGATTCGCTGCTTGTTCGCGGTCTCGCGGCGTGCGCTGGATTCCCAGATCTTGAGCGGCATCGGCGCTGAGTTCGAGGTGATCCCGGCCGAGCCGCTCTCACTGAGGCCGCGCGGGATGCTCCGGTTCGTGTCATCGTGGGGAAAGGCGGTGCGGACTTCCCGGGCGCTGCTCGCGCGGCTCAAGCAGGAGTGTGCCGGAGGGGTGCAGGTAGCAGCGATGGGGGGGTTCGTCGCCGCTCCCTTCGTGCAGGCTGCAAGGGTCGAGCGCGTGCCGGTGATGCTGGTCAACCTGGATGCGGTGCCGGGCCGGGCGAACCGATGGATCGCCGGCAGGGCTGCGGCGGTCTACAGCGCAGCTCCGGTGGAAGCAGATGACCTGGGTCCGGCGGCTCGCGTGCATGTGATCCCGCCGATCGTGCGCAGCGCGGCGATCGCTCCGGGGTCGCCGCAGGAATGCCGGCGGCTGCTGGGGCTGGATCCGGGACGGCCGACGCTGATGGTGACGGGGGCGAGCCAAGGGGCTAAGTCGATCAATGGGTTTGTGACTGCGCTGGTCACGATGCACGCCGCGCAGTTGCTGGCCGAGGGTTGGCAGATCGTGCACCAGACAGGGCGGGGAGAGGATGCGGCGATCCGTGCGGTGTATGCGAAGGTGAATGTGCCCGCGGTGGTCGAGCCGTTCTTCGATCGGATGGGGGTGCTGTGGGGGGCGGCGGATGTGGCGATCAGCCGGTGCGGAGCGGGGAGCGTCGCGGAGGCATGGGCGAATGTGACGCCGACGGTGTTTCTGCCGTACCCGTATCACAAGGATCAGCACCAGAAGCGCAACGCGGAGGTGCTGGTGAAGGCGGGGGCGGGGATTCTGTGCGATGACCTGGTGGATGTGGAGGCGAACCTGGCGGCGGTGGGGCCCTTGGTGCTGGCGGTGATGAGGGATCCGGAGAGCCGGGAGCAGATGCGCAGCGCGTATCGGGGGCTGGGGCCGGCGGATGGGGCGCGGAGGATTGCGCGGGTGATCGCGGATGACGCGAGCCATTCTTCCTGTCGAGTATTCAAGGAATGATTGTGTATCTTGTGAAAAGGGCGCCCGGGCGGTGTCCACCTGGGCGCCTGGATTTGCGGGAGGGACATTTACGGCTTGGTCAAGGTATCCATCGGCTCGGCCTCGCCCAGCGTGCGCGCAACCCACGAGTTGGGGTTGTTGATGTGGTAGAGTCGCCAGGTGTTGAAGAGCAGCGAGTCGGCCATCCCGACGTAGTTGTCCCCGTTGAGATCGCCGTGGACCCAGTTGCAGCCGGATTGGCCCTGGTAGTCCGCGTAGGCGGCGTTGAAATCGGACTGGTCAGTTGAATTGACAACGCCATCGCCGTTGAAGTCCGCACGGTTGGCGAGCGTGCCGAAGTCGTAGACCCGCTTCATGAACTCGATCAGACTGGCCGCATCTGCGGAGGCGGGATTCGTACCGATGCTCTCGACACCCTGGCAAGACAACACGAACCCACGCTGGGTCCAGGCGAGCACATGGTTCATGTGATTGATCTGAAAGTAGGCGGTATCGGTGTGGTCGAGCACCACCACGAGTTCTGTCCTGTCGGCCTCCGACGACACATCCCAAGATTTGTTGATGTCAAAGGCCTGCATGAAATCATCGATCGCGATCGCCGGCGTGTGCCGCACCTGCGGCATATCGAGATCGTAATTCGGCGGCGTGTATTCATCCTCGATGGGGATCGCCTCGGCACCGAGAAAGTGCTGGTCTTCGCCGGGCGCGTAAAGCGGGCAGTACGGAAGCTCCTTGAACAGGTTCCAGGAACCCTCCACCCCGTACGCTCACGCAGCACGGGGCGATAGAACAACCATCGCGGCGGTGTACGCACGCGCGGCCATCGCCGCGATCAATAGTTCAGGCAATCAGCGCCGACGGCGGCGCTTGATAACGAAGATTCCCCCAAGCAATGCAACGAACGCACCCCCGGGCGCAGGGATTGGCACCTGGATCGGCGTGTCGGGCTCGGTTTCATACGCCCATTGGAGGGCGATGTCGTACTCCGCAAAGAGAATCCAGCCGTAGTGCCAGCGGTCGGCGATCTTGACACGCAAGGCGATGTACGCGAGCGGACTGATCGCCGGAGTGCCTTCGGAAAGGGTGTCACTTCCAGGAGCGTGGGAAAAATAGGTACTTGATCCCTTCCAGTCAGCTTGGCTGGAGATCACCTCGCCAGGAAAGTACTCGCGAGTGACCTTTGGCGCGATCCATTGATCATTCCACCACAGCACAACCGGCTCATCCGTCAACGGCGTCTGTACGCCGTCTTCCCCATAGAGAAACCGGCGGGCTGCACTGGAACTTGATTGGTTGGGCCTGTACCACTTCCCGATCGTGCCTGGTAGCCGCTCACCGGACTGCTCGGACGCCGGTCGCGTGATGTCAAGAAGCGTGCCCGGGTACTCTCCAACATCATCCCCAGGGACGTCAAGGCCGGTGACCCACTTGAACGTGCCGTCGAAGTTATCGTGGATGACCACCGCCGCACCGGCACACTCAATCGCCGCGGCGAGCAGAGCGATCCCAGCACAGGTTCCGAGAACTCGCCCGTTCATCCAGAACTCCCTCGGGGCATTGCCGGGCGGCAGCGCCACGATTCCATACGCTAACCCCCCCCCCCCTCGGTTTCAACACATTTCCTTCTTTACGCATTCTTGCCACGGTCGTCGTCAAACCTGTGGCGTGTACAAGGCCGTGGGGTGTGTTCACTGGCATGTGAACATTGCGCGGTGGGCTATCACTGGTTTGTGAATCCTCGGGTCGGCAGAGGCGGAAGGTAGACGCCTCAGCCACAGGCGGGACGCCTGTGCCACGAGCACATGTAGTGAGCGGAGATCCGTATGAGTTATCGGATCGGCGGCTGTACGCCGACGCATGAGTGCGGCGGGGCGTGGCGGCCCGCGCGTCGCGTGCAGCCGTTACAGGCGTGCATCGTTGCGCGATCTTGCGCTCAGAGGGGTCAATGCGGCCTGTGGTGTATCCGATGTTCTTCTCTGCCGGGCACCGTGTCCGGCGCCCGGGCCCGTGTGTGCTGTGGAGCGTACGGGCCCCGCGAGTGAGTGTGGCGATCGGAGCGAGGGGCCCGTCGTCGCGTTTGGGGAATCGGCCGCGAGTGTCGCGGCCCCCCGTCGAGCTGAGCCGGCCCGGGCGTGAGCAGGGACCGGGTCTGGAATCTGAAGTGCAAGGAGCCGCAGGCATGAGCATTCGTCGAACGGTTCGCAAGGGATTTACGCTGGTCGAAATCCTGATCGTGGTGGTGATCCTGGGCATTCTGGCCGCGATCGTGGTGCCGCAGTTCACCAACGCCACGCAGGATGCGCAGGCGGGCAACATCAAGGCCCAGCTGGACACGCTGAACAACCAGATCGAGTTGTTCCGGGCGCGTGAGAACGTGTACCCGGACCTGGAAGGCAGCGGCTGGGGTGACGCCGCGACCGCCGACACGATGATCGGCGATGGGTACATCAAGGCGATGCCGGTCAACCCCTTCAACGGCTCGTCGAGCGTCGGAGACGATGCTGCCGCCGACGGCTGGCACGTCTACGACAGCAACGGGGATGGCGAGTGGGATTCGCTGGGCGCCACCAACTTCGATGAGGACACCGGCGAGATCACCCCCGGCGAAGTTTGATCGAGTCTGCGCTCTGTAATCTGTTCACCGGCCGCTTCCTTGACGGGAGCGGCCGGCTTGGTGTCGGGAGACTGCCGATGTGTAAGTCCAAGGCGTTCACGCTGATCGAGATCCTGATCGTGGTCGTGCTGCTGGGGATCCTCGCGGCGATCGTGGTGCCGCAGTTCTCCAACGCGACCCAGGAGTCCAAGCTTCGTGCGACCTTGGAGCAGCTCCACCACCTTCGCAACGCGCTGGATGTGTACGGTGTGCAGCACAACAACCAGTTTCCGGCGGTCGTGGCCGGTGATGCGACCTGGGCGGAGCTGAACACGATGGGGTACCTGAAGCGCTCACCGCTGAACAACTGGGTGGGCGGGGACAACGCGACCCACATCAGCGTCGGCGATGCGGCCGACTCCGCGTACCACACCGCGTATGGCTGGATCTACAAGGCGCCGACCGCAGCGACCGGACCGATGGTCTGGGCCGCGGGCTTTGACGCCGCCGACGAGCCCTTTGATCCGTGATTGATGATGGAGAGAGCAGGCCCCGGGATAACGACCGGGTCCTGGTGTGATCGGGCCGGGCGACCTTATGCCCGGCAAGTCACGGACCGATGGAGGAGCAATGGAGACTCCACGCACAACCGGCCATGTCCACGGCAGCTCGCGCGGTCCCTTGACCGTGATCGCGGTGCTGCTGGGATTCCTGGTGCTCGATCGCGGGACATCCCCGGCCGGGACCTCCGCGCTTGGGCCGTCGTCGGCGTCCGCGCAGGTGCGGTCGGTGACGGGTGGCGGTGGGGGCGCGCACTCCGCCCCGCCCGGCGAGGAGGAGTCGTCGGACGGCAGGGTGAACCCGGCCGATCAGCGCAAGCAGATGATCACCGAGCTGCGCTCCATCTCGCAGCGGCTTGACCGCATCGAGGCGGTCCTGAGCAAGGGGCTCTCGGTCAAGGTCACCGACATGCCCGAGATGAGGCTGCCCAAAGCGTTGGAAGCCAAGCTATCGGAGAGGAGCGGGAACTGACCATGGCAAGGATGGCCGCGAAGCGGGCGTTCACGCTGGTCGAGCTTTTGATCGTCGTGACGGTGCTGGGGATCGCCACGGCACTGGTGATCCCGTCGATGGGATCGGTCGGGGTGCTGCGGGTGCAGGCCGCGGTGCGGACGATCGTCGCCGATGTCACGCAGGTGCAGTCGGAGGCCCTGGCGTATCAGCAGGGCCGGGCGATCGTGTTCGACGCTGACGAGAGCTCCTGGTCGGTGCTCGAGATCAACGGGGCCGAGCTGGCGCCCGAGACCGACACGCTGTGGAACACAAGGATTGCCGGCAAGGACTTCGGGGACTCGAGGATCTCGGCGATCAACTTCGGGGATGAGTCGATCATCTACTTCGACGAGATGGGAGCTCCGGTGGATGCGCCGCTGAGCACCAACTCGGCGGCCACGGGGTCGCTGGAAGTGACGGGCGCGGGCCAGACGTTCCGCCTGACGGTGGAGGCGTACACGGGTCGCGTCGTGGTATCGAACGTCGATGATGCACAGGCAGGCGGGGGCGGCTGAGCGGGCCGCGTGTGGAGCAGGGCATGTCCAAGAGACGAACCAGTCCGGCACTCATATTGGCGATGGTCGCTCTGGCTGGAGTGCTCCTTTGGGCCAAGCTTCGGTTGGTAAGCAACATGCCCCGCTCGGTCTATGCCGAGCCGAAGGCGAAGGCCGTGGATCCCGCGCCCGCTTCGGGCGCTGCCACGGACACTCCCGCGGCGGCGCGGGCGCACTAGATCCGCGCGCGATTCCATGCGCAGCGGGTGATGCTTGCTTTCACGGTTATCACGGCGACACGAAGTTCTGGGACCTGGCGCATCTGGCGTCCAAGGGCCGCCTATCGGTCCGTATGGCCCCAACCTCCCTGAACAACCCGGGCCTTGGTGATCGGCCCAAAGTCGGCGCATCGGAACGACGACAAATCCGGTGCGCCCATCTCCTTGTGTTGGATCTGATGTGTGTTTTGTGCTGGGCGTTCGGGGTTTTCGGGCCGCCTTCCCCGGCCGTGAACTCGGACCTTCCAGGACGTCAAGAACGAGGTGTTCGGTGATGACCACTCGGCAGACATCGCGGCATATGTTCATCTCCCGTGCTCTGGCCCGCGTGGGCATCGCCCCGGCGCTGGCCCTGGCCCTGTCGGCCGGCACCGCGCTGGGCCAGCCGGTGCCACCAGCGCCGGTCAATCCCCAGGGCGGACCGATCGCCCAACCCGCGGCTCCGACGCACAGCGCCACCGCCGGCGCGGCATCCTCGATGGTGCCCACCGGAGAGCAGACCAAGAAGAAGGTCGGCACCGATGACTCCGAGTCGATCGGGGACGTCAAGGTCAGCCCCGACCAGATCGTTGACCTGCACGTCAAGGACGAGGACCTGACCCGGGTGCTGGAACTGCTGGCGATCCAGAGCCAGCGGAACATCATCCCGACCAAGAGCGTGGCGGCCCGCGTGAGCGCGAACCTCTACGGCGTCACGTTCTACGAAGCCCTCGACGCCCTGCTGCACCCCAACGGCTTCGGCTGGATGGAGCGGAACAACCGCATCGAGGTGTACACCCTCGAGGAGCTCAAGCAGATCGAGGCCGCCAGCCGGGTGCGGATCGCCAAGGTCATCAAGCTCAACTACCTGAACGCGATCGATGCGGGGGCGTTCGTCGAGGCCCTGCTCTCCGAGGGCGGGCAGATCAAGACCAACGGCAAGACATCCACGTTTGCGATCCCGGAGAAGACGCCCGTCGGCCAAGACGACTTCGCCAACGATGCGATGCTCGTGGTCTACGACTACGAGGAGAACGTGGGCGAGATCGAGCGTCTGATCAAGGAGATCGACACGCGGCCATCGCAGGTGCTGGTCGAGGCGACCATCCTGCAGACCCAGCTCAACGAGGCCAACGCCTTCGGCGTGGATTTCGCGGTGCTGGGTGATCTGAACTTCATCGATTTCTCGGGGTCGGGCGGCGCGCTGAGCGCGGTCAACAGCCTGATCGGCGGCAAGGCCAAGACGCTGGGCGCGGGAGATATCCCGGTCCCCGGCACCGACGGCGAGGGGCGGGCGATCGTCTCCAGCCCCGGCAACACCGCCGGCCCCGGCACGATCAAGCTGGGCCTGGTGGACAACGACGTCGCGGTCTTCCTGAAGATGCTCGACGAGGTCGGGGACACCACAATCATCTCGAACCCCAAGGTGCTCGCCCTCAACCGCCAGCCCGCCCGCGTGCTGGTCGGTCGCAAGGTCGGCTACCTGAACACGACATCGACCGACACGACGACGACACAGTCGGTCGAGTTCCTGGACACGGGTACGCAGCTGTACTTCCGTCCCTTCGTGACCAACGAGGGCCTGATCCGGCTGGAACTCAAGCCCGCGGTGTCGGAAGCGGTCATCCGAGATGCCAGGGATGCGACCGGCGCTGCCGTCACCATTCCCGACGAGATCACCAACGAGATCGTGACCAACGTGCTGGTGCGCGATGGCCAGACGGTGGTGCTCGGAGGGCTGTTCCGGGAAGCCACGCAATCCAGCCGCCGGCAGGTCCCGTTCCTGGGCGATATCCCGATCCTGGGCGCTGCGTTCCGCGGGCACGACGATGAGACCTCGCGCAACGAGATCATCTTCATGGTCACCCCTTCGATCGTCAGCGATCAGGTGCTGGTGATGCAGGGCGAGCGCGGCAGCGAGCTGGTGGACAAGGTCCGAACCGGCTCCCGCGAGAGCCTGCTGCTGTGGAGCCGTGAGCGCATGAGCGGGCAGCTGCTGGTCGAGGCGGAGCGGCTTGCCTCCGAGGGCAAGACGAACGAGGCTCTGTTCAAGATCGAGCAGTCGCTGAGCATGAACCACACGCAGCCCGAGGCGATCGCCCTGCGTGAGAGGCTTGCGAATAAGAAGGTCGAGTGGCCGGCCCGCAACATGCTGGACCGGATCGTTCGCGGCGAGGCCGCCGGCAAGCCCGCTGCGTCCAAGCCGACGGATGTCTCCGAGCTGATCGATCAACCGACGGGCATCGTCCAGAACCCTGGGAACTCGACGGCGAGCCCGAACCTCGATGCCCCGGCGGCGAGCTCGGGTAACACGGGCAGTTCCTCGGATCAGCCCGCAGCGCCGGCTGCGACCGAAACAGCGCCGGTGGAGCCGGCGCCCACCGATGAAGGTGCAGCGTTGAGCGGCGAGCCGGTCAACACCGATCCGGCCGACACCGATTCAGCCAATTCCGAGTCAGGCAACGCCGAGGCGAACCAGGAACAGACTCAGCCGATGGCCGAGCCCGCTTCCGATGTCCAGCCTGAAGCACAGCCGGAATCGCAGCCCGATGCCCAGGTGCAGCCTCAGGATGTGGAAGGCTCCACCACGGGTGAAGCTGTGCCGGAGACGATCGATCCCAGCTCGACGCAACCGCCCATCGATGGGCAGCCCGTCACTGCCGACGGGACCGTTGAGAACGTGACCGCTTCGGTCGAGACCTCCGAGCCGATTCCGGCCCCCGAGCCCAACGCCGGGCTGGGGCAGTTGAGCTCGGAGGAAGGGATCAGCGGCGAGCAGGTTGCCGATGTGACGGCGAGCACGGATCCGGCCGGGGTCGATTCCGGTCAGTACCTGCCGGCCTGGTCGTGGTTCTACACCGGCTTCCGCGGGATCTTCCTTCCCACGCAGGGCTTCTTCACGGCCTCTGTGAATCAGAGCCAGCCCGTCGATGGGCAGATCGAGCAGCCTTCGGACGGCGAGCAGCCCGACACCGTCAGCAACGCGCCCTCCGACAACGAGTAATTCCACGCGATACAGGACGGGCCGGGATGGCCCGGCGATCGATCGCGCACGATGCCAGAGAGCAAGGAGCGAAGGATGAATCGCGGAAAGTGCAACACAGTTCTCGGTCTTGCGGGGATCGGGCTGTTTACGACCCTGTCGCTGGTCGGGTGGGGGTGCGCGGGCCACGGCCAGTACACCTCCGAGCAGATCTCGGCCGCCAAGGAGAAGATGGCGGTCATGAAGAGCGCCACCGAATGGGAGATGGCCCGCC
This sequence comes from Phycisphaerales bacterium, assembly GCA_020847535.1. Classification (GTDB taxonomy): domain Bacteria; phylum Planctomycetota; class Phycisphaerae; order Phycisphaerales; family UBA1924; genus JAEUJB01. The sequence goes on from JADLBU010000058.1 coordinate 53,794, forward strand.
AGGCCTTCCTGTGCGGTGAGTTCGACAAGGCGCTCAAGGGTGTTGACCGATCGCTGGCGCTTGCTCCCAAGGTCGCCAAGAGCCATGTGCTCAAGGGCCGGATCCTGATGGAGAGGAGCGATATGGAGGGGGCGATCGCCAGCTTCCAGGAGGCGATCACGATCGATGAGAAGCACATCGAGGCGATCTACCACCTCGGGCTTGCCTACGAACGCCTGCTGCAGCGCGACAAGGCCCTGGAGCAATACACGAAGGCGTCGGAGCTGGAGCCTCAGAACGCGCAGTACGTGATCGCCGCGACCGAGCTATTGATCGATTCGGGCAAGGTGGATGAGGCGCGGGCGTTCGTCGAATCCCGCAGCGAGGCATTCACCAACACCGCCGGCATCAAGCAGACCCTTGGTCACATCGCGATGATCCAGGGGCGTACTGACGATGCGGTCGCCCTCTTCAACCAGGCCCGCCTGCTCGCCCCGGATGACCTGACCCTTATCGAGGATCTGACGCGGGCGCAGATCACCGCCGCGGATTACGGAGATGCCGAGGGCAATCTCGAGCGGCTGCTCTCCAACGAAGTGAACAAGGATCGGCGGGACCTCAGGCTCCTGCGGGCGCGATGCCTCATCGAGATCGATCGCCCGCTCGAGGCCCGAGAGATCATCATCAAGCTGACGCAGAATTCGGATACCTCAAGCGATGTCGAATCGTGGATCCTCCTGGGCAACCTCTCCTACCAGCTCAAGGATGCAAACCGGACGCGCCTGGCATCGCAGCGGATCATCGGCCTGGCGCCGGATCGCCCGGATGGGTATCTTCTGCGGGGTCTCCAGCAGCGCCGCCAAGGCCAGTACGATGCAGCGCTGAAGAGCTTTGAGGAAGCCGTCTCGCACGACAGGACCGGCAACTCGCTGATCCTGCGCGGCCTGACGCATCGCGACATGGGCAAGATGGACCTGGCTCGCGCCAGCTTCCAGCAGGCCCTGGAGCGGGATCCTCAGAATGCGGAGGCGAGCCAACTCCTGAGTACCGCTGTCGCTTCGGTGGAATCGGACAGTTGACCTGATCCCCGGAAGGCTCGCCGATCCCCTTGGCGATGTTCCTCCCTACGCTGGGGCGTGGCCAAGAAACCGGCGGCCAAACCGGCCGCCTCCTCATCCCGAAAGTCCGCTTCGCGCCCGGGGTCTGCCCCGGGCGTGATCGATTTCGCTGGTGCAGCACCTGTCCCTCGCGACGCCGGGGTTCCGGTGGTTCGACCTGGATTGATGCGCGACATCCTGGGCCAGGGACGGGCCATCTCGACGCTGGCGGCGGCGATGCAGTCGGGACGACTCCACCATGCGTGGATCTTCCACGGACCATCGGGCGTCGGGAAGTTCACGACGGCCCTGGCGTTTGCGGCGGCGATCCTTGATCCCACGACCAAGGTCAATCGCTCCGATAACTTGCCCACGCCCGAGCCCGGCAGCGCTGTGCAGCGGCTGCTTTCGTCGGGGACACATCCCGACCTCCACATCATCACCAAGGAACTCGCCGCGTTCAGCGATGACCAGAAGGTCAGGGATGGCAAGCGGATCACGATTGCCAAGGATGTGGTCGATACTCATCTCATACAACCTGCGGGCCTTGCGCCTGGCATGAGCGTGGGGGGGATGGCGAGCAAGGTGTTCATCGTTGATGAGGCGGAGCTCTTGGATCGCTCGCCGTTTTACGCGCCGGTACAGAACTCGATCCTCAAGACGCTCGAGGAGCCCTCCGCGGGCAACGTCATCATCCTGGTCACCAGCGCGGAGGATCGCCTGTTGCCGACGATCCGCAGCCGTTGTCAGCGGGTCGCGTTCGGCCGGCTTGATTCGGCGGGGATGAACATGTGGATGCAGCGGGCGAGCGCGGAGGTTCCCAAGGAGTCGGCGGCGTGGCTGCTGCAATACGCGGATGGATCCCCGGGAGATCTGCTGCGGGGGATCCAGACGGGGATCCCCGAGTGGCACCACAAGCTTGGTCCGATGCTCTCCGATATCGAGCGGGGCCGGGCATCGGCCGAGCTGGGCGCGGCGATGGCTGCGCTGATCGAGGCCGAGGCCCAGCGGGTCGCCAAGGCATCCCCCAACGCCAGCAAGGAAGCCGCGAACAAGACCGCCGCCGATGCCATGTTCCGCCTTGTTGCTGAGCATTTCCGCGGGGGGCTGCGCGGTGTGGCGGGCGGTAGTGGTGGGGGGGGGAGTGGGGGTACGGGGGGTGGGGGGCAGGTCAGGAGGATCCAGGCCCGGCTGCGATGCATCGACCTGATTGCGGAGGCCGAGCGGCAGATGGATTCCAATGTCCAGGCGTTGTTTGTCTGCTCGAATCTGGTTGCCCAGATGTGTGTGACGATGGAGGCGGCCGCGGCGGGATAATGAGGCAGGGTCTTGGGCCGGACGACCCCGATCGCATATCGTTGGGATTGATGCCCTCCCGCCGGACCCGGCGGCGAGGCCGGAGAGATGTGACCATGGCGCACGCGAAGTCCACCAACCCCAACGAGTTCATCCTCCCGGACCTGGGGGAGGGTGTGCATGAGGCCGAACTGATCAAGTGGCGCGTGAAGGTGGGGGATAAGGTCGCCGAGCACGACATCCTGGCGGAGATGGAGACGGACAAGGCGCTGGTCGAGGTTCCAAGCCCGCGGGATGGTGTGATCGCCGCCCTGCACGGCAACGAGGGTGAGATCCTGCACGTCGGCAATGTGCTGGTGTCCTATGAGGGTGCCGGCGGCGCAGCATCGGCGGGCACGGCGGCGATCGAGGAGACCGCGCCACCGCAGGTCGCCCAGCCGGCCGCGCGGAACACCGCTTCGGCCGGTTCCCTTTCGAAGAACGGTTCGGCCCACAGCGGCGCATCCAAGGCCGAGGAGAACGAGGATGCCGGCACTGTCGTCGGCAACATGTCCGGAGGGATCGCCGGCGTCTCCGGTGCGCCCGGGAAGGCCTTGGCGACCCCCGCGGTCCGGCGGCTGGCGCGAGATCTGGGTGTCGATATCGATGGGATCGCCGGCAGTGGTATCGGCGGCCGGGTGACCGAGAAGGATGTTCGAGGGGCCAGCACCGGCAGCGCCAAGCAGCAGCGGTCCGGGGGTTCCTGCGACATGGGTGAGCCATCGATCCCGGCATCGGTCCCGGCAGCGCGGATGCCTTCAGCGCCGGCTCGCACACCCGCACCGACGCGTCCAGCGCTGGATCGCGGGGTTCCGGCGGCGGCGATGGCGCGTTCGCCGGTTGTGCAGGCCGAGGGCGATACGCGGATCCCGTTCCGTGGTGTCCGTCGCACGATCGCCAACCGGCTCCGTGAGTCGGTGAGCCAGGCCGTCCACTTCAACGTGATGGATGAGGCGGATGTCTCCGCCCTGGATGGCCTACGGAGAAAGCTTGCGGCGGCGAGCGGAGAGAAGATCAGCTTCCTGCCGTTCGTGTGCTCGGCGGTCGCGCGCATCCTGCGGCGCACCGAGTTCCGCATGCTCAACTGCACGGTCGATGATGGCGCCAACAACGGCGAGGGTGAGATCATCCAGCACCGCGCTGTGCATCTGGGGATCGCCACCGATACCGAGAACGGCCTGATGGTGCCCGTGATCCGTGATACCGATTCGCTCGGCGTGCTGGAGATTGGCCGCCAGATCACAGGGATCGCCGCCGCCGCCCGCAACCGCAGCATCCCGCGCGACCAGCTCATGGGCTCGACGTTCACCATCAGCAACGTCGGGAGCCACGCGGGCCGCTTCGCAACTCCGATCATCAATTATCCCGAAGTCGGCATCCTTGCCGTCGGTCGGGCACGGCAGTCGCCGGTCATCCGCGGCGGCGGCATCTTTGTCGGCAACCTGCTGCCGTTGAGCCTGGCGTGCGATCATCGCGTGGTCGATGGCGCCACCGCGGCGATGGCCCTGGCGGGGATCATCGAGCTGCTGCAGGATCCGGAGCAGATTCTGGGCCCGGCGCGGGGATGAGCACACGCGTGGGAGCGCGCGGGTTGCTCTTCGGGACAACCCATGGCACGCGGACGTGGCACGCGTAGCAACCCGTGGTACGAGAGTGAGTTCATCAGAGGTCCGCATCATCCACGAGTCCGAACGCTTTGTCGTCATCGACAAGCCGTCGATGATGCTGTCCGTGCCGGGCCGCGGAGAGCACAAGCAGGACTGCGTGGCGACGCGCGTGAGGGCGATGATTCCGCGTGGGAGCGGCCCGCTCACCGTGCATCGGCTGGATTACGAGACCAGCGGGCTGATGGTCTTTGCGCTGGATGAGGAATCGCACCGCTACCTGTCGCGAGCGTTTGAGGAGCGGCGCGTGCGCAAGGTGTACCTCGCGTTGCTGGCCGGGTGGCTGAAGGATGACCGGGGCCGCATCGATCTGCCCCTGCGCGCGGATATCGAGCAGTGGCCGAGGCCGGTGCATGTTGTTGATCACGTGCATGGCAAGGAGGCAAGCACGCAGTGGCGGGTGATCATGCGCGAGTGTCTGACGCGCGAGAAGGCCAAGTCGATACCGGTGGCGAGCACGGGCGCAGAGGCGGGTGTGGCCTTTCCTGCGGGCGCATCGTGGCCCATCGATGAGATGCATGTCACGCGTGTGAGGTTTGATCCGCTGACGGGGCGATCCCATCAATTGCGGGTGCATTCGGCCTCGGGGCTTGGCGCGGCGATCGTGGGTGATCCGTTGTATGGAGGGCTTCCCGCGAGCCGGCTGATGCTGCACGCGAGCGAGCTTGAGTTCGTGCCGCCCGACGCTGCCGAGCCGCTCGCGTTTGCGAGTCCCGCGCCGTTCTGAGGTCGTGCGAGCTGCATTCTGGATCGACCGAAGAATGCGGTCAAATCACCCTGTATTGCCGCATGTTCGGCGTCTTTTCGTTGACTCGCCTCGGAGAGCAACCTAAGACTGTGGCAAGACTGCGGGGTAGAGCAGCCTGGTAGCTCGTCGGGCTCATAACCCGGAGGTCGCTGGTTCAAATCCAGCCCCCGCTATTGGCGCAACCTGCGACCCACCTGACGGTGGGTCGTCTGGTTTTTGCGGCGAGTTGGCGGGTTCCTGGCCGCCCGTTCCGCCCGGCGTCGCGTCGGGCGACCCGAACCCCGCGTTGACCGTCATCACGGCGGTCTTCTCGCCCGGGTCGATCACGATCTCGTCCACGTACGAGGCGATCGCCTGCCGAGCCATCTCGTCGCGGCGGCCCTTGATCAACTCGTCCAGCAGCGTGACCCGCTCGGCCGCCCAGCGCCGGACGGCGACCTCGTCGAAGGCGAGCTTGGTGGAACCCACCGCTCGCATCTGCTCCTGCAGGAACTCCTTGCGCCGCCGGAGCGTGGTGAGCTTGTCGTTGATGAGCGGGAGGTTCGCCGGGTCGAGGCCCGCGATCAGGCTGTCGATGGTCGCGGCGATCTGTGCCAGCTCCTTCTCCATGCCCTTGGTATCCACCGCGCCGGCCCGTTCCCGAAGTTCGCGGACGGTGGCCTCGATGGCGTCGTCGATGCCGCGCGTGTCGGCCAGCACCATCCGCTGGAGTTCCGCGAGCACCCAGCTCTCGAGGTCCTCGGCGCTGATGTGGGCGGGGTGCGGGCACACCGACGACCCGCACTTGGTCCGGCCCGCGCAGATGTAGTACGTCTTCGCGACCGGCTTGCGGCCCGCGGCAACCTTGCCCTTGCGCTTGGTGACACCCCAGTACTGGGTGCCGCAGCAGGCGCAGCGGGTCACGCCCGACAGGAGCCAGCGGTTGGTCTGCTTGCCGCGGCCGTTGCCGCAAGCCGCTCTGATCTTGGCGGCCTGCTGGGCGCGCTCCCAGGTCTCGCGGTCGACGATGGCGGGGACGGCGTTCTCGACGGTGAGCCAGTCGCTGCGGTTCTGGTGCTCGACCGCGCCCGAGCGTGCGGACGGCTTGAGCTGGTCGGCTCGACCGCCAGACACCGAGTAGAACTTGCTCATGGTCCGGCGGTTCCACACGATGTCGCCCTTGTACGCCGGGTTCTCGATGAGCGCCTTGATGGTCGTGAACTGCCAGATGCGCCCGCGCGGGCTCATCAGGCCCTGGCGGTTGAGCCGGTTGGCGATGGTGCGGAACCCCGCGCCCTCGCAGCACCAGCGGAAGATGTCGCGGACGGCGCGGACCCGGTCGGGCGAGGACAGGACGAGCCGCGCGGTGCAGTCCTTGCCGGGCTTGCGGAAGGACTGGCCCTTGCGGTAGGTCGTCATGAGCTGCCCGCTTCGGTCGTAGACCTCGCGGTCGCCACCATGCAGATACCGCAGGCGGTACTGGACGCCGCCGTCGGGACCGACGATCTCGCGGTCGTACCCGAACGGGGGGAGGCGGCCGGGGTCGGACGCGTCGAGCACGGCGCTGATCTGGCCGCGGAGCGTGTTCTGAGAGAGCGAGACGCTGTACTGGCGGTTCTGGAACTGCTTGACGGTGCGCAGGAGATCTCCGGCGACATCCTCGCGGTCGAGGAAGTCCTCGGTGACGGACACGACCGAGACGCCTTCCTGCTGCAGCAGGAAGCGGTAGTGCTCGGTCTCGGTCACGCTGCCCCTGCTGAAGCGATCACTGTTCCAGACGATGACCGCCTTGAACGCGCCCTTCGGAGCGTCGGCGATCATCTGCTGGAAGCCCAGCCTGGCCTTGGCGCTGGTGCCCGAGATGGCGTCGTCCACGTACTCGCCGACGAGGGTGTAGTTGTTCCGCGCGGCCCAGGCGGCGATCTCGCGGCGCTGGTCAGTGAGCGACTGCTCCTGCCGGTCGGTGCTCCGGCGAACGTAGGCGACGGCGGGCTTGGGGGCGTGGGCGATCATGTCGCGGCGTGACTCCCGTTGGTCGAGTCGCTTGGACCCGGTGTCACGAGGAGTGGCGGCATGCTCGGGGAAGGCAAGGGACAGGGCGGGACAGGAGCGGCAGAAGTCGCCGAAGATTCGAGGCCACGGTGCTGGGCGTCCCACTCATCGAGCAGCAGGCGTGAGAGAACCTCGCCGCGGTGCTGCCAGCGCGATGCCGACGCCGATGTGGGCGTGCCAGCACGGGTCTGGGTACGCAGGCGCGGTGAAGAAGTGGGGGTGGGACCGAGCGGCGTCATGCCGTGGGTCCCTCCGATGAGCGGGGCTCCGACGAGAGGAACGTGAGCTGCATGGGTGCGAACGCCGCCAGGACCTCGTCGATGAGATCTCCGTCGCGGCTGGCGGGGAAGTCGGCGGGGATACGCGCGGCGACACGGCGGGCCTCACGGCGGGCGACACGCTCGGCCTCGGAACCGATGGACAGGTCCATGCCCTGCTCGGCGCCGATCGCCATGCGCTCGATGTACACCTCGACTGCGGCGCTATCCCAGAGTTGAGCCTCGTCCGGGAGTGGGTACGGAGCGGTTTCAGCATCCTCCTGGCGCGCACAACGCGCAGAACGCGCACAACCTTCACTGACGCTGACTTCCGGAGGAGTATGAGGAGGTTCTGCGCGTTGTGCGCGTTCTGCGCGCTGGGGGGATTTCGCGAGAAGCCACCGCCGCAGGTCGTCAGGGAACGGGGTCACTTGCCACCTCCCCGATCCCACAGGGGGTTGATCGCCCAGCGGTGCGAAGCCGGTCGTCCTCCCTGTTCGCCGGGCTTGGAAGGAGCCAGCGGGCGGATGTAGCCCAGTTCAGCCAACAACCGGAGCGCACCGTCGATGTCGCGGACCGCCTGGATGTGCCTGCCGCGTACCGCGGTGAAACAGTCGCGCCGCGAGAACCCCATGTCCGTGGTGGGAATGCGCTCGAGCCATCGGAGGATGCGGCCCGCGGTGGCCGTGTCCGGATCGCAGCCGACGATCCCGGCGGTGAGGGCTTCGTGCTCGATCAGGTAGGGCGCCCACGCCAGAGCCGCCTTCATCGTTACCAGGTTCACCTCGAGCGCAGAACCCGCAGAACGCGCAGAACCCCGACCGTGGACCTCGATGCAATGAAGGATGCCGGCGATCCGGAGGATTCCCCCGCACAACTTGGCGCCCCATTCCTTGCTCTCACAGAGGCTCCCACGTCTCCCAAGCTCCGCCTCGATCTTGCGCTCGAACTCCATGAACAAATCGGCGGCGTCGGGGCTCAGGCGGACGATTCTCGGTCCGAGAGACAGGTCCAGCGGGATCTCCAGCAGTTTGCGGATGGTGGTGACGTACGCCATCTCCAGGGGCTCAGCGACGGGCGGCATGGCGACCTCGCGTTCACCGACCTTGGAGTCGGGCAACGCGGGGAAGAACCGGGCGAGCAGGCCCCGCCCGTGGGCTGCGCGGCTCGCGTACATGCCTCGGACGGCATCAGGCTGAGTGGTCAACGCCACGCTGAGCGCCGGCTTCTCCAAGAACTCCGGGTCGCGGCCCTTGCGATGCACCCGAACGCGGTCTCCGGAATAGCCCTTGAGCCAGATGCCCATGTTGGGCCTGGCTTTATCGTCGTACCGGCCCATGAGCACATCGAGCGCGTCCGCCTCCGGTGACGCCACGAGGGCTCGCTCGCCATTGGCCACCAACAGGCTGAGCAGAGCTTCGGAGGTGGCATCGGTGGTAATGAGTGTCGGGGGAGTGATCTCGTTCATTGCTGCCAATTGCTGGGCAAGTTCCTTGGCGAGCTTCCTGGCTTCGGGGTCGCCCTTGCCCGCCCGCTTGCGAGCCGCCTGACGCTCAGCCTCGACGATCTCGCGTTCTTCGCGCGCGGCAGCGAGGTCAGGGCCGAGCCGAGCCGCCTCATCACGCTCCCACTCGATGATCGGGTCGGTCAAGCGCCGGAATGTCCCGCTCTTGCGTTCACCGGAGGTGAGCAGGATGAGCACCCAGATGACAAGGATCTCGCGCCACCCCTGACGGGCCTCGATCTCGAACTTCTTGGAGATGGCAGCGCCGGCAATCGACATCATGAGCAGAACGACCAGGTCCACGGGAACCTGGAGTTCGCGGGCGAGTCCGATAGCAAAGTCCCGCAGCTCCGCAAGAGCCGGAGGAAAGGCAGATTCGATCGGGAACGCGGGAGCCTGCGGATCGTTGTAGAGGGGAAGCGGGTGTTCCCACTCGGGCGCGGCCTCATAAATCGCGCTGTGGCCGGCCGATTGCGACAGCGTGCGCGGCCCGGATGATTGGATGAATTGCTTGTAGCCCGGCTCCAACGCCTCACGCACATCAACCCATTGAAAGCCCTCACCCCGATTGTGCAGGTTCTTGAACGCGATCGCCCCCCCCGACGTGACCATCACGGAGATCTCGGTGCCGTTGGCCTCAACTCCCGTAACCGGGCAGAACGCCAAGTCGAGCATGGTTGAGTCACCCTTGATGCGCTCCTTCACGATCTGGACGCCGTGAGATTCGAGATAGCCGCGCACGCCGGCGAGGGTGTGGTCGAAGCGCGCGAACTTGCGGGTCCCCTTCGTTATTCCGTTGTCGCGTGCTGGAGTGATCCGAGGTGGCGGCGTGGGTGGACCGCCGAGGGGCTCCAGCAGACCGGGGGTGACCGTGATCATTTCATCCGGAAGCGACAACAGTTCCGACCGGCGGTGTGGGCGGTCCTCGATGCCCGGCACGCCCCGCAGGTCGTCTCCCTTACGGACCATCGTGCCGGGGATCTTGGTGATGCGGGCGGGGTTATGGACCGACCTGTCGATCTTGACCTTCTCGTCATCGAACTTCTCCGCCAGCCCTCCGAGGACACGCTGGACAAGACCGTCGTCGTCGCGTGGAAGATCGATCTGGTAGAGAAGGTGATGCCCGTTTCCGCTCATGACACGGATCGGCGCGGGCCAGCCAAGGTCGGCCAGATATCCCTGCACCGCCTCGGCCTTGGCCGCCGCGAGAGCCAGTTCCGCGTCGGTCGAGGAGATGTCGGCGGGCCGCACCGGATCGCAGTCGATGAGCAGGTGGCGGCGAACGACGATGTCAGCGTCGGCGGTGAGAGTCTTGGCCTTTGCCTGCAGGCGGTTAGCCGACCGGGCCAGGAGCGCCGAAGCCACAGGGTTCAGCGTGACGTAGATGCCGGGGGCGAGCCCGGAGGCATCCAGAGCCACGATCGCCTGTGCGGCCGCGTCGATGGAGTCGTACGTGAAGTAACCCGCTGTGGTAGAACGGAAGTCTGACCCGGCGCGTTCCTGGCACTTGGGGGCGCGCACCTCGAACACATCGCCCGCGCCGAACATCGCTCGCAGGAATCGCGAAATGTGGTCCAGGCAATGATGGCGATCAGGTGCGGGCATTGGTCTGGCCCTCCTGACCCTTGCCGCTCCCGTCCATAGGAGGGCAGCCTTGGTTGATCCACGCTTCGATCGCGGTGCTGTCCCAGCGCACGAGCTTGCCGAGCCTTAGAGGCTTCGGCAGCAGACCGGCGTCCAGCAGCCGGTATACGTGACGACGGGAGCACTTGAGACGACACCGAAGGCCGTCCAAGTCCAACATTCCTGGCGGGTTGAAGTCTCGGCTGCTGCTCGACATGACGGGCTCCTGCAGATGCTCGCAAGGCTTGTCCCTGCGATGCATCATCAGTCTGCCATCCGCCAGTCATGTGCCGATCATGTCTCGATGATTTCTCGGTCAGGGCTCGATCAGGTCTCACTCAGCAACCAGGTTGAGGTGATACCAGCCCCGGTTCGCGCTGATGACAGATCGAGGGATGCCGCGTTTCTTCAATCGATTCCGTACATCGTTCACCAACGACGCGACGCTCGTTCTGCCCCGCTTGAGCCCCGGCCACAACCTCTGCCGGATCGTCTCATCGTTCAGCGGCGTGCCGAGATTGGTGTTGAGCAACGTGACCAGTTGCCACTGGGTCTTTCCGACGAAGTGGCATGTCTGATCCCGCCACAGGATGCGCTGGCTCACCATATCCACCGTGACTCGGTTCAGGTCCTCGGGATCAACCGGTTTGCTCGAATCTGCTTTCAGGGTCAACGAGCCCTTGTCCTGACTCATGGGCGTTTGCGTTGATCCCCCAGAGTGCGCCGGTGGCTCCTGGCCCGACGCAACCCGACGAGGACGCTGCCCAGTCTTGGCCGCCTGTGTCAAGTACAATTCACATCGCTCGGCCCAGGCCCAGAGCCCATCAAGGCTGTAACGGTTATCCGTCTCGTACCAGATTTGAAGCATCGCCTCACGGTCGTAGGCACCTTCGCTGCCGCGCCATGGCGCGATGCGCGTCCTGCAGGCACGCTTGCTGTCGAAATCCGGGTCAAGCAGGAGGACGCACGCCAATCCAATGTCCCACCACTCCTGCAGTGGAACGAGACGACTGATCGGTGCGTGCGCAACTTCCCGGGTCACGTCGAGGAGGATGTTCTCAGGTGTGGCCGCGGTGTTCTTGACCCTCTTGGGATCAAGAGTCCGGCGCACTTCGGTCGCCGAGTACTTGCCCTTGGCCCACAACTTGCCGATGGCAAACACAAACGCGTTGAGCGCGGAGGTGCGTCGGAGATTAATGCCCTCCGGCAGCTTGTAATCTCCGATTTGTCCGGCCTGGGCGTTGCGGAGATGGCCTGCGAGGTTCTGGACCATCTCCAGGATCTCGTGGTTCATCTTGCCCGCGGCCAAGTAAGCCTCGTGGACCCACGTCGGCATGGGGCTGAGCGGGATTCCCACCGCGTCGAAGTCCTTGGGGAGCTTCTTCAGGTCTATGGCGACGCCAGAGTCAGCGTTCATGATCTCGGGCTCGAGAACGAGCCGCTTGGCTACGGGGAGCAGTGCAAGCTGCTGGCGAACGTGGCCGCGCTTCTCCTCGTGCATCGCCTTGATATCTGCGCGGATCCGAGCATCAAGCCGGCGACCGGCCGCACGGACTTCTCCGGGCCGGGAACGAAACACATCTCTCAGCCGCAAGACAATGCGGTCGCGGTGGAGCGCCAACTGCAGAGCGTCGCGTTCCTCGCGCGGTTCTCTTGGATCGTGGTCCAAAAAATCTTCATCTTTCATGGGTCATGCACCGCCACGAGAAGTCGCTCTGCGTCTTGTGCCCGCACGGCGGTGCAATTGTTGGCACACTGACGAACAAGGGGCAAGCCTCTCGGTAGCCCCATGTGTCGACATATGCTGCATGTGGAGGGTGAGGGAAACGCGCGAGGACAACTCCATGCTCGTGGAACTCAGGTCTCCCTCGTCCATCAAGCCGTACGACCAGAACCCCCGCCGCAACGACGGCGCGGTGGAGGCGGTGGCCAACAGCATCCGCGAGTTTGGGTGGCGCGTCCCTGTTGTGGTCGATGAAGCCGGAGTTGTTCTCGCCGGCCACACGCGCCTGCGGGCTGCGGAGCGGTTGGGTCTCACCGAGATTCCTGTGCATGTCGCGGTCGGGTTGACGCCCGCTCAAGCTAGAGCCTTTCGCGTTGCGGACAACGCGACGGCTTCGATCGCGACGTGGGATGAGGACCTCTTGGGCAAGGAACTGGCGGAGTTGAAGGGGCTGGATGTCGATCTGTCAGTGTTGGGGTTCAGCGAGTCGGAGCTCGAGGCGTTCATGAGTCCTCCGTTGCCCGAGGGGCTCGCGGATGCCGACACTGTGCCCGAGCCGCCTAAGCAGCCGGTAACCCAGCCCGGCGATCTGTGGATCATGGGCGGGCATCGGTTGCTCTGTGCGGACTCGACCAACATCGATGATGTGACTCGGCTGATGAACGGGAAGAAGGCCGCGCTCTGTGCATCGGATCCCCCGTACCTCGTCGATTACACCGGCGAGCGGCCCAACGACAGTGGCAAGGACTGGACCAACACGTACCGCGAGATCGACATCACCGACGCGGATCGGTTCTTCACCGCGGTGTTCAAGAACATCATGGAGGTCATCGCCCCGCACACGGCGATTTATTGTTGGCACGCGCACAAAAGGCAACGTCTAATCGCAGAGGTCTGGGAACGACTGGGCATTCTTGATCACCAGCAAGTCGTGTGGGTGAAGCCGACGCCTGTTTTCGGTCGTGTTTACTGGCATTTTCGACACGAACCGTGTTTGTTCGGCTGGGTCAAGGGAAGCCAGCCACCGCACGACAGCAACCACGAGTTCAACAGCGTGTGGGAGATCGACTGGGAGGGCAAGAGCCGCGTGGTCGGCAACGAGCATCCGACTCAGAAGCCCGTCGAGATCTTCGCGCGGCCCATCCGTAAGCACACCAAGCCCGGAGACATCTGCTTCGAGCCATTCAGCGGGTCGGGGAGCCAGCTCATCGCGGCCGAGCAAACTGGGAGGCGGTGCTACGCCATAGAGCTTGAGCCGGTGTTCGTGGATGTGGCGGTAAAGCGCTGGGAGCAGTTCACGGGCAAGAAGGCGGAGCGCCAGGCCGCCAGCGGGGCGTGATCGCGTTCCCGACCGGGGTCTTTGACCCCTCCGGAGGTGGCAACCAATGTCATCCGTGGGAGGCGGACAGCTCGAGCCCAAGCAGGAGCAGGCGCTGGTCGCACTGCTGACCGAGCCGACCTTCAAGAAGGCGGCCGAGGTCGTCGGCATTGCCGAGCGGACCATCCACCGATGGCTGGAGGAGCCGGCGTTCGGAGCCGCCTACCGCAAGGCCCGCCGCCAGGCGTTCAACCAGGCCATCGCCGCCACCCAGCGGTACGTGCCCGTGGCCATCCAGGCGCTCACCAAGATCACCGTGGACGAGTCGGCTCCCCACTCGGCCCGGGTCTCGGCCGCCAGCGCCATCCTCAAGTTCAGCAGGGACTCGATCGAACTGGACGACCTGGCCGAGCGGATCGGGCACCTCGAGGCCCAGCTCAACGACCGGGCCGGGCCGCCCGGAACGGAGCGTGCCGCGTGAGCACCGTGTCCCGCCTGCATCGGCGTCTGCGGCGGATTGAGCGCTGCGGGGGCCTGTGCCCCCTGTGCCCGCTCTGCCGCGGCGAAGGGGACTTCCGGATCGTGCTCGTGCACGCCGCGCTGGACATCGTGGAGCGCCGGGGCTGCGAGCATTGCGGCAGGCTGTGGAGCGTGCGGCGCGAGGCCATGGGCACGGGAGGTGGCTCATGGCGCTAAAGGCCAGCATCCGCTCGCTCGAGCGCCGCGTCGCCAAGGCGTTCCCGCCCGCGGCCTGCAACTGCCCGTGGTGCATCGTCGTGGGCCGGGACGAGCCCAGGCCGCCGCCCTTCTGCCCGCGCTGCGACAAGCAGCGCGTGGTCATCGTCGTGCACTCGGACACCTTCAACCGCCAGCCGGAGGCCGCAACATCATGAGCGTGCGAGCCTCCCTGCGGTCGCTGGAGCGCCGCGTGGCCCGGGCCATGCCGGTGGCGGCGTGCCCGTGCGTGAGCGTCGTGCTGCAGGACCCGGCGCTTCCCCTTGAGCCCCCGGTGTGCCCGCGCTGCGGCAAGCACCGGCTGGTCATCGTGCTGGAGGACGAGTACGAAGCGCCGCCCGCCGCGGCGGGAGGTCGAGCGTCATGAACGCCAGGCGAGTCATCGAGAAGCCGTGGCGGTGGGTGGCCGCCCACCACCCGCTGGTGGTATTCGTCTGGTGGGCGCTGGTTGCCGCGTGCATGCTCGCCTCGTGCGAGCCGGTGCTGGCGGCGACGGCCGCCCACGTTGGGCCGACGGGCGTCGGAGGCCGGGAGGGACCGACGGGCGGGGGCGACGCCCGGGGCGTAACCGCGGCCAACGTCGGGCAAGGGGCGGGGAGCGCCGCCGAGCCCGTCCCCGCACCCGCGACAGGCTCGTTTACACCGTAAACTCGCCACTTGGGAATCCCTTGCAGTACGATCTGGCATGATTCAGTCGGATTGGTCGATTCCGCATGTGGTAAGAAGCCCGGAGGAACTGCGTGATCACTTGCAGGCGTTGCAGCCTCGGCGGGTCGTTTTTCGTGGGCAGGCAGATGTGGGCTGGTCGCTGGTGCCTGGGATAGATCACTTCGCGCCAAGTCAGGTATCCATGGCGGCACGTATCGCCGAAGAGCAGGAACTCGTACATGAATTCAAGGAGCGTGCGCCAGTCCATCTGCCGCCATATGAGGCCAGCATTCTTCGGCAATGCCGGACCGGAGACTCGATCATCCCCATGACGGTGATGCAGCACCACGGTGGTCCCACAAGGCTGTTGGACTGGACGAACCACGCCTACGTCGCAGCCTTCTTCGCGTCCAGAGCCTTGCCCGACACCGATGGCCGCATTACGTGGTTGGATGTGAACGTTTTGACGGAGGCCATGCGCCGCCAATGGCGTACGCTTGAATGGCAGGATGACAAGGCCGAAGACATTGATCTGAACCCTTACATTCGGTCCTCGACGTGCCCGCATTTCCTCAGCATCGTCTGGCTTGACAACGCATTTGAAAGAGCAGAGCACCAGGGTGGCCTTTTCACCATCGGAGGCCCGCTCGGCCAACCTCACTGCTCATTGCTTAGATCTCTTATGCCGCCGGGCAGTTGGGGGAGTGTGGCCATCCCGAGCGGTATCAAGCGGAATGTCATGCGGCTCTTGGTTCCAGAAGCACGTCACGCATGCGAACCGCCAGCGAATGGCGCGGATGCGATTGGCGGCCAACAGCGGACTCGCCTCCTAGCCCAACGACGGTCCCAATTCAACTGACAGACACCCCGGACCGGCCGGGGTGCTGCATGCGGTGATGGGGTTGAGGTCTACTTCGTGTTGGCCTCGAACATCCCGCGATCGACCTTCTTGAACCGCGACTCGCTGCCCTTCGCGGCCGCTTCGCGGATCATCGCGGCGTACAAAGTGCTCGAGGGTGTCTTGCCGCTCGGGCTCGACCACAGGCCCTGCGTGGCCATCTGCTCGACCAACTCGGCTGCGCTCATTGGCTTGGCGGACTTGGCGAGCACCTGGGCCGCGGCGTCGAGGGCGCTCAGGCGCTTCACCTTCGGTTCCTTCGCGGGCTTCGCGGCAGCGGACTCCTTGGCCCTCTTGCCGCCCTTGGCCCGAGGCTTGCCCGACGTTGGCGACGTTTGGCCAGCGTCGGGGGCCGGACTTTCGGGCGTCCCGCTCGCCGGGGCGGCCGTCGGGGCAACGTCGCCCGTTGGCGGGGCCGCGTCGTCGATCCTGGCCCGGACCTCGGCCAGCGCCGCCTTGCGGGCCTTCTCGGTTCGCGCGGCGTCGCCCTTGGCGCTCGCGGGCTTGGGGTTCTTGGTGGCGGGGGTGGTGTTCTTCTTCGCCATGTGCATGCTCCCTCGGGGGGTTGGTTCCGCGTACGCCGTCGCATTCGTGCGGGGCGTCGCGGTCGTGCACATGAAGCCCTTTCGTGGGCGGCATTGGAAGGCGAGATCGGCGAATCTGACGAGAATTACTGCTCAATCTGCACGCCGGGCCGGCGCATGACAGGGAAGTCCCTTGCTGTTTCGGCCACCAACGAGAACGCCCGCCGTCAGGCGGGCGCTGGGTCGGGTCGATCGATCTCTTCGCCCTACCGGGCGTTGAGCCCGGCCAGGAACGCGTGCCGCACGATGTCCCGGATGGTCCACACCCCGACCTCGTGGAAGTCCAGGGAATCCCGCTTGCGTTCCTCGAGCGTGTCGGCCCCGCACTGGCCACGGGCGTACTCGAGCGCCGCGTCGAGCGCGGCCCGGTGCGCTGCGGTCAGCGCCGGGCCGTCGGCCGGGTCGTGCTGGGAAACGTCGCTGGGGGCGGCGTGGTTGTTGGTCACGGGCGGGTCTCCTGGCGGGCGGGCGTACCACCCGCCGCGACCACATCAAGCCACAAACCCCGCCGAGAAGCAAGCCGAACGACGGGGACGCCGCGATGAATTGTGCGATTTGCGCGCGGTTGCCGCGACCAACGAGAACGCCCCGGCGGGTGGGGGGCCGGGGCGGGGCGTCGGCGGGTGCTGCCGCCCGTCAGCGCCGCTGCACGATCGAAAGCTGGAACTCCGACCCGTCCTGCATCCGCAGCACGATGCCGTCGTCGCTGGTGAGCAGCATGGCCCGCTCGAAGGTCGTGGCGCTGCGGACCTCCTCCAGCTCGTCCACCAGGTCGCGGGCGATGTCGGCCAGCGTGCCGTCGTCCCCGTCGCCCTCCACTTCGTCCCGGGCGTCGATGATGGCCTCGATCGCGGTGAGCAGCCTGTCTTGCACGTCGGCGGTGGTCATGGTCGTTCTCCATTGCGGTGGGGTAATCCCGCCCGCGTGGACACATGAAGCCACGGGCCGCCGCACATTGGAAGGCCACATCGCGGAATTATGCGAGAATTACTGCTCAAGTTGGACACGCGGCGTGGGCCACAGGGGATGTCCTGACGCGGTTCCCGGCGAACGAGAACGCCCTGATATACCGGCGGTCGGGGGTGCGGGGGCCTGGGGTGCGGTGATTTGCTGCCCGGCACGAACCCAGTGTGTTGGTGATGATCCTGGCCTGCTCGTAGGACTCAGTGGTGAGCGGAACTGGGCCAACGAGAAGGAGGCCGACCAAGCTTCTTTAGAATTTCGATCCTCGCGCACCATAGCTGTGCTTGCTCGGGCCGGCTCCATCGCTGGTAGAGTTTCACGAGCAAGTCGAGAGGGCCATCCCACTGGGATTGACCAGGACCACGTCGAAAAACCATACCGATGAGTAACCGAAAGCCTTGCCTCGATCGGTTCATCTCGCCTGCCGACACCGTGTCTTGTAGGTTCGCTCGCCAGTTTGCTTCCCAGTGGAGCAGCAGCTTCTCTGCCTGATCAAATCTTCCAACCTCGATCATACTGTTGAAAAGGTCGAGGTGGAGATCGTAGAAATCGTGACTCCACTTGTACGCCATTTTCGAGTAGCGTTCGAACGTCCCCGAGCTCCCGTCGAGACCCTGCCCCGTTGTCTCATGTGCCCTCTCGAAGTCGTCCCACGCTTGCACCGCGGCTTCATGCCTCCCCACCTTTGCTAAGAGCAGCGCCAGGTCCAAGGTGGCGTGCATCTCCGGGTACGTGCGGCCGCCGAAATCAATAATGCTCTGCTTTAGCTCGGCCGCAGCATCGGCCGCGCTCGTCCAGTCCCCGCTCATGCCGAGCGCGAGGATTCGACCACGGCTGACGTGCTCAATCAAGTCGCGGATGCACTCTGCGTCGTTGACGCCGGGCAACACGGAATTGGCCTCTGCGACCACTCGAGGGCCGAGCCCCGCCTCTTGTGCTCGGTTTAGCCGCGCAAGCGCGCCATCGAACATCGGCAACGCGGCCTCGTAGTCACCCGCGTCCCGTGCCAATTCAGCCAAGAACCACTCGGCTAGGATTGCTTCACCGTGCAGATCCTGTTTCAGCCGCGCGCGAAGAGTTGCCACCTCTCGTAGGATTGGAGCTGTCTCGGTAGTGACCTGTTGCGATAGGGCGCGACCGAGATTAGAAGTAGCCAGCGCATCCCAGGCAACATCTCGCTGCCGTTTGACCTCGGCTCGCTGCCAGAGCGTGGTACCCAAGCCCGCCACCAACGCCAACATGACCACCAGCGCGGCAGCGACCAGACCCTTGTTGCGGCGGACGTACTTCTTTATCCGATAGCCGCTGGACTCCGGCCCGGCCTCCAGCGGTTTGCCATCAAGGTAGTTCCGAACGTCCCGCGCCAGGTCCGATGGACTCTGATACCGCTCGACGCGATCCTTCCGCAACGCCTTAAGCGGGATCCAGTCCAGTTCGCGACGCAACTCGGCCGCGAGGGCGTTTCGATCGGCCTGCCGCCGCTTTGCGATATCCGCGCCACTCGACCCTTCCGCTGTTGAGAGCCTCGTGCTCGGCTTGGGAGGGTCCTGCTCGCGCAGCACCTTGCAAATCGCAGCGAAGCCTGCGCTGCGGAGCGTCTTGGGGTCGAAGGGAAGCAGGCCCGAGAGCAGCTCGTACAGGACGACACCCAGTGAGTACACGTCCGTACGGGTGTCGACATCGGTCGCGCCCATCTCGGCCTGCTCGGGACTCATGTACTCCGGCGTGCCAATCAGTTGCCCGAACTCGGTGAAGATCGTCTTCTCGGTAAGAGTGTGCGTGATGGCCTTCGCGACGCCAAAGTCGATGACCTTGGGACTCGGCCTGCCATCGCGGACGCTTACGAGGATGTTGGAGGGCTTGATGTCCCGATGGATGATGCCCTTGAGGTGGGCGTGCTGCACAGCCTCGCACACGCACGCGAACATCTCCAGCCGCTGGCGCACGCTGAGGTTGTGCCGGTCGGCATAGTTCGTGATCGGCTCACCCGCGACGTGCTCCATCACGAAGTACGGCCTACCCGCTAACGTGGAGCCGGCATCAAGCACTTTGGCGATGAACGGGTGGTCCATCACCGCCAGGGCTTGGCGCTCCTGCTCGAAGCGGGCGACCACAGCGCGGGTGTCCATGCCGGGCTTGATGACCTTCAAAGCGACCCGCTGGACGATGGGCTCTCGCCGTTCGGCCAGCCAGACCGTGCCGAAGCCACCTTCGCCGATCCGCTCGAGCAGCTTGTACGGGCCGATCCACTCTCCGGTATGTTCCCTGTCACCCTCATTTCTCACCGGCCCCGTTGGCAGAACATCACCACGGCCGTTGCCGGGCTGCATGCTCGCGGTGGGCTGATTGTCCGGGGTGTGCTGTTCGGACATGCGGGTAGTTTACGCGAAAAGTGCTACCACTCGCAGGTAACGCAGGAAGCGGCCGAGGCTGGCGCGGTGTACCTTTGTTCCGGACGCTACGCTGAGCCAATCCAGAAAGCACGTGAGGGGCATCGCCATCGCGGCCGAAGCTATTTATCTGCGGGCTACCACGCTACCACCTCATGCCCGACCTCTTCGCTGGTGCGTCTTCATTTGGCTGAAAGAGATTCCCGGCTACGACTTGTAGGCGGGAACGAGCCTGCGGCGGCCTAGCTCACGCTCGTCAGAGTCGAGAGGTCTTCGACACGCCACCAGTCGCCAGCAACGCCGGGGTTGATGCGGAAACGGATGATGTGGCCGTCGCTCTGCTGCCCGACGATGCTGATCTCGCCGTCAGGGGCGGTGAGTCCCCGCAGCGTGGGAAGCGGTTCAACATCGTGATCTGCCGCGGTCGTCAAGTCGGCTACCTGCCAGGTGTCCAGTCCAGGAGCCCACCAGTACGCCGCAACATGACCGTTCTCGTCCAGCCCGACCACATTCATACCGCCCCACCATGTGAGGTAGTTCGTAACCGAGCCGATGCGAAGCTGTGGCCCGCCGATCTGCGCCGTGAGGTCCGAGGTTTCCCACCAGCGATTGGGCACCCACCACGTCACGAGCAGGTTGCCAGCGTCGTCGAGCCCCGCGAGATTCATCGCGCCCCAGAAGGTTACGAACGCATTGAGTTGGCCGCGGATGGGCGGGGCACCGGTTTCGGCGCTGAGGTTGCTCACCTGCCACGTCGCGAGCGAGGGAGCCCACCATACCGCCCAGATCTGACCTTGTTCATCAAGACCCGCCATGTTGACCGCGTTCCACGGGGTGCTAAACGCTACCAAGGCACTCGCGAACGTCGGGGGCACCAGGCTCTGGTTGTCGCGGGGATTCTGGCGGAGGTGCTCGGAGACGTTCCAGTACGACCATGCACCGGCCGTGCGCACGTAACTCACGATGTCTCCGTTATCGGCGACTCCAAAGAGCCATTCGCGGCCGTCTGGGCTGGTGGTGACGGTGATGTCCGAAGCGGGAGCGACGGCGTCTGGCAAACTCGTCGTGAGATTTGTAACGGATTGCGCCGACCCGGCGACTGTGGCCAAGAGAAGCCCTTCGGTCGTCGGCAGAGCGTGGTACACGCTGCCGTCCACGCCGGTCCAGGAGATCGGCGAGCCCACGCCGCGATCGGCGAAAAGCTCGATCGCATTCCACGCTCCGCTCCCAGCAGGTACCGCCCCCATCCAGACCGAATCGGGTGATACATACGAGAATGCGAACTGGCTCGCCGCGGATGCACCCGCCGACGGCGCTCTCGACAGCGACGCCAGCGCAGCGAGGTTTACGTCGGTTGGAACCCCGTCGATGATGGGAAACGAAACAGATTCGCCCGGCTGCATGGTCTCATTGAGAGCAAGCGAAGAGGTCAACGTGCCGCCCGTCCAAGATCGAACGTAGACAAGCGGCTCATCATCGACCGCCGTGCACGTGAGCCGTAGGTCCGGCATCGGTTGCCCGTTGTTGAGGATGAACACGATGCCATCGGAACCCCCGAACACAACCGCGTTTGGGATCGCGCCAACCAGCCCGTCGGTGACGGAATACGACAAACGGTTGCCATCGGCGTCTTCGATGACCCATTCGACCGGATCAAACGAAAACTGCACTCCGGTAGACACCAGCGTTGTCCAGTTCAACCCCAGTCCGGAAGCGATGGAGCTCTCGGACACGGGTAGACCGAGCATCCGCATTGCCGTGTATTGCACGGATCGGTTGACCGGCAGGTCCATGTGAGATGCACGCGGATCAGTCGCGTCCATGACCAGCTTGAGCGCCACGCGGGGGTCGTGGAGGAAAGGATTGATTGCACTGACGCCGGGAACGGTACCGTCGCCCAAGTAGCCCGTGACGGAGAACATGCGGAACGGATCGTTTGATCCTGCAGGATCGGTTTCAGTGAGGTCCCGGAACCACAGTTCTCCGTCCACGGGGGCGCGATTGTGTCGCTCTGCGGGTTGGATTGTCCGTGCCCCATTTCCCTCGCTCGCGGGAAGGCCGCTATCCGAATGCGGTCCCTCGAGTAAGCGAGCGAGCGTCATCGTGTTGATCGCCGCGCCGGCGACAATCGTTGACCTCGCCCTCCCGGCGAATCGGTTCATGTCGCCGGTGTCCGTGTACTGAACCGTCTCGAACGGCCACGTATTCGAGGATTCGTCGTACGCGTCGAACAAGTCCCATGTGTTCAGAAAGGGAACGTACTGGAGTCCGACGCCTGCATTCAGGTCAAGGAGGAACTGGTTGCCACGATCGTTGCTGCTGTTGATGCCGATCAGCGAGTTCACGGTGGAAGCCATCGGCGTGAGATTGCCAGGCGTTCCGAGTGCGTAGAGGAAGTCATACACGGGCAAGAGACCGGCCGCCCCGGGCGCCCACATGTCCATGAAGGCGGCATGCAGCGCGAGCTGTGGCTCGTACTCCGGCGTGAGGTAGCCAGCCTTCAATGTGGTGAGCTGCTGGTACTGAGGAGCCAACGCACGTTCGCGAACATCGTCGGCGGTAATGACATATCCGTTCGGCAGAGTAACGTGCTGACCCTTGATGAACAGCTTGAGAAACGGGTCCAGCATCATGCCGGACAGGAAAAACCGGTAGAAGTCGTCGGAAATGAAGTTACCGTTGAGGATGTTCCACGCTTTGGAAGCGCCCTGGTGAGGCGTCGCGATGTCGATGAATTCGTTGACACGCGGCAGCGAGGCTCCGGCAGGCAGTGTTCCCGGGTTCTCGCCGTACGCATCACTCTGTATGTACGCGCGAGCGACCAAGCCACCCATGCTGTGGGCAACCATGTCAACTGAGTCAAGGGGGAACCCGTAGTCCTCGTAGAACATTGTGGCCGCCCGCTCGAGCGCGTAGCCCACGTAATCGACGCACGACTCGTAAGTTCCATCGATCAATGACGCCGCGTCGAACCCTGCGATGAGCCCGTCGATGACCCGATCCGATGAGCCGGACACGGGATCGAGCGGAATTCCAAACTCGCTCGAGGGGGCGATGGGAAGACGCCAGTCGTACGGAGTCTGGATGATATTGCGGTTGGTGTAGCCGTTGTTCCGCAGGGTATCGACGAGCGGAACATACGTATTGGCGAGCGGATCAAGACGCAGCGCGGAGGGATGAACGCCGACGTTCATCGCCCAGTCCCGGTAGCCACCCGTAGTCGGCAGGCTGGCGAAGATGCCGGGCAGGAGGAGAACGGGCCGGAGACCGAGCGGTTTGATGACAGATGCAACCAGCGTGACGACCGGATCTTCCCAAGTCCCGGTCAATTGGACCGAGTACTGGAGGAACGAGCCGTCGCTTGTGAACGTATCGCCCCCGTTCATCTTCCCCACCTTTCGGCCCGACGTGCGCTCGACGGTGCCCAATCCGGTCACTTCGGTTGGCCGTGAAACTACCACCTGTCCACCGCTGACCCGTACCGTGGCGTGCTTGAACTCTCCGCTGGTGAAGTAGAGGTGGTACTCACCGTTCACGCTTGCGCTGAGACGGGCGCTGCCGCCTGCGATCGCGGTCGCTGCGTCTTTCACGCCTCGGTCCATCCGGGACAACGAAGCACCATCATCGAGCAGCCGACGCTCCAGTGGCTGTGCTGTTGCGAGGTCGTCGGCCATGTCGATGGGCACGTACGCGCCCGGCGCGGACATCCGCCAGAGCTTGGGATCGTTCCCGCCCGACGCCGCGAGTATCAGGTCGCCCGAGGGCGATGAGGCAACGCCCCACTGGGTTCCCGCTCCTGGAGCCTTTGTGATCTCCGTGAGGGTCGCGAACCTTGCCGTCGCGATGAAGCTCCGGCCCTTCCCTGACTTCACGATGATGCGGCCGTCACTGAGCCATGTCATCCCAAAGAGCCAAAGCGACTCGTCCTCGTCGTGCGTCCACTGGATCGTCGTCACCTTCGCCGTCGCCAGCACGATGACCTCCTGCGTGTCATCGCTGCTGTTCTCGGCGAGCGCATAGGTGCCATCCGGGGCAATGGTGGGGTCCGGGCTGCGGCTGGGGATCGCGAAGACCTCGACACCTGGCGGGGGAGCTTGGGTGGTGACGGTCGGCTCGGTCCATGGCGTCGTCGTGGAACTGACTTGGAAATCGACCGCAAACTCCATCTCGTTCTTGGCGATGTCCTGCGCCGTGATAACTCCGTCGAGCCGGTATGGACCGCCGGTGAACTTGCCCTGCGCGTCCACCGGGACGTTGATGTCGATCACCACGACGGCTGACGAAAAGTAATCCTCGTTGTCGGGCGTCAGGATCTCGACCAGCGTGACGGGCAGCTCAGAGTCTGCGCCGACGACCTTGAGGCCATCGATATTGATGGAGTCGAGGTCGAGGTACGACTTGTTGTCGCTGACAAAGACGTTTAGCCGCAGCTTCCCAGCGTTGGCTACCCCGGTCATGCCGGGTTGCCGGAAAAGGGCCGACGTGTACGCCTCTGGGGGCTGCGCATCGATCACGTACACCTTGTCGGGCTTCGTCGCTCCCGACGGAATGAAGTAGATGCCGCGGCTGACCAGCGTTCTGAAGTTACCCGTAAACGCGACCGATCCGTCGAGCAAAAGGCGAGCGTCCGTGCCATCCTGGATGTAATTGTCGTGAGCGTCTTTCAGTGACTTGATGTTCATCGTGGTGTCAGACCACGTGGCAATGCCGATGCTCGTCTTCTCCGTGTCGGTTTCTTTGAGGTCGACCAGCAGTTGATGGGATGTCGTCCCCGGGCGATGGATTGTGTCCAGTTCGACGTGCGAACCCGTGAGTTCGACGCCGGTTCGGTCCACGTTGATCTGAATGTCCTGGACGCCGAACGCGACGGACAGTGCGAGACGACGCTCCATCGGATCGAAACCGATCCACGGCGAACACCCCAGTGAGTTCACTGCTGTCTCTCCTCTCCTGCTGGCACTCCGCCAGCGGATGCCGCAGTGTAACCGACCTTGCCATCTCCCCGCCCCCGAGGTAACTCGGCTACGAGTTGGTCGCGTAAACGCTCCTGCGGAAGGGGGTTAGGCGCGGCCCGTAGGGAGCGGAGCCATGGAACAGCCTCGTACGCGCACGAGTCCCCCGCACGGATATGTGGATTCGGACCTGGACCGGCACCCGGTTCTGTGCCAGGCCCCGCCCCGTCGAAGGCGGCCCAAGCCCAGGACCCGGCGGCCCGCGGAGGTGCTGACCGACGCGGAAGTACGGGCGTTGCTGGCGGTGTGCGGCGACGACGCCGTGGGGGTTCGCCACCGGGCGCTGCTGGTGATGATGTACCGGGCCGGGCTGCGGATCTCCGAGGCGCTGGCCCTTCGCCCCCACGACGTGGACCTCGCCGCGGGCACCGTCCGCGTCCGGTTCGCCAAGGGCGGGCGTGACCGGGTGGTCGGCCTCGACCCCGGGGCCGGGGCGGTCGTCGCGGCGTGGGCGGAGCATCGGGCGGCGCTGGCGGTACCGGCGGGCTCGCCGCTCTTCTGCTCGCGGTCGGGGAAGGCGCTGACCACGGCGTACATCCGGCGGCTGCTGCCGATCCTGGGGAAGACCGCGGGGATCGCCAAGCGCGTGCACGCCCACGGCCTGCGCCATACCCACGCCGCCCAGCTCCGGGCCGAGGGCGTAGACATCGGCATCATCTCGCGCCAGCTCGGGCACCGGAGCATCCTGACGACGATCAGGTACCTGGACCATTTGAATCCCACGGCGGTGATCGACGCCATGCGGAAGCGGGCGTGGTAGGCGGCTGACAGCACGGTGTCAGGCCAGGGGGTTTGAGCCTATCGCTGCCGTCGGTTACGCTGGCGGCTCTTGAAGGGAGGCACTAATGAAACGTCGTGCTGTCGTCAGCGGGCTGGTTGCGGTTGGTCTAAGCGTGACCGCGTACGTCGCGTGGGCGGGCGACTTGAACCCGCCGCCGGGCGAGATTGCCCCGACTATGCACTCGCTCGAGGACATCTACCAGGCGGTCAGGGCGAGTGACCCGTGCGAGCAGTGTGTCTGGGATCGTGGCGCGATGCCACTCCCGCACAATCAGTACCACACCGTGCTGATCGGCAGCGGGATGCTGCACGCGGTCCTACTGAGTCGCAATGAATCAGTTGAACTGTGGGATGCAGACGACCCCGGCGACCGCACCGACGCGAACTACCTTGGTCTTTACCGGAACTTTGAGAGTAGTACCCAGTTCCTCACCATCGACTTCACCTACTCGAAGGGCCTCGTTGCGGCAACGTACTCGCAGGAGAACAAACCGATCGTGTTCAAGTATCGGCCGAACTGACCTGAACTTCTCACCGAAGGGCGTGGACATCGGCAGTATCCCTCGCCAGCTCACGCACCGGAGCATCCTGACAACGATCCGGTACCTGGATCACCTGAACCCGAGGGCGGTGATTGGAGGCCATGAGAGCCAGGGCGTGGTAGCGCACAGGCGGAGACTTCGGTGGCGAGCATCGGGTGTCTATTTCGCACTGATGCAATCCTCGAGTATCCTTGGCAAGCTGTTGAAAAACTCCGAGAGGATGCACAACCAAGGTGTTTTCTGCATCTTCGCCCCGGGTCCGAGGGCCAGAAGTCGTTTGGAATGCGCCTGCGCTGGGAGTCGCAATCGATGTTCAACAACCTGTTTGATCGGGACCATTAGTGGAGTGCAGAATCATGCGGATCGAAATAGCTGAGGATGCGTGGGAAGCAGCCCGTACGCGGAGCGCAAACAACCCGCTTGGCGAAGAGCAGATTCTCGAAGACGCAAAGGCCGGACGGCTAGTCATTGTGCGTGAAGGAGGCCTACTACAGATTCCCGAATGGAGAAATGGCCGCTGGGAATACACGGACGTCATTGAACAGACGCCGTGAACGACCTTCTGTGACCCTCGGGCAACTCCGGTAACTCGGGCGTCGGAGCATCCTGACGACCATCAGGTACCTGGACCACATCAACCCGGTGGCGGTGGTGGAGGCGACGAGGGGGAGGGTGTGGTGGCATACTTCCGACGAATCAATTCTCGCAAGAATTCATCGACGATGTCGAGATATTCGCTCAGGCGTTCGGCAGTATCTGCAAAGTGACGGACGTTGAGCAGTTTGAACTGCTGCAGATATCTCCTGCCGTCCAGATCCTCGGGATAGCGGGCAGCCTCGCCCTCGTCGAAGCTGGCAAACTCAGCGAACAGAGTTGTCACAATGTCATTCTGTGACCAGTCCAAGCCCTGCTCGTCGGGACTCTTCTCTGTTTCCACGCCCTGCTCCAGCATCGGTCGGACCTCACCCCATATTTTGTCCAGGTGATGCCCTTTCGGCCGCTTCGCTGGTTTTGTCCCCCGCAGTAGCTGGGCGTTTACGCTCATGACCTTCAATTTCAGTTCCAGGTGCTGCCGGTAGTTGAACACCATCGGATACACGCAGGTGTCCAGGGGAAATTCAACGCCATTGCCGTCGATCAAGCGCATCGCCGCAAGGCGCGCGACGAGACGGAATCCTTTCGCGTAGAAGTCGAATCCTTCCTGACCAGGCGGAAGCTGCTGCCCTACGCAGGCGTTCAAGTGCCAATCGGGCTGTTTTTCGTCGATGAAACGGTCGGTCGGAGCCAAAAGCTTTGGCGGCCATGAGTCTGCCATGATGCGCCAGTGTACTCGCCAACTGTCGAAGCGAGGGGTTGAGCTTCGTTCCCGCCACAAACTCGTAACCGGGGTTTCTCTGGCATGTGCGGTCAATTCCAGCACTCCATTCGAGCGTCGCGCGTATGACATTCGACGCCAGCGGCGGACTATTGCCGGTCTGCCTTCCTGCGGCGAAGCCTGCCTCGTGCCGGGCCGATCGCCAGGACACAACGACAATTTCCATGAAATCAAAGTGGCAGGTGATAGATTCAGCGGGGATCGTCAATAGCTGTACAGGAGGGCAGCCCGATCAGACCCAGTTTGGTCTGGCCGGCCCAAATCGTGCCGGCGGTCCCGTGATGAGCGGGTGCGGCCGAGGCCCGAAGACGGGTTCGCGGAACACGCAGCTCGACGCCCATCGCCGATGCGATGGCGAGTGGCTTCATCGTTCGCAATAGGAGACTCGGACATGACACGCAAGAACATCGCTGTTTCGCTCACCACGCTCTTGGTCATCGCCGCGGGTGCGGCAACCGCCGCCGCACGTCCACTGGTTAACGGGAGTTTCGAGACGGGAACGGTGTACCTGAACGGGCTGGACTATAACGACCCCGGGACGCCCGCACCGTGGTACGCAACGGTCTACACCCCCGACTTGTACGACAACACATCGGCCAACGGGTGGGGGTTGGGTGGGCTTCCCAACTTCGACTACATGTTTGAGGGAATGCTCGCGAGCGACGGCAACCGCTTTATCGGGTTCGCGGCCTCCTCCACGTACTGGTTCAGCGAGGCGTTCGCCCAGCAGACAGCGCCTCTGACTCCGGGCCAACAGTACACGCTTACCGCAAGCATCGCGGCCGATGACCTGGGCAAAGCGATTCCAGCCGGTGGGCCCTACTACGGGCGGGGAGAAGTGGATGTGTACCTCGATGGGGGTCTCATCGGGACGCTGACGCAGAACACCGCATCGCTGACCTGGGAAACCCGCTCGTTCACCTTCATCGCACCCGCCTGGTCGAGTGCGAACTTCGAATTCGTGTCCAGGGTCGATCCGAACCTCGCCGAAGGACTCAGTTCCAGCTACATCGGGCTGGATGACATTCAGCTCGCCCCGGTGCCGACGCCCGGAGCGGTCGCGCTGCTGGGCCTGGCCGGGCTCGCGGCCATGAGGCGGCGGGTGAGGTGATCTCGGCGTCCAGCCGAGGTGCAAGGGGTCCCGACATCAACGCTGCGAGTGGGTGAATCTGGAACCGTGTCGATCTCCGAGATGCGCATGGGGGAACGAAGCTCGCGCTTCGTTCCCCTATTTGAATTCGATTGACCTCACCCGCTTTCGATATGATGGCCGGTGGCTGGTGATGATGAGAGCCGCATGTGCGATGACAGGCTTGGTGATATTCAGCCCCCACCCCCCGAGGTTTTCAGTTGCATACCCGGACGACCACTCAGTTGCTCGATGACCTGAAGGACCCTGCCAATGGTGAGGCGTGGGTGGGGTTTGAGCGTCGATACAGGCCAGTGCTGCTGGGCTTTGCACGGGAGCTTGGGTGCAGCGCGGCTGATGCGGCGGATGTTGCCCAGCAGGCGCTCTTGGAATGCGTAACGGGTCTTCGTGAGGGCCGATACGACCGTGGGAAGGGCCGGCTGAGCTCGTGGCTGATCGGCATTGCGCACAACCTCATCTCGGAAGTGCACCGGCGGGCGAGAGTGCGGCGAGAGGCGGGTGATTCGGTGCTGGCCGCTGTTTCAGCGCAGGTGCCCGACGATGCGCACATCAGCAGGATCTGGCAGAAGCAGCGCGAGCTGGCGATCCTCTCCGAGGCCTTTGAGGAGCTGCGGCGATCAACCCGGATGGAGGAACACACCCTGCGGGTGTTCGAGCTGTACGCGCTGCGCGGGGTTCCGGTCGAGGAGGTCGCCGCCCAGTGCGGCGTTGAGGTTGATTCGGTGTATGTCATCAAGAACCGCCTGATTCTTCGGCTTCGGGAGATCATGCGGCAACTCGCAACTGCGTATGAGGAAGAGTAGCGGCGCTGACGGGTCTGTGGTACGGGCGCGATCGCGTGACACGTGCGGCGGCGCGTGGGAGGCGGACCGTCGCTTCAGGACGGTTTCTTACCGCTCGTGGATGTTCCAGTGCGGAGCTCGGCCTGGCGGGCAATAGCCTCCGTCCAGTACTTCTCATTGCCGCGGATGTAGGAGCGGAGGCGATCCATGTCGATGACTCCGATCGAGGCATCCTCGCCCGCCGTGTACACGGACTTGCCATCGGGACTGATCGCCAGGGAGAAGATCGACCGATCATGTACTTTAAACTTGGCGAGTTCCGTACCACCCTCTGGATCCATAACGATCACCTCTCCACCCTGGCCGACCACGTAGACAATCCTGCCGGTCGGTGCGTACTTGATGTCGAAGGGTGCCCACGGCAGGCCCTCGATGCTCCGGAGCAGCTGCCCGGTTTGGCAATCCCACACTCCGATCGTCCGGTCGTCAGCGCCGATCAGGATCAGCCTGCTGTCCGGAGAGAAGACGACCGCCCGGGCGGTGGGCGCGGCGTGCGGAAGGTCATGCGCGACGGTTCCTGTGCGGGCATCCCATACCCGCGCAGTCCCTTGCGATGCCACAGCGGCGATCCACCGGCCGTCGGGGCTGATGTCGGCCATGGGGATGCGAACCCCCCGCATCTTGAGCGACGAGCGCGGCGTGTCAGAATTGATATCCCAGAGCTGCACCACACCATCTGTGCACCCGACGATGTACATCCCCGTCGAGGGTGCTCGCCGGATCGACCAGACTCCGGTGGTGCCTGTCCGAACCGTGCGAGTACGGGAACCATCGAGGCGCAGCACCTCAATATCGCCATCGTAGTCGCCGCTGAGGAGTTCCTTGCCATCATGTGAGAAACACAGGGTGGCAATGCGGGCATTGTGCACACGGTGGGCAGTCGCACCAGTTGTAGATCCGGCGAGACGAACCCAGACTGTGCCATTGTCATCCCCCCAGGCAAGCGACCCATCGGGGCCCGTGGCGATCGCCTGCTTGGTGATCGGCTCGGCGCTGATTCGCTCCAGCCACGGGCGATCGGTGGCTTCAAAGACCGAGAGTCGCCGAGAGTTGTCGGCGCTCGCTACCACGCCGGCGTCGGATCGCATCGCAACGGCGGTGAGCCATCCGGCATTGAATATGCGATTGCGCAGCGTCAAACCGTTTGCGCTCAGCAGCGCCACCGTGCCATCTATACTCCCCGCGACGACCGCTTGGCCGGTTTCATCAAACTCTTGGGTAGATACGCCGGCAGACGTCGAATACCTGCCTACCTCCAGGCCGCCGGTGGTCAGGTCGAACATCTGAACGGTGCCGCCCGAGGCCGTCAGCAGCCTGGCGCCATCAGGAGAGATCCGCAGGACGTTGTTGTAGCTGTATGTCAGTGAAGTCCGAAAGTGGGCCAGGGCAGCCACCCGGTGCACGACTGTCCAGTCCGACGACCTTCGGATGATGATTTCCGCCTCATCGGCATTGATGCGCGTGGCGGTAATGAGCATCCACTCGTTCCCCACCCTCTGGAGCTTGGGGATGGTGCCTCTCTCGCCAAAGCTCGCAATCTCCTCGAGCGACCGGCCATCCAGGACGCGTACCGGCGTATCGTCGAGGGGGTTGTACGTGACGAGGTAACTGAGGTCGTCGGCGATGCCGGCAGCTCTGGAGTTGACATCCCAGGCTCGCTTGGCGATCAGCAAGCCGCTGGCGAGCTCGCGTACCTCGAGCGTGCCGCCATGCAGGGACACGCCGTAGCGATCTGTGAACTTGTCGCGACTCTTTATGTCAACATTGAAATCGACCGTGGGCGGCGTCGCACGGATTAGCGAGCCGTCGAACGACCAGGCGGACAGCGATCCGTCGTAGCCAACGGTGCTGATGGTCCGAGCACCAGGGTCAATCGTGATCGATATTGCGTACGCTTCGGTCATCGACCGGAAGACACGCGGGTATATCGCGTAGAGCTCCGCCAGGGCCCATGCGGAGCGGAGGGATTCGTGCGTACCGCGGAGGCAAAGGTTGGCGTCGGTCCGCATGCCGACGCGGGCGGCCTCGGTCCACAGGAGAGACTCGGCGCGTTCGATGTCGCCGGCGCCGGCCATGAGGCGTGCGCGCTGGACGACGCTGTCGGCAAGGGCCATCTCGGTCTGGCTACGGGCCTGGTTGAGGTTCTTGACCATCAGGAGCAGGCCGATGACAGCGCCCACGATGGTCAGCAACACCGCCGTGGCCGCGATTGCCGGGATCCTGTGACGGGATGCCAGCTTCCGCAGCACGTACATCGTGCTGTCGCGGCGGGCCGAGATCGGCCGCCCGTTGAGGTAGTCGTCGATATCGGAGGCGAGCGCTGACGCGTTGGGATAGCGGCGCGACGGATCTTTGGAAAGGCACTTGAGGGTGATCGTCTCGATGTCCATCGGCAAGCCGGGGACGTGCCTCGAGGGAGGAACGGGCTCGGTCGAGCTTGCGTGGCGAGCCAGTTCGGCCAGAGAGCCATCGCAGGGGTATGGGTGGCGGCCGGTGAGCACGAGATAGAGGATCAGACCCAGCGCGTAGACATCCGTGCGGGCGTCGATGGCCGCGGCGTCATCCTTGAACTGCTCGGGAGAGGCGAACGCCGGTGTCCCGACGAACTCGCCGGTGATCGAGACATCGGTCGATGGGGTGGCGGGTCGGGCCAGGCCGAAGTCGAGCACACGCGGGTTGCCATCGCTATCCACCAGGATGTTGGAGGGTTTGATATCCCGGTGAATGACGCCTGAGGTATGTGCGTGGCCCACCCCGGAGGCGATCATCCCCACCAGCCGCATCGCCCCCTGAACGCGTGTCCGAAGCGAGACGCCTTTCTTGAATGGGACGGGGAACTGCTGTTCCATGTAGGCATCGAGCGGCACACCCTCAATGAACTCCATAGCCACG
This sequence comes from Phycisphaerales bacterium, assembly GCA_020847535.1. Classification (GTDB taxonomy): domain Bacteria; phylum Planctomycetota; class Phycisphaerae; order Phycisphaerales; family UBA1924; genus JAEUJB01. Next base: position 85,884 of record JADLBU010000058.1, read on the forward strand.
TAGCGGTTGCCATCGGAAGTCTGTCCGGAATCGAAGACGGTGACAATGTACGGATGGCGGAGATGCGCGGCGATCTCGATCTCGCGATCGAAGCGCTGGCGCTGCCGATTGGATGCGAACGCCCCGCCCAGCAGCATCTTGATGGCCGCCGGCCGCTTGGTCGCCGCATGAACGGCCCGGTACACCACCCCTTGACCGCCGCGGCTGATCTCTTCGATCAGGGTGTAGCCCGCGACAACGGTGTCGGCTGTGACGATCGGCTGTTGCCGCAGGCTCGCGACCTGAACGGCGTCAGCGACATGAAGGAGGGCATCTCCGTTGCTGGCCATGAACCGCTGGTTCTCACGGATCACATCCACCATTTCCCGACATTCCGCACACTCTGCGACATGGAGGCGCAGCGTCTCCGCGCCGATGTCGTCGGTGGCGAGCCTCTCCAAATCACTGGCCGACGGGCACGGCGACACTCTTTCCTCCATCGTGCGGTTGATAGCAGAGGCAGTGCGATTCGATCCCCATCTGTTAGGATACCAGCAGTTGCAGGTGGTGGCACACCGAGAGAGTTCATCAGGTTTGCCCGGGAACAGGTCTGGCATTCAAAAATGAAATCTGCGAACGCCGCCGCGGTCGCACGTTGCTACCAAAGCGTGCCCCCGCTATTGCCGGGCCGGTTGCGAAAGCAGCCGGCCCTTTGGTTTTCAGGGAACGCCGCCGAGAGACCTCGGCGGCGTTTTCGCGTTTTGGCCCACGTTCCGAAGGGTTCGCCAGACTGGACGCCCGCGGGTCGGGTCTCTCCCAGGTCGCATGGCCATAACCGGATTTGGCACGGCCGGGCCGTCCGGGGCGATTCTGGCCCAAAGTCTCTCCGCGTCTCTCGCCGCCGGGTGCCCGGGTTATGAGGGGTTCGTGCTCGCGAAGGCGGAATGGATGCGGTTGCAACCGTGATCCGCTGGCTATCGCGCCACGCGGCGCGCGACTTTTGCATAAAGGCATGCGGTGATGCGGCCGTGATCGTCGCGGCCATTCTCTGCGGCACGGAGCTCACCGTGATCTCAAACACCCGGCCCGAGTCCATGACGCCCGCGGAGCGCGACGCGGAAGGGGCGCGCATCTTCGCCCGCGGCCTCGCGCGCGCCATCCATGCGGAACGTTCGCGGTCCACCCGGGAGGCGAGCGACCTGGCGAAATCTGACGCCGATCGACTTGAACGTCCGCAGCATGCGGACCTCAGTGTCTCCGCACGGCCCCGGGGTTAGGGCTCCGGACCATGCGAAGAGGAACCCCCATGCCCGATGCGATTGAACGACAACTCGGCGAGCTTCAGCGTATGACCACCAGCGACTTGGTGGACCGCTACGAGGAACTCCACGGTCACACCTGCCGCACGCGCCACCGCGCCTACCTGATACGAAAGATCGCGTGGCGCATCCAGGCCAACGCGGAGGGCGACCTGAGCGAGCGAGCCAAGCGGCGGGCGGCGGAACTCGCCGACGACGCCGAGATCCGGACGATGGCTCCCCGCTCGTACACCTCCCCGCCGCAGCCCGGCGAGATCCGCACCTGCGTGCGGTCGCTCGACCCGCGCGACCGGCGCGATCCCCGACTGCCGCCGCCCGGCTCCGCGATCGTCCGCCAGTACAAGGGGCGGACGATCCGGGTCATGGTGCTGGCGGACGGTGAAGGCTTCGAGTTCGACGGCGAGCGGTACGGCACGCTGTCGGTGATCGCCAAGAAGGTGACGGGCCAGCACATCAACGGGTACCGCTTCTTCGGATTGCGGGGTGGGCGATGACCAA
>JADLBU010000059.1 GCA_020847535.1 Phycisphaerales bacterium
TATGATCGACGAGTCGAGCGAGCCTCAACTGGACTTGAACGGGCTTCGCAAGCCTGCATTCCCAGACAACCGCCACTGACCAGCCCAGTTCTCGCAGTGCCCGAGCGGCACGGCGATCACGCCGCACGTTCTTGGCAAACTTGTCCTGCCAGAAACGAGTCCGCGACTTAGGTGTGTAGCAATATCGACATCCGTCATGGCGATGCCAGAAGCACCCGTGAACGAACACCACAACGCCAGCCTTGGGAATGACAACATCTGGGCTCCCCGGCAGGTCATTGGCGTGCGTGCGAAACCCAACATGCAATCGCTTGAGCATTGCTGCGACCGCTCGCTCCGGGCGTGTTCCCGTCGAGCGGATCTTCGCCATGTTGCGGCTGCGTTCTGTTGGAGTAAGGCGGTCCACGACTACTCCGGCACTGATTGCGACGGGTCAATGATCGCCGCCACCGCACCGGCAATCCGATGCGCGAGCAGCGGTGGAACAGCATTCCCGACCTGCCGGTATTGTTCCGTCCGAGGCCCCTCGAAGAAGTAGTTGTCTGGAAAAGTCTGAAGCCGGGCTGCCTCTCGAACCGTCAGGCTCCGCACCTGCGTCGGGTCAGGATGGATGAAGTAGTGGCCATCCTTTGCGATGTGCGCCGTCACGGTCGTTGCAGGCTCGCCTGCCACCTGCACGCGAAAGCGATCGTTGAACATGCGCGACTCAACAGCCTCGTAGATGTTCAGGTGATCTGGATACAGCGCGGACGGGAAATCCCGGATCTTCGGTGACTTGTGCCGCGTTCTCCCGAACGCAGCAGCGTAGAGGTATCGGTGGAGGTCTGGTGCGATGTGAGAGCGACTCTCGTGGTTGATTACTCCACCGAGCCGCGCATCACAAAGCCACTTGTGCGCGAATCCAGGGTTGGCAGGCCTGTCGATGTACCGCTGCCCCCGTCGTTGTCTTGGCGGACAGATCTCCCCGAGTGCACGAAGCACTTCTGCTGCCACATCCGCTTGGTCTCCCTTCAGCAGCTGGCGAAGCCACCGTGAAGAGGCAGCCTCGCCGACACGTCGCGTCCAATCGTCGTCGGCATCAGCCTCCTTCGACAGCCCGCTGCGCAACCTTGGCAGATCGTCAATCGCCGATGCACACTTCACAAACCCGTTGCGCTGCTGCGGAATGCTCAGTGCTCCCGAGAGCGTAAGGGCGAAGTCCCGCCGAACACCGACGATGATGATCCGGTGCCGCCGCTGTGGGATTCCAAACCGCTCGGACTCAACGACGAACTGTGACGGATCGGCGGCGAGCCTGTCAAAGGAGTGGTCGAACAGCCCGCGTGATTCCCCGGTCAGGGAGACCAAATCGTACTGCACGCCGCTCTTTGGAGCGCGAAGGTCGCGGAGAATCTGAGTGAGAACCAGCGAGTCGTTCAGCTTGGAGGAGAGCAGCCCCTTCACGTTCTCCATGACAAATACCGACGGCGCGTGCGCCCGAATGATCCGCAGGTATTCGGTGTAGAGGGTGTGACGATGGTCTTCGTAGAACTTCCTGCCGAGGGTGCCCAGCATTCTGGCGCGGCCCACAAGCGAGTAGGCCTGGCACGGTGGTCCGCCAATCAGCACCCAAGGCTTGGAACGCGGGAAACGTGCCAAGGCCGTACCGATGCGCTTCGACACGGTGTGTGACGGTTCACTCCCAAGCGTCGCCCGCCACGCCTCGTCCCTCGCAGCAGTTCCTTCTCGTGGGAATGCGCCGAGAAGTGCCTCTAGGGTGGGGTACTTCTCGCTTCCCCGGAGGTAATCGTAATACTCGCCGGGCACGTCCTCACCCCGAGACCAGTACTGACGCAGAAAGCTCCGCAGCGTGAGCGTGCGATGCGCATGCTCCTCCATTTCAATCGAAAGCGCGATCCGGAAGACCGGCTTCCCCTTCGACTCCAACCTGCAAAACCCTTCGCCGAGGCCGCCGGGGCCAGCGAACAAGTCAATGATCGGAATGGAGTCACTCTTGCTCAACGCACACTCACCTCAGATAGCCAAAGCCGTAGCTCATGCCCCGTACCGTCCAGGTTATGGGCGGAGACTGTACGTCGTGCGGGTTGCGCGCCAAGAAGTAGAGGTCGAGCGCTGTGCGACAAAGCCGCTGACAGGAGCGTCATGCCGTCCACGGTGGTCCGCCTTCTTGGACCCGCAAACGGTCGAATCCCGTCAGATTGATGTCGTATTCGACGTGCTCTACACCGGGAGGAAGCCCTCCGGGAAAAGACACCGGCGTCACTCGTGGAAAGTCACCCTGAACCGAGAACAGGGCCTCCTCAACGACTCGATAGCACGCACGCGAGTACTCCTCGTCGTGCGTCGGTGAATATCCAGCGGCCGCGACCCGCGATGCGAAGAGGGAGAGGGCTTCATCGCTATCGGCAAGCGCCACCTCGCACGCCCTCACGATGCTGGTGAGCGAGTTCGTGGCCCCACCCTCTTCCCGCAGCCGGAGGCTGAACAGAAGCAGCGTTCCGTCTTGCGGGGGCACAAGTTGATCAATCCCGTTGATCCGATGGATCAGCCCCCGTGTCGATGTCGTGGCCTTTACCTCGATTGAGCGACGAGGCCACTCGAAGTCGTGGCGAGCGCCCAATGGTCCCCTCCATCGCTCGACGGCGGAGGCCGCCCCTACTCGCGGCACAAGCCACACGGATAAGAACCAGAGTTCGGCGAGAAGACCAATCTGTTCATGTCGCGTGAGTAAGTCCCGAGGCTGCTGCCCCCAGAAGCGACGCCATTTCGCCAATACCTTGGCCATGCTCGCGGCGGGGGAGTCTTCGTTCAAAACAAGGCGGTCGGCAAGCTCGCCCCCAATCACTTGGAAGGCATCATGTCCAGAGGGGTCATGGCAAGAAACGTCCAGATACCTTCCGAGGGCGTGCCCAGGTACGGCCAAATCCCGTGTTGCCACACGCAATCCCCGGCTTTGCGTGTCATCCAGACTCGGTTCCCCGTCGGTGAGCAGCACAAGAAAGTGGCGACGACCGTCGGAATCGAGAGCCGCGAGCAGACGCTCCGTCTCGTTTGGCACTGCGCGCTTGGCCCACAGCGTTTCGCCATGCACGCGGCCGGTAGCCAGCTTGCCCCAGATGTCGTTGGGCACTGTAATCACTCGACCGGCCTCCACCGCGAGGTGCCCTCAAGGAACGCCTCCACGGTCTGCGGCGCATTGGACTTGGGAAAGGAAATGGCGAGCCCAACGAGATCTCTCGCTAGTGGCGATCTTGCGTCGTCGAACAGCGGACGTCGTGAGCCCGGACCCGTGATGTCGTAGCCAGAATGCCGCGAAATCGGATAGAGGAGAACGAGACCGTTGGTTGCCGGACGAACCTCCCGGGCGGCGCTGTTCTCGGATTTTGTCTTAGCTGCCCGCCGTGCCGCATCCACGATCGCCTGCGCCTGTATCTGCAGTTGGCCGTCGAGATCGGTCGCCTCATCGCCGGGGCTGGTGATGACGCCGACTGAATCACTGTTGTTCCTGAGGCGCGAACGGCTGATCTGGGCAATTGGACCGCCGGGCAGCGCCCAGTCCGCGTGACCCAGTCGCGGGTCATGCGACTCGCGTCCACACACCGCCACGGTCCACTGGACCAGTTCTCCCTGCTCGCCGAGTCGCTCGATGTACGCTTGTATGAGTGGGAGTGAGACGTTTCGCAGCTGTTCATCAATCCGGAACGACTGGAGGAACTCGATGACCGCTGCCGCTGTGACTCCCGACCAGATCGGACCCTTGTCGCGCGTCCGCGAAGGCGCTCCCAGTCCCCCAAGAAATGTTCTCACGGCGATTCTGTTGGCTTCAGCCTGGACCGCCAGATCGTTCGGGCGAGAGAGAGGGAACTTGAACGTCTGCTCGCACGCGAGGGAGTAGCTCTGCGCGATTGTGGTTGACGAAGCGAACCGTCGCTTGAGCGGGGCAGTGACCTGCATCGTCGGATGCTGCCAGATGCGCATGCCGAGTTCGTACGGTGTGAGCCCTTGGTCCTCGTACACCTGGATGTCCTCGCGCAGGCGATGCTCGACAAACGCCAGATCGCTGAACCAGCTCGCCAGCTCCGCACTCGTGTGGATTCGCGTGAGATCCTCGTAGCCGCGCCGGAACCCGAACCAGCGGCCCATCTGCATGAGTGTGTCGTACATCACACTTCGTCGAACGAAGAAGCTCACCAGCAGACCCTCGAGCGTGAGCCCGCGGGACAGCCTGTTCCCTCCGATCGCGATCGCCTTGAGCGTCGGCTCGCGCTCATAGTCCAGTACCTCGCCCGTCGCGCTGTTGATCTCTCGGACCTGCACGGCCTCAAAGAACGGCCCGATGCATGGCTCGATGTCTTCAAACGTCGCATCGCGGTCAAGGTGTCGGCTTCGGGTAACCGGTCGGAACTCCTGTTCCCAGCGCGTCCGGAGTCGATCCCGAATGCTGTGCGCGCGGTGGTATCGCCATTCGTCACGCAGCTCAGCGAATCTGTCCCCGACAAGACGCTTCAGGTTCGCCTGCACAACGACGAGTTGACTTGTATGAATCAGCATCGTTGCAGGCGCATCGGGTTGTCCGCGATGTGCCCGGGCTGCACCAGCAAGGACGAAATCGAGGATCGCGGCATCAAGTGTGCCCGGCACCTGACCCTGCTGGAGCTGCACCAAGTCCTGATCGGGCACATGGCGAATGACATCCAACCCGTCCACATGCGTCCCAGACGCGGTATCGAGGCGACCGAAGAACTCCTCAGCGCCGAAGTACCCGTCAGGCTTCGGAAGGTCGACAATGAAGTCCTTCGGGTACAGATCGTTTCCCACACGGGGATCGGCTGTATCGTGCGGAATGAGCACATTGGCGAAAGGTGTGGCGGTGTAGGCCACATATGCACGGCGCTCGAAGCGCAACAGCAGGTCTCTGATGAGGCCGTTGATGACGGATGGCGGCTCATAATCCGGGTCCGGGGGGTCATCCTCGCCTTGGTAGGTGCCACGCGTGTCCACGCTGGCCTGATCAGCCTCGTCGTCGATCAGGAGGAACGGCAGCGTGCGGCGAACATCGGCGGGTGCGGCGTCGAGCCACCGCATGAGTCGCCGTAGGACCGGGCCGTTCTTTTTGACGACCAGCAACACTGGCTGGGAACCCTGCAACGCTGCGTGATTGGCGAATCCCGGCTGAAAGTCGCCGTTGAGATCGTCGCGCGTGAACTCGTGCCACTGGCGTCCGATCGGTGGAAGGTGAACCACGTCCGTGCGACCGTCCGCGTACCCCACCAGCTCGCGCTTGAGCCGGATGTTGGTCTGTCGGCGCAGCCCGTTGTCGATTCCCGAGAGCACAATTACAAGCCGGTAGCCAGCGTCCGCCGCCTTGGCGATCAGCGCCGTGTAGTTCGCCGTCTTGCCGCTCTGGACAAACCCGAGCACAAGCCCCCGCACGTCGAATCTCTCCTCGGACGGCGCAACCAACTGCCGAAGAATCCTGTCGGATGCGTCGTCCAGCGACCGCAGCGCGGGCAGTCCCCACCCCTTGACCGACAACAGATACTGCCGGAGCGTCGGCCAGTAGTACCAGGTGGATCGATCGCATCCCTGGGTCCAGTCGGGACGGAATGGGTCACCGGCGAGCGTTCGAGCCGGCGCAAGCGGAAAACTCTCATCCCGAGCAAGCTCCGCGCGGACAAACTCGCGGTGCTCCGGTGGTATGAAGGGGCTCTCCATGATCAACGGCAACGAGTGCCCGAGATCGAGCATGGCACGGGCAGTCCGCAGCGCTTGTTGCTGGCCTGGGGTCATATGCGTCTCGTCCGATCACTTGACTGGGGCTTGCTGAAGTCGGCCGAGCACTCCTTCGACGACGGGACGCTCGACATCGGTCGCGGCGGCAAGCATCCGCTCTTTCCACTCTTCCAAACTCAGTCTCACCGTTGCGGGCGGCGACTCGCGCCCCGGGTCCTGCGTGTGGGATGGAACAGTGCCATTTGGCGTGCCGCTCGAGTGTTGCGTGGAGGGAGGTGTGGGGTGATTGGGAGCGGGTGCCGGGGTTGGCGCAGGCGCCGGTGCGGACTTCTTCTTGCGGTCGTAGGTCTCGCGGGCCAGCTTCGTCACCGGACCCACCGCCTCGCGTACCGCGTCACGTATCTGGGCGGGCATTTGCACCCGCATCTTGGCGACGTTGATCTTGAAGGCTTCGTCCTGAGCAGGCACGAACGACACTGCGATGCGAGCGAGTTTCGTGTGCTCATCGGGGGCGCGAAGGTTTGACCAACCGCCGCTCTGGATCATTCGGTCCGCGCGGTAGATGTAAAAACCCTGCTGTTGGTTCCAGTTCGCGGGTCCGCTGGCCTGCCGGAACGCCTCCGGCGAGCTGAAATCGTCCTGATGGGGAAGCACGAAGGGCTCAATCACCACTTCGCCACGAACGCCCTCGGCCTCGATCGGCAACACCACCCGTTGAAGTTCCTGCGTTTTCTGTTCTGAGCGGCAAAACGGGTCCCACGGCTTGATCGGGTTCCCGTTGAGAAGCAGTTTCAGTTTCCGGCGACTGACTTGGCCGGACAGAAACCGATGGAAAACCATGCCCAAGTGGACCTCTACTTCACGGCACATCTGGGAGAGCCGCTTGCGAGATGACTCACCGTATGGATGCTTGTATCCCAGCAGGCGATCGAGCCGCTGCCAAAGGACGACTGTGCCGGTCGTTTCCTTCAGGGGTTCCCGAATCGCGGGCCCCATTCCATTCCGGTCGAGGGGCAGGATCTCCCAGCGATTCGTTCGTTCGATGTGATTCAGATCCCACGAGTAGGCTGATATGTCCGCGCGCGAATCGTTCCAACGGCTGGCAACGGACAGGCACTCGCACTGGCTCATCGAAGCGGTCTTCAGGCCAAGCCCGAATTTCCCCAAGTCGTCAACGTCGTACTTGCGGTCAGCGCCGTACCGCATCGCCTCTCTCAGTTGCTCAGGCTTCATCCCGCGGCCGTTGTCTGCGATTCGAACCCAGGAATCGTCACCGTCAAACTCGATGTCGATGGCGACGGTCGTCGCGCGTGCCTCGATGGAGTTGTCCACCACATCCGCCACCGCCTGCGAAAAGTCGTACCCCATGTCCCGCAGGGACCGAATGAGGCGCTTCGCGGAGGGGATCATCTCGATTCCCGACATAGGGGATTCCGTGGGGGAGCGGACGTCCGTGTCCGGTGAGGTGCGGTCGGCCCTGTGCCGACGTTTGCCCCATGATAGGGAATCTCACCCGTCACATGTTCACGGAAGCGGGCAGGGGTGGGTAGGGGACTCGGCACGGGGGTCTATCGCCGCCCCAAGCCACCGAAGAGGGTTGCTCTCGGGGAGTTCTGAGAAAGGCCTCGGAGAGAGGCCTTTTCTCGTTAACGGAGGCCAATTCCTGGCCTCTGCGAAGATCCTGCGGGAATCACGCGGGTATTCGCGCGTGGCCCGTTTGGCGAGCGCTCTCGA
>JADLBU010000060.1 GCA_020847535.1 Phycisphaerales bacterium
CGCGCGAAAACGGCGGGGTATACATGCACGCAGCGACCTGGGCGCTGGCGGCGGCGTGCAAGATGAAGGATGCGGCATCCGCGGAGCGGATCTGGAACTCGGTCTCGCCGCCGGTTCGCGGGGGGGATGCCGAATCGTATTTCGCGGAGCCTTATGTGGCGCCGGGGAACGTGGATGGACCGCTGTCGGACCTTCCGGGCCGTGCGGGGTGGACGTGGTACACCGGCTCGGCCCAGTGGCTGCGGCGGGTGATGCTCGAGTGGGTGGTCGGGGCTCGCCCGACGTGGGATGGATTACTGATCGATCCGTGCGCGTTTGCATCGCTGGGGGATGTCACGCTGACGCGGCTGTATCGCGGATGCACGGTGACCGTGCGGTTCGACGCCCGAAAGGCATGGCCGGGGCGCACACCCTCGATCAGCGTGGACGGCCGTGAGATCGAGGGGAATGTGGTCCCGGCGAAGTTGATTGAGGGCAGGCGGGGTGTGATGATCGATGTGTCCTGGAGCGGGGAACGGATCGTGGTCAAGGATGCGAAGGAACTCCCTACAAAGGGGTAGAGGCCATGAAGAACCCGGATCGCTCACGCGGAATCCACCTGAAGTCTTCGAGCCTGGGTGGGCTCACGGGGGGTTTTACGCTCATCGAGCTGCTGGTGGTGATCGCGATCATCGCGCTGCTTATCAGCATCCTGCTGCCATCACTGGGCAAGGCGCGCGAGGCAGCGCGGGATGTCCTGTGCATGGGCAACGAGCGTCAGATCGGGACCGGGATCCAGATGTACATGGACGACCAGAAGGATCCGCGCTTCCTCAACCTGTACCCGCGCGATCCGGGCAAGCGTGACCGTTGGAACGCGTGCGTGCAGCTCAAGGATGTGCTTGGGGGCGTCACCAGCAAGGTGTGGATATGCCCCTCGGCGCGGGGGCCGACGAGCGTGCGCGACATGGAGGTCCGCAAGGACATGGAGAAGAAGAACACGTTCATGGTCTTCGGGGACAAGCCCGCGGATGCGGCGATCACCGACGGGGCGGTGATCGTGACGGAGTACTGGGTCAACGATTCGCGGACGGAGCGTTACAACAACGCCGCGCGCTGGCACGGGGTGTCGGACCAGCGGGTTCGGCTGATCGAGCATCCCGAAGAGGTGGTCTGGGCCGCCGACGCCGTGGACTGGATCCCGCGGCACGCGGGCAAGTCGAGCCGTGATGCCAAGATGGATTCAGGCTATCGAGGGGGCAAGATCAACATGCTCTTCGGGGATCTGCGGGTGGAGAAGATGTCGGTGGATGACTACTGGTTCGACGAGTGCACCGACAAATACGGCGCCCCGGGGCCGTTCTATAACTGGGGGCATTACTACCCTGACACGTACGGCCCGTGATGGCGATCGGAGGATGTCGCGATGGTCGATCGGATCCGTGACTTCATCAACAAGTCTCCGTGGCTGGGGTGGGTGGTCGCCGGGGTGATCCTCGTCGGCAGTTTCTTCGTGTACCGGTTCATGTCGGGGTCGGGGGATCCGTACTCGGTGGAGCGGCTGTCGGAGATGGTGACGATCAAGTGCGTGGAGACGGGTGAGGAGTGGGAGATGACGCGGGGTCAGATGGAGCTGGAGCTGCGTCAGCGGCAGGGGATGATCAAGGATGGGGAGGGGCTCCAGAACCCCAAGACGGGCAAGTTCACGGGGTATCCGTTCAGCAAGCGCGAGTGGTCGGAGACGGTCAAGCGGTTGAACGAGGCTCGGCAGGCGGCGATCGATCGGCGCGGGGGGAAGACCGGCGGGGGCAAAGAGAAGAAGTAGGGCGTTGCACGCGGAGACGCGGAGAAAAGACTCAACGTGGGGAGGGGCGGCTCGCGTATGACTTCTGGAGTCGATGCCGCGCGGGTCTCTCATACGCCGAAGAGGTCGGGCGCTGGGGGTTCCATCGGAACGTGGACGCGGCGGGGGGTGCTTTCGGCGCTGGGGGCTGGGGCGGCGGGGGTGGTGCTGCTTGGTCCGCGGCGAGCGCAGGATGCACCGGCGGATCGCATCGTGATTGACTACTGGGAGAAGTGGACCGGCGAGGAAGGCCGGGCGATGCAGCGCGTGGTGGACCGGTTCAACCAGTCGCAGGCGCGGATTTTCGTGCGGTACTTTGCGATCAGCGATATCGACCGCAAGGCATCGATCGCGATCGCGGGCGGGACGCCGCCGGACATCGTGGGGCTGTGGAATTACAACGTGCCGGCGTACGCGGCATCGGGGGCGATCGAGCCGCTGGATGAGATGTTTGGAACGGCTGGCGGTGGGGTGGGATTGAGGCTCGAAGACTACGCGCCGGCGGTCCGGGAGATGATGAGGTATCAAGGCGGGACGTGGGCGCTTGTGAACACGTGCGGATCGATCGGGCTCTATTACAACCGGCGCTTGTTCAGGGATGCGGGGCTGGATCCTGAAGCGCCGCCGCGGACGATCTCGGAGCTCGATGCGATCGCCGAGAAGCTGACGGTCGTTGAGCCGGGGGGAAGGCTGCAGCGAGCGGGATTTCTGCACACCGAGCCGGGGTGGTGGACGTGGTTCTGGGGGCGATATTTCGGTGGAAACCTGTATGACGCGATGAACGATCGAGCGACCGCAGGCGCTGCGGGAAACCTGGAGGCGTACCGGTGGGTGACGGGGTATCCGCGGAAGTACGGGACCAAGAACCTAGTGGGGATGCAGGCGGGACTGGGGAATTACTCATCCGCGCAGAACGCGTTTCTGGCCGGGCGGGTGGCGATGGTGTTGCAGGGGCCGTGGCTGGCGAACGTGATCGGGCAGTATGCGCCGGAGCTGGATTACGCGGTGGGAGCGCCGCCGGTCGCCGATGGGTTGTACGTGCGAGATGAGCCGATCGCGATGCTCGACAGCGATGTGCTGATGATGCCGCGCGGGTGCAGGCACCGGGCCGAGGCGCTGGAGTTCATGGCGTACACGCAGCGGCAGGAGATCGTGGAGGAGCTCAGCACGGTGCATTGCAAGAACTCCCCGCTGGTGCGGACATCCGAGCGGTTCATCGCCGGGCACCCCAACCGGTACGTTAAGGTGCATGGTGAACTGGCGGCAAGCCCGCGGGCGTTCATCTTCCCAAGGACGGCATCGTGGTCGATGTTCCGGGACGAGATGGAGGCGGGGTTTCACAGGATGTGGCGGCTGGAGGATTCGCCGGAGTCGGTGCTCGCAGGTGTGGATGCCCGGATGCAGATGGCGATCGATGCATCGCGGGCGCGGCGCGAGCGTCGGGAAGCTGGTGCCGAGGCATGAGCCAGCTGGGACCGCAGATCGCGCGACCGATGGATCGTGCATCGGGTCGGGCGCCGGCCGAGGTGGGTCGGGAAGTCGCGGTGTGGCGCGGGCTGCTGTGGGTGGCGCCGTGGCTGGTGGGGTTCGTCGGGTTTCTGGCTGCGCCGGTCGCGATGAGCCTGTATTACAGCCTCACGGATTACAACCTTCTGCAGCCGCCGGCGTATGTCGGGCTGAGCAACTACCGGGAGATGTTCCGGGATGCGGTCTTCTGGAAGGCGGTGGGGAACACGGTCATATACGCGGGGATGTCGATCCCCTTATGCACGGCGGCGGCGCTGGTGATCGCGGCGCTCCTGAATCGGCCGGTCAAGGGCGTTTCGATCTACAGGGCGGCGATCTTTTTGCCGACGCTGGTGCCTGCGGTGGCTTCAGCGATGGTGTGGCTGTGGCTGTACAACGGGGACCTGGGGCTGATCAACTCGGTGCTGCGTCCGGCGCTGGCGCCCTTTGGATTGACACCGCCGAACTGGATCGGGCTGCGGGGGAGCGGTGACAAGCTGTGGGCGATGCCGGCGCTGGTGTTCATGTCGGTGTGGGGTGTGGGGCAGTCGGTGGTCATCTACCTGGCGGCGATGCGCGATGTGCCGCGAGCGCTGTATGAGGCGGCATCGCTGGATGGGATGGGCCCGGTGGCGCGGTTCTGGCACGTGACGCTGCCGGGGATATCGCCGGTGATTCTCTTCAACGTGATCACATCGATCATCGCCTCATCGCAGGTGTTCGGAGCGCCGTACATCATGACGCAGGGGGGGCCCGACCGGGCGACGTACGTGTATTCGATGTACCTGTATGACGCGGCGTTCGTGTACATCACGGATCTGGGCATGGGGTACGCGAGCGCGATGGCGTGGGTGCAACTGGTGGTGATCGTGGGGCTGACAGCGCTGACGCTGATCCTGAGCAGGTCGATCGTGTATTACAGGGCTGCATGAGCACGCGGGGACGGACAACTCCCTCTCGCGGCCGGCTTGGGCGGATCGTCCGGGCGTTGGGGGTGCACGCGCTGCTGGCGGGGGTCGCGATCTCGTTTGCGCTGCCCTTGATCTGGATGGCGGCGACTTCGCTGAAGCCCGAGCGGCAGGCGGGGGATGGATCGATGCGGCTCTTGCCGGATCCGCCGGCAAGGACGCTGGAATTCGCATCGCACAACTACGGGGCGGTGCTGTCGGATGCGACGGTGAATTTCCCGCTGTACATGCGCAACACGATCGTGGTGGCGAGCCTGAGCATGGTGGGGATGGTGCTGTCGAGCGCGATCGTGGCGTTCGGCCTGTCGCGGATCCGGTGGCGCGGGCGGGGGCCGGTGCTGGCGCTGGTGCTGGGGACGATGATGATCCCGTTCCCGGTGATCATGTTGCCGCAGTACTTGATCTTCAAGGAGCTGGGGTGGATCGGCTCGCTCAAGCCGTTGTGGATCCCGGCGTGGTTCGGCGGGGCGTTCAGCGTGTTCCTGCTGCGTCAGTTCTTCATGACGATCCCCAAGGAGCTGGATGAGGCGGCGGCGGTCGATGGGTGCTCGACGTGGGGGACATTCTGGCGGATCATCCTGCCGGTGTCGAAGCCGGCGATCGCGGTGGTGGCGCTGCTGCACTTTGTGTTCACATGGAACGACTTCCTGGGTCCGTTGATCTTCGTGAATCACCGGGACCAGTTCACGCTGGCGCTGGGGTTGCAGCTGTACCAGAGCCAGGCGGGGAACACTCCGTGGAGCCTGCTGATGGCGGCGAGCACGATGGTGGTGGCACCGGTGGTGGTGGTGTTCCTGGCTGCGCAGCGGTTC
>JADLBU010000061.1 GCA_020847535.1 Phycisphaerales bacterium
ACAGGTAGGTCGGGCTGATGCCGACAAGCTCGGCGAACCGGCGCAGGCTGTACCCTTTGGCCGTGCGGCGCTCGCGGATGAAGGTGCCGAACTTTGGCTTCTGGGCGGTCATGAAGGTTTGACGCTCGCTCGTTCCCTGTTTACTGTACATGGACATAACCGGCGGGTCAAACACCCGCTCCGCCGGTTTGCCGGTCCCAAATCCTTCCCATGCCCGCCAACGTTGCCAACCTGAAATCCGCGCTCTGGGACGCCGCCAACACGCTGCGTGGCTCCGCCGTTGACCGAACGGATTGGAAGGGGTACATCCTTCCGCTCCTGTTCTTCAAGCGGATCAGCGATGTCTGGGATGAAGAAACGGCCGAAGCGGCCGAGACCTTTGGCGAAGCCGATCCATCCCTCTATCCGGAAGTACACCGATTCAAGCTTCCCGACGGATGTCATTGGGACGACGTCCGGACCACGTCCGCCAACGTCGGCGCGGCCCTGCTCAAGGCCATGCAGCGTATCGAAAAGGCCAACCCCGACACGCTCTACCGCGTTTTCGGCACCGCCGATTGGGGCAACAAAGAGAAGTTCACCGACGAACTCCTCAAGGACCTGATCGAAGGGTTCTCGGCGATCCCGCTCGGCAACAAGGCTGTCAGCACCGACGTCCTTGGCGACGCCTACGAGTATCTCATCGGCAAGTTCGCCGATGTCGCGCGCCGCAAGAAGGCGGGCGAGTTCTACACCCCGCGCAGCGTCGTCCGCATGATGGTTGAGATCCTCGATCCCAAAGAGGGCGAGTCCATCTACGACCCCGCCTGCGGCACCGGCGGCATGCTGCTCGGCGCGATCGAGCATGTCCAGCGCAAGGGTGGCGACCCCCGCACGTTCTTCGGCAAGGTCTATGGCCAGGAAAAGAACCTCACGACCTCGTCCATCGCCCGCATGAACCTCGTGCTCCACGGCATCGAGGACTTCCAAATCGCCCGCGAGGACACGCTCCGCAACCCCGCCTTCAGCGACGCGAGCACCGGTGGCCTGCTCACCTTCGACTGTGTTATCGCAAACCCGCCGTTTTCCCTTGACGAATGGGGCCACGAGATTTGGGAGGCTGACCCCTGGGGGCGTGTCAAGTTTGGGGTACCACCAAAGAGCTGCGGCGACTATGCCTGGGTTCAGCACATGCTCGCCTCAACGGCGCAACGCGTCGGTCGCATGGCGGTCGTCTTGCCGGTCGGCGCGCTCTTCAACACGGGCAAGGAATCGAACATCCGCCGCGACATTCTGAAGGATGGACGCCTCGACGCGATCATCACTGTGGGACCAAACATCTTCTACGGCACAGGGATTCCTGCTTGTGTCCTAGTCTTTCGGCACCCTCAAGCGTCGTCGGCGTCGGGTGTCTTCATCATCGACGCATTCGATCAGTACGAGTCTGCTCGCAGCCAGAACTTCTTCCTGCCCGAACATGCGGCGAGGGTGGTTGACTGGTACCGCGAGCGTCGAGACATCCCGGGTCGCTGTCGACATGTGAGCTTGGACGACATCCGCTCAAATCGGTGGAGCCTGTATCCGGCGCTCTATATCGACAACGACAACGCGCTGAACTATGCGAGCAAGGGAGCAGTAACACTGCCGATCGACGTGTCGAAAGCTCGCTCCGCCGTAGTCGACGCGATCCGAGACGCGAAGAGGTGGGACAGAGAGCTCCACTCGCTCCGCGAAAACGAGGGATGGTTTCGATGACACTTCCCATCTCTCAGCAGCAACTTGAATCGTACCTCTGGGGCGCGGCCACGCTGCTCCGTGGCCTCGTCGACGCTAGCGACTACAAGCAATACATCTTCCCTCTGCTGTTCTTCAAGCGTCTCAGCGATGTCTGGGATGAGGACTATCAGGGGGCGCTTACTGAGACCAAGGACGCCAAGTACGCCGCCGCCACCGCGAACGATCGCTTCGCCATCCCCGCCGGCGCTCACTGGAAGGACATCCGCACCACCCCCAAGGACGTCGGCCGCGCTCTCCTGAACGCCTTCCAGGCGATCGAATCCGCCAACCCCGAGCGTCTCCAGGGCGTCTTCGGCAACGCCCCGTGGACCGACAAGGCCCAGCTCCCCGACGCCACGCTGAAGAACCTGATAGAGCACTTCTCCAAGCACACGCTCAGCCTGGCCAACGTCCCCGAGGACGAGCTCGGCAACGGCTACGAGTACCTCATCAAGCAGTTTGCCGACGACTCCGGCCACACCGCACAGGAGTTCTACACCAACCGCACCCTTGTCCATCTCATGGCCCAGATGCTCGAGCCCAAGGCGGGCGAGTCGGTGTATGACCCCACCTGCGGCACCGGCGGCATGCTCATCTCATGTCTGGCCGAGGTGAAGCGCCGCGGCGGCGACACTCGCACCATGGGCCTCTACGGGCAGGAACTCATCAACATCACCGCTGCGATCGCCCGGATGAACCTCGTGCTCCACGGCGTGTCGGACTTCCACGTCGCCGCCGGCAACACGCTCGCCGCGCCCGCGTTCGCGGAGGGCGACCGCCTTCGCACCTTCAACGTGGTCCTCGCCAACCCGCCCTACTCCATCAAGAAGTGGAACCGCTCCGCCTGGGAGAGCGACCCGTGGGACCGCAACTTCCTCGGCACGCCCCCGCAGGGCCGCGCCGACTACGCCTTCTTGCAGCACATCCTGCGGAGCATGGACCCAAAGACGGGCCGTAGTGCTGTCCTGTTTCCGCACGGCGTCCTCTTCCGCAACGAAGAGGCCGACATGCGGCGCAAGCTCGTCGAGTCCGACCTCATCGAGTGCGTCCTGGGCCTCGGCCCGGGGCTGTTCTACAACTCGCCGATGGAGGCGTGCGTCGTCATCTGCCGCAGCCAGAAGCCTAAAGCCCGCAAGGGCAAGATTCTGTTCATCGACGCCGTGGCGGAGATCGCCCGGGAGCGCGCCCAGAGCTTTCTCCACGCCGAGCATCAGCAGCGGATTCTCAAGGCGTACCAATCCTTCGCCAACGTCCCCGGCCTGGCCGTCGTCGCTGGGCTGCCCGCCGTGCTGGCCAACGACGCCAAGCTTTCGCTCCAGCTCTACGTGAGCCGCCCGAAATCCGCCACGGTGCCTGGGGAGGCATCAACTCTCGCGGAGGCGTGGGATGAGTTCGATCGGGGCGGCCGCGAGTTCTGGCTGCAGATGGATGCGCTCGTGGACGTGCTCGACGGCATCGTCGCCGAGGAGGCTGGCGATGCCTAAGACAACGAGTGCCGTTCAGACCTACCGGTTCGACATCATGGCCACGATGATCAACGACCGAGTCGATGACCCAGCCGAATCTGGTGTCGAGCGGTACGTCGGGCTTGAGCATCTCGATGCCGACTCACTGAAGATTCGTCGATGGGGCGACATCACCGACGTGGAATCCACCAAGCTCCGCTTCAAGCCCGGCGACATCATCTTCGGCAAGCGCCGCGTGTATCAGCGCAAGCTAGCGGTCGCAGACTTTGAGGGCATTTGTTCGGCTCATGCGATGGTGCTTCGAGCTCGACACGAGGTCGTACTGCCAGAGTTTCTGCCATTCTTCATGCAGAGTGACCTGTTCATGGATCGTGCCCTTGCGATCTCCGTGGGATCACTGTCTCCCACGATCAACTGGACAGACCTCGCTGCGCAAGAGTTCGCGCTGCCGCCGATCGAGGCGCAGTGGCAACTCCTGCGACAGCTTCGGTCTTTTGATGCTACGTGCGAAGGCCACGCTTCGATTGCCGAGTCTTGCCGTGTCGCAATCGCAGCCCTTTCGGAACAACATGCCGTAGCCGCAGTGCATGGAGCCAAGAGCCATCGAGGTGTGCTGCAGAACGGCTGGCGGCACCTGACAATCAGGGAACTATGCGAAGGCGAGAACTGCGGACTGACGCTTGGTCCGTTTGGCAGCGATTTGGTCGTTGAGGATTACGGCAAGTGCGATCATGGAACACCGGTGCTGTTTGTGGCGGACGTCCAGCGCTTTTGCCTTGAGCATGTGTCGAAGCGATTCATCAGTGAGGACAAACACGCGTCGCTGCGAGCCCACGAAGCGCTGCCGGGCGACGTTCTGGTAACTGAGATGGGTTGGCCGCCGGGGGAGGCGTGCGTCGTACCTGACGGCTGGCCTCCGAGCATCATCAAGGCTGATCTCATTCGCGCACGAGTCAATCCCTCGCTTGTTCTACCACACTATCTAGTGGCTATTCTCAACTCTCACTGGGGTCAGCGCCAGATAGTTCGGATTTCGCCAGGAACGACGCGGCCACGAATGACACTCCGCGACTTCCGTGATATTCGAATCGCTACGCCGCCGATCGGCGTTCAGCGGGCTTTCACGGATGCGGTCGAACAGCTTCAAGAGGGCATTACCACAGCCGAGCGCCGCGCGCATTCATTGCGCGTGATCAAGCGGCTCGCACTTGAACGGATGTGGCCACGTGTTTAACGAATCCAATACCGTCGAAGCTTTCACCCGCGATCTCGTCAAATCGATCGGCTGGACCTTCGTTGATCGCGACACGCTCCCTCGCCAGCAGCATGATGTGCTCGTCGAGGCTCACCTGCGCGAGGCTCTCGTCCGCCTGAATCCCACCATCGCCGACCGCCCCGAACGCGCCGACGAGGTACTTTATCGCCTCCGCGCCGCCATCATGACCGTTCGTGACACGGGGCTGGTCAAGGCCAATGAGGAGTTCGCCGCGTGGCTCCTCGGCGATCGGTCGATGCCCTTTGGCGAGAACGGCGAGCACGTCACAATCCACCTGATCGACTTCGACACCCTCAAGAACAACCGCTTCGTCGTCACCCAGCAGTTCACGTTCCGCGCCGGCAAGACGGAGAAGCGTGCCGACATCGTCTTGCTCGTCAACGGCATGCCGTTGGTGATCATCGAGGCCAAGACCCCGGTGCGGTCGAGCGAAAGCTGGCTCGACGGCGCGCTGCAGATCAACGAGGACTACGAGAAGAACGTACCCGAGCTCTTCGTCCCCAACGTCTTCTCCGTCGCCACCGAGGGCAAGGAGTACCGCTACGGCTCAGTCCGCATGCCCGTAGAGTTGTGGGGCCCGTGGCGACTGGAAGAGGAGGACACGCTCCCCTCGATGGAGCAGGTCGAGAAGGCGGTCACGTCCATGCTCCGCCCGAGCATGGTCCTCGACATGCTCAGCAGCTTCACGGCCTACGCCACGCACAAGGGCAAACAGCGGATCAAGATCATCGCCCGCTACCAGCAGGTCGATGGCGTCAACAAGATCGTCGACCGCGTCATCGCCGGCAAGCCCCGCAAGGGCCTCATCTGGCATTTCCAGGGCTCGGGCAAGTCGCTGCTCATGCTCTTCGCGGCGCGGAAGCTCCGCCTGCACCCGGCCCTCAAGAACCCGACGGTGCTCGTGGTGGTGGACCGCATCGACCTGGACAGCCAGATCAGCGGCACGTTCTATGCCGCAGACATGGCGAACCTCGTCCGAACCGAGAGCCGCAAGGAGCTCGAAGACCTGCTGGCCAAAGACGCGAGGAAGGTCATCATCACGACTATTCACAAGTTCGCCGAGGCCGACGGTGTTCTCAACAAGCGGGACAACATCATCGTCATGGTCGATGAAGCCCACCGCACGCAGGAGGGCGACCTCGGCCGGAAGATGCGGGACGCGCTCCCGAATGCCTTCCTGTTCGGCCTGACCGGCACGCCGATCAACCGAGCCGACCGGAACACGTTCTACGCCTTCGGTGCGGACGAGGACGAGAACGGCTACATGAGCCGGTACGGGCTCGACGACTCGCTCCGCGACGGCGCGACCAAGCCGCTGCACTTTGAGCCTCGTCTCGTGAACCTGCACATCGACCAGGCGGCGATCGAGGCGGCGTACAAGGAGCTGACCGCCGGGCTGACGGACGATGACCGCGACAAGCTCGGCAAGGCTGCGGCGAAGATGGCCGTGCTCGTGAAGGCGCCGGCGCGCATCGCCGCCATCTGTGCCGACATCGCGCAACACTTCCAGGAGAAGGTCGCCCCGAACGGCTTCGGTGCGCAGGTGGTGACCTTCGACCGCGAGAGCTGCGTGCTCTACAAGAAGGAGCTGGACAAGCACCTGCCGCCCGAGGTGTCGGACATCGTCATGTCCGTGAACTCGGGCGAGACAGAGTACGAGGCGTACAAGCGCGACCGGGACGACGAGGAGAAGCTCCTTGACTGCTTCCGCGATCCGAAGGACCCGCTCAAGATCCTGATCGTCACGTCGAAGCTGCTGACGGGCTTCGATGCGCCGATTCTCCAGACGATGTACCTGGACAAGCCGCTCCGGGACCACACCCTGCTTCAGGCTATCTGCCGCGTGAACCGTCCGTACAGCGAGGAGAAGACGCACGGACTGATCGTGGACTACCTCGGCATCTTCGACGATGTCGCCCAGGCGCTCCAGTTCGACGAGAAGGGCGTGCGTAAGGCGGTCTCGAACATCGCCGAGCTCGTCGGCAAGCTCCCCGCCGCGATGCAGAAGTGCCTGGCGTACTTCGCGGGGTGCGATCGCACGCTGCAGGGGTACGAGGGCCTAATCGCGGCACAGGAATGCCTACCAAACAACACGCTGCGCGATGCCTTTGCCGCGGACTTCAGCATCCTCGCGAAGATCTGGGAAGCAGTCTCACCCGATCCGGTGCTCACTCAGTACGAGAAGGACTTCCGCTGGCTGGTGCAAGTGTACGAGTCGCTGAAGCCCTCGACAGGCACGGGCCGTCTGCTGTGGCATCGCCTCGGCGCGAAGACGATCGAGCTCATCCACCAGAACGTCCACGTCGATGCTGTGCGTGACGACCTCGACACGCTCGTGCTGGACGCGGACCTCCTTCATGCCGTGCTCGGCGATCCCGACCCGGAGAAGAAGGGTCGGGAAATCAGCATCAAGTTGACGGCCCGTCTCCGCAAGCACGCGGGAAACCCCAAGTACAAGGCTCTCGCCGAGCGACTTGAGGACCTCAAGAACCGGCATGAGCAAGGGCTGCTGGTCAGCATCGACTTCCTGAAAGCGCTGCTTGATCTGGCCAAGGACGTCGTTCGGCTTGAACGCGAGACGCCCGCCGCGGAGGAGATCGATCGCGGCAAGGCGGCGCTCACACAACTGTTCGAGGAGGCAAAGAACGGCAGCACGCCGATCATGGTGAAGCGTGTCGTCGACGACATCGACGAGATCGTGCGCGCCGTGCGACTTGACGGCTGGCAGAACACGCATGCGGGCGAGCGCGAGGTGAAGATCGCCCTCCGCAAAACGCTGTTCAAGTACAAGCTCCACCAGGACCAAGGCCTGTTCGAGCGGGCATACGGGTACATCAAAGAGTACTACTAGTCAGCGCGCTCTATGCCCAGCCCCCTCTCTTGGCTCGACTTTGCGGAATCTGATCGCCAACGCGCGATGCAGGTTATCGATCTCTTCCGGGAGAAAAACACGGTTGACGAGCTCGGCTTCTCGCCCATCCGAGACGCCTTTGCGGACTACTTCTTTCCCGGCACGTCGACAATCCAGACTCGGGCACGCTACTTCCTGTTCGTGCCCTGGATTCTGCGGCGCTATGAGCGGCGAAAGCTGACTGCATCTGAGCGGGCGGCCAAGCTCCGCAGACGTGAGGTTGAACTGATCCGGTCGCTTCTATCGGGTTGTACGGACCCGACCGGCATCATCGGCCGCGATGCGCAGGCTGGACTCCAGAGAATGCCCAGCAGCGTCTACTGGCGTGGGCTGCGGCTCTGGGGCATTCGGATGTTCGACGGTTCGGTCGAGCAGTACTTCCGTCGGCTGTCGCGTGAGGGCAAGAGCCCGTCGCGGCCGCTCAGCACTGACGATGGTGAG
This sequence comes from Phycisphaerales bacterium, assembly GCA_020847535.1. GTDB lineage: Bacteria > Planctomycetota > Phycisphaerae > Phycisphaerales > UBA1924 > JAEUJB01. The sequence continues at coordinate 7,850 of JADLBU010000061.1, forward strand.
CCGCTGGATGGCATTTCGCGGGACTGGCACCCTGGGCTGCCTGGCGAGCCGGACGGGATGTTTGAGGCGACCTCGCTGGAACTGCTTCCCGAGGAGGCGGAGTTTCTGCGAGATCGGATCTGCACGCACCAACCGGGTTCCGTGCTGGCACGCTTGGTGGCCAGCGGTAGGCCGGAACTCAGCGCGTCGTTCGTCTGGGAACCGGACCTCACGCAGTTGTTGACGCCCGATCTTCGTTTGGAGATCGAGCACGCACGACTATTTGCCTTGTGCGCATGGGGTGGGCCGCTTGTCTATTCGCTCCAACTGGCACGTATGAAGTCAGGCTCGGAAGAGTTGGTGGGCGAGTTGGAGTCGGCACTGGGTGAGTGGCAATCGGCGGTGCGTACGGAGGAGATCGGCCTGCGGGAATGGGATCGCACCGGCTATTGGGAACTGGTGAGACGGTTGAACCCTCGCATCTCGGCCCGGACACAAGAGTTCGCTGAGCAGTGGATCGGCGTCGCACTCCGCGCCGCGGCGGGTGAACGCGTGTGGGACAACGGGCGCGACCGCCAGTTAGTCGCGACTCGGGAGCGCCAACTCAAGGGAGGTCGGGCGCGCCTGCTGCCGGAGAATGTGCGTGCTCGGGATCGCTGGCAGGGCGATGCCTCGGGCGGGCCAATCGACTATCGCTGGGGCCAGACGCAGGTCATCCTGAACGACATTCTGCGCGGGCTGTCGCCAGGCTCAGACGGGGGCGCGGGCCATGCTTGATCCTCGCGGAAGGCAAATGCTG
>JADLBU010000062.1 GCA_020847535.1 Phycisphaerales bacterium
CGCGCGAAAACGGCGGGGTATACATGCACGCAGCGACCTGGGCGCTGGCGGCGGCGTGCAAGATGAAGGATGCGGCATCCGCGGAGCGGATCTGGAACTCGGTCTCGCCGCCGGTTCGCGGGGGGGAAATCGCTGAAGGAGACGGGCGCAGCGGCGGGCGTTTCGGGGGATGCAGCGCACGGACGGATTCGGCGGGTGATCGCGGTTCTGCGGGCGAATGCCAAGGAGATGTTCCCGTGACGATGAGCCGAGGGCAGGGCGATGCGGGTGATGCATGGGATCCGGGCGCGGGGTCGCCGGTGGGGATCTCTGCCGATGGGGAGGCGCGCCGTGAGCGGATGCTGGTGGAGTTGCAGGGTCGGTTGATGGCTCGCGTGCGGCGGCGGCGGGCGGTTCGTGCGGTGGGGGTTGTGGGGGTGGCGGCGGTAGTGGTGGTTGCAGGCGCGGCGGTGTGGATGGGTGGTCGATCTGGGAACGTGGGAACGGATGCGGGGCCTGTGGTTGCGGAACGCGCTGCGGAACCCGGGAACGTTGAGGAGCGGGTCGTGGATGCGGAGAAAGGCGGAGCGGCGCAGCCGAAGGTCGCGGTCCCGAGGGTGATGATCCAGATCGTGTCGAACCGGGCGGATGTGGTTGAGCGGATGAGGGTGGGGCGAGGAGCTTCCGGAGAGATCGTGCGGATGTCGGATCGGGATCTGCTGGCAGCGCTGCGGGCGGTGGGGATCGATGATGGGTTGATCAGGATGAAGGGGCGAGTGGAGCTGGCGAGGGATATTGAGCGGCCCGTGGAGGCGAGCGGAGAGCCGATGAGTTTGGGGACGGAGGTGCGTGGTGGGGTGCGGGGGTAGGAGAAAAGTGGGACGCGGAGACGCGGAGACGTGGAGGCGCGGGGCGGCGAGGTACGAGACGATGATGCTGGAGGATGAGCGTTGGAGGAGAGGTATATAGGAAGCCCTCTCCGGCTCGGAAGACCTCGCCACCTCTCTCGGCGACCGGGAGAGGGAGGGGAAGGGTGTTTGAAGCTGCGATACCTGAACGGCCGATGCAGGCTGCTCGGATGACAGGCCCGGAAACAGGCCCAAGGACAGGCGCGAGATTGGTGAGTGGCGCTGGGGCGGGGCTACCGTCATCATCAGGATGCGTGCGGCATGAGTTCCAATCCGGGGATCGCCGAGCGGCATGGTGGGAGTGAGCCGCTGGTTTTGATTGCGCAGAGCGGATCGGCGGCGATGCCGCGCGAGGCGCGGGCGTGGACGCTCATCGGCGTGCTGGGGGTGTCGCTGGGGGGGATTGTCCTCTTAATGCTGCTGAGCATCGCGGTGATCGTGCTGCGCCGGAAGCGTCGGCTGGCGACGATGAAGGCGGATACGGAGCGCCGGAGAGCGGTGGATCCGTGGGTGGAGGCTGGGAAGCGGGCGGGGACGCCGGATGCTGAAGAGCTGGAAGAGGAGTAGGGAGTCGACAGTGGAAGCGTGGCACACGGCGTAGAGGACTGGAGGGGAAGTAAAGGTGGAAGGGCCGTGTACCACGGGCATGGGTGTGGGAGTGCGCCTTCAATCTGGGCTTATGTCGGCGATCCGGTTTGAGATACTCGCGCGGTCGGGAACTTCGCAGGCTCGCCTGGGGCGGGTGGAGACGGTGCATGGAGGGTTCGACACGCCGGCGTTCATGCCGGTGGGGACGCGGGGGTCGGTGAAGGGGCTATTCCCGCGGGATGTGGCGCGGGCGGGCTCGCAGATCGTGCTGAACAACACGTATCACCTCTTGCTGCGGCCTGGGCCGGAGCTGGTGGCGAGCATGGGGGGGGTGCATCGTTTCATGAACTGGGATGGTCCGATCCTGACGGATTCGGGGGGATACCAGGCGTACTCGATGTCGGATGTGAACGCGGTGGATGACGATGGGGTGACGTTCAAATCGATCGTGGATGGGTCGGATGTGCGCTTGACGCCGGAGCGGGCGATCGAGGTTCAGAACAAGCTGGGGGCGGACATCATCATGGCGTTTGATGATTGCCCGCCGGCGAAGGCGCCGGAGATTGCAAGAGAGCCAGATGGCAGAGGGCCAGATCAAGGCGAAGAGGATCCACGGCTCGTCCGGGCGGTGCGGAGGGATTCGGGGAAGCAGGGGTATGACCATCAGAAGCGGCTGGAGATCGCCAATGAGCGGACGGTGCGTTGGTTAGAGAGGTGCAAGCGGGCGCATGCGCGCAGCGGGGAGCAGGCGCTGTTCGGGATCGTGCAAGGGGGGACGGACTTGGCGCGGCGGGAGTGGTCGGCGAGCCGGGTGTGCGGGGTGGACCTGCCGGGGTATGCGATCGGCGGGGTTGCGGTGGGTGAGCCATCCGAGGAGATCGCCAGGATCGTTCGGCATACCGCGCCGTTGCTCCCGGTGGATAAGCCAAGGTATCTGATGGGTGTGGGGTACGAGCGCGACCTGCTCGCGGCGGTGCTCGCCGGGATGGATATGTTCGACTGCGTGCTGCCGACTCGGAACGGGCGGAACGCCAACGCGTTCACGAGCAGGGGGCAGATCCGGCTTCGGAACGCCAGGTATGCGGAGGACCGGGGTCCGATCGAGGAGGGGTGTGATTGCGCGGCGTGCGATCCGGGCAACTGGTGGGGAGGGTGGTGTGGGGAGAAGGCTCAAAGCTCAAATAGAGGTGGGGGGGTGTTCAGCCGGGGGTATTTGAGGCACCTGTTTATGGTGGGGGAGATGCTGGGGCCGATCCTTGTGAGCCTGCACAACATACGGCATTTCCAGAGGTTCATGAGGGATGTGCGGGGGGCGATCGCGACGGATGGGTGGGATGAGCTGGTGAGGAAGTGGCCGGTGGCGGCGGCGGGTAGGTAAGGGGGATGGCTTGCGGCAGCACCGACCTCTCCGCAAAGCCTGCGAGGTCGGTGGCACTTGGGGGCCTCGGCCGGAATATGCTTGGGGCTTTCACCAACGAATCCCCGAGCCTGCGCCCGGGATCATCGGAATGTGTTCGGGTACACGGTGAGTCGTTTTTCGGCCAAGGACACGCATCGAATGCTGCATCACGCCTGGTTGTCGTACTCCATCACACCGCAAGTGATCGCCCAGCCGGGTGCCGGGGCGGTTGAAGCGCCCGCCACTGCCACCATCCCTCCCTCAGCGGGGGCATCCAATGGAGCCGCTGTGAACGTGGTGGGATTGCCGACGGGCACGCAGCCAGCGCCGCCGGCGGGCGCCCAGCCGGGGACGACGGCCGTTCCTGGGACAGCGCTTCCTCCTCCTGCTCCGGCGCGCGGGGCGGATTACACGCTCCTGTGGATGATGGGCGGGATGATGGTGCTGGTGTTCGGGATGCAGATCTTTGCCGGTCGGGGCGAGAAGAAGCGTCGGGCCAAGATGCTGGCAGCGCTGGGCAAGGGGGACAAGGTGATGATGATGGGCGGCGTGATCGGGACGATCACTGAGATCTCGGACACCGAGGTGGTGGTGCGTGTGGAGGAAGGGAAGATCCGTTACTCGCGGGCATCGATCCAGCAAGTGCTTGATGCGCAGGCCAAGGCTGCGGCGTGAGTGTTGTGGAGTGATGGGTCGGTGGTGACGAGGTTGTCCGAAACATGAACACGATTGTCAGAAACCTGATCCTTACGGTCGCGGCGATCCTTATTTTCGGGTTGGCGATGTACCCGCCGGAGACGAAGCTTCGTCTGGGCAAGGATCTGCGCGGCGGCGTGAGCCTGGTGTACGCGGTTCAGATGAACCCCAGCGACGATGCGAAGGCGATCCAGGCGAAGATGATCGAGGTGATCCAGAAGCGTCTGGACCCCGACGGCCTGATGGAGATCTCGATCGTGGCGCAGGGGCGTGATCGGCTCGAGATCACGATGCCGCTGCCGGGGCCGGATGTGAAGGCGCTCAAGGCCAAGTTCGAGGAGGAGCTGGAAAAGATCAGCAAGTCGGCGATCAGCGAGCCGGCGCTGGATGCGGCGATGCGGGCCGAGGGTGAGCAGCGTGCCGCGCAGATCAAGGAGCTTGCGGGCGAGGATGCGGGCCGGCAGGCGCTGCTGGATGCGGCGGCGTCGGCGTTGGATGCAGCGCGGGCCAAGCGGCGGGCGTACGACGAATCGGTGGCGGCGGGGGCTCCGGAGGCCGGCCAGCTCAAGCTGCTGGCCGAGACGAGCGATGCGGACGATGCGTACGAGCGTGCGCGTGAGGAAGTGCTGCGGACGTCGATCCCCGCGGAAGAAGTTCGGCGAGCGCTGCGTCTGACGGCGGTGCGTCCGCGGTTGTTTGACGGGAAGACCAACAAGGCGGTGGAGTTCGACAGCCCGCGCGAGGAGGCGATCAAGCGTCTGCGGGATGAGCACCCGGCGGCGCGCGAACTGCTCGACAGCGCGATCGCGGCGTACGAGTCATACGCGAAGCAGCGCAAGACGCTGGACGATCCGCAGGACCTGGTGCGGATGCTCAAGGGCGCGGGCGTATTGAGCTTCCGGATCACGGTGGATCCGGGTTGGAACCCGGTGGAGGAGGAGCGGCTGCGGCAGGAGCTTCGTGAGCGTGGCCCGCAGAACGTGCGTGCGCCCGACATGCACTGGTACAAGCTCAACTCGATCGACAAGTGGCACGACAACAACCTGGCGCGGGCGACGGCGATGCACGAGGATCCGCAGTCATACTTCGCGGACCCGAGGATGGGCGGCGGGTACATCGTCGACAAGTACGACGGCGAGTACTACATGCTGCTGTGGGACACGCGGACGCGGCGGCTGACGCAGGCCGACGGCGGGTGGGGGATCTCGCGTGCGTTCGAGGCGCCGGATCAGTTCGGCAAGCCGGCGATCCACTTTGAGATGAACCCGCGGGGCGCGGTGCTGCTGGGTGAACTGACCAAGGACAACGTCCAGAACGAGATGGCGGTGCTTCTGGACGACCAGGTGTACACCGCGCCGACGCTGCAGAGCGCGATCTCCAAGAGCGGGCAGATCACGGGTAACTTCTCGCCCGAGGAGCGTCAGTACGTCATCCAGGTGCTTGCGGCCGGCTCGCTGCAGAGCAAGCTGTCGCCCGAGCCGATCTCGACGAGCATCCTGGGGCCGGAGCTGGGGGCCGACAACCTGCGGCTGGGGATGCGGGCGGGGCTGGTGGCGCTCCTGGTGGTGACGGTGTTCATGATCGTCTACTACTTCGCGTGCGGGTTCATCGCGGTGTTCGCGCTGCTCATCACGGCGCTGATGATCCTGGGAGCGATGGCGGCGGCGAAGGCGGCGTTCACGATGCCCGGGATCGCCGGCATCATCCTGACGTTCGGCCAGGCGATCGACTCGAACGTGCTGATCTACGAGCGAATGCGCGAGGAGCTGCGCCGGGGCAACGACCTGCGGACGGCGGTGCGGCTGGGGTTCGACAAGGCGCTGTCGTCCATCGTCGACGGCAACATGACGAACCTGATCGTGTGCTTCGTGCTGGGGTACGTGGGGACGCCCGAGGTTCGCGGCTTTGCGATCACGATGGGGATCGGCATCGTGGCGACCCTGTTCGCGGCGCTGATCGTGAGCCGCGGGATCCTGGACCTGGCGGTGCATCTGGGCTGGCGCAAGACATCGATGCTGCCGATGGTGCTGCCGGTGATCCAGCGTGCGTTGACCTGGACGGTGGACTGGATCCGGCTGCGCTGGGCGTTCGTGACGATCTCGCTGCTGCTGGTGGTGGTGGGCGTGGGGATGGCGGTGTCGCGCGGGAACAAGATGCTCGACACCGAGTTCCTGGGGGGCACGCAGGTGACGTTGCAGTTCCGCCAGGATCCGGGGACCGGTCAGAAGCTGACGCTGGCGCGGCCGGAGGCGCAGGAACTTGTGCACGCGATCGGTGATTCGGCGGGCCCGGAGGATGTGCTCCGTCCGCTCGCGGCGGCCGAGGTTTCGCCGGTGAACCCGCACGAGGACGGGGTAACAAGCGACCAGTTCATCGTCAAGACGACGGTGACGGAGAAGGATGCGGTCCTGAACGCGCTGACGGCGGCGTTCAGCAATTACCTGGAGTCCAAGCCTCCGCTGACGTTCGAGGGTTCGGACCAGTCGGACTGGAGGAAGGGCTCGATCTACCGGATCCTGGCGGGGAGATTGGGCGACAACATCGACCGGCCGGACGTCGCGGACAATGTCTCGACGCGGATCGGCGGTCTGGCGATCGTGATGAAGGATGTGCGCAACGCGCAGACCGGTGAGCGTCCGACGCTCGAGGTGCTTCGTCAACGGCTGGAGACGGTGCGTTCGCAGGCGGAGTACTCCGACACGCTCTCGAGGTTCCGGGAGGTGCGGGTGCTGGATGGGACGGAGAAGGAGGTCAAGACGGCGGTCCTGATCGTGCAGGATCCGGGGCTGAGCTTCCTGACGCATGAATCCAGGTTCGACAGCGAGGTGGCGATGCGCGAGTGGGCGCTGGTGGGCGATGGGCTCACCAAGACGATGTCACCGGCATCGGTGCAGTCGTTCAGCCCCGCGATCGCGGGGACGTTCAAGGCGCAGGCAATCGTTGCGACGACGCTGTCGCTGGCGTTGATCTCGATGTACATCTGGTTCCGGTTCAAGTCTCTGCGCTACAGCCTGGCGGCGCTGGTGGCGCTGCTGCACGATGTGCTGGCGGTGCTGGGTCTGCTGGCGCTGTGCGGGTGGCTGGTGGAGAACCCGGGGACGGCGGGCCTGGCGACCAAGCTGGGGATCGTGCCGTTCAAGATCGACCTGAACATGGTGGCGGCGCTGTTGACTGTGGCGGGTTACTCGCTGAACGACAAGATCATCATCATGGACCGGATCCGCGAGAACCGGGGGAAGCTGCCGTACGCGAGCGCTTCGATGATCAACAACGCGATCAACCAGACGATCAGCCGGACGATGATCACATCGGGCACGACGCTGATGTCGTCGATTGCGCTGTACCTGTTCGGCGGCGAGGGTGTGCGTGCGTTCGCGTTCGCGTTGACGGCGGGCGTGATCATCGGTACGTACTCGTCGATCGCGGTGGCAGCGCCGATCATCTGGTCCCGGCGCGAGGAGGAGCAGCTGGAGGGGGTATTGTCGGCTTCGCCGGCTTCGGTTTGAGGAAGTGCTGAGTGCTGGGTCGGGTTGTTCGTGCGATGGCGGGTGGGGTGGTGGGGTGGTGGGGTGGTGGGGGTGGATGAGCCGATGATGGTGTGGGTGTGAGGGGGGGCGTCGCCCGGAGGTCTGCGGCCGATGGACCAGAACCCGACCATGAAGCTCGCCGCGGCGGTCGCCACGCTGGTGGGGATATGGGTCGGGGTTTATTGGATGTGGCAGCCGGCGCGGGCTCGTGAGGCGTCGATTCAATTCCCTGATGAACGCGGCGGCAAGGGCACGGCGGATCGCACCCCCACCCCCACCCCCACCCCCACCGGCACTGGTGCGGCGGGGGATGGATCGGTCGAGGGTGGTCCGCTGCCGGGGCCGAATGTGATCAAGCCATCGCCGACGGCGAAGGCCTCCGATGCCGTCGAGCCCAAGCCTTCGAATGGCAAGGATGCGGTTGACGCCGGAGCCAAGCCAGACAACTCGAAGACAGCGGCGGGGGATGCCGGTAAGTCGGGCGTGATCGTCAAGCCGCCGAAGTTCGAGGAGTACCGCATCCAGCAGGGTGAGACGTTCGAGTCGATCGCCCGCAAGCGGTACGGGAGCAGTGCGAAGGCGGATGCGATCAAGCGGGCCAACCCGTTCGTGGATCCCACGAAGCTGAAGCCGGGGCGGCTGATCCTGCTGCCGGTGGATCCGGGGAACATCCAGGGTCGGGTCGAGCGGACGGGACCGGCTCGCGAGGGATGGAAGAGCCACAAGGTGGTCGATGGGGAGACGCTCTCGGAGATCTCGAAGAAATACTACGGCACGGTGGCTCACACCCGGCGGATCTACGAGGCGAACCGGGATCGGATGAGGGATGAGAACTTCATCAAGCCGGGACTTGAGCTGGACATCCCGCCTGCGCCCGGTGAGAAGAAGAGCGGCGAGGGTGGGCGATGATGGCGGGGAGTCGGGCCGATGTGGTGGTGATCGGGGGGGGGATCACGGGGCTGTGGATCCGGGCGAGCCTGAGCCGGGCGGGGTACGGGGTTGTGCTGATCGAGCGGAGCTGCCTGGGTGATGGGCAGACGATGCGGTCTCAGGGGATTCTGCACCGGGGTGTCAAGTACGCGTTCAGCGAGTCGGCGCGAGGTGCATCGGAGCAGCTGGCGGATGCGGCGACGGTGTGGGAGAGTGCGCTTCGGGGTGAGGGGCTGTTGAATCTGAGCACTGTGCGCGTGCTGTCGGAATGCACCTATCTGTGGACGGTGGGCGGTGTGCTTGCGAACCTGACGGCGTGGTCGGCCTCCAAGGCGCTGCGATCGGGCGTGCGCGAGCTTGAGCGCGGGGCGTTTCCCGCGGGGTTCGCGGGGGCGCCGGCGGCGGTGCGTGTGTGGCGGGTGGATGAGCCGGTGGTGGATCCCTTGTCGCTGGTTGCGGCGGTGCGGGATGCCGGATCCGGGCCGATCGTGCTGGGGGATGTCAACTTCATCGGTGAGCGCGGCAAGAGCAGCGGCGGGGGTGTCGAGGTCGATGCGCTGATGCACAACGGGGAGATCGCGGAGATCTCGGCGGGGTGCGTGGTGTGCGCGGCGGGTGAGGGGAACGAGGAACTGCTGCACCTGGCGGGGATCCACGAGGTGTGGAAGGTGGCGCAGCGGCGAGCGCTGCACATGGGAATCATCGAGGGGGCGCCCTTCGAGCTTTTCGGGCACGTTCCGCGTGCGGGGACGGACAAGCCGAGGATCACGGTGACGACTTCGCGGGTGGGCTCGGGGCGCGATCAGAAGCTGGTCTGGTATGTCGGGGGCAACATCGCCGAGCGCGGGGTGAAGCAGGAAGAGGATGAGTTCCGGGAGTCAGCGCTCGCGGAGGTGCGAGAGTGCGTGCCGTGGGCGGATCTGAGCCGGGCGAGGTTCTCATCGTTGCGGATCGATCGGGCGGAGGGGAAGACCGAATCGGGCGAAAGGCCCGATGGGCCGGTGGTGCGTAGGTTCGGGCGGATCATGGGGGTCTGGCCGACGAAGCTGGCGCTGGCGCCGATCGCGGCGGAGATGGCGCTGGCCGAGGTGCGCGGGATGGAGATTTCGCCGGGTTCGCAGAGGCTGGAGAATGATGCGCTCGCGGCTGAGGTATGCGAGTTGCCGTGGGAGGATGATGGGCGGGTGTGGGTTCGGGTTGCAGAAAGGCAATAGAGGCTGTAGTCACAGGCAAGATGCCCGTGCCACGAGATGGGGTAGAGGCGGATGCTCAAGCGTGTGCTGGGAAAGACCGGGCTGGAGGTGAGCGTGCTGGGGCTGGGCACGGTGAAGCTCGGGCGCAAGGAGCAGGTGAAGTATCCCCACAAGTTTGAGATTCCGGATGATGCGGCGGCGAGCGGGTTGATTGTGGTCGCGGAAGAGTGCGGGATCAACGTGATCGACACCGCGCCGGCGTATGGGTATTCAGAGGAGCGGCTGGGGAAGCTGCTCGCTGGTCGGCGGGAGCGGTGGTGCATCGTGACGAAGGTGGGGGAAGATTTTGATGGGGGTGTTTCGAGGTTTGATTTCTCGGGGAGCGAGGTTCGTGGGAGTGTTGAGCGGAGCTTGCGGCGGCTGCGAACGGATCGCGTGGAGGTTGTGCTGGTGCACTCCGATGGGGTGGTTGAAAAGGGGATGACGGAAGGACTGTGGGGCGAACTGGAACGGCTCAAGGGTGAGGGGAAGGTGCGCGGGATCGGGGTCTCTGTGAAGACGGCGGAGGGGTTTGCATCGTGTATCGCCCGGTCGGATGTGCTGATGGTGGAGGTGGATCCGGCGGATTCGGGGCTGCTCGTGCGGCTGGCCGAGGCGCAGAGGCGCGGGGTGGGGATCCTGGCGAAGAAGGCGCTATCCAGTGGGCATGCGGCGGATCCGGGGGCATCGCTGCGGGGGGTGCTGGGAGTTCCAGGGGTGAGCTGCGCGGTGGTGGGGACGATCAATCCGGGGCATCTGCGGGCCAACTGTCTGTCGGTGGCGGGCGTACGCTGAGCAGGAAGTAGATGGAGTAGTCACAGGCAAGATGCCTGTGCCACGAGATTGGGTAGGAGATAGCGGTGGCTCAGACGATCAAGCGGGTTCTGGTGACGGGCGGGGCGGGGTTCCTGGGATCGCATTTGTGCGATCGGCTGGTGGAGCAGGGGCACGATGTCATCTGCCTGGACAACTTCTTCACGAGCCAGAAGTCCAACGTCATGCACCTGCTTCGGAAGCCCAACTTCGAGTTGATCCGGCACGACATCACGCACGACATCTGGCTGGAGGTTGATGAGATCTACAACCTGGCGTGCCCGGCAGCGCCGGGGCATTACCAGTACAACCCGATCAAGACGATGAAGACGAGCGTTTTGGGGGCGATCCACGTGCTGGGGATGGCCAAGCGCTGCCGTGCGAAGGTGCTGCAGGCTTCGACGAGCGAGGTGTACGGGGATCCGGAGGTTCATCCGCAGCCCGAGAGCTATCGCGGGAATGTAAACCCGATCGGGACGCGGGCGTGCTACGACGAAGGCAAGCGGGCGGCCGAGACGTTGTTCTTTGATTACCAGCGGCACAACCGCGTGAACATCCGGGTGATCAGGATCTTCAATACGTACGGGCCGCGGATGCACCCCTATGACGGGCGGGTGGTGTCGAATTTCATCAGGCAGGCGATCCAGGGTCAGTCGATCACGATCTTCGGGGAGGGGAACCACACGCGATCGTTCTGTTACGTGGATGATTTGATCGATGGGATGATCCGGATGATGAACGGGCCGGATGATTTCATTGGTCCGGTGAACCTGGGGAACCCGCACGAGTTCACGATCAAGCAGCTTGCGGAGATGATCGTGGAGCTGACGGGCTCGAAGTCGAAGATCGAGATGCGGCCGCTGCCGTCGGATGATCCGACGCAGCGTCAGCCGGATATCTCGCTGGCGAAGGCGAAGCTGGGGTGGGAGCCCAAGACGGGGCTGAAGGATGGGCTGCTCAAGACGATCGAGTATTTCAGATCGATCAAGCTGGAGCAGTTTCGGGCGCCGACGCCGAATTTCTAGCCGCGGATTTGCGCGGATTGACGCGGATCAGAATGCGTGGCTTGTGATGAATACAGGCTTCCGTGGCGGCCTAGATGCTCTCGGCGAGCTTTTTGGGGGCTTGCAGCTTGTAGGCGCTGGTGAGCAGTACGCGTGCTTCGGCAAGGTCGAATGCGGCGAGGTCCATGCGCAGCGAGACCCAGCCGCTGGGGCCCAGGTAGGCGGGCTTGAGGTAACGCTTGGGATCGCTTTTCATCAGCTTGGCCTGGCGAGCGAGGGTGGATTTGCAGCAGATGCAGGTGATGTCATCGTCGTGGTGGCTGTTGAGGAAGTAGGCGAACGTCTTCTTGCGGATCTGGAAGCCCAGGTGGTAGTCGCCGAAGCGCAGGAGCGTGACTTCCGGGAGCGAATCGCAGATGGGGATGAGCTTGGCGAGCCGGGAGCGGTGGCGCTTGGTGAGATGCCAGTCGGGGACACGGGCGAGGTATTCGGTGAGAATGGCGGGGTCGATGGTCAATCTGAGAGGAATGTAGCCCTCCGTGAGAACGTGAGATCGCGGGGCGCTCCGGGGAATGCCGCCCAAAAAGCACAACGCGGACGAGAGGTAGTTCGTCCGCGTGTGCGCATCGAAGGTTGGGGTTGCGGGGCGGCAACCCAACCGACGGACCGCGGCATCACCAGGTGAACTCGAGGTCCACGGTGATGCGATCGCCGAAGATATCGGCGTCGGGGTTCGTGAGCGGGTATTCGAAGGTGGCGCCGATGGACATGTTCGGCCACAACTTGACTCGGGCTCCCGCGCCCAGCCAGATGACCGTCGAGCCGTCTACATCGGTGGAGCCGAGGTTGGTGTAGTCGGCGCCGCCGACGGAGAGGGGTGTGCGATCACCATCGGACAGGTAATGCAGGCCGTGGAGTTCGAGCATCGGTGCAACGCCGCTGAAGATCTCGTAGTCGGCGTGCATATCCCACTGGAAGACGTTGTTGCCCTTGTCGTTGTCGAGGGGGATGCGATCGGTCAGATCCCCGATGAGATGGAACTTGCCCCAGCCCTTGGCGGCGGAGATGAAGGGGCTGAACTCCTGGACACCGCCCTGGAGGACTTCCGCATCCCCGTTGCCCATCTGGTAGCGGCCGCCGAAGGTGGCGATGAAGTCGCTGGGCTTGTCGATGTAGAACGCGTACTTGAGGCCTGCGGCGATGTCGTTCCAGCCGTCATCGGAGGGGAGTGCATCGGCGTTGAGGTCGCTGTAGCCGTCCTTGGTGGCGATGAACCCCAGGCGCTCGGTGATCGCGATCCGCGCCTGGACTGCGTAGACGTTGAGATCGCCGCCCTGGAGCTGCGAATCGTTGGGGAAGTCGTGGTGGAGGTAGAGGAAGCGCACGCCGGTGTTGTTGAAAGGCGTCTCGAAGTAGATGGGATTGCCGACGGGGTTGTAGAAGTGCTCGAATCCGCGGAGGCCGTTGAGGAAGCCATCCCACAGGATCTTGGAGTCCTCGTGCCAGGGCTCGCTGCCAAACACAAAGGTCGCCGGGGAGGATGGCTCGCCGGCGGCCGCGGCCGGCGGTGTCACCGGGTCGGGCTGGTGGGCACCGGCAATGCCGGAAATGGCGGCGAAAGAAGCCAGGGAGAGCAGCTTGAACCTCACGTCTGGGTCTCCTTGATGAAAACGGATCAACAACTCCGCAATCATCATCGGCCGTTGGAGCGCGATGTCAACGCCGCGGCGGCAGATAGGGGATCCTTGCTTGCCGGACGGAGGCCGAACACGATTTGAGGCTGTCGTGATGAGGCGCGGGCGTGTGCGCGTGCGTTGCGGTGGAGGCATTGGTTGCTCGCATGCGGCGGCGCCCAGAGTTCAGAATCTCATCGCTCGAGATGGTCTGAACGTGATGCGGTGGTTGCGCTGGTGCGTTTCTGGAAGGGACTTGAAGTGCGCGTTCGCGGCTGTCCGGAGCGACCGGTGGATCGGTTAGACTCCGCGCGTTGGGATACGACACGATCATTCTGGGGTTGGGCACCTTCGGGATCGCAGCGGCGGCTGAGCTGGCAGCGCGAGGGGAACGCGTGCTGGGGCTCGAGCAATTCGGGATCCCGAATGCTCGCGGATCGCATCACGGGCACTCGCGCGTGTTTCGGACCGCGTATTTCGAGCACGCCGACTATGTGCCGCTGCTTCGGCGGGCACACGAGCGTTGGGTTGAGATGGACCGGCGCGTGGGCGGCGGGGTGTATTTCGAGACCGGAGCGCTGTACGCGGGGCCGCGTGGGTGTGTGACGGTGGAAGGGGCGATGAAATCGGCGCGGACGCATGGGCTGGAGGCGCAGCGCCTGGAGTCTGCGGAGGTGAAGCGGAGATACCCGCAGTTTGCGTTGCCGGAGGGCTTTGAGGCGATCCACGAGGCGCGGGCGGGGTTCCTGGTGCCTGAGGTTGCGGTGTCGGCGTATGCGCGGGCGGCGATGGGGAGCGGGGCGGAGCTGCGCGGGCATGAAGCCGTGATCGGATGGTCGGCGGATGACAAGGGTGTGCGGGTGCGGACGGCTCGCGGGGAATACGAGGCGGGGAACCTGATCATCACGGCGGGGGCGTGGGCGGGGAAGGTGATCGCGGATCTGGGTGTGCAACTGCGCATCACGCGGCAGGTGATGGCGTGGTATTGGCCGCGGGTGCCCGAGCTATTTGAGATGCCGGGGCACCTGGTGTGGGCGATCGAGAACGAGCGCGGGCAGTTGCACTACGGGTTTCCCATGCAGCGCGGGGCTTCGCCGGGGCCGGGGTTGAAGATCGCGCTGCACGAGCCGGGTGCGGTGGTGGATCCGGATACGGTGGATCGGTCGGCGGTGATGGTGGGGGTGGGGGTGGGGGCGGACGATGAGGAGCAGACGCGCGGGGCGCTTCGGCGATATGTCCCGCAGGGGGATGGGCCGCTGCTTTCGATGGCGGTGTGCCTGTACGCGAATTCACCGGATGGGCATCTGATCATCGATCGCCATCCGCGGCACCCGAACGTGGCGATCGCGTGCGGGAGTTCGGGCCATGGTTTCAAGTTCGCGCCGGTGTTCGGCGAGATCCTTGCGGACCTGGCGATGCATGGGGGGACGGTGCATCGGGCGGGTTTTTTGGGGCTTGGGCGATTTGGGAAGTGACGGTGTGACGCGGAGACACGAAGACGCGGAGACGCGGAGACGCGGAGACGCGGAGACACGGAGACACGGAGATGGTCATTGATCGTGGAGATTGAGGTTTATGGGTGTGGTTCGGCTGTTTGTTGCGGTGTATCCGCCGGTGAGTGTGGCTGAGCGGTTGCTCGCGGCGATCGAGATGCTGGTGTTGCCGAAGCACAAGCCCACGGTGGTCGAGCAGGTACACCTGACGCTTCGGTGCATCGGGGAGACGGATGTCCGGCAGTTGGATGAGGTGCGCGAATCGGTGGCGAGGTCGGTTGCAGGGATTGGAGCGTTCGAGTTGACGCCGATGAGGCTCATCAGCCTGCCCGAGCGCGGGCCGGCGCGGTTGATCGCGTGCGAGATGGATCTTCCGGCAGCGCTTGCGGAGATACACCGGCGATTGGCGCATCGATTGGCGCGGAATACGAGGGAGAGGGCGGGGGAGCGGTTTCTGCCGCACGCGACCCTGTGCAGGTTTGGGTCTCCGACGGCGGGAGTCCGGGTGGAGGCGCCGGTGGAGGTTGGGAGCTTTGAGATCGATCAGGTGCGCCTGATGCGGTCGGTATTGAGGCCGGGCGGCGCCCTCCATGTGGCGGAAGCGGTTTTCGGGCTTGAAAAGCTGGATGAATTCGACGCTTGACTTGATGTATAGTATTTGCTAACTTATTGACCATGAACTCGCGAGATCCCCAGGCGGAGGCAGCGCGGCTGGCGGAGCTTGAGTTTCGGCTGGCAGCGCTCGAGAACGAGGTCGCTCATCTGCGGGAGCGGATGTCGCCGGGGGTATCGCCTGTTGCATCTCCGGCAACGCGCATCGAATCGCCGAAGGCGAATCCGATACCGACGGCCGAGACGGCGAGCGGAGAGCTGGACAAGCGCTGGAAGGCGTTTGGCGCGACACCTGATGTCACGCCGCGACGCGAGGTTGATCAGACAGCGGCGAGCGCAGTTCCTGTGATGAGTGCTGCAACCGCGGTGGTGCCGACTGCGCTGCCGGTTGCACCGGCGGCCGCACCGCCGACGAGTCCGGCGGTTGTGCCGGCGATCCCGCCGGTGGTTGCTGGTGGCGGTGCGAGTGGGGGTGTGGGCAACGAGAGCCTTGGGACGCAGTTGCGGGCGTTGCAGGAGCAGCGGCGAGCGGGCGCGGAGTCGGCCCCTGCGGCCACGGCGGTTGCACCCTTGAAGAAGCCTGTGCCCTCGGCGGCGAGGAAGAAGAGCTCGGGGATGTCCGGGCTGGAACAGGCGCTGGGTGGGCGGTGGTATGCGCTGATCGGCGCGGTGATCGTGCTGATCGGGATCGGGCTGTTCTTCAAGCTGGCGATCGACAACAAGTGGTTCACGGTATCGCCATTGATGCGGTGCATCGGGGTCGCGATCGCGGGGTTCGGCATGCTGGGTGCCGGCGAGTGGGCGCTGCGGAAGCTGACGCGTGCGGCATCGGCGGGGTTCAGCGCTGCGGGGATCGGGATGCTGATCGGGTCGGTGTGGGCTGCGCACCGGCTGTACGGGTTGACCAACCCTGCGGTGGCGTTCGTGTTGATGGGGGTTGCGTGCGCGATCGGTGTGGGGATCTCAGCGCGGTCGGGGCTGGCATCGGTCGCGGCGGCATCGCTGATCGGCGCGTACCTGAACCCGATCATCGTGGGGGATTCGGATCAGAGCAAGATCGGATTTTTCGCATACCTGCTCATGGTGCTGGCGACCGGGCTGGCGCTGCCGGTGTGGAAGGGCCGGGCGTTCGTGGGTGTGCGATCGGTGGTGTGGTGGGGCACGCTGCTCATGGGCGGTTTTACCGCGTTGAGCGAGATTGTGAGACCCGAGCCGACAGCGCCGCTGGTGTTTGTGACGCTGGCGTGGTTCATGATCCAGGGTGAACTTGGGATCAGCGCGGGGCGGTTCGGGCTGGTCGAGCCGCGGAGCGCTGCGGAGCAGAAGTCGCCGAATCTGCGGGCGATCCTGAACGAGAAGCTGAGCGGCGAGACGGTTGCGGCGGGTGTGCGGGCGTGGCGGCCGATCATGTCGTCGTTCTCGACGACGGTGTGGGCGGCGGTGATCGCGACCTTTGCGCTCCAGCACATGGCGATCCCCACGTGGCTTGGGCCGGCGTTCTTCGCGGCGATCACGCTGATGGGAGCGCAGGTGTTGAGCGGGCACTTGCGGTTCCTGACCGATGCACCCGAGAGCGATGCCGAGCGCATCGGTGTGTCGCTGGCGGTGCAGGCGGGTGCCTTGGTGATCGCCGCGGTTTCGATGGCCCTCTCGGGTGGGGTGCAGGTGGTGGCGTGGCTGGCGATGGGTGGCGCGGCGATCGCCGGCGGGCGATGGATGCGGTCCCGTCCGCTGGATGTGTACGGGCTGACCGTGCTGACGCTGGGGACGGTGCGGCTTGTGGTGTGGGATTCGCATCACGGGATCGGGACGGTCAAGATCTCGGAGGCGCTGGGGCTGGTGTGGGGGCCGTGGATGCTGCTGGCGATCGGCGCTGCGGCGGCGTGGGGGTTTGCGGCGTGGCTGTTGAGGCGCGAGGCGAGCGAGTGTTGGAAAGTGGTGTCGAACACGGCGGCGGCGATCGCGGTGACGATCGCAGGGCTGGGATTGACGCTTCAGTCGGGGGCGACCTCGTCGGCGATGATTGTGGCGGCGATCACGGCGGTAGGGCTTGGGTTCCTGGCGGAGAAGCTGCGCGCCAAGGGAATCGGCGCGTTCACGCTGGTGGTGCTGGGGCTGGTGTCGTTGCTGCCGTTCGCACGAGTCGCGGCGATCGGGACAGGTCCATCGATGCGATTCTCGGGGCTGGTGCTTTCGGACTGGACGCTGGCGGTGGTGGGGATCGCGATCGCGTGGGGCGCTGCGGCGAGGTTCCTGCGGAGCGGCCATGGGCTTGGGTGGGTGGTGGCATCGAATGTTGCAGTGGCGATCTGCCTGACTATGGCGGGGCTTGGCCTGACGATGTTCAGCAAGGTTTCGCCGGCGAGCGTGGTGGTCTTGGGGCTGGTGGGTGTGGGGTTGTCGTTGACGGCGGTGAAGCTGAAGTCGCAGGGGATCGGCGTGTACGCGCTGGTGGTGCTGGGGATTGCGATGCTGATGCCGCCGGGGGCGGGGGCGTGGGTGATCCGTGATGGAAGCCCGTTTGCGGGGCTTGTGATCACGCGATGGATGGGCGTGCTGCTGGCGATCGGAGGGATGTGGGTGGTGCTCCGGGTGTTCCTGCCGCGCGTGCTGCCGGACAAGGGGCCGATCGAGTACATCTGCAGCTGCGGGATGTACACAGCGCTGATGTTTGCGTTCGTTCACGGGGATGCGAGCGCGGGGAGCATCGCGATCGCGTGGCTGGTGGTTGCGGTCGGCGGCGCGGTGATCGGAGATCGGACCGCGTGGAAGGACTTGCTGCTGCCGGCGTCGGGCGTGCTGGGTCTTGCGGTGATGGCGTGGCTGGCGGGGTATTCGCCGCTGCGCGGGAGCTGGGAGGCGGGGGAGGCGCCGGCGATGCTGAGCGCGGGGTTGTGGACGGGGCTTGCGCTGGCCGCGGGCGCGGGCGTGATGGCGCGGCTGGTTGGCCGGGATGCGTGGCGGTTTGAGTTGAAGGCGCGGGCAGCGCGGATTGGGATTCAGGCAGCGCTGGTAGTGGTGGGTGTCAGCCTGCTGTGGATCGCCAGCAGCATGGAGGCGGGGCGGATCGGTGAGATCATCAGCAACGACCGCACGGTGCAGCGGGCGGCGGTCAGCGTGTGGTGGGGGCTCTTCGGGCTTGGGTTGATCAGCGCGGGGTTCATGTGGAGGACCGCGGATGGTCGCGGTGTGCCGGTGGCGCGACGAGCGGGGTTGGCGCTGGTGGCGATCGCGGTGCTCAAGGCGCTGATCTGGGACCTGGTGCAGGTGCCGGCCTTGGCGCGGGTGGTGAGCTTTGTCGGCTTGGGGTTGTTGATGATGGCGGTGACGGTGGTGTATGCGAAGCTGGCGGGGAGGTTGGAGAAAAAGTCGAGTGATGACGCGGGCCCTGCGGGCGCTGCGGAGGATGTGGATGACGGCGTCGACGGGCAGGTTGGCGATGCCAGCGGAGGGCCCGATTTGCAGCCAAACGAGGGAGTTGTGCCCGAGCAGAGGTGATGGTGAATGGACTGGCGCGCGGGGTTGATGTGCACACGCAGTCCACACCGCATCGCATCGTGACCTTCTGGTACTTTGAGTGGGTTGTACGCCTCGGGTACCATGCGCCCGGTTGCTGCTGTTCATTGCTCGCACGGGGTTGAGAGGGTGGATGATGAGCACATCGGTCGTGCATGGCCAGCGGTCGAAACTCGCACCGGTCGGCCCGAAGACGGCGATCCTGATTGCATCCGGGGATCAGCGGGTCAGCGCCAATGTCGCGTGCTGGCCGGCGCAGCAGGCGCTGGAAGCGCAGGCGAGGGAGGCGTTCGAGGCGGTCGGGTGGAGGATCGTTCGCGGGAGCCCGGACAGGCAGAGTGATCGAGAGCCGCACGGGTTCGTGAACTCGCAGGCGTACGGCCGAGAGGTGTTCGCGGGGATCCACCCCGAAGCGCCGCTGGTAGTTGCCGAGGCGGTGTGGCAGTACTCGCAGCACGTGCTCGCCGGGCTGTGCAGCCATCGCGGGCCGATCCTGCTCCTGGCGAACTGGTCGGGGCAGTGGCCGGGGCTTGTGGGAGTCTTGAACCTGCGCGGATCACTCACGAAGGCGGGTGTGAAGTACTCAATGCTGTGGGGTGAGGATTTCCGTCAGCCGGAATTTCGGCGGAAGCTGCGGGCCTGGTGTGATACCGGGACGATCGAGCATGATCTCTCGCATGTCAAGCGGCTGGATGCATCCGAGTTGTCCGCGGAGGCGGGGACGCTGGGAACCAAGCTGGGGACGGAGCTGCTCGACAGGCCGGGGATCATGGGGGTGTTTGATGAGGGGTGCATGGGGATGTACAACGCGATCATCCCCGACCGGCTGCTGCACTCGTGCGGGGTGTACAAGGAGCGTCTGAGCCAGTCGGGGTTGTTCGCGGCGATGCAGCGGGTGGGGGACCAGGAGGCCGATGAAGTTCGGCGATGGTGCGAGAATCGGGGGATGCGGTTCGCGACCGGGAGCGAAGAAGCGACGATGCTGACGGACCGGCAGGTCCGTGAGCAGTGCAGGATGTACATCGCGACCTTGCGGCTCGCGGACCGGTGGGGGCTGGACCTGGTGGGGATCCAGTACCAGCTCGGGCTGACGGATACGTGCGCGGCGAGCGACTTGGTGGAGGGGTTGCTCAATTGCACGGAGCGTCCGCCGGTGAAGGCGGTGGAGGGGCCGAATACGGGGCGCGTGCTGTACGAGGGCCGGCCGCTGACGCATTTCAATGAAGTCGATGAGTGCGCGGGGCTGGATGGCTTGATGACGGATCGCGTCTGCACCGCGCTTGGGATTTCGCCCGACAACACGCTGCACGATCTGCGCTGGTCGGATCGCGACCGCTCGGGGACGACCGGTGAAGAGGTGTGGGTGTTTGAGATCTCGGGGGCGGTGCCGCCTTCGCACCTGGATGGCGGGTACTCGGGGGCGATCAGCGAGCGTCAGCCGCCGATGTATTTCCGGCAGGGTGGCGGTGGGATCAAGGGTGTATCGCGGCCGGGTGAGGTGGTGTGGTCGCGGATCTATGTGGAGCCGGATGCGGGCGAGGTTGAGCGGCTGCACATGGACATTGGGTTGTGCCAGGCGATCCGGCTGCCGGAGGCCGAGACGCGGCGGCGATGGGAATCGACGACATCGCAGTGGCCGATCATGCACGCGGTGCTTCGGGGTGTGAGCCGGGATCAGATGATGGCCAAGCACCAGTCGAACCACATCCAGGTGGTGTATGCGCCGGACCGGGAGCGGGCGCGGGCGCTGCTGGAGACGAAGGCGGGGATGGCGATCGCCCTGGGGATTGCGGTGAATGGGTGTGGGGGTGGGGGGTGATAAAGGGCAAGGTTCAAAGGGCAAAGTTCACATAGATCCGAACGCGCCAGCCGCGATGCCGTGGAAAAACTCAGGTGTGATTGGCTCTGCTAAACTCCTTTGATAGGAGCGGAGGTGGCGGCGTGCCCGATGGCACTGCTCGGAGGATCGATGGCTTTGACCCGAAGGCTGCTGCGGCTGGAGCTGGATCTGCCGCGCCTGGGGCGTGATGCGGAGGATGGGTTGGGTCCGGCGGTATTGCTGTGGCCCAAGTCGGCGGCGGACCCACCGGAAGTGCCGGATGCGATCGTGGTCTCGATGGATGGGGACCAGGTGCGTCTGCGGGCGCCGGGTGCTCGGCTTGCCGAGGCGGCGGCGGTGGGGGAATGGCGATTCGTGCGCGGAGCGCGGGTGCGCCTGTCGTGGGGAACGAACATCCAGGAGGCGCAGACGTTCGACCTGGCCGAGCCGGCGCACGTGGTCGCCGGGGCTCCGCACATCGAACTGGACCTCAAGGGCGTTCCGCAGCGGTACCTGGCGCTGCCGACGACGCCGGGGACGAGGATCACGGTGGGTTCCCGGTCGGCCAACCCTGATGTGCAGATCGAGGACCTGATCGCCAGAGGCGTGGTCTGCCGCATCACGTTCGATGGGAAGGATTACCGCCTGGATTCGCAGGATGCCAATGCTCTGGCGCTGCTTAACGGGTCGGAGATCTTCTGGCCGGCGGTGATGCGCGAGGGTGACCAGGTCTACCTGGGTGATGCATCGCTTCGATTCTCGACGGCTGCGCCGGCGGGGATGCTCGAGCCGATCATGCCGGCGGCATCGCTGAACGGAGACGCCGCCGGCGGATCGGATGGGACTGGTCCCAGGCGGGTTGCCGAGCGGGTCAGGCCGACCAGGGTGAAGGCTCGACAGCGCTCGGGCGGAGTGCTTGCTCGAATCGGGAACGGTGTTACGCTGGGTCAGTTGGCCATCGTCACCGTGGTCGCGGCGGTGCTCGCGGCGTTCCTCGTGTACATGGGGTGGCGGCTGTTTGGAGGGCGTGGGTGATGAACGACCCGTTCGCCGGTCCGGGGAAGTCGCAGGCTTCCCATGTCGCGCGCCCATCGGGCGCTGGCCAGGGACAAAGTGGGGGACGTGGCGGTGGTGGGGGGCACGGGCAGGCCGGCAATGACGGCGGGGGCATCTCGGCGACCCTGATCGAGGAGAACCTGGACTACGTCAAGGCCCTGGCGCGGGAGCTTCACCAGCGGATCGGCGGGACGGTGGAGTACGACGAGCTGGTGGCGCTGGGGAACCAGGGGCTGGTGGAGGCTGCGCGGGCGTTTGATCCGATCCACGGGGCCTCGTTCCGGACGTACGCGTACTACAGGATCCGCGGGACGATCATCGATGCCATGCGGCGGATGTCGTGGTCGCGCACCAGCCGGGCGACAGCGCGGGATGAGGAGCTGCGTGATTCAGCGATGCGCGATGCGGCGGGGCTGGCGGATTCGGAGGCGGACATCGGGCGGCTGGAGGATGAGTTCTGCCGCGGGATTCGGCGCTTGGCGATCATTCATGTGGTTGCCGATCTACATGATCGCGAGGATGTGCCGGTCGCCGATGCGGATGTCGATCCCGTGGAGCGGGCGGAGTTGCACGCGCGGCTGGTGCGGGCGCTGGCGCAGCTTGAGCCGACGGAGCGCGAGCTGATCACGAGCCTGTACCTGGATTGCAAGTCGATGACCGAGTATGCCAAGGAGCTGGGCGTCAACAAGTCGACGGTGACGCGTCGGCACGCGGAGGCGATCGAATCGCTCAAGAGGTTGATCGAGGGGAGCGATCTGGAGCCTGCGAGGGCGGATCGGGGCGGGCCGTAAGGGCAGGGCCGGGCGGTTTTCGCTATCCTCTTGCAACTGGAAAGGGGAATCTGCAATGCACATGCGCACTTGGTTGTCCACAGCGCTCGCGCTTCTTGCAATCCTCAGCGTGGCGTGGGCGGCGATGGCTTCGAGCCAGCCTCCGGCGCAGGCCCCAAGCGAGCCTCCGGCTCAGGCACCAAGCGAGCCTCCGGCTCAGGCCCCAAGCGAGCCTCCGGCTCAGGCCCCAAGCGAGCCTCCGGCTCAGGCCCCAAGCGAGCCTCCGGCTCAGGCCCCAAGCGAGCCTCCGGCTCAGGCGAACGAGTTGCGCGCGTTGGATGGCGAGTGGCTCTTCTTCGAGGACCGCACCGAGGGCCGCGCCCTCGAGCAGTTGGGTCCCCCCATGAGCTCGAAGTTCTCATTTCGCACCGAGGAGGGCGCTGTCATCCTCGTACGCGGCCATGGCTCCGGGCACAAGGATGTGCGCATCTCGCTCGACGGCTCAACCACCGACGTCTTCGAGCCCGAGAGTATTGCGAGCTATCGTGGCGCGTGGAAGGATGGCGCGTTCGAGTACGAGACCGAGTTCGTGCGAGCATCGGACAACGCCCGCACCGGCCTGTACCGCAAAGAGTTTCGCATCACGCCCGATGGGCTGCAGGTGCGCGTTGCGACCGATCCGACCGAGGGGTACAAGTCGGTTGGGCTCTACCGCCATGTGGAGGACATCCCGATGCCCACGCCGGCCAAGGCGGTGATCGGCGACATGGCGTGGCTCACCGGCGCCTGGGTCGGAACCAGGGGCACGGGGGGGGCGATAGCAATGGAGGAGCGGTGGAGTCCGCCATCCGGCGGCTCTCTGCTCGCCGTGGCGCGTTCGGTCAGGGGCGGCAAGATGAGCTCGTTCGAGTACCTGCGCATCGTCGAGCGCGATGGCGGGCTGGTCTACATCGCCCAGCCCGGCGGCGCAGCGCCGACCGAGTTCGTGCTCGCCGAGCTTGGCAAGACCGAGCCGGGCGCGATGCGAGCCGTGTTCCTCAACCCTCGCCATGACTACCCGAATCGCATCGTGTACGAGCTTGCGGCCGAGGGCGGTCTGAGCGCCACGATCGGCCAAATCAAGGGCGGCACCCCCCGCCGCCTCGATTTCAAGCGCGAGGGGAACTAGAGGCGGCCGCGGATTGGCGCGGATAGACGCGGATAACGGCCGAATAGGAGCATTGGCACAGTCGATGCCCGATGCCTCATGCTTCCGGCATCAGCCGGATGCGGCCGATGCAGCGGTGGTAGAAGCTGGGGGCGATCTCGTCGGTCGCCAGGATCGAGATCTCGGGGAAGGCATCGGCGAGCAGCGTGCGCAGGGCTCGGCGCAGCGTGGGCGGTGTGACGATGACGGGATCGAATGTCCAGTGGCGGGCGGGGTCGATGGATGAACCCACGGCATCGTACATGATGCGGCGCTGGTCGATGGTGAGTGTGATGGGCTGGTCGGGGGCGGTGGAGCGGACGAGCTCGGCGAGCTGCCGCTGGAAGTCGGTGTCGAGTGCGTAGTACTCGAGCACCATGCCGGTCGCGGCGAACCGGCGTGAGATGATGCCCTTGAGGTCCTTGCGGACGTGCTCGGTGACCAGCGCGATGTCTTTGGCGGGCTGCTTCCAGCGGGCGAGCGATTCGAAGATGAGTCGTAGGTCCCGGATGGGGATCTCTTCGCGCAGCAGGCGCTGGAGGACCTCGGTGATCTCCGCGGGCTGGAAGAGCCGCTGGTAGACGCTCTCGACCAGGTGCGGGCGATCCCGGCGGAGCTCCTCGATAAGCTGCTCGGCCTCCTGGATGCCCAAGAGATCGGCGGCGTGCCGGCGCAGGCCGATCTGGGTGTGGATGAGCAGCAGCTGCTCGGGGGTGTAGACGCTATAGCCGGCATCCCGGGCGCGGGGTTCCTGCGAGTGCGGGATCGCCGCGAATTCCCCTCGACCCCACGGCGCCAGGAAGGGGACGGCATCGAGCTGCTTGTCCACGGCCTCGGCGGCGGAGGTGATGGCGATCAGGCGATCCTTGGGAGTTGCGCCGCGTGCGATCGGGGTGTCGTAGATGTGGATGGAATAGCCGGATTCGGGCGCGGTGGCGCGTGCATCATCGTCGATGGAGATGGCAAGGGGCGGGAACTGGATTCCCATCGCGTTACTGAGCTGATCCCGGAGTTCTTCGAGCCTGGCGAGCAGATCCGGCGAGGGGACCGGTTCCCCCGCGGCGTCGAGATCAAAGAGACTCCGCGCCATGGCGGGATGCAGCCGGATCGCGATCGGCGACGGCGCAACGGCGCTCGCCGCGTGTGAGGTGTGCTCGATGTCGTCGGGGACGGCGGTCTGTCCGCGTGCCTGGCGGGAGAACGAGAATCCAGCAAGGCAGGTGAGCAGGGCCGACAGTACCAGGAAGATCGCCGTCGGGAATCCGCTGACGAACGCCATCCCCAGCGCGATGATCGCGGTCGCGGCGAGCGCCCAGGGGTGGGCCAGCGCCTGGTCGAGCATGTCGCGTGCGACGGGGGCGGCGCGGGTCTGCGTGCTTGCGGAGGCGACGCGTGTGACGGCAAGGCCTGCGGCAAAGGCGATCAGAAGGGCGGGGATCTGAGAGACCAGGCCATCGCCGATGGTCAGCAGCGTGAAGACCTCGGCGGCCTCGTGGGCGGACATGCCCATCTGGAGCATGCCGATCGCCATCCCAGCGACGATGTTGACGATGGAGATGATGATGCCGGCGATCGCATCGCCCTTGACGAACTTCATGGCGCCATCCATGGCGCCGTAGAGGCGTGATTCGCGCTCCAGGGCGCGGCGGCGACGCTGGGCCTCTTCGGGCTTGATGAGGCCGGCGCGGAGTTCGGCATCGATGCCCAGTTGCTTGCCGGGCATGGCGTCGAGGGTGAAGCGGGCGCTGACTTCGGCGACCCGCTCCGCGCCGCGCGTGATGACCAGGAGCTGGATGACGACCAGGACGATGAAGACGACAGCGCCGACGATGTAGTTTCCGCCGACGGCGATCGCTCCGAAGGACTCGATGATCTTGCCGGCGTAGGCATCCAGGAGGATGAGTCGCGTGGAGCTGACGTTGAGTGCGAGCCGGAAGAGGGTGGTGATGAGCAGGACGGTGGGGAGGGCGGTGAGACGGGCCGAATCGAAGACGTAGAGGGCGACCAGCATCACCAGGGCGCTGACGGTGATGTTGATCGCCAGCAGCAGGTCCATCATCCACGCATCGATGCGGACGATGAGCGTGGTCAGGATCGCCGCAACCCCGACGGCCAGGGCAATGTGGCTGAAGGTGGAGAGGCCGGCGTTGATGCGGTCAAAGAAGGCCGGTGCGGCACCCACGGGTCGTTGGGGGTGTGGGGTTCGGCCTGCGATATGGGTCCCTGATGGCATGCGGCGGGGTTCTCGGGCGGCGGGGGATTGGGCGTCCCGCCGTCGGTCGGGAGCATACCAGCTCTGGGAGGGGGCTCGCGGATGGGGCTGGGGGTGGGGAGGAGGCCGTGCGTAAGCAACGATGAGGCAACCGGTTAGAACAATCTTCAATGGGCCGTCTAAAAAACTCGCAACGATCCTGGTGGTCGGTCGACAACTGCCCGGGGGTCCTTGGAGCCTCTTCGATGTCTTCCATATCTGGACCTGGGGATCGTTCACCGCAGGTAGGACGCATTCAGCAATCTGGTGGTGTGGGGGGGGCTGGGCCTGTGGGTCCGGCCGGGCCATCATCCAAGGTGTTTTCGCTGCGCCCGCCGGGTGAGGCGGGGGCCACTTCCGGGGCGATTCCCGTCGCGACCCGTGGGGCCTTGGTGCTGCGAATCCGGGAGCGACTCTCGGGTGGGCAGTCGGCCGATTCGGTGCTCCGGGAAGAGGTCAATCGCGAGGTGACGGCGTTCTTGGGCCGGGCCGATCCGCGGATCGTGGAGCGGGTCACCGAGGATGTTCGCAAGGATCCCGCCCTCTCGGAGATCTTCAACCGGCTGGTTCGCCATGCCGGGGATGAGGCTGCCGGCCCGGCCGCGATCCGATAGGATCGTGTGTCCGCCTTCGCCTGACGGCGGCCAGACGGGAGCATGGCATGATCGATGTTCGCGTGGCCGGGTGGAACCGGCCCAGCGCGGTGGCGCTGGGTGTGGTTCGACTCGGGTTCGCCGCGGGGCTGTTCGTGATGTTTGGGGTCGTGGGCGGGTGCGATCGGCGCGAGGCGCTGGTCAGCGTGGAATCGCAGCGCGAGGCGCTGGAGATCCTGGTTGAACTCGAGAACGCCGGGGTCGTCGGGGCTCACCTGACAACACAAAGCAAGAGTCGCCGCGAGGTGCAGCAGATATCGGTGCCGCCCGAGGAGCTTGGCCGCGCGCGGGCTCTGCTCCTGCAGCGCGATCTGCCGCGGCAGGAGCGCGGGGGGCTGGAGAGCTTTGCGAATGGCGATGGGATCATCCCTTCGCCCGGTGATGAGCGGGCACGGCTGATGCACGCGATCGCCGGGGAGCTGGAGCGGACGCTCGAATCGATCGATGGGGTGTCACGGGCGCGGGTGCATGTGGTGCTTCCCGAGAAGGATGCATTGCTTACGGGCGATGAGAGGAAGAGCCGGGTGACTTCGGCGGCGGTCCTCCTGACGGTGAACTGGGAGACGATCGGAGAGGCGGGGGTCGCTGAACAACCCGCAGCGCAGGCAGCGGATGCATCCCGTGCGGGTGTGGAGCCGCAGGCGAACTTCGTGGTGCAGCGCGTGGCGCCGGGGCAGGCGGGTGCGAAGGTGGAGCAGCAGGCGGCGAACCTGTTCGCGGCGGTGCGCTCGCTGGTCTCCCGCGCGGTGCCAGGGCTTGAGCCCGAATCGATCTCGGTGGTGGCGTCGTATGCGCCGACGCGGACCGCGCTTTCCAGGCAGCCCAACCTTGCGGGCCAGATTGCCGAAGGGGAGCAGAAGATGCGCGTGCTGTTCGTGGGGGCGGTTGTGATTTCGGTGCTGTTCCTGGTGACGCTGGGGTGGGGGATCTGGCGAGGCCGGCGGGCGCGAGACAGCGGGAACGGGGATGGATACGTGGCGACGTGATTGTGAGCGGGTGATCGCGTGTGAGCATGAACGAGCATGGCAAGCGCTTCGGCACATGAGCTTCGGGACCAGGCGCTGCTCGCGCTGATGGCGGGGTTCGGCGGTGAGCCGGACCGGCTGCTGCGGCTGCATCCGCGGCGGCGCGAGCTTGGGGCGCTGGCGCGGAGTGGCGCGGGCTCCCTGACGCGGGTGCTGGGAGCGGAGGTTGTCGGCGAGGGCGCGGCCTTGATGTCGTGGGTCGGGATCCCGGTGTCGGGACCGGTGCCGCTGGCCTCAGCGCTTGAGTATTACCTGGCCAGGCGCGGGCTGGGGGCCAAGCAGCCGCGCGGGCGGAGGGGTGAGGGCTCGGCGTGACTACCAGCCATCCATCGGCGTTGCGGAAGGGGGCGGGTGCGGTCGTGATCCACGCTGCTCCCCGTGTATTGCGGCCGGATGCGGCAGAGGCGGCGAGCCTGCTTGCGATCGCCCGGCAGGAGCTTGCCGAGGCACGTGTGAAGGCTGAAGAAATCCAGCGCGATGCCCAGGAGCAGGCGAATCGGATGCTGGCGCTGGCACAACAGGAGATTCCCGGCGTTGTCGAGGCGGCCCGGCGCGAGTCCCAGGCCCGGGTCGCGGAAGAATCGACCGAGTTTTTCGCGGCCTTCGAGGCGCAGATGCAGCGGATCTCGACACAGCTTGCCGAACACGCGCAGCGCTGCGGATGGAGGATCGCCGCCAGCGTGCTGGGGGCGGAGCTTGCCGCGCGGCCGGAGCGGATCACAGACCTGGTCGCACGCACGATCGAAGAGGCTCGCGTGTATCGGAGATTGACGGTGTGCGTGAATCCCGATGACTTGGTGCTTGTCGAGCCGCACAAGGAACGGCTGAACGGCCTGGCCTCGCTTGCCAGCCGGTTTGAGATCCGCGCGGATGTCACGGTTCCGCGGGCGGGCGTGCGGATCGATACCGAGATCGGCAGCCTTGATGGCGGGCTGGGGACACGGCTCAAGAAGCTCGAAGAGCTGGCGATCGATGCGGTTGGTGGGGCGGTGGCAGGGGGGGAGCGACGATGAACCTGCGCGGGAGCCTGGAGCAATCGCTGGAGGGGCTTTCGCAGCGATTGGCGAGCGGAGAGCAGGTGGCGCGTTCCGGGCGGGTGACATCGATCATCGGTCCGATCATCCGCGCGACGTTCCCCGATGCCCGGATCGGAGCACGGTTCGGGATACAGAGGCGCGATGGCTCATCGCTGATCGCCGAGGCCGTGGGGTTTGATCGCACGGAAGTGCTGCTGATGCCACTGGGCGGGATCGAGGGGATCGCCGCGCGAGCCGTGGTCACGGCCGCCGAAGAGGCCGTGCTGGCGCCGGCGGGGGATGCCCTGCGCGGGCGCGTGCTGGATGCCCTGGGCAATCCGATCGATGGCGCTGGACCGTTGGTGAACGCCGCGATGACCCCGCTGGAGGCAGCGCCGCCGGATCCGCTCAAGCGCCGGCGGATCACCGAGCCGCTCGAGACGGGAGTGAAGGCGATCGATGCGCTGCTGACGGTGGGGCGGGGTCAGCGCGTCGGGATCTTCGCAGGATCGGGTGTGGGCAAGACCACGCTGCTCTCGGCGATCGCACGGCACGTGCAGGCGGACCGGATCGTGCTGGGGCTGATCGGTGAGCGCGGCCGCGAGGTGCTGGGCTTCCTGCACGATGACCTGGGCCCGGCGGGGCTGGACCGCTGCACCGTCGTGGTCTCGACGAGCGACCAGCCGCCGCTCTTGAGGTTGAAGGCTGCGCACACGGCGACCGCGATCGCCGAGCACGCGCGGGCGCAGGGGCAGAACGTCGTGCTGCTGATGGATTCGGTGACGAGGTTCGCGCGGGCGCTGCGGGATGTGGGGCTCGCCGCCGGGGAACCGCCGGGGCGGCAGGGGTACCCGGCATCGGTGTACGCCCAACTCCCGCGGCTCTTTGAGCGGGCCGGTAACGATGACAAGGGGACCATGACGGCGTTCTACACCGTGCTGGTGACGGGTGATGACCTGACCGAGCCGATCGCCGATGAGGCCAAGGCGCTGCTGGATGGTCACATCGTGCTGGCGCGGCGTCTGGCGCAGCGCAAGCACTGGCCGGCGATCGATCTGACGCACAGCGAGAGCCGGGTGCGCGGGGACGTCGTGACGCCGGCGCACCGGTCGGCGGCCGAGCGCGTGCTGGGAGTGATCGCCGATTACGAATCCAACTACGACAAGATCTCGCTGGGCCTGTATCAGCACCCCAAGGATTCGCGTCACCCGGATCCGGCGGTTCTGTACCCGCGCCGCATCGAGCCGTTCCTGCGGCAGGACCTGCGCGGGGAGCGGCCGGGGTTTGAGGCCAGCGTCGCCGAGCTGATGAAGCTTGTGCCCGCGGGTCACGGGAGTGTTGGGGGTCATGGGGGTCATGGGGGTCAGGCGTGAGCACCGGCCGGTTCGAGTTTTCGCTTCAGCCCAAGCTCGACCAGCTCGCGAGCGAAAAATCCAAGCGAGAGTCGGCGCTTCGGCTGGCGGTTGGCGTGCGCGATGAGGCCCAGCAGGCGCTCGATCGGCTGAACGCACGGCGGGCGCGGCTGGTTGAAGAACTGAACGCAGAAGAGAAGAGCGGGACCGAGCAAGGCGCCCCTGCGCGGCCCGCGTATGAACTTCTCGACCAGGGAAAGGCCTTTGATGCCTGTTCGGCGGGCATCGAGGCCGTCGATGGCCAGTTGCGCTCGCAGGAGCTGATACTCGCCCGGGCGCAGGATGTCGTGGGCCAGCGCGAGCGAGATCTGATCGCCGTCATGACCGAGCTGCAGGCATTGGAAAAGCTGCGGGATCGCCAAAGGCAGGAGTGGGAGCTCCAAGCGGACCGGGCCAGGCAGGGAGAAGTCGATGATGCCGGGATCGCCGCGTGGAACCGCAAACCGCGAAACGGCCCGTAGTTCCCGGGCTATCCACGGGATCCGGTTGCGGTGGCAGTTCCGGACAGCTAGGCTCCCTTGCGACATTGGCAGGTTTGTACCGCTTTGGCGATCTTTCCTGTGAGCATGCTACCCGAGAGCGCACCAACTTCTGTGTCGGCTTCCGTGTCGACCCCGGCATCGGGTTTGGTGAACGGAGGCGGTCGGACTGCGCCTGCCGCCGGGACCGCATCGTCGGCGGGTCCGGGCTGGAGCATCGCCTCGCTGGCATCTTCGGCGTACGTGCGCGCCGGGGCGGGTTGGCTGGCGTGCTCGCACCGGTTGTGGCTGGATTGGGCGATCTTGGGGCTCGAAGAGGGGATCCGCGCTGCGCTGGGGCTGCGGGCGACCATCTCGCCGCTGCGGGCGCCATCGGGCAATGCGACGGCGCCGGTGTTCGCTGCGAGCATTGCCATCCGGCGGGTCGATGCGGCGGGCGCCGGTGAATCCGCGTCCGAGGTGGGGAAGCTGACGGTCTTCCTGCGGCCCGATGCAGCGCGGGCGCTTGCCGATGCGGTGATGCTCGATGCCGCGGGCCTGCGCGGGCACGGGGGACCGACCTCGGCCGAGGTCGGCGTGCTGGAGTTTGCGATCCTCGTGCTCGCCGATTCCATGAATCGCCGGCTTGCCGACAACCCGGCTGCGCCGGGGGTGCTCCTGTCGATCACGGAGTTCATCGCCGGGGCCGAAGCCCAGACGCGCCTGCGCTCGTCGATTCATCCGCTGGTCAATCTGCTGGTCTCGGTCGCGGATCGGCAGGGGGAGGTCGCGGTCGGTTTCGATGGCTGGGCGATCCCGCCGAGTGAAGTGGGGATGCACGCCCGCCCGGGAGATGCCCAAGGTGCGGTGACGGCGGGTGTGGCGCTGCCTGCGGTGCATGTATCGCCGGATGATCTGGACAACGCCGCGATCGGTGACAGCGTGGTGCTGGGCATCTCGGGGATCGATGGGCGGTTGACCGGCGCTGCGCTGGTGACGCTCACGGGCTGGGAGCTGTGTCCGGTGGTGTTCATGCACGATTCGCCGACGATGGTGGGGGTGCGGTGCCAGGGGCTTTCTCCGCATCCGCACCCGGGCTGGGTCAGCGGTGATGATGCGCCGGTGTTGATCCCGCTGATCGGGCAGACGCCGATTCCCGCGCTCTCGCTGCGGTCGTGGGAGGTGGACCGGATCCAGGATTTCCCCAAATCGACGTGGGAGGTCAGCCTGTGGCGGAACGGCCGCGTGTGGGCCGATGGAGGGTTGGTGAGCGTCGGCGAGGAGCTGGCGGTTCGCATCGATCGCATTCACCCGGCCAGCGCGGAGGGCGGGCAGTGAGCCGGGTTCCGGCGAGCTCGCGTGGCCCGGGGCTGGCGGTGGTGTGCGCGCTGGGAAGCACCTGGGTTATTGGAGCGATCGCGGGAATGACCACGGCCCAGCCGTCGAGCGGCGCGGAAGGATCCGCTTCGACGGCGTTGCAGGTCCCCGACTTCACAACCGCGTTTATCCGCATGCTGCTGGTCCTGGGTGCGGTATGCATCGCGCTGGTCGGGGTGCTGTGGTGGCTGCGGCGGCGCGGGCTGATCCGGCCCAGTGGCGCCCGGGCGATGAAGGTGGTTGACTCGCTGCGGCTGGGGCCTGGGCGCGAGCTGCTGCTGGTGGAGGTTGCGGGGCGATATCAGCTCCTGGGGATCTCGGGGGATCGGATCACGATGCTGACATCCGAGCCGCTCGACGCCGCTGGGATTGAAGAGAGGCTGACCAGCAGCGGGATCGCGAGGCGCAGCGCTGCCACAGGCCGTGAAGCGCAGCCGAGCCCGAGCTTTGCCTCGGTCTTTCAATCGGTGCCCGCCAAGGCGCCGCCGCCGGCATCGGAGGGTTCACCCGCATGATGCACACGCTCGCCGCCACAGCGCCCGGAATCGACGGCTCGGCCTCTTCGCTCCTGCTGCTCTTGGCGGTGATCGCCTTGATGCCGTTCGTGCTGGCGATGGTGACATCGTTCGCGAAGCTGGTGGTGGTTGCGGGGATCGTTCGCCAGGCCGTGGGGACACCGCAGTTCCCGCCGACGGTCGTCGTGATCGGGCTAGCGATCGTGCTGAGCATGCACATCATGACACCGGTTGGGGTCGCGGTGTATCGCGACTACGAGTCATCATCCCGGCTTGTCGCGGTGGCGAGCTTTCCGCAGACCGGCCAGCGCTGGCGAGAGGTGCAGGGATCCCTGGATACGCAGCCGGGCGGGTTTTCCGCTGAGGAATTACAGAACCTGGGGGGCATGTCGCTCGACCAGTTGCTCGCCGATTCGAGCGAGGCCGGAAGCCGGGCGCGAAAGGCGCTCGCCGACGATGCCGCGATCCGGCAGTTGCGGCCCAACCCTCCGGCCAAGGGCGCTTCCGGGATGGATGTGCGGGCGTTTCGGATCTCGGTTGAGGGTCCGATGGACCGCTTCCTGCTGCGGCATTCTTCCGCCAAGAACATCGAGCTCTTCCAGCGGCTCTCCGCGCGGCTTCTCAAAGCACAGGGCCTGGATGAATCTGCGGTCTCTCCGACGGTTCGTCGGTTCGCGGTGCATGCGCCGGCGTTCGTGGCGACCGAACTGACCGAGGCGTTCATCATCGGGCTTCTGATCTTCATCCCGTTCGTGGTGATCGACCTGGTGGTGAGCAGCATCCTGCTATCGGTGGGCATGCCGGGCCTGTCCCCGGGGATGGTGTCGCTGCCGCTCAAGCTCCTGGTGTTCGTGATGATGAATGGCTGGGGGCTGATCATGCGCGGGCTTGTGCTCGGGTATGCGTGAATCAACAAGGAGGCCAGGCATGGCGCCCGAATCTCTGGTTCGCATCGTGCAGCAGGGGTTGATGCTCGCGATCATGGTCGGCGCTCCGGCGCTGATCGCCGCGCTCCTGGTGGGAGCGATCGTCGGCATCGTGCAGTCGGCGACACAGGTGCAGGATTCATCGGTCGTGTCGGTGCCGAAGGTGCTCGCGGTCGCGGGGGTCATCGTGCTTGCCGGTGTGTGGATGCTCGCCCAGGTCGTCGGCTTCGGCGAGGCGGTCCTGGGGATGATCTCGCAGGTGCGGTAGATGGATGACATCGGGACAATCGCAGCGCAGGTTTCCGGCCTGGTGCCGGAGGTTGCCGATTCTCCGTGGCTGCGTGGGATGATCCTGCTGTCGGCCCGACTTGTACCCGTAACAGTGTGGTCGCCGCTGGTGGGTGGTTCGTTGACACCCTTGCGGTGGCGGATCGGGGCGGGGGTGGGGTTGGCGAGCTTGCTGGCGCTGCTGGTTGCGCCGGCGGGAGTTGCATCGACGGTTCCGCTGGTCGTGCTGCTGCTGAAGGAACTGCTGATCGGGGCGGTGCTGGCGCTGGCGATCCTGTGCATGTTCGAGGTTTACAGGATCGCCGGGCGGCTCATCGATCAGTTCCGTGGGGAGCACAGCGCCGGCGGAACAGACGCGTTCGACGGCAGGACGCAGATGGGGATGCTGCTGATGCTCGCGGCGCTGGCGATCTTCTGGGCAGCCGATGGGCATGTGGTGCTGTTGGGGGCGATCGCCGACAGCCTGGGTGTGCTGCCGATGCACGCGATGCTGCCGGCCGCGAAGGCGGGTATGGGGGCCGGCTCGGCGGGCGCGATGGGGATCGGGGCGTTGTCCATGCTGGTGCTCGCCGGGGTCAAGCTGGCGCTGCCGGTCATCGTGGTGTTGCTGGGGATCGATCTGGCGCTGGGGATCGCCGGACGTCTCTCGGGCGGGATGGATGCGCTGCAGCTTGGACCCGGAATCAAGACGATCGCCGGGATCGGCATCACCGCGCTGGTGCTCGCCGCGGGGCTTTCCTCTCCGATGCGTGAGTTTCTGGGTGTGATCGGCTCGTGGGTGCGGGGGATCGGTGTGTAGAGGAGTCGGGCGTGGCGGATGGTTCGGGAAATCGCACGGAGCCGCCCAGCGCCAAGCGCCTGCGCGAGGCGCGCCGGCTGGGGCTGACGCCAGTGTCGCACGCCGGGATCGCTTGGGCGGTGCTGCTGGCGGCGGGGATCGTGATCTGGATCCGCGGACCGGGGATGATCGCGACGATCGGGGATGCGATCACGCTGGCGATCGGCGCGGTGAGCGCGGCCGAGCCTTCGCTGTCGGTGGCGGCGCAGGTGGCCCGAGCGGCCGGCGAGCTTGGAGTCTCTGCGTTGATTGTGATGGGCGCTGCGATGTTCGCGGGAGTGCTTGCGGGGTTCGTGCAGGTGGGGCCGATGTGGTCATCTCGTCCGTTTGCCCCGCGATTTGTCGTCGGAAGCCCGTGGGGGATCCTGTTCTCGCGGCGAACGTTTGCGGGGATCGGCAAGGGCTGGCTGTGGCTTGGGCTCGGACTTGCGGTCGCCACTTGCGTGATCGGTGCGAACTTTGTTTCGATCGCGAGGCTGGGGGGAGTGGATGTATCGCTTGCAGGGAGCTGGACTGCGGGCCTGCTGGGGCGGATCGCGATCTTGATCCTGCTGGCGGCGGCCGCGCTGGTGATCGCCGACATCGTGCATCAGCGCCTGCGATTTACGCGCAGCCTTCGGATGACGCGGGAAGAAACGATCTGCGACTATCGCGAGGAGCACGGAGATCCCCAGATGCGCGACCGGCAACGGGCCGGGATCGATGAGATGATGGGGGTTGCGGCGATCGTGACGCGGCTCGAGGTGATCATCGCCGATCAGTCGGTTGCCTGCGGGATCGCCTGGGATGGTCGGGAGGGATCGACGCCCGTGGTCCTCACAGTGATGCCCGGTGGGGGAAGCGATCTGGTCAACGCGGGCAGCCGAGCGGGGATTCCCGTGCTGCGGCGAGCCTCGCTGGCGCAGCACCTGGCAAAAGTTCCAGGAGGCTGGCCGATCCCCGAAGCGCTGTTCGCCCAAGTCGCCGAGGCGCTGCGGTGGGCCGAAGAGGAGTCGGAAAGGTCCGGACGAAGGGTCGGATGGGCGTTGTGACCCTTTGCCCCTCTCTTTGCCTTCTCCGTGTCTCTCTGTGACCTCCGCGATCTCTACGTTCCAATCCTGACTCGTCGATCGATGCAAAAAAAGAACCGGCCGCGTCAAAAGCGCGGCCGGCGAGTGAATCCCCAGGAGTGTTCGCCGAGGATCAACCCTCCTCGAACGCACGGATGAACGCATCGAAGTCATCGGTATCGACAAAGCACGTGCCATCGATGTCCGCCGAGTCATCCCCGGCCTCGAAGGCGCGGACGTACGCATCGAAATCGTCGGTATCGACAAAGCCGCTGTTGTCGAAGTCGGCGGGGTTATGCACCGTCACCGTGATCTCGAGCTGCGAGTACTTGCCCAGCGCTGCCGCGGCGGGGTTCTCCTTGGTGTAGAAGGCCGGGTAGGTCGGATCACCCGTGCCACCTTCGGGCCCACCCTGCGCGGGCGAGAGCGAGGAGACCATCAGGTCGATGCGGCCGGCTGCGAGGCACTGGCGCAGGAACGCCTGACCGCCCGAGACGCAGCCATTGAGATCGAAGACCATCGGCACACCGACGGGCACCAGCTCCCCGGGGAGCACACCCTCGGTCTCGGGGATGGTCCCGATCGCCAGGGGCTCGGCATCGAAGTGCTGGCGCACCTGGCGGGAGACATCGGTGCCGACAGTGCCGGTCGTGTCGAAGATCGCCGGGAAGGCGTTGCGGTTGCCCTCGGCGGGGGGAACGATCGGAGTACCGCCGAAAGGTGAGTTCTCGTTGAAAGTCAGGAGCGAGAATCCGTTGCGGAAGCCCACGCCGAAGACCTCGACGGGCTTACCCGCATCCGCATCGGCCTGGTAGAGCGGATCGGTGGTCTGCAGGAGCGTGCGGAACGAGTCAAAGGAAGGGTCGTAGACGAATTGGGCATCAACGCCGACCCAGACGGTCAGGATGACGGACTCGACCTGGTACCAGTTCGCCGGGTGGCCGGTGGGGACATGGGCGCCGGTGTTGTAACCGACCAGCAGCTGACCATCGCGATCATCGAACCCGGAGACCTCGATCGCGCCAAAGCTGGGGGCGATCTTCTCGTAGCCGGGGTTGCTCGCGAACGGGTAGTTCCAGCGGTCCAGGGTGGGCTGGGAAAGCGTGGCGTTAATCGCCTGGGCGGTGGCGGTCCCGGCAACGGCGGCGAGCAGGCCTGCGACCAGCAGGCTGCGGATGGATTGAGACGGTCCGGACATCGCATGCTCCTTCATTTCGACCTTCCCGCGGCCTACAGTCGGCACAGTTGAGATCGAGTCTCAACAGTAGAGCTTTGTGGGTGCCCTTGCTACTGTTAGACTGTGAAAATTGCTGTTTGACGGGAAACAGATACCGAAATGGCTCCCTGTTCCGCATCACTCCCTGACTTGGCCAACCCGCGAGCTCGCGGGTTCACGCTGATCGAGCTGCTGGTCTGTATCGCGATCATCGCGGTGCTGATCGGGATCCTGCTGCCGGCGTTGTCTCGCGGGCGGGCGCTGTGCAAGCAGGTGCGTGAGCAGTCAAGCGCTGCTCAGTTGATGGTCGGCTTCCTCGCGTACTCGCACGACAGCAAGGGCCGGGTGATGGTGGGGTACGCGAGCAAGAAGATGGTGTCGGGGTCGATCGTGGTCCACAACGCGGCGGGTGAGCGACTGACGGGCGAGGTCGCCCAGCGATTCCCGTGGCGGATCATCCCGTACATGGCCGGTGAGTTCCGCGGTCTGTACCAGGATCCCAAGGTGGTCGGTGCGATCGCCGGGGCTTCGGACTATCCCGATGCCGCGCACTCGTACGACTACGTCATCAGTCTATTCCCCTCCCTTGGGATGAACTCGACGTGGATCGGCGGGAGCGATCTATCGGGGGAGTTCGGCAAGGACTTCGTCAAGCTCTTCGGCAGGCCGTACATCACCAGGATCGATGAGGCCCAGCGACCGACCGAACTGATTGCCTTCGCCTCGGCGCGCGTGCAGCCGCAGGACCAGTTGCCGTGGCTGGACCGGCCCGAGGGGTTCTTCCGCGTCGAATCGCCCTACTTCACCGAATCGCTGGGTCGGCAGTGGGAGACTTCCTACGACCGGGATGCATCGCTGCCGGGCGCCAACTCCGGATTCGTCTCGCTGCGGCACTTCGGCAAGGCGGTGACGGCGATGATGGATGGCCACGCCGAGATGGCGGGGTGGGGTGAGCTCAACGACATGCGGATGTGGGCGGACAAGGCGACCAGCGCGGAATGGGCGCTTGGGACCAAGACCGGATCCTGAAAAGACGAACACTCACCACAGAGGCACAGAGGGTACAGAGAAAGGCAGATTGAAGGGGCAGAACCATGTTCTGTCCCTCTCCGCCGCTTCTTGATTTGTTCTTCTCTGCGTCCTCTGTGCCTGAGTGGTGAGGTTTGTCTTCAGAACCACGTCCGCCGGCGGGCGACCTTGCCGCGGAACCGCGCTTCGAGCTGGATCTCGGTCGCCAGGTCCGGATCCATTTTCACCGGCAAAATCACGCTGAACATCGAGCCGCGACCGGGCTCGCTGAAGACCGTGACATCTCCCTGCAGGATGCCCGCCAGCTCCTTGGTGATCGCCAGTCCCAGCCCCGTGCCCGCGTGCTCGCGAGTGTGGCCGCTGTCGAGCTGGTGGAACTTCTCGAAGATGCGTTCCTGCTCCTCGGGGGGGATTCCCGGCCCGGTGTCGATGACGGAGATGCGCACGCGATCGACATCCCCGCCGGCCTGGGCGCTGACGATGCGCTCCGCGCGGAGCGTGACGAGCCCGGGCCTGCCGGATCGCTCGGGTGATTCGGTGAACTTGACGGCGTTGGAGAGCAGGTTGAAGACGATTTGCTGGAACTTGGTCGGATCGGTCTCGACGATGGGCAAGTCATCGGCGAGTTCGAGCTTGAGGGTGATCCCCTTCTTGTCCGCGAGCGGGGCGATCAGGCCGAGAAGGCCCTGGCAGGAGTCCCGCAGCGAGACTTTCTCGATACGCAGGTCGATCTTGCCGGCCTCAAGCCGCGCCATCTCGAGCAGGCCGTTGATGAGCTCGAGCAGGCCGCGGCTGGCGATCACCATGTTCTCGAGATAGCGGATGCGTTTCTGCGTGCTCGCGGCGTGCTCTCCACCGGCCATCGCGGTGGTCGCCTCGGCGCGGGCAATCTCCAGGAGCAATTCGGCGAACCCGATGATTGAGTTCAGCGGCGTCCGCAGCTCGTGGCTGATGTTCGCCAGGAACTCTCCCTTGAGCTTGGCGGCCTCGTAGAGGGCGACGTTGGCCTCGGCGAGCTCGTTGAGCTTGGTGTCCAGTGCCTGGTTGATGGAGCGGAGCTGGTTCTGCGTGCTGTGCAGATCACCCAGCATCGAGTTGAACGTCTCGGAGAGGCGCTCGAACTCATCTCCGGTCTGGATCTCCGATCGTATCGACAGATCCCCTTCGCGCACCTTCTCGGCGGTTGAGGTCAGGGCGCGGACGGGGCGGAGGATGAGCCGGTCGGCGATGAAATAGAAGGCGGTGAGCGAGAAGGCGACGATCGCCGTGCCGGCGAGCAGCAGGTAGGCGATATTGACCATGAGGAGCCGCGAGGCCTCGAACGAGCGGCGATCAAGGAGGATGACGCCCTGGAGAACGGTGTCATCCCCGATCCCCGAGCGGACGGCATGTACGGAACGGTACTCGAAGCTGGTGAGCCCGCGGCGAGCGGAGTGGACCTCATCCTGGCGCGGGTTGCGGATGAACTCGTCGAGAGCGCCGGCGAGGAAGGGGTCATCCTTGGCGGCGTTGCGAGCCTGCTCGACGGAGAATCGGCGCGCGGGGATCCCGGCGTACTCGGCGGCCTTGACTTCCTGGGTCCAGCGGAGCTCTCCGCCGCTGGCCTGGCGATCCAGGCGATCCCAGACGGCGATCATGCGCCGGGAGAGCTCCTGCTGGCCCTCATCGACGATCGCGTTCATGCGGACCAGCGGCGCGAGGGAAGCGGCCAGCAGGCTGAGGGCGATCGCCGTGCCGAAGACCAGGAGGCTTTTGGTGGCCAGGGAGGTGGGCAGACGCATGAAAGGCTAGCGTATCAGAAGAGCGCTCAAACACGTGTACTCCACAGTTTGAGGAAATTCAATGGCATGGTGGTGCAACGATCGGTAAATTTATGCGTGGTCATGATCTTCGGTGCGGCGTGTACCTGCTCAATTGGAGAGACGCGATGAAGAGGATCCATGTCACTGGCGCGCTACTTTCCCTGTTTGTGATCGTGGGCCTCAGCTTCGCGGTCGTCCGCTCGCGATCAACCACCGGCCAGCCCGGCTGGGATGGGATGATCTGCGAGGTGCCCGACAGAGTGCTGGTCTATCCCGTGGAAGGTAGGCTTGAGTTCAAGCTCCGGAAGATCGATCCGGTGCCGGTGGCGGAGGCGAACGAGAAGCTGCCGCGATGGGTTGAGGTGTTCACGGTGTTTCCCGACGGGCAGATGCGTGCGGGGACATTCCGGGCGAATTTCAAGGACAAAGCATTTCCGATGCTTTTCTCGCCGCCCAAGGCGCCCGTCTACATCGCGATGAACGCGGATGGAAGCTACAAGATAGGGGAGGGAGGGCACATTGTAATCAGCGAACCGGCCCCCGGCGCTGCTCCGCCAAGGTATCCACCGGGTCACGCCGTGCCGATTAAGGATACGGAATACGTTTCGGTCAACTACATGCCCGGCGCGCTTCCAGATGCGAGGCGTAGAAAGCTGAGTGAGCAAGCTCCTCCTGGCAGCCGCGCCAATTTCGGGTATTACTTTGAAAGTAATGTGCCTTTTGAGATTACGCAGCGTTTGTCGCCTGGGGTCGGTAGGTCCCAGACTTTGACGAATGATCTGTTGCAGTTTTCAGCGGGCAATATTCTTGTTGCGATCGATTTTGTAAGCCTTGGAAATAACAACATTACTGCGGAAACATTAATTCCTACCTTTGTCGTACCGTATCAAACAGTTCGTAATTCAATGATAAATTTTGAAACCCAGATGAGTTCGAGCGAAGAAGCTTTGCTAGTGGGCCGAGTCAAAAGAACTTGAACAAAGGCGCAACCGGTCTGTCGCCGGGCGCGAATCTCCTCTACAAAGGAGGTTCGCATGGGCAGACCGATGGCCAACTTGACGCTGACGGAGGACG
>JADLBU010000063.1 GCA_020847535.1 Phycisphaerales bacterium
ACGCCTCAGCAAAGACTACGAGTTCACTACCGCCAGCAGCGAGGCGATGATCTACATCTCCATGATCAACCTCATGCTCCACCGGTTGGCGCGAGGGTGAACCGGCTTCTCACACAGGCTCTTAGAGGTGCAGGTCGCCCGCGGCCTCAGGCTGGTACAGCACGCTCAGGATGTCGCACGAGCGCTCCTCGCCGCCAGGGACGCGGAACGTCACGCGCTGGCCGACGCGGCAGCCCAGCAGCGCCGCACCCAGGGGCGCGAGCACGGAGATATCCCCGTTCTCGGCATCGGCTTTCTCCGGGAACACCAGCGTCATGGTCCACGTTCGCCGCCCGTCACGCAGACGGATGCGGGAGTTCATCGTGACCACATCCGGCGTCACCGCATCGGCGTCGAGCACCACTGCGCGGTCAAGCTCCGCCGAGAGCGTCGTGAGATACGGCCGATCACGGTCATCGGCACGAGCATTACTGCCCGACTCGGCGATGAGGGCGCGCAGCCGCTCCATGTCC
Organism: Phycisphaerales bacterium; assembly: GCA_020847535.1. Lineage (GTDB taxonomy): Bacteria > Planctomycetota > Phycisphaerae > Phycisphaerales > UBA1924 > JAEUJB01. The sequence continues at coordinate 513 of JADLBU010000063.1, forward strand.
TGGTTCGTCACGTGGATCGTGCGGTCGTTGGCGATGTGAGTGTTCATGGTGGTTTCCTGTACGAGCGCGGTCATTTGGGTCGGTCTCTACCTGGTTCAGGGGAAGATGCCGCGTTCGGCGTACACCTGCTCGATCCGGCGAAGGGCGACTGCGTACGCGGCGCTGCGCCAGTCGAGCGACTTCTCGGCCGCCATCTCCTTGGTGCGGGCGTAGGCCCGCTCGAGGATCTCTTTCAGCCGCTGGTCCACCTCCGCGGCGTTCCACGCCGCGCCGCCGCGGTTCTGGAGCCACTCGAAGTAGCTCACGATCACGCCGCCGGCGTTGCAGAGCACATCCGGCAGCACTGCGATGCTGCGCTCGGTGAGCACCGCATCTCCCTCGGTCGTCGTCGGCCCGTTCGCGCCCTCGGCAACGAGCCGGACCTTGAGCAGGCGCGCCGTCTCGGCCGTCACCTGATCCTCGAGCGCGGCGGGGATGAACACGTCGGCCTCCGTGCCGAAGAAGGCCTCCCTGGAGATCGCCTGCGCGCCGGGGAAACCGGCGACTCCGCCCGTCTTCTTCACGTGCGTGGCGAGCGCATCGGCATCCAGCCCCTCTGCGGCGTGCGCCCGGATTGCACCGGTCGCGTCCTGCACCGCGAGCAACTTCGCGCCCTTGTCCTTCAGGATGCGGGCCGCCCACGACCCGACCTTCCCGAAGCCCTGCACCGTGTACGTGAGATCGGAGATCTTGCAGCGGTTGTCCGGCGCCCACATCTCGATGAGGTCAACGACGCCCTGTCCGGTCGCCTTCTCGCGTCCCACCGAGCCGCCGGCGCTCACCGGCTTGCCGGTCACGACGGCCAGCGCGCGGTACCGCTCCTGCGGCGGCAGCGTGGCCGCGTAAGTGTCAACGATCCACGCCATGGTTCGGGCGTCGGTGTTGACGTCCGGCGCTGGTACGTCGTACCCGGGCCCGATGTTCGCGCCGAGGGCGTACACGAACCGGCGCGTCATCCGCTCGACCTCACGCCGGCTCAGTGTCGTGGGGTCTACCTGCACGCCGCCCTTGCCACCGCCGAAAGGAACATCCACCAGTGCGCACTTGATCGTCATCCACGCCGCCAGGGCGCGCACCTCGTCAATACTGACGTCCGGGTGATAGCGGATGCCGCCCTTGAACGGCCCCAGCACGTTGTTATGCTGCACGCGGTAGCCGGAGAACATCTCGATGCGCCCGTCGTCCATCTTCACGGGGAACGTGACGCTCACCTCGCACGCGGGCGAAGCAAGGATCTTGCGGACCTCGGGCGCCAGGTCGATCGCTTCTGCCGCGCGGTCCATCTGCTCGCGCACGCGCTGGAAGAGCCGCGGCTGGTCGTCCGCACGCAGGGCCGCGGAAGCAGAATGGGGCGACGTGATCGGCCCGAGCGTGGCGGTGCCGTTGGCGAGGGTGGTCATGGCGAGGGGTCTCCGTGTTGAGTGGACGCCCATCAGATTGCAACCCGCGTGCCACGCAAGAACACCGGCGATGTGCTCTCTAGGCCGCGGCAACGCGGTTGGCGATGGAACCCGCGCGGGGAGAATCGAATCAGTGGGGCGTTTCGCCCCGGACGCCTTCCCGGGTGCTTTGCGCCCCAGGGCGAAGAACCGCTGGACCTCGGCTTCAGCAGTGGTCGCGGCCAGCCGCTCCCATCGCGTCAACCCCCGTTAGCCGGTCCTGAACGCTGCCGTTAGGACTGGCTCTGGGCTGCGTCGCGTGCCATCGCCCGTATCCTCATCCGCATGCAGACGCACGTTCCACAGCCGGTTTCGCCGCCAGCGGTCAACGCGACCCGGCGGTGGAGGCTCGCGGTGGCGGCGGCGGCCGTGCTCGCCGCAACGCTCACGTACCTTGCCTTGCCGGGGGATATGGGGGAACTTGGGCGGCGGGCGGTCGCGATCGCGGTCTTCGCGGCGGTGCTGTGGGCGACGGAGGCGATCCCGCTCTTCGCTGCATCGCTCAGCGTCGTCGGGTTGGAGATCCTGCTGCTCGCGCAGCGGGGAGGCGGGGGCGGGCTGGCCGGCACCGGCGATCTCAGTTACACTCGGTTCTTCGAGCCGTTCGCATCGAGCACGGTCATCCTCTTTCTGGGCGGGTTCCTCCTGGCCGCGGCGGTGCGCAAGCACGGGCTCGACCGCGCGATCGCGTCGCGCCTGCTACGGCCGTTCGTCAGCGACTCGTACCGGCTGGTCATGGCCGTGATCCTGACGACGGGGTTCCTGTCGGTCTGGATCAGCAACACCGCGACAGCCGCGATGATGCTCGCGATCGTGACGCCTCTGGCGCGTGACCCGGCCACGCCGCGCCGGCTGGCATCCGCGCTGGTGCTCGCGGTCGCGTTTGGCGCGAGCATCGGCGGGTTCATGACGCCGGTGAGCACGCCGCCCAACGCGATCACCATCTCGCAGTTACGGACGATCGGCGTGGACATCACCTATGTCGAGTGGGTGCTCATGGCAGCGCCCCTCTCGGTGGGGATGCTGGTGGTCACCGGGCTGCTCTTGTGTGCGCTGATGCGCCCGCCGCGCCGGGTGGGCCTCACGACACTCCACCCGGGCGAGGCGGCCGGGCCTGACGGCGGCCTCGAAGAATCGGATCGTCTCTCGTGGCGCGCCTGGGCCACCGTCGTCGTCCTTCTTGCCGCTGTCGTCGCCTGGATGACCGGGCCGTGGCACGGGGTCGATGATGCGGCGGTCGCGCTCATCGCGGCCACGCTGCTGGCCGCGGTGGGCGTCCTCGACCGACGCGATGTGCGGTCGATCGACTGGGATGTGCTGCTGCTGATGTGGGGCGGCCTGGCGCTGGGCAACGGCCTGCACGTGACAGGCGTGCTCGAATACGTCGGCGGGCTGCCCTTGCTACAGCACGCGGAAGGATGGGCGTTGGCCCTCATGGTGATCGCGGGCGGCATGGTCTTCGCGACGTTCATGAGCAACACCGCCGCCGCCAACATTCTGGTGCCGCTGGCCATCGCCCTCTCGATGGGGAGTTCCGCCGCGGTGACTGGAACAGCGGTCACGCCCGGCGCTGCCGCGGAGGATACGGCCGCGGCGGCGTGCCTCGCCGTCCTCGCGGGGCTGACCGTCAGCTTTGCGGTGTCGATGCCGATCTCGACGCCGCCCAACGCGATGGCCTACGCCACCGGCCTGGTCTCCTCGCGCGAGATGATCCGCGTCGGCCTGCTCGTCTCGCTTATCGCCGTGGGCGTGCTGATGGCGGGGTACCTGTGGGTGCTGCCGTGGGTGATTGGGGGGATGGGGACGCGGTGATGGTGCCGGTTCAACACGCGACAATCAAGGGGTGTCCGCCCGATCTCCTTTGCCTCCCGAGTCGCCGGCCACTTTCAGCTTCTCCCGCAGCGACTTGCGGTCGATCCCGAGGATCGCCGCGGCCTTGGTCTTGTTCCCACCGACGCTCTCGAGCACGGCGCGGATGTGTCCGACCTCGACCTCGCGAAGCGTGCGGGGACGCTCTCCGACGGACGCGGTTCCCCCCGCCGGGCGGAGCGATCCGCCGGAGGGAGTCGCGATCACGTACCGCATGACGGTCGGGAGGTCCACGGTGTCGATCACGCCTGCATCGGCGAAGATCACCAGCCGCTGAACGAGGTTCTGCAGCTCCCGCACGTTCCCGGGCCAGGAATAGCGCCGCAGCGCCTCGATCGCGGCGTCGGTGGGACGCGGCGCGGGCACGGAGTCCTGCTCCGCCGCGGAGGCGAGAAAGTGCCGGAACAGCAGCACCGCGTCTTCCTCCCGCTCGCGCAGCGGCGGGAGCTCGATCGGCAGGACATGCAGACGGAAGAACAGATCCTCGCGGAACTTCCCGTCGCGAGCCAGTCCCTCCAGATCCTTGTTCGTCGCCGCGATCACGCGGACATCGACGGCCCGGGGCCGATCGGCGCCCACGGCGTGGACGGTCTTCTCCTGGAGCGCCCGCAGCAGTTTCGCCTGCGCGATCGGCGAGAGTTCCGCGACCTCGTCCAGGAAGAGCGTTCCACCCTCGGCGGCAACGAAGAAGCCGTCCCGGGCCGCGGCCGCCCCGGTGAACGCGCCCTTGGCATGCCCGAACAGTTCGCTTTCGATGAGCGTCTCGGGGATGGCGGCGCAGTTCACGGCGAGGAACGCGGCCGAAGCTCGCGGGCCGCGGTAGTGAATCGCCCGTGCGACCAGTTCCTTCCCCGTACCGCTCTCGCCGGTGATGAGCACCGGGACGCCGGTGTTGGCGGCGCGGCCGATCAGACGATACACGCGCTGCATCGCGGCGGATGTCCCGATCAGGCCATCGGGCGCTTCCAGCGGTCCGGGGTCGTCGATGTCTCGTCTGTGACGCACCCGTTCGAGCGCGGTGCGCACGGCGTGCCGAAGTTCGTCTTCGGAGAATGGTTTGGGAAGGTAGTCGTCCACGCCCTCCCGCATCGCAGAGACGGCGCCCCCGACGGTCGCGAACCCGGTGACCATGATGATGCCCGTCCCGCGGCAATGGTCACGGACATGGCGGACGAGTTCCATCCCGTCCGCCCCGGGCATGCGCATGTCGGTGACGACCAGGTCGATCGGCTCCCGTCCAAGGACCTCGAGCGCCGCGGCGACATTCGCCGCCGAACGAACCTGGTGCCCTTCGGCACGCAAATTCCGATCCAGCACTTCACGAGTGCCGGGCGAATCATCAACCACAAGGATGCGTGCCGAATCTGTTGTCACGTTCAATAAACCTCTTCAAGACGGTGGTCCGGCGCGGACAGGCAACCTCACCCGAAAGATGCTCCCACGCCCGGGCTCCGAGTCCACCTCGATGCTTCCTCCGTGCCCGGTGACAATCCCCTGCACCACGGCGAGCCCGAGCCCTGTTCCCTGGCCCACATCCTTGGTTGTGAAGAACGGGTCAAAGACGCGACGCAGTACTTCTGGCGTCATCCCCGAACCCGTGTCGGCCACGATGAGAATGATCGAGTCGTTCTCGGCTGTGGTCCGCACGGTGATGACGCCAGCGACGGTAATCGCCTGCATGGCGTTGATGACCAAGTTGGTCACCACCTGACGGACCTGCACCGGGTCGGCCTCAATGTCGGGGAGCCCGGCTTGGAACTCGCGAGCAAAGCGGATGCCCGGGTTCTCACACCCGGCTTCGAGCAGGAACATCGCTTCGTCGACGACCGCGTTCAGTGCCGTCGGTTGCTTGGAAGCGGGCGCTTGCCGAGCGAACACAAGCAGCTTGCGGATGATCTCGCGCCCATGAAGCGATGCCTGTACGATCCTCCCGAGATCGGTGCGGACCTGCTCGGGTACACCCGGCACTTTGAGCGAGAGCTGCGCGAACCCGAGGATGTTTCCGAGCGGCTCGTTGAGTTCGTGCGCGACGCCCGCCGCGAGCTGCCCAATCGTCGCGAGCCGGTCGGTGTGGCGGAGCTGCGCCTCCATGTGCGACCGCCGCTGCTCGGCCTCGATGCTCTCGACGAACACACCGACATGGCGTGCAACCGTCTCGATCAGTGAACGCTCCTCGGCGAGGAACGGGTCACCGCCATCGCCAACCGACTCGGTTTCGGAAGCGTCACGCCGGCCCTCGACATATCCGAGCGTGATGTGGCCTCTGCGGACTCCGGCAACGACGAGGCCACTCGTGATCCGCGGCACATCCCGGGCTTCCGCGCCGTCGAAGCAGGGCGATGCCACTTCCAGATCGTCCAAACGCAGCCACGCGCCCGTGCGTTCCGGAAACCGGCAGGCGCCGGGGAGCATCGCGACGATCCGCTGCACACACTCGCGGAGCGACCCCCTGTGCTCGACGAACGCGGCGGCCACCTCGTACAAGCACGTCAGTTCCTTGACCCGCTCGCGCAGGTCGCCCGCCGCGTCGCCCGCGTGGTCAGCGCGAGCCGAGCCTGGATCCGATGGTCTGGAATTGGACGGGGACACGCTCCAAGGACTCCTCATTGCGATTCGAGCAGTTTAGGGGTGGCTCGCGGAGTTGGCACGTTCTGCGCATTCCGCGTTCATTCGCCGATAGCCGCTCGCAGAGGCGCGATCATGCGAGGCGCACCGAGGAATAGCCACGCGGCGGGCACAAGCCCGACCGACACGGCAAAATCGACCCAGCAGAAGATCCGGAACTCCCACCCCCCGTCCAACGCCTGGTCTCCGCGCCGCGGAACTCCGTGAGCGTAAGGGCGCGTGTCGGCGGGGCGCTCGCGGGATTTTCGACGTGAATGACGGGGTGGTTTGTGGCATCAGTCATGACCCGGCTCATCCTCTCAGTCATCACGCTGGCAACCAAGGCAACGCGAACCCCGGCATCGGGAGCGATGCCGGGGCTCACGCCGTGCGGCACGGATGGTCAGGCCTTCAGCGCCGACAGGTCCGCGCCGTGATTGATGTGGAACGCCTGATCTCCGATGACCAAGGCCGGAACCGACTTCACGCCCGCGCGTTCGGCCTCGGTCACGCGGCCCTTCTGCTGGCCGAGGTGGACGATCTCAACGTCGTACTTCGAATGATCCAGCCCCTCGGCGACGGTGCGCTCCGCCGCGACACAGACGGGGCAGCCCGCGTGATAGAATATGGCCTTCATGCTCATGGTCATGCTCCTTTCGTGGATGAGGAAACAGTCTGGCGTGACTTCGATACACCGGCCCCGGGATGCGCACGCCCCGCATCCCCCGGGCATTGACGATCCAGCGGCCGGCCGTTGACAAAGACATCCCAGAGCCGTGACCGCTCCTGTTCTCCGGCCGGCTCCATCTCGCCGCAGTCGATGCGCAGGTCGGCATCACCGATCGGAGCCTCAATGAACAGGCAGTGGTGCGGCTTGGACCGGCCGGGGTGCTCGTTGGGGCTGAAGAACCGGCAGCCTACGCACATCCGCGCTGTCGGCACCAGACCCCGCCCTTCCATGGTGCGAACCATGCCGATCAGGCCGCGCAGCAGCGTGGCACGTTCCGCCTCGGGCATCGCCTCAACGGCGTCCACGATCACCTCCGACCATTCGGACGCCACGGATGCCTCGCGCACTCCGCGAGGCGTCAATCTCAGTATTACGGCACGTCCATCGGCCTCGTCGGCCTCCTTGCGGAGCAGTCCTTTGCTGACGAGCGCTCCCACCGCCTCGCTCGCCGTTCCCATCGTGACGGCCATCTGTTCCGCGACCGCCTTCACACCCAACCTGTCTGGCACGCGGCTGCCCGCGACGATCGCCAGGATCTGCGATTGCGTCGGTGTCAGTCCGCGCCGGCCCGACGCCTCCCACTGCGCATGACGGAACACCAACGCGACCTTCGAGAGCCCGGCGACGACGCGCTGGCCCGTGGTCAGGTCGGCAGTTGAGGATGACGGAGCCCCTCGCGGCATGTCATATACTATGGAGTCCGAAGTATCTGGGTCAAGACAAAACTACCGGGGTGCAACCAGGCAGGATGTCGAATGACTAGCGCTTCCGGCGCGGGGCCGTCCTTGCCAGCAGCGCCTCGCGCAGCAGGATCGCGTGGTTCTGTTCCGCGTCCTTCGTGCCGTAGAGCAGCGTCACACCCTTGCCGCCACGCCTGATATGCTCGCGCACGGTCGCGCGAAGTTCAGCCAGGGTCGGGTTGTCGGTGAGCTCGGCCTTGTACCGTGCGCGGAACTCGGGCCAACGAGTGAGATCCTTGTGGTACCAGCGACGCAGCTCCGTGGACGGTGCGACCTCTTTCATCCAGAGGTCTACGCTGGCCTTCTCCTTGCTCAGGCCGCGGGGCCAGAGGCGGTCCACGAGCACGCGAAAGCCGTCGCCGGGCGCCGGCGCGTCGTAGACGCGCTTGAGCCGCACCTTGTCGCGGACCGTGCTCATGGGCGGCTCTCCGGGTCGCTCGCCTCGTTGATCGCCGCAAGCATGACGTTTGAGTGCGCATACGCGCCGCCGGCTCGCATCTCCGCAGCGACCCACGCGGCCTCCATCAACTCCTGCGGCGTCGCGCCGGCACGTAGGGCCGCCTTGGTATGCGCACGGATGCACTGATGGCATTGGGTCGCGTGTGCCACGGCGACCGCGATGATCTGCTTAGTTTTATGGTCGAGCGCTCCATCGGCAAAGACCTTTCCCTGGAACGTCTGGAACGCCGCGGTTGCATCGGGCGTGAGTTCGCGCCGCTGCACCGCCAGCGCCTTGAGCGTTTGCGGATCGGTCAGATCGGACATGGCGGGCCTCCTTTACTTGCACAGATGGCGGCGGATGGTGCAGCCGCGACAGATCGTACTGAGCCCGATCCGGCATGGGGTGCTGCTGTCCGCAATTATCCCCTGTTGTCCAGCTGCGTGAATCGCGGTTGAGGCTTGTAACCAATCCGCCGCTCGCGGCTCTGGAATGGCATGGTGGTTTCCATGAACCAGAGCGACATCAGCGTTCGGCGTCTTGACGGGATCTACCTGGCTCAGAAGCTCTGCTACGGGCTGGTGCCGATCGTCGCCGGCGCCGACAAGTTCCTGAACCTCCTCACCGACTGGAGCCGGTACCTGCCGGGGTACGCCACGAAGATCGTGCCCCTCGGGCCGCGGCAGTTATGATGGTCGGTGGGCTGACGCCGGTGATCCCCGGCACGGGCCAGCGCTTCCGGTGCAACATGATCTCGATGGTGACCAACCGCGGGCACCTGGCGATCATGGTCTTCACCGCGCCGGTGATGCTCCGGTTCCTCAAGCGCCTGACGCGGCACGCGGGGCGGAAGGCCTTCCTCATCGTGGACGGGCACTCGGTGCACAAGTCGGCGAAGGTGCGGGAGTGGGTGCGCGACCACGCCGAGAAGATCGAGCTCTTCTTGCTGCCGTCGTACAGCCCGGACCTCAACCCCGACGAGTACCTGAACCAGGGCGTGAAGAGCAACGCGCTGGGCCGCCGCCGCCCGCGCGACCGTCGAGAGATGATGGCGGACGTGCGCGCCTACCTCCGCAGCACCCAACGCCAACCGCCGATCGTCCGAAGCTACTTCCGCGCCGACCCCGTCCGCTACGCCGCGTGAGGTTCAAGTGTCAAAACAACATCGCTCCCGGTAGTATGGCCGTTTGAGCGTGCGCCTGGGACGAGCATCGCCGCGTGCGTTCGGAGTCGGGCACGACTGGGCGTGGGTGTAACTCTGCATTCTGAATGGGCGGGTCGATTGCTGTGCAGTTCCGCGTCGGGGGTCGCGGGGGCTCACAGGTCGTGCGTGAGCACGTTTTGAAGGCGACCCTCATGCACATCGGGCGAGCAGCGCTGCGCGTGTTGCGTGGAGCCTCACGTGCGATGGTCATTTCGGCAAGAGGATTACGATTCCCAATCGAATCCCCCACTCGGGTCCGCCTTCCGGCGAATCGGCGTAGTATCGGCCGCCGAGCTGAAACTGGAGGGGGAGTTTGCCGAGTTTGAATATCTGACCGCCGACCAGGTTCACAGGGATCGTCCAATCGCCTTCGTTCCAGTCGTATGTGCTCTCGGTATTGAGCGTCAGCGAGGTCGCCGAAGGCCAGGTGTAGGAAACGAAAGGCTGGAGGAAGGTCGAATTGATCTCTTCGTGGTCGCTCTCACCCGCGATCGACCAGACGTGGTTGGCCAGAACGCCGTAGGTCCAGCCGTGCTCTTGCCTGAGCGCGACCACCGTAGGTCCCATGCCCCACTGACGGGAGCCAAGGGAATCTTCGGTGGCGGTGGGCCAGTTGAAGACCGGGCCGGCGCCGATGATCCAGCCGTCGATAGGCTTGGCGGGGGCAAAGAAGAAGCTCTGGACGGTATCGCCGAGCCCGAACTCATCGTCGTCGCCGGGTCCGAACGACTCTCGATCAATAACGGGGACGATGGTGCGGGTGATCAGGTTCCATTCATCGGTGAGGTTGAAGGGGATGACCGGCTGGATATTGAGGCGCCACTGCCCCGCATCCTTGGGCCCGAAACCCTCATCGTAATTGAGCTGGAAGGGAATGCTGATCAGGTCCGCGATCGGGTTCGAGAGCTTTTTGGAGAGCTCGGCGGCATCGCCTCCCTCGGTTGGAGCGTGGCTATTCGAGGTTGGGGAAGCGAGCGGGGCCTTGGGGTCGGGCTGGAACGTAAGACCGTCGGAGGCCAGGGGCAGCACGTGGGCGATGCTGGAGAGCAGAATGTCCGAGCGTGCGTCGACGCTGTGCGTCGGTGGGCTGGGGATATGCACCACGGTAGCCGGTGTCGTCGAAAGCTGATGGTCGGGAGGGACCGCCGAGGATGGGGTCGCAGATACATGCAGAGCGCCCGCAACGAAAGCAAGCATGCAATGGGAGGCGGCGGCGTGGTGGTGCGGGGATTTTATCACGGCGTGCTCCATGTGTTGGCGGGGTGGCGATCAATCGCGAGGAAATTGATGGGGCTCTATTTCCGAGCTGGGAACATGAGCGTCATGCAGGTCATGCTGCAGAGTCCGGTGGGCTGGGCATTCAGAAGCGAAGATCCAATCGCAGGCCCACGACCGTGGATGGTTCGATGTTGGAGAAGCCGCCATCGATCCACTGGATGTCGAACGTCAGGCCCGCGGCGGGGGTGAGGGCGATGTTGTAGAACGCCTCGATGCCGCAGGTGGAATCTTCGAGCCCGATGATCGACGAAACGCGGAGGTTCTGAACCTCGGAGTAAAAGTAACCCACGCCGAAGGTGTCGCCTTCGCGGCCGGGGATGAGGCCGCGACCGCCCAGGCCGAGGCTCGCGGCCCACTCCACGGGATTGACATCCTGGTCGGCGAAGCCGAAGCGTCCGAAGAGGCCCAGGCCGCGGTGATCGGCCTTGCCGTTTGCAAGGTCGATCTTGCCATCCTCTCCCGCCTTGATGTCGGGGGCGTAGAGGTATTGCCAGGCGCTGGTGTACACGCACCAGGCGTCATCCTCCTTCGAGGGCGACAGGCCCTGGCCTGGGGTGAAGATGAGCCGGCCCCCCAGCTGCGCGAAATCCCCGGCGAACGAGTAGATGCCGCCGACATTGAACCCGCCGGGGAGCCTGCCCAGGCGGTACTGGACATCGACCTCTGCCGACCAGTTCCATCCATCCTCGACGTGGTCAAAGCCGCTGGTGGTGGATGAATCGGCCGTGTTGATGAAGGAACTGGTGAACATGACGTGCTTCGTCGGCGCCCAGAACAGCGCGCCGCCCAGCGAGCTGTAGGGGATCGCCCGCGCGGCGACCGCGTTGAAGACGAAGTTGGCGTTCATGAATTGCGAACGGCCGCGTCCGCCGGCGAACTCGTTGGGATCCCCATCCAGCGTCTGGAACTTGCCGATCGCCAGACCGAAGGTCTCGGAAAGGAATTGTGTGTAGGTCAATTCGGTGATGGTGAAGGGGATGCCCTGGTTGATGCTCGATGCGAATGGGAAGAAGCCATCGGTGTTCACAGGCAGGAGGCCGGCTGAATCGTCGTTGACGGTCTCGCCGTATCGAGACTCGGCGCGGACCTTCACGATGGCGCCCTGCATGACACCCATGCGATGCAGATCTGCGACCAGGATGTAGTCCAGCGAGCCGCCGTAGTCCCAGTCGCGGCGCTTGCCGCCATTAACGACACCCTGGGCGGTTTGGGTCCAATCGACCTCGAAGGTCAGGCCCTTGTTGGCGAGCTTCGCGCGCTCCCCACCGAACTCGCCGAAGAGGTACGGGCGATCTTTCCAAGTACCGGCGTAATCGGGAATCGGGACAAGGCCCTCGGGCTGGGCTGGCGCTGCGGTCGGCGGTGGTGTCGCGGCCGGAGGCTCCGCGGGCGCATCCTGCGCATTCGCATGTCCGGTGGAGAGCATGATCGCGGCGGTGATCGCGAATCGAAACTTGGTTCGAGCGGTGGTGGGCATGTGGAGTTTCGCCTTGGCGCGAAAGAGCAATCGGACAACGGTGTGGGAGAACGACACTCGGGCGCATTCACACTCAAGCTTCTGTGCCAGAAACACTTGCCACGGCTCGAGAAGGTGACATGCCGCCCGCCAACGGGGCCATTGTGCCGTCGCGGGGAGCAATCTGCAAGTGCTTCCCCGGGCAGCGCCCGACGCCCCACAGCGGCGAAAAGGCCGGAATGGCAGCCCGGACTATGGCAGGGCCTGCAGGCGATCGACGCGGGTTGCGGCGGAGGGATGGGTGCGGAAGTGCTTGCGGACCTCGTTGGCGATCGTCTTGGAAACCTGTCCCTGCCGCTGATCGAGGGTGTCGTTGTGGCCGCTTCGGTCTGAGTAGTTTTTGAGACCGATGACGAAGGCGAGCCGCTCGGGTTTGGTGCGGCCGATTGCCGCCATGGAGCGGTAGGCCCATTCATCGCAGTCGAATTCTTCATCCTCGCCGTAGCCGACGGCGAGCAGGCCGAAGAGCTGGCTTGAGAGTGCGCCAGCGAGATCGCCGGCCTGCTCGGCAGCGCGGACGGCGGGCATCATGCGCTTAGCGAGCTGTTCGAGCTCGACGTGGGCGATCTCGTGTCCGATGACGCCCTGGATCGCGGCATCTGTCTTGAGTTCATCGATGAGTCCCTTGTAGATGAGTATGTGCCCGCCGGGCATGGTCATGGCATTGACGATGGGCTCATCGATGATGTCGATGGTCCAGGGGCGGTTGGCGCTGCGCTGGGTCGCGGCGAGCATGGGCTTGGCGAGCGTCCAGAGGCGGGTGTGCAGGGTGGGATCGTTCAGGACCTTGAGTTGAGGTCGCATCTGCCCGTAGTACTGCTCCCCGATCGCCCATTCTTCATCCGCGGAAAGGCCGATGAACTCGTGGGCGACATCGACTCCGACCTTGGAAGCGCCCTGGATGAGTTCCGTGCCCTTGCTGATCGCTGCGTTGGGATCGACGTTGTTGAGCAGGTCGGTGAGCGGGTTGCCGGATCCGCCGGACGCTGGCGGTGTTGGCTGTCCGCCGGGCGTACCGGTCTTGGAACCGCCGGTGATCCCCTGGATGGTCTGCTGAACGGCGTTGACGGCGTTGTTGACCTGCTGGGCTGGGGTCGCGAAGAACTTCTGGTAGGCGATGTATCCGCCGACGCCGACGACGGCGAGCATGAGGACGGTGAGGGCGGGGCTCCCGCCGCTGTTTGGCGCGGCGGGAGCGGTGCCTTGGTTATTGCCGGCGGGCGCCTGTGTCATGATCGGCTACTCCGGGGTTGGTCGGCGCGACCGGAGATGGTACCTGTCGCATGCGGCGGAGGAGGTCGGCTACCTGCCGTAGCGGCCCTTCTCGGAGGCCTGGTTGCCGAGGCGGACCGGTGCGGTGCGTACCCAGCGATCCAGGGATGTCTCGACCTCGGTGAGCTGGAGCGAGAACTGGTAGCCGGCATCGGTGGCGCTGGTGCGCTTGCTGACGATGTTCCCGCGGAGGATGAAATCGACGCCGCGCTCGCGCATCTTGTTCTGCACGAAGCCCGGATCCCGACGCTCATCGTCGGTGAGAACAGTGGTGCCGAACAGGCGGGCGTCATCCTCAGCGCGGAACTCGGCCTTGCCGGAGTTGACCAGCGTCTCCCGCAGCTGCTCGGTGAGAAGCTCTTCTTCGATGTAGTCGTCGGACTTGTTCTTGATCTTGAAGATCGCGACCACGGGCTCCCGGCCCTTCTCCTGGCGGAACTTGTCGAGCCAGGGACGGGCCATCATGTCGTCGGCCATCTCCTGGCTGACCCTCTCGAAGTCGTTGAAGTCGGTGTAGGAGACCGCCGAGCCCTTGTTGCTGCTTGAGCAGGCGCCCAGCACCAGGGCCAGGGATGTGATGGTCGCGGCGGCAAGCGTGGAGGCGAAGCGGCGCATTTGAAGTTCCTTTCTTTGTGTCGGGCCGGCGAGTTCGGGCTCCGGCGGATTGGTGCGGCGTGGTCTGAGGTGCTACTGCGGGCAGCGGGCGATCAGGGTGGTGAGGCCCGAGTTGGCGACGTTGACCTTCTGCCAGGCGACCTCGTGGGTCGATCCGTTGCCCTGATAGACGACCTTGAGGTCATGCTCTCCGGGGGGGAGCTTGAGCACCTTGACGCGGGCCTGGCCGGGGATGGTCACCCAGGAGCGCAGGTCGGCGTTCTCGGTGGCGACGATGTAGAGGAGGCCCGCGGCAGCGACGGCGGCGGTCCATCCATCGCTCTCGGTGGACTGCTGGACCCCAATGGCAGTAACAGTGACGATGGCGGCCTTGGCGGCGATCCGCAGGAGGGTGCGGTAGTAGATGGTGTCCTCGTTGCGCTTGAAGTTCTCGGCGGCGACCGCGGACATGTCCTCGACGAGGTCCAGTGCCTGGCGCGTGCCGTCAGCGAAGACGAGTTCTGCGCTGGTGATGGGCGATTCGATGCGGCGGCACTTGGGGAAGGGGATGCTGTAGGTGGAGTCGATGATGGGCAGGTCGATGTCCTGGCTGTAGAGCTCGGGCGCACGGCCGGAGAAGGCGACGATCATCACGTTGCCATCCTGAGGCTGCATGGTCGAGAGGTGGGCGAAGTGGTCGGCCTGGACATTGCCGATCGCCGGGCCGTACCGCTGGATGGTGTCCATCAGCCTGCGGCATGCGAACTGCTGGGCATCGGGTTCACCGTGATGCATGTAAGTGACTGCCGAGACGAAGCAGCCCAGGGGCGAATCGACGAACTCGCCCGTGCCGTTGAGGTGCACTTCCGTGTTGCTGGATGCCTTGGCGACCAGTTCCTTGTCGGTGCCGCTCTTGACGCTGGAGAGGAACTTGTCGTGCAGCGCGCGGAGGTTCTGCTGCTTGTCCATCTGGCGGCGGCACTCGACCGCAGCGCCGTTCTCGATCTTGCCCATCTGGAGGTGGGAGAGGGCCTTGAAGGTGTTGACGTAGAGATCTTCGGAAGGCTTGGCGAGGTAGGTGGTCGAGGCATCGTTGACGACCCACTGGACGAAGACATCCCCGGCGGACTTGTCGTAGTTCCAGGCGCAAAGCTCCTCGGCCTTGTTGAGGGCGTCGAGGGCGGCCTGCGGGCTGTCGGCGGCGAGCGATGTGGTGCCGCGCTCCAGCTCGAGCAGGAGCGTGTTGTTGGAGCCATAGGCCGATTCGGTCTCGGGCGCGAAGGCCACATCTCGGGCCTCGCCGTACCTGCCCTCTGAGCAAAGGACAGCCATCTGGTTCTGCTTGGCTCGGTAGCCGCCGCCGCAGCCGCCAAGTGCGATGCCGATCGCGGCCGAGGCGAGCGTGCAAACGAAAAGGCGAGACGGAAGAAAATGATTGGCCGCGGAGGCGGTCAGCGCGGTGCTGACGGCCGTGTTGTGCTTGCGTGATCTCATTGAAAACCCCCTGAAGGCGCCGTGATGGAACCTTGCGGCTGGTTGTCGCCGCTCCGCGAGTCGAGTTGCGGCCAATACCGCCGGTCACGATAGAGTCTTGCCGAGGGCGGTGTCAAGCCGTCCGCAACTCACCCGGATCGATGCCGATCATCTACACTGTATGGATTACCGAGGGATCGCCCTCACGATCCGGCTGGTTGCCGGCCGGAACACCGGCCGATGCGGAGAACCGACATGGCACGACTCGTTTGGCGGGCATCGGCGCTTGGCTTCCTTTCCTTGCTGTCGTTGGCGGGGTGGGGGTGCTCTTCGGCGTACATGGTGGATGTGCGGAACGATTCGGGCCGGCCGATCTATGCGACCCTGATGAAGACCGGGAACGCCGAGTTCGACGACCGGACCTTGGCGGTTCCGCTGAGCGAGGTGCGGCTTGGTCCGGGGGATCGCGGCGCTGTGAGCGCGCCGACGGTGCCGCAGGACATGACCGTGTTCATCCAGGCGGACACCAATGGCAACCCAGGGGCTCCGCCGCGGATGAAGGTGTTCCCGGGCAAGACGGTCGTCAAGGTGCGGTCGGCGGGGGATCAGCACAACTCGCCGCTCGTGGTGGAAGAGATCCGATAGTCCCATCCGATGGTACTTGTTGAGTGAGGGGGCCTGGCTCGTGAATCCAACACCCGAATCACAGCGCAGCGCGGGCGGGCCTGCGCCGCAGCGCGCGGTCGAGGTCGAGCGCATCGCGCCGCGATCTGCGCCGGTCGAGCCGGAGCGGATCGCACCCAAGCCGCCGTCGTCTCGTGATGAGAGGCAGACGGCCGAATCAGGCGGCACTCGAAGTGCTCTTGATGATGGCAGCGCCAAACGCACGGGGCGGTGGATGCTCGGCGGTGTCGCGGCGGTCATCGCGGCGGTCGGATTCTTCGCGATGCGGGGGCCGGTGCCTCTCGAAGATGGACCGCATATCCCCAACTACGACAAGGTTCAACAGGTGACCAACGCCGGTCCCTTGCCGGATGGCCGGCAGGGGATCATGAAGGTTGATGGCGCGCAGACGACGATGGTGGGGCAGATCGGGTTGTCAGCGCGGGATGCCGACCTGGCGACCACGGCGGCGGTGAAGGCTGCGATCCAGGCCAATCCGGGTGATCTGACGGCGGCGAACCAGGCGCTCCAGCACGCCCAGCAGATCCCGGAGATGAAGCCGGGAGGGCCAGCGCCGATCGAGCCGACGATCAGCTCGGGGATGGCGGCGGAGATCGCATCGGGCAGCACCGAGTTCTTCCATATCTACCTCTACGACAACTGTGCGGAGGATGGAGACATCGTGAAGATCCGTATCAACGGTGCGGACTTTGCGATGGTGCCGATCACGCATGGCGGGGCGACGCTCTCGGTGCCCAAGGCGGCGGGACAGTCGTTCAACGTGGCGCTGGTGGGGGTGAGCGATGGCGGCGGTGGGATTACGGTCGCGTGCCGTACGAGCGATGGAACGTTCTTCATGCGTGCGATGGGTGTCGGGGAGGAGCAGACGCTGACAATTGTCGGTCCGTAGCCGTTCGGTGAGTCGAGGAGTGCTTCGCGGATGATTGCAAGGCGTATCCAGGAACTGTGGGGGGCATCGAGCTTCTTTCGCGGGGCGATCCTGCTCGCGGGGTTGTGCTTTCTTGTGTTGCTGGCGAGCCATGGTGGGGGTGGGGGAGGCGGGGGATCTCCCGGAACACCTCCGTGAGACGCATCAGGAGCAAGTGATCGCCCATGGTCGGCAATCCGTTGATTCAACTCCTGCTCGTGGGTGCTGCGCTGTTCGGCGTGCTGTTGATGATTGCGCAGAAGGTGCCTGGTGGGTGGTGGTTTGTCGCGATCGTGGGGACTGCGGCGGTGCTCGCGGCGGTGGTGGTGTATCTGCTGCGGTTCGAGACGGGAACCGCCGCGCGGATCTATGCAATGCCCGGCGGAAGGCAATTCGTGGACATGGTGTGCAAGCTCGCCAAGGAACAGCCACCGGTGGGGACTGGGAGCTCCAAAGCTTCCCCGGGCGGTAACGCCAAGGCCGGGGCGAAGGGACGCAAAGGCAACAAGGAAGAAGAGCCCGATCCGGCCGAGGGGTTCGAGCTCAAGACGCCGGGGGATTTCGCCTCGGCGGCCGAGGATCTCCTGTACGCGGTTCGCGGACACGAGGTGGGGATCCGCCAGGTGGTCTCGCACGTCGAGCAGTCGCTGCTCTTGCGATTGCGGACGCAGAAGGCCGAGGTATTGCCACCGCTGGGTGTGTTCCTGCTGATCGGACCGCCGGGTGTGGGGAAGCGGTTCTTCGCGACCCAGTTCGCGGCCAAGCTCCTGACCCGGCAGGGAATCCTGATCCTGGATGGGGCGGAGTTCAAGGAACCGGCGGCGGGGCTGGCATCTCTCTTTGGTACCGCGCAGCAGGCGGGAAAGCTGATCGCGGCGGTCCGCGGCAATCCCCAGCACGCGATCATCATCGAGCGGGCCGATGAGATGTCACCACGCGTGCTGGATGAATTGCGGCAGGTATTCGGGACGGGTCAGTGCGCTGATGAAGCCGGTCGGCCGGTGCATTTCCGGGACACGATCTTCCTCTTGCTGACGACCCGGAGCTGTACGGCGATGGAATCGGTCGCGGAGAAGGAACTGAGCGGTGAAGGGCGGCGAGCGGTCATCAGGGAAGCTCTGACAAGCGAGACCAACTTCGATCCGGCGTTCATCGCCCACATCTCGGAGTTCGCGTACTTTGCCAAGCCCGATGCCTGGACCAAGGCCGAAGTGGTCGTTTCGCTGATGCAGCGAGAGTGCCAGAAGTACGATGTGTGCCTGGACTATGTCGAGCCGGAGGTGATCGCCGATGAGGTCGGGCGTATCTCCGATGGCCTGGGCTTCGATCCTGTCAAGCCGCGGGTGCGGCAGCTTCTGCGCGGAGAACTGGCGGATGCCGCCCGGCACCAGCGTCGGCGCGTGACCGTGACGGCGGCGATGCAGGCGCAGGTCCAGCCGCCCAACGCCGGTGAATTCAATCGGATGCCGGATCGAGAACTGGATCGTGAGCCGGAACGGAGGTAGGTCGATGAGCGATCTTCTGGGAAACATCACCGACGTCGAGAAGCTCAAGGCCCTGCTCGCCCAGTCGCAGGAGGGCGATAAGGCGAGGGCGATCGATGAGGCGGGTATGGCCAAGGCGCTCAAGAACCGGGTACGCGGGCAGGACCACGTGGTCGATGATGTCTCCCGGCTGATCCGCCTGCAGTGGGGCAAGCTGGAGCGCAAGCGCCCGATCTGCAACCTGCTCTTCCTGGGGCCGACGGGGACGGGCAAGACCGAGCTTGCCAAGGCGATGGCCGAGTACCTGTTTGAGAACGAGAAGAACATGATCCGCTTTGACTGCAGCGAGTTCAGCGGGGCGGAGGGCAAGACCAGGCTGATCGGAACTCCCACGGGATACGTCGGGGCCGATTCGGGCGGCCAGCTCACGCGGCCGATGCTCAACAACCCCAAGCGGCTGGTCCTCTTCGATGAAATCGAGAAAGCCTGGTCGGGGATCTTCGATCTGTTCCTGTCGATGATGGGGGATGGGCGTTTGACCGAGCAGGGCTCGGGCCGGGTCGCCGATTTCACGCAGGCGATCATCGTCCTGACCAGCAACGCCGAATCGGAGGCGATCGGGAAGATCCAGGCTCAGGTCTCAGATCCGCAGGAGCAGACCAACGCGGTCAAGCAGCATCTGCGCGACAGCAAGGTCTTCCGGCCGGAGATCCTGGGGCGGTTTGACCGGATCTTCGTCTTCAAGCCGCTGGAGGGGATCGTCAACGCCGAGATCGCGGTCATCAAGATGCGTTCGCTCGCCAAGGAATATGGGCTGGAACTGGCGTACGTCGGCCCGGAGCTGATCGTGGAGGCGATGACCAAGGGGAACAAGCTCAAGGACTTCGGTGTGCGCGAGCTGGACCGGGTCATCAACGAGATGCTCGGGGATGCGATGGATGCCGCGAGGCGTGCGGGGCTCAAGAAGGTCAAGCTGCACGTGGATGAGATCGGTGACCTGGGAGTGGAACCGGCGTGAGCCCTCCACATGAGTGAGGGATCGCGGTCAGCACTCGATGAGCAGCACCATCCCGACCAAGGAAAGAGTCCTGCAGGTCCGCCGGGCGTTTCTGACGCCGGTCATCGTGTGCGCGGCTGGCATCGTGCTGATCCACATCCTGCCCAAGCCGTACACACCGCACAGCAAGATGCGGATGCTGATGACGCTGGGGTACTTTGTCGCGTGGACGGTGCTCCTGTTCAAGATGATGTATCCGCGATCGCTGTACATGCGGACACTGTTTGAATGGAAGTACGCGCACTGCCCGGCGGGGATGCGCAAGGCCTGGCAGAGCTACCTCTACTCGGTCGATGCGCTGGCGCGAATCGTCGTCCCGATACTGCTGGTATTCGTGCTCTCGGTCGCGATCATGGTCATGCGGCTGTGGTGGCAGGGGCTGCATCCCCTGGCGGGGATCGCCAAGCCCGCGATGTGGATCTCGGGGATCGCGATCCTGGTGATGCCGGCGGTGATGGGAGCGCGGTTTGCGGAAGTGACGCAGCGGCGACGCATGTTCCAGGAGATCGCCGGGACATCGGACTTCAAGGCCGAGGCGATCGATCCGGGGATGCCGACGGTCGAGCCCGACGAGCCCGTGACGGTGCGCGGGGAGCGGGAGTTCACAGCCGGCGGCTACGAATGGACATTCGACGATTTTTACAAGAACTCGGTGGTCTTTGGGCAGTCGGGGACCGGCAAGACGGTGTGCGTCCTCAACGCGCTGCTGGATGGCATGCTCAGCTCCACCAGCGATTCGCGCGAGAAAGTCGGAGGCCTGATCCTGGATCCCAAGGGAGATTTTCTGGACAAGATCCAGGGGCTGTGCGAGCGGACGGGGCGAAGGCGCGACCTGCTCATCATTGACCCCGCTCAGCCGGGCCGGAGCATCCGCTGGAACCCGCTGGACAGCAAGGACGATGAACTCGAGATCGCTTCGCGTTTCGCGGCGGTCATGGAGTGCCTGGGGCAGAAGTCGGACAAGGATTCGTACTTCCTGGATGCAGCGCGGAAGTTCATGCGTCACGCGATCCGGCTGGTGCGGGCGACCAACGCGGGCCGTCCGCCGGACCTGGAGGACATCGCAAGGCTTGCATCCTCGACCAAGGCGTTGGCGCAGCGGACCGACAAGCTTGATCCGCGGCGGATGTCCCGGGACGATGAGGGAACGCTGGACTTCTTCGCCGATGAATGGCTGGAGCTGGCGGACCAGACCAAGACATCGGTCCAGTCCACCCTGACCAACATGATCGACCCGTTCCTGATGGATCCGTACCGGACGCTCTTCTCCGGCAAATCCAGCGTCACGCTGGGGGAGATGATCGACCAGGGAAGGCTGCTGTACGTTCACATGCCGATCGCCGACAAGGAATCGATGTCGCGCATGGTGTGTACGTTCCTGAAGCTCGAGTACTTCCGGGAGGTGCTCAAGCGAGTCCGCAAGCCCCGGCCGACGTTCTTCTTCTGCGATGAGTTCCAGTGCTACTACACGACCACCAAGGGCAAGGGGGATGCGGATTTCTTCGAGCGATCCCGGCAGAGCAACCACGCGAACATCATCGCGACCCAGAACATCCCCTCGCTGCTCAAGTACGCCGAGCGCAAGGAGCTGGTGGACAACCTGCTGGGCAACTGCGCGATCAAGGTCTTCCTGCGCAACACCGATGAGCAGACCAACAAGTACGCCGCCGAGCAGTTCGGGCAGGAGATGATGAGCACGGGCGGTGTGAGCGTGGGGGATCTGGGCGTGGGGAGGCAGAAGGGGGCCCCGGGGGCGCAGATCAATTATCAGTACGACTTCAAGATCAGGCCCGAGGCGTTTGCGGCCCTGACGGTGCCGGCGATCGGAAGCTCGGACCATTGCGAGGCGATCGTGCACCTGGCCTCGCGCGGACAGATCGAGCACCAGAGGCTGCGATGGAAGGTGCATCCGCTATGACAACTTTGGGAGACTGCAACCGACAATTCCCGGGAGGCGGGCCATGCTGAGGCGACTGGTCATGTGGGGGATCATCCTTCTGATCGCGTTCTGCTGCATTCTTCCCTGGATCAAGGGGATGCTGTGGGGGATGGTGATGAAGTGGTACTGGTGGATGGTCCCGGGGATCCTCTGAGGTTGCCCGGGTGCATGGGGTTACTCGTGGAGCACACGCCATGACCGAAGAGAGTCACAGCGAGCAGGAGCGCACGCGGCAAGCCGCCGAGGCTGATCGCCGGACCCGGATTGCCGAGTGCGAGCGCGAGCAGGAACGCCTGCGGAACGACGACAAGTACACACGAATCCAGGATCCGCAGGACCGATCGACGGCGATCGCCGCCGATCGGCGAACCAAGGAGGAAGAGTTCTATTGGGCGCACCACGGCAAACAGGCCGATGGCAAGTCGCCGCTTGCCGGGGATCGCGCAGGGCATGTCCGCCGCTGCGAGGTCGAGTGGAACGCGATGCGGGCCGAGGAGGCGCGGCTCAACGGGGATTCCAAGTCGTGGAGCTACAAGCAGGATCGCCGCGGGGAGTTCCAGTTCGAAACCCGAGAGGGCACGAATCGGCGCGGCGAGCCGTCGATGGAAGTGACCGGACGCGGCACGGTTCATCCGCGGGAGAAGACCATCGATTGGCGAGCCGATACCGAGATCGGCAAGAAGGTTGCCAAGGATCACCAGAGCGACTTGAGCGCCGGTCAGGGGGATGATGCCGGGCACCTGATTGCCTCGAGGTACGGAGTGGATCCGGCCGAGCCCTACAACCTCCAGCTTCAGAACTGGAAGATGAACCGCGGTCAGGGATGGAAGAATACAGAAGATGGGATCGCCGCCCATGTCAACAAGTCCGGAGAGCCGGTGTCGATCGAGGCCAAGACCAGGATCGGCAACTCCAAAGCGGCCCCAGACCGGGAGCAATCAAGATCCATCGAGGCAAGGGATGGCAATGGTCAGATTCTGGAAGTCAAGACATCGACCGGCAAGACTCGGGTGTCTCACGATCTGATTGCGGGTAACTTCAGCACCGAGAAGCGAAGGGAGGCGCAGATGGCGGATCGCCACGGTCGTTCCGATGAGCAGGCCCGGCAGCAGGCGGCCCAGGCTCGACAGCAGGAGCAGGCAAAGGCTCAGAAGAGTCCCCAGCGACGGCAGGAAGGCCCATCCCAGGAGCGGGCCCAGCAGCAGGCTCGCAGGCAGTCCGAGGAGCGAGCTCAGCGCCAAGCCCAGGGCAGACAGCCCGAGCAGGCCCGCCAGCAGAAGCAGGCCCAACAGCCGCGCCAGCGATCGGCCGCGCCCGCCGAAGGGCGAGGTCAGCAACAGCAGCGCCAGCAGGAAGCCGGCCAGCGTGCCCAGCAGCAGCGAACAGCCCAGGAGCGCCAGGCCGCACAGCGCCAAAAACAGCAGCAGCGGCAACAGCAGGAGCGAGCCCGCCCGGCGCAGCGCTCCCAGCAGCCCGCCGAAAAGAAGAGTCAGCAACAGCAACAGCAGCGCCAACAGGCCGACCAGCGGGGCAAGCAGCAGGCAGAGGGCAAGGCCCAGCAGCAACAGCAGCAGCGCCAGCAGCAGCAGCCGCGCCAGCGATCCCGGTGATGGATTGCGAGGAGCCGTACCGATGGACATCGCCGAGCGATTCAACGCGATGCTGGATGAGCCGGGACGCTGGGAGTATCTCTGCGACTCCGCCGACCGACGTGCGCCACGGCTGATCGCGCTCGGCAGGCTCTGGGCGATGGATCGGCAAGCGCAGATCGCCGGGGATCAGGTTGCCCGGCAGGCCCTTGCTGCTGAAATCATCGAGGTCCAGCACGAACTGGGGTTGGGCGACGCATGAACTCGATCGAGCATGCCCACTGGGAATCCCGCGTGATCGCCGCGTACTCCGATCCGGCGATCCCGGCGGTTGAGCCGATGGCGATCGTGGTCATCGGCTGGCCAGGCAGGGACCGCAGCGCGATCGTCGAGTGGCTGTGCGGCCTCTTGGGGGAGCGGGGCGCTCCGGCGGTCGTCGTGGATGAGGATGAGATCGCCCTGCTCCATCCGGATGCAGTCGATCTCGAGGAATCGCTACCGGTTCCAGAGCATGTATGGCGAGATGCGGGATATGCCGCGAGCCGGATGTTGGATGTCGCGATCGGTCGGCGGTGCAATGTCGTCGTACAAGCTCCGGATGATGCGGCGGGCGTGTGCGCTCGTGCCAAGGTCGCCGGGTATCGGACATGCATCGTCGGGTTGATGTCGGCGGCGGACATCATTGAGCCGGGCAACGAGGATCCATCCGCGTGGGAGTTGGCCGGATCGCTCGTGCAGTCGGGAGCGATTGATCGCTACCTGTTCATCAACAACGCGCCGGCGATCGAGCATGATGTGTCGGGCGAGAACGTGGATGAGCAGATGCTGGCAACGCTGATTGACACGACGGTCTGGGTCGCGGGTCCGTTGAGTGACGTCGATGAACCGGCAACACCGGTCACGGAGCAACCGGAGGTCGCAGACACCGTTCAGCCCGCAGCGCCGATGGAACCGCAAACTCCGCCCGCGCCGAAGATCGTCGAGGTCGCAAGCCCCGGGAGGCGGATCAAGCTGACGTTGCCAACACCGCCCGCCCCGGCTGTTCCCGCGCCCGCATCCAGGCCAGTTCCAGTGCCATTGCCTCCTTCGCCGCCGCCTGCACCGGCAGCGCCGACAGAGCGTCGCATCAATATCACCGCGCCGTCGCCGGCGATTCGGGAAGTACACGACCGCCAGGTATCGCCGCGCGGTGGCCGAGTTCCCCCAAGCGCGGATGCGGAATCCGGACAACTCGATTCCTCCCCGGCCGACAACCCGGACGAGGGGCTTGTAGGGAATGCAGCGGCGGGCATGTCATCCGGGCCGGCGCCCAGCGGAGGGAATCCAATGCTGACCGGGGAGCGGGATGAAGAGCGGGTCGCGCATCGAATGGCTCAGATCGCCAAGATCCGTGCCCGGGCAGACAACCGGTGATCGTGTGCGCGATGTCCTCGGGTTTGGTCTATGTGTGGTGGTCGGGATGTGGTAATCGGGGCTTGGCGAGCCAGTAGGGCGAGCCGGAGTTTTGAATTGGTCGCCGCGAATCAGATCGCCATAATTTCAGGTGCGGATGTTGGTGAACGCGTCTCGGGAAAGCGGGGAAACCAATGAAATGCAAAGTATGCGATGCGGACCTCCCGGAAGCTTCGCGCCTGGATCAGCGCACCGTGGCGTGCAAGGCCTGCGGGGCTGAGAACAGCCTGGCATCGTCGATCGATGTCACGAAGGTCAAGCCCAAGACCGCGCCGCGATCGGCGGGGCGGAGCAACCCCGAGGCCCTGCTCGACCAGTTCATCGGCAACGGGGCGTTCCGCATCGATTCGTTCATCGCCGCTGGCGGGATGGGCCGCGTGTATCGCGGGGAGCAGCTCAGCCTCGGGCGCGATGTGGCGATCAAGGTGCTGCCCGATGATCTGGCGGAGGATCCGGAGTTCGTGGAGCGCTTCAAGCGCGAGTCGCAGACGCTGGCGCAGCTCGAGCATCCCAATATTGTCCGCGTGTACGATGCGGGACAGGAGGGGCAATTCCTGTACCTGGTGATGGCGCTGCTGTCAGGCCCCGGTGGCCGGGCGATGTCGCTTCACGATCTTATCCAGGAACGGGGTCCGCTGACGCTCGAGGATGCGGCGGGCATCATCGACCAGGCGGCGTCAGCGCTCGAGTACGCCCATGGCCGCGGGATCATCCATCGGGATGTCAAGCCCTCCAATTTCCTGATCGATTCGCAGCAGCGTGTGCTGCTGGCGGACTTCGGGCTCGCCGGGATCCGCAAGGGCGAATCTTCCGGCCCGACGATGACGATGCAGGGCGCGCAGATGGGGTCCGAGGGGTACATGGCCCCCGAGCAGCGTCGCGATGCCAGCAAGGCCGACCATCGCTCCGATATCTACGCGCTGGGTGTGGTGCTGTACGAGCTGCTGGTGGGAGAGAAGCCGGACTTCTCAGCGCTGATGGCCGGTCAGGATGCGTTCCGCTGGCCCAGCCAGGCGCGGGAGGATGTCCCCACGGGGATCGATCAGGCGATCCGGCGCGTGCTGGATCGCAACCCCGAGGCTCGGTACCAGAGCGCAGGAGAGTTTGCCAAGGCGGTGCGGGCGGCGATCCATTCGGCGGAGCCTGTCGTGCCGGTATCGCCTCCGCACGGCCGCAAGATGGCGTACGTGGTTGGATCGCTGGCGCTGCTGGTCGCGGTGGGTGTGTTCTTCGGCCCGCAGATCGTCGCTGCTGCGCAGAGCATCATGGGTGGGGGCAAGACGGATTCCGCCAAGAAGGACTCCGACAACAAGCTCCAGGCACTGGTCGATACCAACAAGGATGAGACCAAGCCGATCACGGTGGAACCGCCCGTCACTCCTCCTGTCAACCCGCCGATACAGCCTAAAGAACCCCAGACGCCGCCGACCGCCTGGGATCTGGTCAGCGCTGATTCGGCCGATCAACTGCGTGCGATTCTGCGTAGCACCGATGGGCCGGTGATCCGCGAGGCGATCGACAAGGATGGCAACACGCTGCTCACCGTCGCATGCCGTGATGGCAGGATTGCCGCGGCCGGTGTGCTCCTTGATGAGGGCGCTTCGGTTGCTCAGCAGGCCAACAAGCTCAGCGCTCTGCGCGCTCTGCTGGAGTCCCGGAGCTATCCGGACCGGGCGGCACAGCTCGCGCTGGCCGATCGGCTGATTTTCCTCGGCGCCGATGTCAATTGGACGGACTCTGCGGGTCAGTCGGCGATCCACAACGCCTGCCTCGTCCATGATGAGGCCCTGCTCGGGACGTTGCTGCGGTCCAAGGGCGTGAACCCCAAGGCCATCAACAGCGCGGGCCAGACGGCCCTGTGCATGGTGCTGGCCGATGCGGGCCTCGAAGCCGGCGTGCGCGACTCGATGGTCCGGCGGTTGGCCGACAGGGGCTGGGCGCTGGATTGCAAGGATGCGGCGGGCAATTCGATCCTGCACATGGCTGCCAAGGCAGGGGATCTGGACCAGGCGACCCGCATGGTGCAGCGTGACGGGCAGGTGGATGTGCTCAACAACGATGGCCAGACTCCGCTTCACGTGGCGCTGCTGAGCCGGCAGGGAGAGGTTGCCCAGATGCTTCTGCGGGCACGGGCGAGTGTGACCAGGGCCGATGCGTCGGGAAATGTCGCGTTGCACCAAGCGGCGCTGGGCGGGGATCTCCAGATCGTCCAGACGGTGTTCAACGAGGCCAACACGCTGCTGCTGCGCAACAAGGCGGGGCGGACTCCGGCCGAGGAGGCACGCAACGCCGGTCAGATCACGATCGCCGACTGGCTGGATTCCAAGCGCCCGGTGCCGCCCGCCGGCAACCCACCCGTCCTGCCGGCCAACTTCGCGACCCATGGCACCTGGAACGGCTCGTTCGTCGCCTCCAACGGCAAGGCGGTCGCGCTGCAGGTGACGCTCCCGGCGATCAAGGCCGGTGAAAAAGTCACGGTGCCGTTCACCGATTCGACAGGCAAGACGGTGGATGCGACCTTCATCTGGAAGGTGCAGATCGGATCTCCATCGCTGTCGATCACGTTCCCGGAGTCGGTAATCCTCGATCCGGGCATGAAGGGCACCAAGATGATCGACAACGCCGAGCTTGGATTCCCAGATGCGGACACATGGACCAGCGTGATCAAGCGCCCCGGGGATCCCGTCTTCACCGTGACCTGGACGCGAACTCAGTAAGCTGATCCTGTGGACCGTCGTGGGTTCCCACCCCGTGCAGCACGGGGTGGGTGTCGGTCTCGGTTGCAAGTTCTGGTGACACGCGATATCACGTGTGGGCCGGGGATCCGGATCATCCGGTTCCAGACCCCGGCGCGGGGAGGTTTGCGTGAGCGAGGTCGCGGAAGTCACGCTTGTGATCGGTGAGGGTGCGGAGCAGATCACCAAGCCCCTCGGTCCGCTCGCCGACATCAAGGGCCTGGTGATCGGCCGCGCTGAGGATGCCCCGATCTATATCAATCACCCGACGGTGAGCCGCCGACACCTGACGCTCAGCCACAACGGCGCCGGAGCGCTGTGCGTGATGGATCTGGGATCCTCGAGCGGCACGCGGATCGATGGCCGGGATGTGCCCGCGCAGGTTGAGCGGGAGCTGAAGGGCAGGCGACACCGCCTGCACCTGGGAGATGTGCTGGTCGAAATCCGTATCAGCCGTCCCGAAGCTCCGACGCCGCCGGTGAAGCATGTGTCCAGTGATGAACAGACGATGCCCAGGCGCGAGGCGGGCAATGCGCCCGCGGTCACCGTGCTGCAACGCCACGATGGTGACGCAAACGCCGGGTTCTGGGACAAGCGCCCCGGCGACAATCGCGCAAAGCTCGCAGACGTCGTCATCGTGCTCAAAGCCCCGAGCTGCACCATCGGCCGCGCCCCCGAATGCGACTTTGCCCTGACCGAGGATCTCCTGCTCTCACGCACGCACGCCCGCTTCCGCCGCACGCAGGGCGGGTGGGCGGTGATGGATCTGGGCTCGGGCAACGGCACGTTCGTCAACGGGGAGCGGATCCGCAAGCTGACGCCATTGGAGAACGGAGATGTCGTCACGGTGGGGGGGTACCAGCTCCGCTACTCCGCCGGGGAGCTGAGCTCCCGCCCGCGCGGCAAGGGCGTCACCATTGAAGTGCGCAATGTCGCGGTCCCCGGACGCGGCTCGAGCCTGGTCCTCCAGCACGTCGATTTCACGATCGAGCCGGGAGAGCTGGTCGCCCTGCTGGGTGTCTCGGGCTCCGGCAAAACCCGGCTTATGCACGCGATGTGCGGCCGGGCGCCGATCGCCGAGGGTCAGGTTCTGTACGATTCCAACGACTTTGCAACCCGCTCCGAATCGCTGAAGAAATCGGTTGGGTACGTTCCTTCGTGGCTGACGCTGCACGATCCGCTGACGGTGATCGACGGCTTGCGATATGCCAGCCGCCTGCGGCTGGGGAGCGATGCCACGCCCACCGAGATCGATGCCAACATCGACCGTGTGCTGCGCATTGTCAACCTTTCCCTTGGCCGCGACAAGGCGATCAAGACGCTCTCGGACGGTGAGAAGCGCCGCGTTGGGCTTGCGGTCGAGTTGCTCAGCTCCCCCCCGGTGATGCTGCTGGATGAGGTCACGACCGCGCTGGACCTGCCGACCCACTGCAAGTTCATGAGGCTGTTCCGGGAGCTCGCGGACAACGGCCAGACGCTGCTGCTCATCTCGCACCACCTCGAAGACCTGGAGAAGTGCGACAAGTGGCTGTACCTGATCGAGGGACGGGTCGCGTTCTTCGGATCCCCGCAGCAGTTCAAGGACCACTTCCGCGTGCCATCGCTGCGGCATCAGCTCGAACAGCAGGAACAGCTCCGCGGACAGAAGACAGGGGAGCAGTGGGCGCGGGAATTCCGGCCTGCGGGCGGCGCTCGCCGCGCGCCCGGGACCATCCCACCCCCTCCGCCCGATCACGGCAAGTGGCGCCGGCGATGGACGGAGATCCGCAGGCAGTTCCCGCTGTTGATGTCGCGTTATACGCAACTGCTCAAGGCCGACATCAAGGGCCTGGGCCTGGTGCTGGGTATGGCCCCCCTGATCGCGATCGTCATCGTCCTGCTCAACCTCTCGCTCGCCAAGGGCGTCAGCGATGCGCAGGCGACCTTCGACACCGAAGCGCCCAAAGCCGTGTACGCGTCCGATCCGGGCAAGTTCATGGGCGACATCACCGATCCGCTGTTCAAGGAAAAGGGCAAGCAGCAGGGCACAATACTGCTGCTTCTGACTGTCAGTTCGGTCCTCATCGGTTCGTTCCTGGCGGTGCGAGAGATCGTCAAGGAAACGGACCTCTATCGACACGAACGGTTCGCGGGGATCGAGGTGATCCCGTACATACTCAGCAAGCTGGTTCCCTTAGGCACGCTCGCGGTGATCGCCGCAATCGTCCTGGGCGTTATGACTAAGGTTGCCGTAGCGGCCCTCTCGGTCGGATTGGCACCGCTGATAATCTCACTCAGCGTGATCGGCATCGCTGCCGTCGCACTGGGCCTGTTTGTCTCGTCGGCGGTCGATTCCAGCGAGAAGGCAGTGTACATCCTCATCCCCATCCTGATCGCACAGATCACGTTTATCGGCGCAGCCGCCTTTGATTCCACGAACCACCCTATCAGCAAGGCGATCTCCCAGTGGCTGATAGTCGACTACTGGGCAAACCGCGGGCTGTGTTCCCAGATTGAACCGATGGTGACTGGGAATCAGTCATGGGATCAGCACATGGCCCAAGACCCTGTACTGAACGCCAAGCGATCGATCGGCAGCGAGCCCTGGGGCTTCTCGACGCTCATGATCGGCCTGCACGCGCTGGCCTACTGCGTGGGTGCGTACATCCTGCTGACCATCAAGGGCAAGCCCGCGCTCGAGAGCATCAGATCCGACCTCGCCTCGCTGATCCCCCGGACCGCCGATGGCAAGATCTCGCTGGCGCTGCTGCCGGAATTGATCAAGTCACGCAAGCAGCCCGCGCCCAACGCGACCGCGGATGGATAAGACCCACGAATCGCGGCATCGCAGCTCTCGCAAGACACGCAAAGACAAAGAAGACTCACCACAGAGGCACAGAGGGCAGTGAGAAGAAAACATCGTGGGCGATAGGTACGCGACGACTCCGGAACTCAAGTCTGGACCTGAATTCGGGTTTGGGTCATCCCCTCTGTGATCTCTGTGCCTCTGTGGTGAGTCTTCTTTCCGACTTCAGCGCTTGTTATCCCGATACGCCACGTGGCAATCCTTGCACGAAGCCGTCACCAGCTTCCATGCCGATTCCAGATCTTCCTTGGGCGCATTGCGCACGAGGGCCTCTTCGAAGCCGGAAGCAATCTTGATCGCATCGGCAAGCTTGCTCGCGTAGTCCGGCCCGAGCGCCTTTGACTCCGGAGTCTCTCCGCTCACGCGCAGGTTGTCGACAAGGCGTCCAGCCTCGGCGGCCGGGACCAGGTCGGGGCTGTCCTCCGGCACCTTCCAGCCCGCCGCGCGGACATCGTTCATAAGGTTGTTGATGTGTTCGATGTCCACCATCGCGGCGACCATGCCCTGGGGCTTGTGAACGCTGGGGAAGTCCGATGGCGCGGCATCCAGCGCGGCCGCGGATGCCACGGCGGCGTTGGCGACACAGGCATACAGCCCTTTATACGTCGGCGCTGTCCCGGCGTTCTTCATCCAGGCGACACCCTGCTCGGGCGTGATCTCACCAAGCAGGATCGCGGCGGAAGCGGCGGCGGCGGGACCGCGATGCTTCCCATGGTGGCAATGCAGGTAGATCGGTTCGGGCAAGTCGCGCACCGCGCGGGCGATCGCCAGTTGCTGGTCCTTGTTGGCCTCGGAGTACGTAATCGGAATATGCACATATCTCATCCCGTGCGCCTTGGCTCGGTCCAGGTCGGGAAGAGCCCCATCGACCGAGATGATCGTCTTGACGCCCATCGCCTCCAGTTCATCAAAGGCCGCATCCCCATCGGGAACACCGCCGGAGATCAGCTTGGAGCCGATGCGATGCACGTTATGGAGCGCGTGCTCGGAATGATCATCGGCCGCGGGCGTGGCGGTCGGGGTGGCCACCGGCGCTGCAGGTTGCGCCTTGGCGCTGGATGCAGACTTGTCACCGGACGATGAGCATGCCGCGAGCAAGCCCGCAAGCGAGCAGAGTATTGCGGACAAAGTCCGAACCGCGGGATGAGTTCCCATGCGTATGTGCTCCTGTGTCGGAGTGTACCGTCGCGCCGTGAACCTGGTTGCATGGGTGCCCGGGTCATTTACGCGATGATGTCATGGACGACATTGCCGGCGACATCCGTCAGCCGGAACTGCCGGCCCTGGAACCTGTACGTCAGCCGCGTGTGGTCCAGCCCCAATAGGTTCAGCACGGTCGCCTGGAAGTCATGGACGTGTACGGGGTTCTTCACCACGCTCATGCCCAGGTCGTCGGTCTCTCCGAACGAGAAGCCGCGCTTGACCCCACCGCCGGCCATGAAGATCGTGAAGGCGGTCCGCAGGTGGTCCCGGCCCATGTCATCCTTGTTGTACGCCCCCTGTATCATCGGTGTGCGGCCGAATTCCCCGCCCCAGATGACCAACGTCGAATCGAGCATCCCGCGCTGCTTGAGGTCTGTGATCAGGGCCATGGTGCCGCGATCGACTTCGGTGCAGCGCTGGGGCATCCCCGTCACCAGGTTCTGGTCACCGCCGCCGTGGTGATCCCACCCGCCGTGGTGGACCTCGATGAATCGTACCCCGCGCTCGACCAGCCGCCGGGCGAGCAGGCAGTTGTTGGAGAACGAGACCTTCCCCGGCTCGGTGCCGTAGAGGTCCCGGATTTCCTGCGTTTCATCGGAGAAATCCATCAGGCCAGGCACGCTCGTCTGCATCCGGTAGGCAAGCTCGAAGGCCTCGATGCGGCTGGCGATCTCGGGATCACCGACATCGGCGAGCTGGCGGCGGTTGAGATCGGCGATCGTGTCGAGCGAATCGCGCCGAATCTCCGGATCCATGCCGTCGGGGTTCGACAGATACAGCACCGGATCCCCCTGGGATCGGAACTGAACACCCTGATATGTCGAGGGCAGGAACCCGCTGCTCCAGCAGCTTGTGCCGCATCGGCTGGCCTTGCCGGAAGTGAGCACGACAAAGCCTGGAAGGTCCGCGCACTCGCTGCCCAGCCCGTACGTCACCCACGAACCCATGACCGGCCGGCCCATGCGAGGGGAGCCGGTCTGCATGAGCAGCTCGGCGGGCACATGGTTGATCTCATCGGTGTGCATGCCGCGGATGAACGTGACATCGTCGACTATGTTGGCGATGTTGGGCAGCAGCTCGCAGACCGGCGCGCCCGACTGCCCGCGCTTCTCGAGCTTCCACAGCGACGCCAGCAGATTGGGGCGCTTGCCCTCGGCGATGAACGCGAAACGCTGGTTTTTCATGTACTCATCGGGGACCGGCTGCCCGTTGAGTCTGTCGAGCAGGGGCTTGACCTCGAAGGTGTCGAACTGCGAGGGAGCGCCAGTCTGGTTGAGGTAGATGATCGCCTTGGCGCGGGGCGGAAAATGCGTCGGCTTGGGAGTCAGCGGGCCCGGACGCGGGGCCGGCTGCCCGGCGAACGCCCGGCGATCCAGGAGCGAGGCCAGCGCGATCGCGCCGAGCCCCATGCCTGCCTGGCCGAAGAAGTGCCTGCGGGTGAGGAGTTGTCGTTCGTGGAAGGATCGCATCAGGGCTTCCGATTCTCCATCAACGGTTGATCGTCTCATCAAGATTCAACATCACGTTCGCAATCACCACCCACGCCGCAAGTTCAGCCGTATCCAACCCCGCGACATCGAGGCCGCCCTGATGAATGAGCTTGTCGATCCCATTCGGGCTTGCCTGGAAGCGGACCAGCGTCCGGTCGAACAGCCGCATCAGGTCGGAGATCTCGTCGGCGGATGGCTGGCGGGCCACGCAGAGACGGAACCCGTGAGCAGCGCGCAACGCAGCATCCGGGCCGCGGGCTTCACGCATCATCCGCTTCGCCAGCCCGATCGCCGCCTCAGCATGCACCGGATCGTTCAGCGTCGCCAGCGCCTGCAACGGCGTGTTCGAGCGTGACCGCTTCACCACGCACACATCGCGCCGGGCCGCATCAAAGGTCAGGCTGCTTGGATACGAAGCGCTGCGTCGCCAATAGGTGTAGATCCCCCGGCGATAGCGGTCCTCTCCCGTCGCATCCACCCATTTCTCATTGGGCGTGTCGAAGTTCGCAAAGCTGTCCACCCAGATGCCCATCGGTTGCGGTGGGAAGACGCTGGGTCCCCCGATCTTGGCGCTGAGCAGCCCGCCGATCGCCAGCGCGTTATCGCGCACCATCTCGGCCTCCATGCGCACACGCGGACCTCGGGCAAAGAGCCGGTTGTACGGATCCCGATCCAGCAGCGCCGCCGAGACCTTGGACGATTGGCGATAGGTTGCCGAAGTCACGATCAGCCGGTGCAGGGCCTTGGTGCTCCAGCCGCGCTCGATGTACTGGCTCGCCAGCCAATCCAGCAGTTCAGGATGAGTCGGCAGATCCCCCTGTGAGCCGAAATCCTCGACGGTAAGCACCAGCCCATCCCCGAAGAACGCCTCCCACGCGCGGTTGACGGCAACCCTGGCGATCAGCGGGTTCTTGGGGCTTGTAAGCCAGTTCGCCAGCCCCAGCCGGTTGCGCGGGAGATCGTCAGGGAACGCGTGTAGCGCCTTGGGCGTCAGCGGCTCGACCGTCTCGCCCTTGGTTCTGAAATCCCCGCGAACCATGATGTGGTCGGGCCGTTTTTCCAGTCGCTCCTTCATGACCATCGTCGTTGGGATGGGCAGCGAGCCGATTTCCTTCTCCAGCACGTCGATCTGTCCAAACTTTGCATCCAATGCCGGCGTGGCGCGCACATAAGCGGTCCGTACAGCCAGTCGATCCGCATCGGTACGCTCGCCCGGCGCCTGCGCAAGCACCGGGAGCAGGTGGTTCAGAGTCAGGAGCCGCACTTGGTCCGCCGAGAGCAGCCGGTCATAGATCCGGACATCATCGATCTGTCCGTTGACCATCCCGCTCCCATGGCGCGAGCCGATCTTGAGAGGGACTTCCGTCCGGATGGTGTTCTTGAGCGTGTCATAGGCAATGTCGAGCTTCTGCGGAACGCCATCTACAAAGATCGCGACACCAGCGGCGGTCCCCGTGCCGTCGTACGTCACCATCACATGTCGCCAGCGATCCAGCTCGACACTTTCATGCGTTTCGATCTTGAGGCCATCGTGGGGCCACTCATGGATGAAGTGCGCCTCGAGCTTGCCGTTGTTGTTGAAGAGGTCAAAGCCGCGGAACGCGGCGGTGTCATCGATACGAGCAACGATCGCCCCCGAACCCGCGAGCCTCACCCACGCCCCATACGAAAACGCATCGGTCAGCTCGAACCCTGCGGCACCTTCACAATCCACGCGCGCACCGCCATCGAGCTTCACCGAGTCTCCGCTGATGCCCGGCACGCGACGCTGATCCGGATCGGCGCTGATCTTGCCGTTGTGCGGCTCCCTGCCGCTATCCGTCACGGCCTCCCCCGTATCGCCGTCGAAGGTGTAGTGGTGGCGAGGGCGATCTTCCAGGTTCGCCTGCTCCAGCATCGCCCGCGTCAACGTCTCCCACACCTCCTGACCCTCATCCCGGTCCCCGTTGATGGTTGCCTTCTGCAGTTCGGCAATCTGTAACCGCAATGCGCCAAGCTGGCTCTCCTGCTGCGGGGTGGGCACCTGGATGTAAGGACCATTGCCGACGCCGACATCCTCTGTCTGGTTGAAGAACGCAAGGAAGCCGTAGTACTCGCGTTGGGAGATCGGGTCGTACTTGTGATCGTGGCACTGCGAGCAGGCCATCGTCGTGCCGAGCCACACGGTCGCCGTCGTGTTGACCCGATCGACGACGGCGACCACGCGGAACTCCTCGGGGTCGATGCCGCCCTCATCGTTAAGCATGGTGTTGCGGTGAAAGCCGGTGGCGATCTGCTGGGAACGCGTGGCATCGGGCAGCAGATCCCCGGCGAGCTGCTCGATCGTGAATTCATCGAACGGCATGTCGTCGTTGAGCGCCTGGATCACCCAGTCCCGCCACGGCCACAGCGATCGCGGCAGGTCCTTCTCATAACCGTTGGTGTCGGCGTAACGAGCCAGATCCAGCCATGGCTGAGCCCAGCGCTCCCCGTAACGCGGGGAGGCGAGCAAGCGTTCGACGACTTTGGCGTAGGCATCAGGGCTCTGATCGGCGATGAAGGCATCAACCTCGTCTATGGATGGTGGCAACCCGATCAGATCCAGTGATACCCGGCGGATGAGCCGGGCGCGGTCGGCCTCGGCGGAAGGAGCAAGGTGCTCCTGATCGAGCCTCGCGAGCACAAACCTGTCAATGCCGTTGCGGCACCAGTCCTGGTTTCCGACCGCCGGAAGGGGTGGCTCGACCGGCGCGACATACGACCAATGCGCGGAGGCTCCCTCCCCGGCGTGCGCATCCGGCCACACCGCCCCTTGCTCGATCCACAGCCGCAGCGTCTCGATCTCCTCCGGCGGCAGCGGATCCTGCTCCAGAGGCATCTGGTCCTCATCATCAAGCCCCAGCACCCGCCGCAGCAGCAGGCTGCCATCGGGGTTCGCCGGCACGATCCCTGTTCCGCTCTTACCCCCCTTCATGGCATCGGCACGGGAATCCAGCCGCAGCCCCCCGCGACGGGTGCGGCCGGCGTGGCACTCGTAGCAGGCCTTGGCGAGGATGGGCCGGACATCGTGCTGATAATCGATCTTCCGGCCCGGCGAGGGGGGCTGGATCGCTGTTGCAGGCTCGGTGAGCGGTTCATCCCCAGCGCCCAGCATGAGCCCGCTCGCGGAGGCGGCGATCACCGTTAGCCAGATTGTCCCGAGTGGTCGCATTGGCTTGAGATCCCTTTGCCCCAGCATACGGGATATCGCCGCACGCGCACAGAGCGATTGAGGCAGGACCTGCCGGATCGCCGCATCTTCACCCGGTCCTGTTTTTGCGCCGGTTCCATCGACGCCACGCCCCGGGACTTGGTATGGTGCCCATGCGGGAACATCCGGGTGGCCGGGTTGATCTGCCCCTCGGGTTTTCCCATCCAAGCAGGTGCGACCATGCTGATCGCCGCGTTCCTTTCCACGTGCATTGCGCTTGTTCGTCCTTCTGTCCCTGCGGATCAGTTTGCTCCCGACTCCCCGCTGGAGTTTGGCCGCAGCCAGCTCGCCGATGTCCTTCGCGGCTCGGGCCTCGGTGCGAACGCCGAAGGCATCGACCTGCGGGTGATGCCCGGTGGCGCACCTGAGAGCTTCATAATTCGGCGCGATGGTGAACGACCCGTAATCGAGGGGGCCGACCAGGCCGGGGCGATGTACGGAGCGCTCGAACTCGCCGAACGGATCCACCTGCACGGCGCTGCCGCGCTCAAGGGTGATGCCATCCAGGGCTCCCCGTTCCTCCGAGATCGCGGCCTCAACGTCTTCCTCACACTCCCCTGGGATTACCAGAAGAACACCACCGATGCCGACCCGGCAGCGCTCACGGATCCAAACCGCTGGTGGTTCGCCAACGATGACTATTGGACGACGCTCCTGGACCTGATGGCCCGCGCCCGGCTCAACTGGCTGGACATGCACGGGATGTGGGACATCAACGTCACCGATGCCCCCAACCTGTACGCGTACTTCGTCGAGTGCCCCACCTACCCCAGGGTCGGAGTTGATCCGCGCATCAAGGCGGCCAACCTCGCGCGGCTGAACAAGATCATCGACATGGCCCACGCGCGGGGCATCCGGGTCAGCCTGATGGCCTACGAAGCCAAGCTGCACATCCTGCACAACCCCAACCCCCCGTACCCCAGGGATGAGAAAACCGCGTACGACTACACGCGCGAGGCTGTCGAACAGATGATCCGCCTGGCGCCAGCGCTCGATGCGATCGGCTTCCGAATCGGAGAGAGCGGCCACGGCGGTGAGTTCTTCAACTGCTACATCGAGGCCGTCAAGAACTCCGGCAGAGAAATCCCGCTTGTCACGCGATCCTGGGTGACGCGCCGGTCCAAGGTGCTCCCGCTCGCCGCCCGATCTAGCGATTTCACAGTGGAGATCAAGTACAACGGTGAGCAGTGGGGGCCTCCCTACCCGATCGCCGGGGGCCGAGTCGCCGGCTGGTACAGCTACTCCTTCGAGGACTATCTCAGCGATCCCGGCTCCGGCCCCTTCTCCCGCCTGTGGCACGGCAACCCGATCGGTCCCGAAGTGGGATCCGGCACGTGGCCGGCCGAACCCTACAAGATCGTCTGGCAGGTGCGGCTCAACGGCACGCACCGCATTTTCCCGTTCAACGATCCGGGGTGGGTTCGCCGATCGATCCAGTCGATGAAGCTCGGGACGGCCAGCGGCTTCACGATCGAGCCCATCAACGCGTACTTTCCAGCCTCGCCGCGATACTACCTCGCCAATGAAGCGGATCGCTGGTGCGACTGGATCCACCAGCGCGATGAGATGTTCATCAGCTCCTGGGGCCGATACGGCTACGACCCGGCGACCCCGCCCGAGGTCTTCAGCTCCTGGATCTCCGACAGATTCGGTTCGCAGGCCCGCGTGATCGAGGATGCCTGGAACGCGGCAAGCCGGGTGATCCCCACCGCCTTCTCGGCGTACTCGCTCGGACCGGATCATCGCAACCATGCCCCGGAACTGGAGTGGGGCGGCGATACCGCGGCATTCATGGATCGCGAGCCCTTCGACTCGCACGTCTTCATGTCCGCTAAGGAAATGCTCGCCCTGCGCGCCACGGGCGGCATCGATGGCCGGCTGACGCCGTTGGATGCGGCGGCGATGCTTGAGGATCTGCGGGATCGCTGCAAGCCGGTGGCCACTCTGTCGATGAACGACTTTCCAGCGCGCTGGCGTGGGCAAGCCCGCGAGATTGCAACTTCGACTGCCATGCTCGCACACCTGGCCGACTACTACGCAGCGAGGCTCCGCGCTGCGGAGGCGTTGGCGCGATCGGAAGCCTCGGAGCAGGAACGCGAGCAAGCCCTCAGACAAACCGGCATCTACACGAACCAGGCGCTGGTCGCGTGGCGGGGCCTCAGCGACTCACCCGAGGCGAACTACTACAAGCCCTTCACCGATCGCCTGCGCCTTGGCACCAACGACTTCCATTGGAAGAACGAGTTTCCCAAGATGGTCGCCGAGGCCGCACGCTATCCCGCACCAGAGGGACGCACCGCGATGCCCGTCGATGGGCCCGCCCGAACCTCGCTTCCCGCACCCGCTCTGACCTGGACTGTGGGGGAGCAGTCGATCACGTGCCGGATCCCCGCCGCCGGCATCACCCGCGCCTGGCTTCTGCACAAGCCCCTGCCCAGCTCGACATTCTTTCACAAGCTTCCGATGGTGCAGGCCACCCAGGGAACCGATGCGGTGTGGATCGCTTCGTTTGCCCGCCTGGATGCCGGCCACGCGATCGCCGCCGAGATCGAGCAGAACGGCCTCATACGAAGGATCCCATCCTGGGATCCCGGTCCGCCATACCTGGCGATCCCCAGCCGGCCCGGGCCGACGCCGACTTACTACAGCAGCGAAGAGTCGCTGAGATACCTGCGTCCGGAGATCCTCACCCCGGATCGGTATTCGATGATGTTGGTTTGCACCCGCGCTTGGACTTCGCACACTCAGTTCTCTCTCCGGGAGCAGCGCAAGCTCATGGATGCGGTCGAGCGCGGCCTGCCGCTCCTGGTCCTTCAGCAGGATTACGCCTCCGGCCGCTACCCGCTCAAGTGGCTCGGTCCCGAAGCGCCCAAGGTGCTCCCCGAGGGGGATCCGGTTTTCGATCCCGCGGGCACGCTTTCACTGCCGCGCATCGAGGCCGGTGGCATCCTCGCCCAGCGATTCGCGCCGGCTCCCGGCTGGGAGATCCTGGGCAACGGCGGGATCGCCCACGCGACTCGCGGCAAGGGTGAGATCTGGATGGTCCAGGCCCGGCTCATGCAGCGCATGAACATCCCCGCCGCAGCGCACGCCCTTCGCACTCTCCTCTCCATGAAAGGAACCGACAAGCCTGTGGTCATCGTCGATGCCGGCACGGAGGGTGCGCACTGGGCGACCTCCGTGTTCGCCGATTTCCTCAACGCCCACGACATCCCCTTCCTGACGCTCGGCGAAGTGATCGCAAACCAGCAGGGAGCCGACTGCCTCACACCTGTCCCCGGCCCGCTGATCGCCGATGACATCCTCGAGGGCCGAGGATTGGGGATGATGAAGTCCTACCTCGACCAGAAGGTGCGCCTTGCGGCACGCCGGGATGTGCCGCCAACCAAAGATGCCTTTGCCGATCGTCAGCGCAAGCAGAAGACGGAACTGATGCGGGCCCTGGGCCTCGATCCCCTCCCCGAGCGCACCGAACTCAACCCCCGCATCTCCGGGATCGCCAAGCGAGATGGCTACCGCATCGAGAAGCTGGTGTTCGACAGCCGCCCCGGCTTCCCCGTGACCGCGCTGGTCTATGTCCCCGATGGCCCCGCCGGCACGAGATTCCCCGTCATCGTCAATCCTCACGGCCACTGGGCACACAAAAAGGCCGAGACGGTCGTGCAGATGCGGGCGATATCACAGGCACTCCGCGGGTACCTGGCGATCGTGGTGGACTCACCCGGCCATAGCTTCGAGGGCGATACACGCATCGAACGCCGCTGGGCGGGTTCACACGATGACCTCTCACTGTCCCTCTCGGCCGGCACGACGACCGGCATCTATGTGTGGGATCTGATACGCGCTGTCGACTATCTAGAGACCCGCCCCGATGCCGACACCACGCGCATCGGCATCACCGGCACCTCGGGCGGCGGGCTCGCGACCCAGTACGCGTTCGCCGCCGATGACCGCTTCAAAGTCGCCGTCCCCGTGTGCTACGCAACCAGCCTGGAAGTCAATCCGCACAACGGATGCCTCTGCAACCACGTCCCCGGCACGCTTCGGATCGGGGACCGGGCAGATGTGCTGGCGATCCGCGCGCCGGCCCCGGTCATGGTCATCGGTGCTACCGACGATCGCGAGTTCCCAGCTGATGGCACTCGCCTGACGGGAAAGAAGCTCGAAGCCCTCTACGGAGCGATCGGCGCTGCCGATCGAACCGCGTGCGTGCTGGTTGAATCCGGACACGATTACAACCAACCGATGCGAGAGGCGGCGATGGGGTTTTTCGACAGGCACCTGCGAGGCGTCGGGAACGGCGATCCCATCACCGAGCCTCAGTTCACACCTGATCCAGACAACTCGCCGGACCTTTTCTGCCTCTCCGAAACGCCCGCCGGCGCGCGCACCATGCGCGAGATCGCCGCCGAGCGTCTGAAGGTCGCAACCGTGCGAACCTTCGAAGAAGTCCTCGAACTCAACGGTGGCTTGCCGGGCCCCTCGGAGCTCAAAGCCACGCTGCTCCCGCAGCCACTCGCCGATGCTCGCCGCAGGGGGATCACCTTAGAATCCGAACCGGGAATGACGATCCCAGGACTCCTGCTGCTTCCGGAAGGCCAGCCACGCGCCGTCGTGGTCCTCACGAGCGAGGACGGCAAGCTCGCCGCCGCTCACCAGTTCGACGCCGATGCACTGCTCGCCTCGGGCATCGCCTGCCTGTGCATTGATGTACGCGGAGTCGGCGAACTTGCGGGAATGGACGTTCGGCTCATGTCATATCTGGGCACATCGCCCGCCTTGGCGATGGGATGGGATGCCGCCCGCGCCGCTCAGGCGATCCGCGAACTGTCAGGTCAGCTTGCCCTTCCACTGGACATCCGCATCGGGATTGCCGGCCGCGGCGCTGTCGGTTCTCAGGTCGCGATGTTCGCAGCGCTGATCAACCCCGCCGGGGTCTCATTCATTGCCGGGCTCGACGGCATGAAGAGTTATTCGGACTGTTTCACGTCCAGTGCGCCGATGCTGGCGATCCACTTCCGCGCCGATCGTTCCGCACCGCTCGAACACCTGCGAGGGCTGGTGAAGCAGCCAGCGGTGTGGGGATTTGCCGGGGAGCCATCGGAGCGTCCGGCACGCGTCATTGCCGACCTTGCCAACCGCTGACCCGGTCTCCTCCGACCACCCCTATCGCCGGATCTCAAAGCCCACATCCCCCGACTGCGCCCCGATCGGCTCGGCGTTCTCCGACCGGATATACCCGGCCATCCGCCCGCGGAGGATCCCCAGGAACCGCTCGATCTCGGTGGACTCCCCCTGGACCTCCATCTCGACGGTGTCATCCTCGGTATTGCGGACCCAGCCGGTAACCGGAAAGTCCCAGGCGATCGACCGTGCGGTGGCACGGAAGCCGACCCCCTGCACACGGCCTGAGAAGACAATCCGGCGGCGTTCCATGCCCCGATTCTTGCCCGCCCGGGCACGCCCGGCCGGACTGGTTATCCGGCCCTGCCCGGGAGGCGATCGCAAGTCGGGAATCGGCACGGGGTAAACACACGAAAGGAGATCCGGATGGATCGCACCGTTGGCATTGGCCCGGACCTGTGCTACGGTTGAAGCAATCAGGGTGCTGCCGCTCGACATACGGGATCCGGAGCCTTCGGGCTTTCCGAGATCAAACCACTTTCGAGCGAGCGGGACCGCCGCGAGAAGTTTTTTGAGCAGGATGCTCAAGGTGGCGGTGGTGCCGTTGTCATTGCGAGCCAAGACCAGATCGAACCGATCACGCGGACTTCTCCCGCGCCTGTCCACCTGCGCTGAGCATCCTGTTCTGCCGCCGGAGTCAACCGAGTGAGCGCTCTGCCGCGCTTCGACATCGCCGCCAGGGACCGGGACCGCGAGAAGGTCCGGGATGCCGCCGACATCGTCCGAGTCATCGGGGAGCACATCGCCCTCAAGCCCAAGGGCCGGGAGTACCTGGGCCTGTGCCCCTTCCACGATGACCACTCCCCTTCGATGACCGTCGTACCCGCCAAGGGGATCTACAAGTGCTTCTCCTGCGGCGCCAGCGGAGATGTCTTCACATTCATACAGCAGTTCCACAAGATGGATTTCCGGGAGGCGATCGAGTACCTCGCCGAGCGCTTCAACGTTGAACTGACGCCGCAGAAGTCGTTCGCGTTCCGGCAGGCTGCACCAGGCGAGGATGAGCAGCCGGGCGTCTCCCGCGCCGATCTCTTCCGCGCCAACCAGACCGCCGCCGAGTTCTTCCGGCTGATCCTCAGGCACCCCGAGCACGGCGCTGAGGCTCGCGCGATCATCGAGAAGCGTGGAATCTCAACCGAGATGCAGGACCAGTTCCTGCTCGGCGCGAGCCCGGCCCGCTGGGATGGCCTCCTCCTGACGCTCCGCAACAAGGGGCTCGGGGAGCAGTCGTTCATCGATGCAGGCCTCCTGAAGCGCCGGGATGACGGATCGGGGTGCTACGACGGATTCCGCAACCGGCTGATGTTCCCGATCCTCGACAAGGCGGGGCGAATCGTCGCCTTCGGCGGCCGCAAGATCGATGAGCAGGATGAGCCCAAGTACCTCAACAGCGCTGAGTCGCGCATCTTCAAGAAGTCCTCCACGCTCTACGGCCTGACGATCGCATCACGGGCGATCCAGCGCGAACGCACCGCCCTCATCACCGAGGGCTACATGGACACGATCGCCTGCCACCAGGGCGGATTCCCCAACGCGGTCGCAACCCTCGGGACAGCCCTGACGCGCGAGCACGCCGCCGAGCTCCGCCGCATCTGCGAGACCGTAATCCTGGTCTTCGATGGGGATGAGGCCGGCCAGCGAGCCAGCGATCGGGCCGTCGAGGTCTTCTTCGCCGAGCCGCTGGATGTCCGGATCTGCACCCTGGCGAGCGTGACCGATGCCAAGGATCCCGATGAGCTTCTCAAACGCGAGGGAGGCCAAGACCTCTTCCGCAAATCCGTGGCAATCTCGACCGACCTCCTCGACTATCGATTCGCGCGCATCCGCGACCGGCTTGCCGGTGCGGGCATGTCCGCGCTCGCCAAGGCGATCGAAGAAGAGATCGCCCGCCTGGTCGAGCTGGGTCTCGCCGAATTGACCCCGGTGCGCCAGGCGATGATCATCCGTCGGCTCGCCGAACTTGCCGGTGTCGATGAATCCGTCATCCGTGCTGCGGTCCCCTCGGGCCGCGGCGCCCGCCCCCGCCGCATCGAGGCCGAGCCCCAGGCCGTTCAGCGCACCGTGCTCGCCTCCGGTTCCTTGACCGCACGCGAGCACATCCTGGGCTGCATCCTCTGCGATGGCTCCCTCTGGCTGGCGCTGCCCGAACAACTCAAGCCCGCCCTTGCCGGTGAGCACCGCGAGCCCGGGATTGCCGCGATCGCAGCGGTGATCCCCCTGCTTGCCGCCGCCGGACAGACGCCCGACCTCCGCACGGTCCTCAACGCCGCCGCAGAGGATCCGATCGCCGTCGAGGCCGCCGTCAATCTATGCCAGCGCGTGGAGCTGGAGACCGAGCATAAGCCCGAGCGTCTCCAGCAGCACTGGACGGTCTGCCTGCGTCGCATCGAGCAGGACATGGCGCTGGCGATGCTTCGGAATCCGCAAGCGACGCCCACGAACCAGGGACGCGGCCAAGCGGCAGGTGCGCTGGAGGCGGATCGCGCGGACGTGCCCGATCCATCGCCGAACGCGGATGTCAGTGTTCTTGAACGACAGTTGCAGACGCTCAGAGCCCGCGGGCCGGACGCTAGGGTGTTCCCCCGTCGACCCTGATCGGAGTGAATGGACAAACCAGTGGCCAGGTATCGAACGTGTTGACTAGTGTTCTCTCCCGGTGCCCCAAGGCCGGAAGAGGTTTGCGGAGACGACATGCACATCGCCGATCTTCATCCGGCCGTTGCCGAGCTTGTTCACCTCGGAGCGCGCCGCACATGGCTGAGCTACGAAGAGCTCAACAACATCCTGCCCGACGACATCG
This sequence comes from Phycisphaerales bacterium, assembly GCA_020847535.1. Lineage (GTDB taxonomy): Bacteria > Planctomycetota > Phycisphaerae > Phycisphaerales > UBA1924 > JAEUJB01. Next base: position 44,308 of record JADLBU010000063.1, read on the forward strand.
TCGATCCCGAGAAGATCGACGGACTGCTCGTCCTTCTCGATGGTCTGGGCATCGAGCTGATCGATGAGCTCGAGTTCCGGGCACGCCTGCACCGGGCCTCGCTCGCCGGCGGAGATGACCCAGCCCCGGCGCTCCCGGGGCACATCGGACCCCTCAACCGCCCCCTGCGAGCCATGTCGGTCGCCGGCGGAGAGCGCCGCGCCGAATCCGCCTGGCTCCAGATGCAGCTCAAGGCTGCCGCCGACCAGGAAAGGGAGGAGGAATCCGATGAGGATGCCGCCCTCCGCAAGGAACTGGAAGAGGCGGTCGCCGAGGATGACTCCGCCAAGAGAATCGACGACCCCGTCCGGATGTACCTCTCCCAGATGGGGGCGATCCCGCTCCTCTCGCGCGAGGAGGAGATCCGGCTCGCCAAGAAGATCGAGACGACGCGAATGATCTTCCGCCGCCGCTGCCTGGAGAGCGACTACGTCATCACTCAGGCCGTCGAAACCTTGAAGCTCGTCTCGACCGGTGAACTCCCCTTCGACCGCACGATGCGCATCTCGACCGCCGAGGCCAACGCCAAGGAAAAGATCGCCAAGCGCATCCCCGGCAACATCACCACCATCGAGAAGCTCCTGGAGCTCAACCGCCAGGACTGGCAGACCCTCGAGCGTGCCCGTGCCCACAACGACGACGCCGAGGCGACCCGGCTCAAGACCCGCATCGTCATCCGCCGCCGTCGCATGGCGACTCTCACCGAGGAGCTCAGCCTCCGCACCGGCCGCATCATCCCGCTCATGCGCAAGCTCCGGGCGATCGCCAAGAAGATGCACGAGCTCGAGCACGACCTGCGCCGCGCTGCCAAGCAACCCCGCCGCTACAACCCCGAGGATGTCGCGGTGATGAAGGAGGAGATCTCAGGCCTCCGATCCCTCGTGCTCGAAGAGCCCCCCGAACTCCTCCGCCGCGTCAAGGATCTGGCGACCGTGTTCTGGGAGTACGAGCAGGCCAAGCGAGACCTCTCCGGCGGCAACCTGCGTCTGGTGGTTTCGATCGCCAAGAAGTACCGCAACCGCGGTCTCTCGTTCCTGGACATCATCCAGGAGGGCAACACCGGCCTGATGCGTGCCGTGGACAAGTACGAGTACAAACGCGGCTACAAGTTCTCGACCTACGCGACCTGGTGGATCCGCCAGGCGATCACCCGTGCGATCGCCGACCACGCCCGCACCATCCGCATCCCAGTCCACATGATCGAGACGATGAGCCGCCTGCGCCAGATCCAGAAGCAGATGCTCCAGCAGAATGGTGTCGAGCCGACCATCGATGAACTCGCCGAGAAGGCAGCACTCTCGACCGCCGAGGTCCGCCGCGTCCTGAAGATCAGCCGCCACCCTGTCAGCCTCGATCGCCCCGTCGGGGAGAGCGAAGACAGCTACTTCGGTGACTTCATCGAAGATGATCGCCAGGCCGCCCCCGATGAATCCGCCGCCCAGGACATGCTCAAGTCCCGGATCGAGATGGTCCTCAAGACTCTCACCTATCGCGAACGGGAGATCATTAAGCTCCGGTACGGCATCGGCGATGGGTACACCTATACCCTGGAAGAGGTCGGCCGGATCTTCAAGGTCACCCGGGAACGCGTCCGCCAGGTCGAGGCCAAGGCGGTCCGAAAGCTCCAGCACCCCGTCCGGGCCCGCAAGCTTCAGGGATTCGTCGATGGCAGCGTCTATCGGGAGGTCAGAACCGAGCCAGCAGGTGCGCAGGCAAACACCAGCCAGGCCCCGATTCCCGGTCTGCCTGCCCCGGGCAACGGCTGAGGCGACCATGACCCATACCGGCGTGACGGAGTTCCAGTTCAAGGCAGGGGTGACAGAACGATTGCAGCCCGTGCCCGCCCTTCTTAGACTCCCTCCGCGGCCGGCCCGGCGGACGGTCGCCTGCGCGGCCCCACAGTGGGGCAATGCCGATTGCGACCGCCGAGTATGCGGTGCCCGCGCCGGAGCCCCGTCGCCGCTGTGACCGAGCCCTCCGACAGCCAACACCCGCCCACCGCGGCGAGCGGACCCGATCAGGGCCCCCGGAAAGGCGACACTCCACCCGCCCTGGATGTCGAGCAGGCCAGCCGGCTCTTCGAGTTCATCGGGGAAGGTGTCTGCCTGGCGTCGGCCCAGGGTGAGGTCATCTGGGCGAATGCCGTCTTTCAGAGTATCGATGCCCCGACGCGCGACCGCATCCTGACACAGTGCCGGACGATCGCGACCCCCCCCGATCCGCGCGGCAGCCGATTGTCCCTTACCGGTTCGGTCGCACCCGCTCCGCAGATTCATCGCCGCGAGGTCACGTCGACCGTCGATGCCAGGTCGTACGAGGTCACGATCCGCCATATCCCTCCCGGTGTCGCCGCGAGTTCACGGCGTACCGACGATGGCCGCTTCGCCCTGGTCACGCGCGATGTCACCGACCAGGTGCGTATCCGGCGCGACATGGAGGCCGTCGAACGCGCCGCCGGTGACCTGGTCCGGATGGACAACGAGACCATCCGCAAGCTCAACGCCGTCGAACGCCTCAAGCACCTGGAGACCAAGATCATCGATGTCGCCAGGCAGCTCCTGCACTTTGATCACTTCGTCATCCGGCTCCTGGATCATCGCTCCGGCAAGCTCGAGCCCGTCGTCACCTACGGCCTGCCCCAGAGCATCGCCGACTTCAACATCTTACCGCTCCCCGAGGGCAACGGCATCAGCGGGTATGTCGCCGCGACCGGACAGTCGTATATCTGCCGCGACACCGCCTCCGATGAGCTTTTCCTCCCCGGCCTCGGCGGCGCGCGCTCATCGCTGACCATGCCGCTCCGGCTACAGGACCGCATCCTTGGCATCATCAACGTCGAATCCCAGCAGCCCGAGGCCTTCGATGATGACGATCGGCGCCTGGGTGAGATCCTCGCCCGCTACGTCGCCATGGCCTTCCACATGCTCGACCTCCTGGTCGTCGAGCGCAGCACCGTCAACCAATCCGTGACCGGACGAATCGAGGGGGAGATCGGCGGGCCCCTGGAAGATATCATCCAGGAGGTTCGCGCGCTCGATGACGAGTCACCCGCCGATCCGCGATTCCGGGCCCACATCGCCCGCATCAAGGCCGATGTCGACACCATCCGGGACCATGTCAGGAACCTGGCCGCCGGTCCCAACACGCTGCTTGGAGTCGGTCCCACGCTCGTACCCGGGCCACACGATCCGGCCTTCGAGGGCAAGCGCATCCTGGTCGCCGATGACCACTCCCGCATCCGGCGCATCATCGGGGATGTCCTCCGGCATCGCGGGTGCGATGTCCATATCGTCGACAACGGTGTCACCGCGATCGCGGCGATCGAGGAGGTCAAGGCCGGCCGGCTCGCCCCCTTCGACCTTATCCTCAGCGACATCCAGATGCCCGACCGCAATGGTTATGAGGTATTCTCATCCGCCCGGCAGTACAGCCCGACCGTCCCTGTCATCCTCATGACCGGCTTCGGCTACGACCCCCATCACTCGATCGTCCGGGCCTCACAGGAGGGCCTCCAGGCGGTGCTTTTCAAGCCATTCCCGGTCGAGCGGATGCTCGAAGAGGTCCGCAAAGCCCTCAGCGGCACAAAGTCTGTGTAAACAGGCACTTCCACCCGGTGGACAAATCCGGTATCCTGCCGTTGCCAGGTTCCTGGCGGGCCCCATGCACAGGCGGACCGGCCCCGATCGACCATGATTCGGAGGGACAAGCATGCGTTCTTCCCGCCGGGCGTTCACGCTTATCGAGTTGCTTGTCGTCGTGGCGATCATCGCGCTGTTGATCGGGATACTGCTGCCCGCGCTTGGGCAGGCCCGCAAGACCGCCCGGCTCGCCGTCTGCATGTCCGGCATGGGCACGATGGGCCGCGCCCTCAACACCTACGCCGCGACCTTCCAGGACCGCATCTACGCCTTCAGCTGGACCAGGAAGACCCGCGAATCGCTCTACGACGATCTGAAGATCAACAGCAACGACCTCATCGCCTCGGCCTCCCAGGCGATCGACATCCTGCGCCGGCGCGCCGACCGGGATGACATCAAGAAGATCAGCAACTGGATCCCCCACATCGCCAACACCCACCTCGTGCTCATGGACTTCCTCAAGGAGAAGCTCCCCGACACCACGGTGATCTGCCCCGAGGACAAGGTTCGCCTCCGCTGGGCGTCGGATCCGCTCGGCTTTGATGCCAAGAAGTATCCGCCGTATCCCAAGGGTCAGATCGGTCCCGGGACCAACTTCGGCAAGATCTGGCCCTACTCGTCGAGCTACTGCATCGTCCCGGCATCCTTCGATCAGAACCCTGGAGATCTCTCGCAGCTAGAGGATCTCCTCTACGTCTACTACCCGACCAAGACGCGCCTGGGGCCCAACAAGCTCGCCGATGTCATGTTCCCCTCCGGCAAGGTGCTCTGGTACGACTTCAACCAGCGCCATTACGGCAAGTCACAGGAGTTCATTGGCTACGACGATGTGCGTACACCCCTGTCGTTCTTCGACGGCTCCGTGCGCAACCAGTTCATTGGTGACTGCAACCCAGGCTGGGATCCCTTCGACCAGAAGAGCAAGGATCCGCTGTACATCGAGTACAAGCCCGACTACCAGCCGCCGGAGAACTGCTGGAGGCCTCCCGCCCGCAGCGCTGACGGCACCGACACGGTCACCGGCCGGTTCGCCTGGACCCGCGGCGGGCTCAAGGGTGTGGACTACGGCGGCGGCGAGATCGATACGGGGCAGGGGAACTGAGGCCAAAGCTCAAAACTGCAAAGCTCAAATCAAACACGGCTGCACGCCATGCCCTGAAATTGGGCATTGCTGCTTTGAGCTTTACCCCACTCCCACCGCCGCCGCATCGCGATCACTCAGCATCCCGCCATCAGACCGGGTCTTGACGGTGCCATCTCGCTTCCACGACCGCTCGCAGCGCGGCTCCCCGCGCAGATCCTGCACATGTACCGCCGTCGCGGAGGTTGATACTGCAACGCGGCTGACGCCCAGCAGGTCCGCAAGATCCACCGGATCGAACCGACCCAGCACACCCTGCGGATCCGGCAGCGTGATGCCCATGTCCAGCGGATTCTCGACACCCTGCTCGGCCTTGGCTCGCTCGATCGCCTGCATCGCCAGTTCCCGAGACTCCAGCACCGACCCCCACGCGGCATCGACCGGGACATCAAAGCCGCCGGTGAACCTCGTCAGGTGCACGCTGAGCGTCTCATCCTTGGGATCGACCTTCCACAGCGAGCGATACGCCTCATCGGCCGTGTGGCAGACGATCGGCGCCATCAGCTTGCACAGCCCATCGGCCAGGTCAAAGAGCGTCGTCTGCGTGCGGCGCCGGCGGGGTGCATCGGTCTTGTCGCAGTAGAGCCGGTCCTTGACCGCCGCGAGGTACACCGAGCTCAAGGTGTCGTTGCAGAAGTCGTAGAGCTTCTGCTGGGCCGTCCGGAAGTCGTACGCCTCGTAGGCGGCGAGCACCGACTTGGCCAGCGCGTTGAACTCGCCCAGCACCCACGCATCGATCGAGGTCGGCGGGAACGTCTTGAAATCCACGCAGTTGCCAGGCTGCTTGCCGCCGGTGCATGTGCATGTCGGTGTGAAATCAAAGAGATTGCTGAGCAGGAACCGCAGCGTGTTGCGGACCTTGCGGTAGCTCTCCCCGGCGGTCGTGAAGAAGACCTTGTCGACCTTGACATCGTTCTCGTACGGCAGCGAAGCGACCCACCAGCGCAGGACATCGACGCCGTAGACCTGCGTCAGGTTCTCGACCTCGTAGTCCTTGGCATCCGGCCGGCTCTTGGAGAGCTTGCGCCCATCCTTGTCGTTCATGAACCCGTGCGTGAGCACGGTCTTGAACGGTGGGATACCCATCATGCCCAGGGATGGCAGGAGCGACGACTGGAACCACCCGCGATGCTGGTCGGAGCCCTCGAGGTACAGATCGATCGGGTAATCCTTCCCGCCCGATCGCTCGCGCATCACCGCGTTCCACGTGCTGCCGGATTCGAACCAGACATCGAGGATGTCCGAGCCCTTCTTGAGTTCGCTCAGAGCCGTCCCCTTCAGGGATCGTTCGCGCAGCGACTGCGGCACGCTGGGATCCGGATCGTTCCCCGCGTCGTATTCCTTCAGCAAGTCCTCAGCCGTTCCCTGGAACCACGCATCCGATCCCTTCTCGCGCACAACCTTGGCAACCGCCCGCACGCTCGCCGCGGTCATCAACACCTCGCCCGAGGGGTTTGCGGCAGTGGGGGCCGTAAAGAACGCCGGGATCGGCAATCCCCACGCCCGCTGACGGCTGATGCACCAGTCCGGCCGGGATTCGAGCATCCCGCGCATGCGGTTGCGGCCCCACTCGGGGACAAATGCCACGCCGCGCTCGGTGTGCTTCAGCGCCAACTCCCGCAGCGATGTGTTGTCGCGCTGCGTCGGCTTGTCCACACCCACAAACCACTGCTCCGTGCACCGGAAGATCACCGGCGTCTTGCTCCGCCAGTCGTGCGGGTAGCTGTGCGTGAACGTGTGCGAATAGAACAAGTGCCCGCTGTCGCGCAGGTGCTGCGTGACGGTCGGGTTGGCCTTCCACACATCAAGCCCGTGCAGCCACGAAGGCACGGTCGAGTCGTACTGCCCATCACCCAGCACGGGGCAGTAGATCGGCAGCCCCTCGCGCAGGCCCGTCTGGTAGTCCTCCGTGCCGTGGCCGGGCGCGGTGTGTACCAGCCCCGTGCCATCTTCGAGCGTTACGTAATCCGCCGGCAGCACCGAATGGACCTTGGTGAGGTCCGCGCCTTTGAGCGCCCCCGCACCTTGGCCCTTGGCCGGATCGACAAACGGATGCCGATACCGCAGCCCGACGAGCTTGTCGCCCGTCACGGTCTTGAGCACCTTCCACTGCCCCGCCTTGGCGGCCTTGCACACCTTCTCGATCGCCGCCTCCGCAAGCACCGTCACGTTCCCATCGATCCACACCAGCGCGTACTCGAACTTCGGGTTGACCGCGATCCCCAGGTTCGCCGGCAACGTCCAGGGCGTCGTCGTCCAGATCATGAAGCAAGGCCGCTGAGATGGCCGAACCCCGTCCGCCGGAGGCCCCCCCCCATCCTCTTCTCCTCTCGATGTCTCCTCTGTGTCCTCCGCGTCCTCTGCGTTCTCTTCCTCTTGGCTTTCCACAAGCCCGAACGCCGCGTACACCGCACCCGCATCCGCCGCCTCGAAGTCCACGTACACCGACAGATCCTCGCGGTCCTCGTACTCCAATTCGGCCTCGGCGAGCGCTGTCTCGTTGGCGATCGACCAGTGCACCGGCTTGAGCGCGCGGTACACCAGCCCCTGCTCGATGAGCGAGGCCAGCACCTCCAGCGTCGCCCCCTCGAACGCCGGCGCCATCGTCAAATACGGATGCTCATAGTCCGCCAGCGTCAAGAGCCGCTGCATCTGGCCCGACTGGAGCTTGACGTACTTCTCCGCGTACGCCTGGCACTCCCGCCGGATCGCCATCCGCCTCTGGTCCTCCGTCAGCGTCTTGAGCTTCTCGAACTTCCCCTTGGCGACCAGATCGGTCATGACCTTGTGCTCGATCGGCAGGCCGTGGCAATCCCACCCCGGTATGTACGGTGTATCGAAACCCGCCATGGTCTTGCTGCGGACCACGAAGTCCTTCAGGCACTTGTTCATCAGGTGCCCGAGGTGGATGTCCCCGTTCGCGTAGGGCGGACCATCGTGGAAAACGAACCTGCTGGTGCTGGTGGTGCCCGCCTCGCGCAGGCGGCGATACACCCCCATCCCCTGCCAGCGCTTCATGCTCGCCGGTTCGTTCTGAACGAGATTGGCCTTCATGGGGAAGGCGGTCTGCGGCAGGTTCAGCGTGCCGCGATACCGGCTCTTGGCATCGTCACCACCGCCGGCAGGCTTGTCCGGGGCCGAGGCGGTGGAAGGTGTCGGGGGGGTCGGGGCGGATGGGGTGGATTGGCTCATGACGAGTGACTCAGGCAAGGTGATCGCCACACATGACAGTGGCCCGGCACGCAGCGCTGGAACGGGCTTCGCGCGCGAATGCCGAAGAGATGATCCCGGATGGTATCGGTTTGGGATGGGAGTGGAAACGTGCAGATCGGCATGCCCCGCGGAGCGGTGTCGGAACGACACCCTTCAGGCCGCGCGGGGCCGCATAATTCGAATCCGTGCCGGGATAGGCTGGAGCTTCTGCACTTGGGAGAAGAATAGAGGCCGCTCGATTGCGGTCAAATCAGCGCAACTCAACCCCGGTGCGATCTCTCGGGACTCCAGCACCAGCCTCGCCCGAAGCGGCTGCCACGTCAGATTGCGGACATTGCCTACTGGTGCTCGAAGATCGTCTGGGAACGCAGCACCAGCCCTCCGTTGGCGATCAGGTGATAGGCCTGGATATGGGCCTCGCGGTTGAGGGCTTGAAGCGCCAGCACGGTCAGGCACGGCCCGGCATCGTCGTTCCAGCGGTGGATGAGGGCGTTCATCGACCGTCCGAGCTCCAGGAGCTCCTCGAACTCGGTTGCGAACAGGTTCTCGGAGAGCGCTTCGGTCTGGACCGTGGTCATGTAGTTGACGCGATCCTTGGAGAAGCGGTGCTCAAACTCGTGCTCCCCGGCGCACAGGAAGGACGAAATGATCCCCTGTGTGGGGTTCTTGTCGATGTCGGTGACAAGCTCGCAGGCGCAGAGCGTTTTGTACTCAAACCGCAGCAGGTGGCTGCCGTTCATCGCCCACGATTCAACTTCATAGTCCCCGTGCCGCAGCACCTGCCGACCCTTGAGAGAGAAAAGCTCAGGATGCAATGCACGCCCGTACAGGATGATCTGGTAGGACTGGAGACTGTTCGACTTGGCCGTTGTGTTCATCGATGTCCTCGGTCTGCCGATGGCAGAACAGCGGGAGCGTGTCGGCCCACCGCCGTTGCTCCAACGACACATCACACTCGGGTGCATTCAACGAGGGATAAACCCGTATCCCTCCGGTCCCCGCCCCCGCGGCGGAGTCCCCCCGTTAACGCCCCGTTCCACCCGTGCTCCCCGCGCGGGTTACCCCATCACCACCCACTCGACCCCACGAATCTCACGAGTCTGATCTCGCATCGCCAACCATCGCGCTATCCCCGAACCTGCGATGAACCCCGGCGATGCCCCAAGCTGGTGTCTCTCTCCGAGTTCTCCGACGACGAGCCAAACTTGCTGCTGGCGTCACCTCCCTGGCTGAGATTTTGTGTTATAGGGTGTTGTCCCCACAACACCATGCGTTCGGATTCTGATCGGCACTGCCTGCCGTGGGCACGAATCCTTGGCACTTCCTTTGAACTTCTACCCCATCCAACTTGTTCCGAATAATTCCGTCCGTTGATGCGTTCTCGTGCTCATTGGCGGACAGTAACGGATTCCGCTAGGATGGCTCTATATATATGCGGGCACACCTGTTCACCACAATAGATAGTTGACCCGAAATTTGGATTTTCTTACTCGAATCCAAATGCTCCGTTTCCACCGCAAGGATGCATGGTGACGGCACAACGAAACCCTGATCAACCCGACCTCCTGAGCAAAGCGGGCCTTGATCGTTCCGCGATGATCACCGCGCTGGCGAGCGCAGCACGCTGCGCTGATCCCGTCGAACAGCCGGCCTTGATCGAGGCGATGGCACAGCTGTTCATAGCGCCGCCCCGCCTGCGCGAGACGTTGTATGCACGGCTGCTCTCGATGACACGCCGGTTTGGCCTCGCTCGCGATCCGATGCGGCAGGATGCGCTCGCGGCGATCCTCGGGGTGTGGGATCTGATTCCCGCCGACTATCGCCGCGTCATGTTTTCCGCCGTGAACGGGGACCTGGAAACCGCGATCCGGCAAACGGCGACTGCGGGTGATCCGGAGGCTCGGCGAGCGTGTATCGCCGCCCTGCGCGACCTCGGCACCGTCGATGCGATCGCAGCGCTGACGCCGCTCCTGGTCGATGACGAGCCCCGGGTCGCGGGCGCTGCCGACAAGGCGTTCATCACCCTCATTGAGCGATTGACCCTGGCCGACGAACCGGCCATCGGGCTTGCGGACATGACCATGCTGGGCCAGATCGTGCTGACGGCGATCCAGGCGACGGCCGAACATCGTTGTCGAGGTCCGGTGGTGGGGGCGATGATCCTGCTGGATCCGACACGACTATCCCCGGCCTCCGCAGAACGGATCCATCCGCTCGCCAATTGGCTCGCAAGCGCGGGTGCCCAGGCGGAGCCGCTGCGAGCAGCCCTTCGCGGCTCTCGCCACCCGATCGCTCGCCGACGAGCGTGGCAGTGGATGTCACGTCAGAATCTCGCCTCGGCATGCATCGACCGCCTGGCGCGGACTCACGAGCCGCATGAGCACGAGGTGGTCTTGACGGCGATGCACCTGGCGGCGAACCCGCGACGAGCCGCCGCGGCCCGCGACATCGCACGCCGAGCGGGCTTCACGACGACTTCCGATCGGATCGCTGGCGGAGAGGTCGCAGCAAGCAGCCCCGGCATCCCGCCGCGCTCGGCGATCCCGCAACTCGCAGAAATCCCCGACCTGCCGCCCCGCGCCAAGTGGGGCCTGATGAGATGGATTGAAGTCATCGATGCCCCGCTTCGCATACGGCGAGCCGTGCTCGATCCGCTCCTGTCCGATCCCATGCCGGGAGTCCGGCTCGGGGCAGCCAGGTCAGCGCACGCCGAGGATCTCGCGGACTACTGCTTCGATGAGGATGCCGCGGTCGCGCGGACGGCGAGCCTGCGATGGTCCCGGGTCGGCATGCGGCACAAGACGCACCGGGCCGGTGATCAGAGTCATCGCCGGCTGCTTGAGCGGCTCGCTCGCTCTCCTCATGCATATGTCCGCCGGATCGCTAAGGATGATCTGGATGCGATTTCCGGTCTCAGCTATTCCGAGCCCGCCCTGGGCGCGGGCGGAATACCGGTGACCGTGAACGCCGCGGCGCTGGGCGATCCGGCGGCACTCATCCCAGCACTCGAGCAGGACTTGATGTTCCCGGAAATCGACCGAGCCAGGCACGCGGTGGGCCTTGTTCGCCGATTGGGCCTCACACGCCAGATGCAGAGTGTGCTCTCCGCCATCTTTAAGAAGACCCGGGCCGAAGCTCGAGGTGAACAGCAAGAGCCCGATCGGCTCGCGGCGACAGTGGTTGCGGCGCTCGCCGACACCCCCGCCGCGGATCGCACTGCCGAGTGCGCAGGTGTGCTGTCGGCGGCGATCGCCGATCACGATGATCGCGTTCGTGCCAATGCTGTGGATGGCCTCGCCCGCGAGGCACGCCGAGGTTCTGCCGCATCCCCCCTTCTCGTCGAACTCAAGAACGATCCGCATCATCGCGTCCGCGCCAACGCCCTTCGCGGCCTGATCTGGAGCGAAGGCGCATCCTCCGCCCACGAGCCCGGCACCGAACTGGTTGCGGGAATGCTCGGGGATCACCGGCCGCTGCACCGGCTCGCGGGCGTGTGGCTGTGCGAGCGTTGGGCAATGGGCCGGGCGTGCAGCGCCGAAGATCTGCGGCAAGCCCGCGAACGCCTGAGGGATCTGGCCGAACACGACCTGGATCCACGAGTGATCGCCCGGGCATCACGAACCGCCAGAAGGATCGCAGTGCTCAACTCCGCGGAAGACATGCAAGCCGCCGCTGCAGGAGCCGAGGCATGATCTGGCTGTATGAACTCGCAACTGCGATCTCGGCCATTAAATCCAGGCCGGTAAAGCTGATCGTTCCCGCCAGTGCCGAGGCATCGCAGGCCTGGTGGTACCTGGCGATCGTTCTGGCCGCCCTTGCCGTGCTTCTTTTCGCCGCCAGCCTGCTTGCACTTTGGCTGGGTAGGCGAACCAAGCATCTCGCCATCGACCCGCTCGACCGCGCGGCAACCGGCCTGTGCATAGCGGCCGGCCTCAATAGCTCCCAGCGAAAGACGCTCGACACACTCGCCGCCGCCCTTGGACCGCACGCGAGCCCTGCCGCACTGATCCTCAGCCGCACCGCCCTTCGCCGAGCGGTCGCAGCCGCGCTGGAGGCCAAGCCCGATCCATCGCAGACGCGGGAGATCCAGAAGCTCATCCAGCGCCTCGTCAGCGACTTTGACGATTCACAGACCGCTGCCCCAAAGATTCCGCCAGCAAAGCGCAGCCGCGCCTTCGCACGCTCAGCCTGATGGCTCGCACGGCAGCCCCTCTTCACCCCGAAGCCGGCACGCAAGCTCCACGATGATCGCGGGATGCTGATGCACCGTGAAGTGGCTCATCAGCGCGCTGATGGGCCCGCGCGGCCGGACGCATCGCAGCGAGTGACCTTCCAAGGACGTATTCCAGGTTCCCACCCACCAGTCCCGCCGCTGCACATAGCACACGATCTCCCCGGGCCGGCTGGTCGCATCGCTTTGGGCTGCATCCAGGCTCATCAGTGTCCCGGAACCCGCCTGCATCGCCGCCGCGGCCCGATCCGGCCGAAACCACCGGGCCAGCCGTGCCCCGCGATGTGGAGTCGCCAGCGTGAACAGCCGCTCGATCGCGATTTGTCGCCCACCCAGTGAGCCGCTGGCGAGCAGGCGAGCTACCAGCCCTCCCATGGAAATCGCAACCACATCGACCGGTTGATCCCCATCCATGCCGCGATGCTCAAGCCATTCCACGATCTGATCCCGCGCCGCGCGACCCGCGCGCTCGACATCGCCGATCAGCGGGTACGAGATCCGCAGAAAATCGTCGCGGTTGCCGCTCGTCAGCGATGCCAGGCGTCCGGCGAGCATCCAGGTCATCAATTTGGGGGAGCGCCAGCCGCCCAGCACAACCACCGGACGCTGCAGCGAGACCGGCGTAGAACGCATTCTCCGGCGATGCCCGGCGATCAGCCCCGCATCCTGCTTGAGATGGATCGCCTCCGGCCGTTCCTCCATGGCGGAGCGTACGAGGCCCACGGCGAAGGGGACATGGCGCTCCAAAAACGCGACCGGCGCTGCCCTCTACAGGCAGCGCCGGCGTCCCTACCTCCAGTTCTGGTCTCCCGCCTCCTGCGGGGTTATCGCCATTCGCATCAGTGCGTCCGGCGGACGGGTTCGAAGCGGCGCAGCGGGTGGGAATGCGCATGCGTTCAACGGATGAACGCATCTGAAGCCCAGCGCTCACGCCTCAAGCGACGGTTTTATCCGCGATCAATCCAGACACTTGGGGCCGGCTTCATGCCGCCTTCACCCGATGCTCACCGCGGGTGATCGAGAACTGCTTGACCGGTGCCCCAACGGCCCGGGCTTACACCCACGGAGTCAGTCATGAACCGCAAGATCTTCAGCACGTGCGCCTTGGCCGGCCTGCTGCCGTTCTCGTTGCTCGCCTGCGAAGACCGCAACGGCACATCGTCGTCGGCACCGCCCAATCCTGCCCCCAAGGCCGACAACACCGCCAACGTGCTGCTGGCGGTTCACGTCGAGAACGGCGATGAGACCGATCGCGCCAAGAAGATCTTCGAAGAACTGGGTGCTGAAGACATCCACGCCGCCGCCGAGGCGACGGCCGAGGTCAAGGTGCCGTCCAATGCGGCCAGGCGTACAACCGTGTGACATCCTCAAGCAGGTCGTCGAATAGCCCGGGAATGCTCTCTCCCGAGCCGCCCGGGCATTGTCTGTGATCTTCACATCCTGCAATAGACAAAAGACCCGGATAAGCCCAGCCGCGTATCGCGACCGGGTGAATCCGGGTCATTTGCAATCGGATCGGCTCTGGGATTCAGCTCGCCTGGGCACGCGGGTGGGCGCGGTTGTACGCCTCCTGCATGCGGTGCGTCGTGAGGTGCGTGTAGACCTGCGTGGTGCTGAGTGACTGGTGGCCCAGCAGTTCCTGCACGCTGCGCAGGTCGGCGCCGTTGTCCAGGAGGTGGGTCGCGAAGCTGTGACGCAGCGTGTGGGGGCTGATCGTCGGATCGAGCCCGACCTGCTTGAGGTACTTGTCTAGCTTGCGGCGAACCGAGCGGGAGCTCAGACGCCCGCCGTGCTTGTTCAGGAACAGCGGCTTGATGCGGGAGCTCTCGGACCAGTAGGTGCTGTACTTGGCATCGGCGAGCACCATGTCCATGTATCGCCGGATCGCCTCGATCGCGTGGCTGCCCAGCGGGACGACCCGCTCCTTCTTGCCCTTGCCGCGGACGCGCAGGCACTCGTTGGCGATGTCCAGCTCGTCGTAGTTCAGCCCGATCAGCTCGCTGACGCGGATGCCCGTCGAGTAGAGCGTCTCGAGCATCGCGCGGTCTCGTCGCCCAAGGACATCAGAATCGGTGGGGGCGGCGAGCAGCTGCTCGACCTGCTCGATCGTGATCGCCTTGGGGAGCCTCTTGCCCTGGCGGGGCGTGCGGATGAGCGTCATCGGGTTGCTGTGGGCGATCCCGCGGCGATCGGCCCACTTGAAGAACGACCGCAGGGTCGCGATCTTGCGGGCCATGGTCGCCGCGGAGTAGTGCTGCTCGTTCAGGTGGGCCAGGAAGCCGCGGACGACATCGGCGCCCGCGCTGCAGATGATCGCGGTCACCGTTCCCTGCTTGTCGGTGGAGATGGTCGCCAGCACATCCGAGGTCTCGGCGACCGGACCGCTGGTGCCGGGTGCGTGCGCTGGATGGTCGGATCGGTCCTGGAGGCAATCGGCCTCGCGCTTCTCATCGACGGAGATGTTGAAGCCCTGAGCCAGGTACTCGACGAACTGCCGCAGGTCCGCTCCGTAGCAGCGGGCGGTGTAGGGGCTGAAGTGCCGCTCATCGGCGAGGTACTTCTGGAACGCGGCGGTGATGGGGAGAATCGACATCGACCAGTCTCCTAAGCGGCCTGACGTACGGGCGCCGGGCTGGATTCCAGCGCCGCGGCGATGTGCTCTGAAATGGAACGGAACTTCGATTGTGCGGTGTCCAGGATCTGTGCGGCGAGCATGGTCGCCTCGAAGTAATCGAGGGCGAACGGCCCGCCGGCATCGACGTGGTCCATGACGGCCAGGGCGGCGGCGAACTCGCGGCCTTCCTCGAACTCGATGCGCCAGCTCTGGCGACCCCTGGTCATCCACGCGACGCGGATCTTGCCACCCTGGGCCCCGGCGCTGTTCTTGTCGCGCCGCGCCGCGTGGGCGGTGATCGTGATCGGTCGTGGATTACTCTGACGGCGTGCCATGGTCGTGAGTCCCGGTCTTTCCTTCACCGGGCGTTGGCCGACTGGCCAGACCCGGCTTACTTGGTTTCCGCAGCGGCGGACGGGGGCGTCAGCCCCAGCCGCATCCACTCCTGGTGGATCAACTGCCCCAGCGCGTGGTGCGCTGCGAATTCCGTGTACAAGTCCATGCTCGCGACATACCGCTTCCATCCCAGCGAAGAGGCCGGATCGCTCCGTCCGTGGGCGTAATCCTGAACATCCTGGAGCACCTGGTGGTTCTTGCCGTCGAGGTGATCGGAGATCACCGAGAGGGGCTTTTGTGCGAAGTTGCTCGGGCCCGCGGCGGGCGTTTCGGTGGTCTTGGAGGCAAGGGCCTTGGCGTCAAGCTCGGTCGTACCCGCGGTGCTCATCGCCCCGGGTCGCCCGAAGAGTGCCAGCGAGATGCCGAAGATCGGCTGGTAGGGCTCGTAGGCGGTGATCGACCCCACCAGGATTCCATCGGCGCCCATCGCTTTGGCGAGCGCCTGGGCATCAGCGGGCGTCCGGATCGAGGTCATGTCGAGCGCACGCATCGTTTCCATCGTGCGGTTGAGCGGCAGGCATCGCAGCCCCCGTGTCTCGGCGACCGCGGCGACCACCTTGTCGCTGATCGCCAGCGGATCGGCGAGCGTCGTGCCCGATTCGTTCCTGAGCGGAGTAACCGCCCAGAGCATCGTCTGGCTCTCGGTGCCATAAGGGGCCAGCAGCGCCCCGGGTGGTGTAAGCCGTGCGGGCCGGCTCCATTGGCAGGCTGTCAGCATCCCGTATCCCGTGAAGGTCAGGGCCAGGACAACCATCCGCCGGGCGAAGCGTCCCGCGAACATGGACTGTGTACTTGTCATGGCGTCCTGCCTTTCCCGAGTCGCGCTCCACGCGACCCCGCGTTGCCTTTGCCCATCCGGTCCAAAGCCGGGCTGGGCGTTCTGAATTGCCCGGCTGCCTTTCCAAGCCGCCGGGCGGGGTGTTTCGTTCGGTCCGTCAGGGCTGCTGTTCTTCATCCCCCGCATCGGCGGTCCGGCTGGCGGGAGCTTCTTCATCTATTGCGTCCGGCTCCATGCGTTCGGAGCGGGGAGTAGGGGTCTTCTGGGTCTTGGTTGCCGAGGCGGTCTTGGCCGGCGCCTTGGCGGGTTTGTTCGTGGTCGGGATGACCGGAGATTGCACCCGCGGCGCCATCGAGGCGGTCGCGCCTGCCAGGCTCGTCTCGTCGATCGATGCCAGGCTCTGCGCCAGGTCGATCGACCAGATGTTCTCCGTCGCGTTGCGGTCGGAGACGAAGTACAGCCGGTTGCGCGGGCCCCACGCCGGTCGGATCGCCCGCAGATCACCGCCGGTGAGCTTGACCGAAGCCTCCGCTGTCACCGATGCGAGCCAGAGCTCGGCCGCGGGCGAAGGGCCGGCGGCTGCGTTGTCCACCGTTGGAACGGCCGAGTAGACGATGAACGCCCCATCGGGGCTCCAGGTCGGGTTGATGAGCGCCGAGGAGGAACTGCTGGCGATCAGGGTGGGGTTGGAAGACTGCGTGTCGGCATAGTCCACGGTCCAGATCGCAAAGGAGCGCTGCCCGCGTTCACGGCCAAGCTGGAAGACGATGCGATCCGAGCCCTCAGCGCCAGTGCCGGTCTTGGGGCACCAGCGGGGGAAGAGTCCGTAGCCGATGAACGTGCCGTTGCCGGACTTGGTGGCATCCGTAACCCACATCTCCCAGCGGCCGCTGGTCGGACCCATGCGGCTGAAGACAAGCTGCGTGCCGTCGGGAGACCACGAGGGGTGAAGCTCATCACTCTCATCGGCGGTGACCTGCACTGCCTTGCCGCCGGTGATGGGCATCACGTAGATGTCCCAGTTGCCGTTGCGGTTGCTCGCGAAGGCGACCTTGCCGCCATCGGGGCTGACATCAGGTGTGCCATCCTCGGCGGGGTCGTTGGTGAGCTGCGTGATCGTTCGGCCCGTAACGGTCTTGACATAGAGGTCGGCCGTCGGGCGATGCTGCGTGCTGGCGAACACGATGCGGGAGCCATCCCGGGAGATCGCCGGGTCAAAGTCCGCACCCTCCTGGGCGAAGGTCACCTGCTGAAGGTTGAAGGTCGCGGTGATGTTGTTATCCCCGGGCTCCTGCCGAGCCTGCGGGTTGATCCAGGCATCCGTGCCCGCCGAATGGGCCATGGAGCCGATGGCGTTGGGCTGGGTGGTTGATCCGGGGGTACCCGCGGCTTGGGAGCCGGAGACCTGCTGACCATCGGCGGTCGTGGCGGCGGGCGGCGTTCCCTGGGCGGACTGTGAGCCGTGTGATGAGTCGGAGCTGAACATCCCGCAGCCAGCCAATCCCACAAGCGAGGCCAGGGTAACCCCGGCCGCAAGGGTGGAGGGGGTGCGGGAAGGCAGGTACTGGCCTGTGCCGGAGCGGACGAATTGGGCTTGCACGTTTGCCACGGTTCGACCCTTATCGGACCATCCACGGGGTGACCTTGAGCACGGTCAAACGTCTCCCCGTCCAAGTCCAGATCGGACTGTCGGGAATGAAAATGAAGTCCGCTAAGCAAGGTCCGGCCAAGTTCTCAGAACCCGGCCCGGACGCCCCGATTCCCCAAAAACGACCAGCGGGGGTTCCACCACGAACCCCCGCCGGCACATTGCAATCGGATTGGAGATGATTGCGTCGGTCAGTCGATCGGCTCGCGTGCGAGAATCCCTGGCGAATCGGCGGGCCTGATCCAGGGCATTGCGCTGCCGCGCGGTTGCTGCGCGGTCAGCAGGTGTTGCAGGTAGTTCCAAAGCATGCGGCGATCGAAGGTCTCAGCCAGCAGCCAGGAGGCGGTCGGATTGATCGCCAGGATATGGTCGAGAATCTGGGAACGTGACAATTCTCCCTCAGCGCCGGGATCGGCGAGCACGGACTCGAAGAGGCTGGGAGTGTCGAGTTCGGTGACCATGAGTGAGTTCACCATACGGGTGTGAGCCGAGGTATCGGACTGCCGGGCGCTAGGCCATTGGAAAAAGCCGAGATGATCGTCGCATTGCATGGCGCTCGTTCTCAGCGGGGCGTACGCTGACTACATGCGATGGTGTGAAGTGGTGAACGGTGCATCTATTGGTGGTGTTTTCGCGGCGATCGGCGGCGATGCGGTGGTTGAGTCGGGAACGCTGTGGGCAAGTTGGCCGGGGATCAGCGTCTTTGATCCGCGCTGGAATGACGCGCTCGGTGCGCCGGATCTGCGCGGATGCGCGGTGATTGCCGATACGCGAGCGCCGGAAGATTCCGCTTCGGTGGTGGATCGAGATGAGCTTGATGCTGATCGCTGGCGTCTATGGGGGCCGGCCGGCCGCCGGAGGCTGGATGAGGTGTGTGCGAACACGCAGGCGATCGCGGCTCGCTCGGGAGTCCGGCCGCTGCTATTTCCGAGCGCCGATGGCGTGCTCTCCGACATCCCATCGATCGCGACATTCGCTCGCGCGCAGGGAGTTGCCGGCATCGGTCTGGTGCTTGAGCCGATGGCGATGCTGACGGAGGGGATGCTCGAACGGGCGGAGGATCATCTGCACCGGCTGCTGAGCCTGGTGGGTGAGGCTGTGGGGATCGAGGCGGTGGTGCTCTCAAATGTGGAGCGAACCGGTGCGCGAGGCCTGCGCCCATGCGGGCTCATGGCGGGGATCCTGGATCCGGGAATGCTCGCCCGCGTCATCGGCGGATTTCGTGGACCACTCAGCCGGTCGCGGTGCATCGTGCGGGGGGGAGTAGCGCTCGCTGCACCCTGGCTCGACGTACCAGGCACAGGATCACCCCTCACCGGATCGTGACGCTACACTCTGGCCCCGCTGGAGATCGGCGGGTTTTCTGGGATCAGCGATGC
The DNA here is from genome assembly GCA_020847535.1 of Phycisphaerales bacterium. Lineage (GTDB taxonomy): Bacteria > Planctomycetota > Phycisphaerae > Phycisphaerales > UBA1924 > JAEUJB01. Next base: position 63,385 of record JADLBU010000063.1, read on the forward strand.
CCGACGCCAACGCCGCGAATTCATCCACGGGTCCGAACCTGGACCACCCGACGTTCTCTATCGTGAAGGCCGCCTTCGCGGGCAAGAAGTTCCGCGGCACCGAGTTCCGGGGCCAGTCAACGCTCATCGTCGAGCCTTCGGACCTGCACGAGGTGATGGCGTTCCTGAAGAGCGATCCCCGGACCAGTTACGTGTTCCTCTCCGATGTCGCCGGCATCGACTACCTGAACTACCCGACCCGGCAGATCGGCCGGTTCGCCGTGGTCTACAACCTGATAAGCTTTGACCGGGATGACCGGTTCTTCGTCAAGACCTTCCTGAACCCTTCCCAGCCGACGGATGGGATCATTGACGATCCCGCCCTGTATCTGGACAGCGTGACTGACCTGTGGGCAGGGGCGGAATGGCCCGAGCGTGAGGTCTTTGACATGCTGGGGATCCGGTTCCGCAACCACCCAGACCTGCGGCGGATCCTCCTGTGGGAGGATTACCCGGCCCATCCGCTGCGGAAGGACTACCCCCTCCGCGGACGCGGTGAGCGAGAGACTTATAAAGTGGTCGGTCGCACGTCCGCGTGACTGGTGACGGCGCTACTCCCGTGCTTGCGGCGATTCAGGGTAAATGCCCTACCGCATCTCGCCGCGCGGGTTTTCGGTCGCCACTCTTTGCGCAATTCCATTAAACGGTCACAAATGGATGTTGAAGCCATTGACACCAGACCCACGTTCGGCCATATTTTGAGTGCATTGGAGGGATGTGCTTGACGCCGTGCTCACACCACGATGTGTAGTTTATTGCGCAGCTTCGCACGCAGGTGTGGCCTGATCAGAATGCCGTTTCCACCGGGGGCGTACCCCGGAACACGTGTTCGTTTGCTTCCTATAGGAGGAAAGACATGAAGACTCTGTTGAGTGCAGCCGTTCTGGCTGCGGTGGCGGGCGTTGCGTCCGCCGACATCGCGGGCGAAGCCACGCCGATCGCGCACTACGCGATTGGCACGCCCAGCTACGGCACCCGCGCGGTGACGCCCGGTGCGACGTTCTCGAACGTGACGAACTTCCTCGGCCAGGCGTACCTCAACGGCGGGGCGGCCGTCGTCAGCGGAAACCTCACGACCAAGTACGTTTCTGAGCAGATCAACCGCACCCACGCGCTCACGAACGTCACCCGCTTCAGCTTCAGCGTAGCGAACCTCGATGCCGGCATCGTCACCGCCCGCGCTCGCGTGCGGTTCCATGACCTGAACAACGCCGGCGGTACGAACACCGGCGCGTACATCACGGGCTACAGCTTCAGCCTGATCGCCTTCAATCCCGGCGTGACGGTTTTCTCCGCGAACATCGCCGCGATCACGCTGCCCCAGAACTTCTCCATGGGCATCACGTTCGACAACCTCGGCGCCACCGGGACCACCGCTGCCCAGCTCAACAACCTGGGAGTGGGCATCTTCAATCCCCCGGACGTCGGCTCCAGCCCCGACCTTGCGTTCACCACGACGGCCGCCAGCGTCGGCAACGTCCACAACGCCGCCGGCAACTCCTTCAACTTCGGCGGCCAGCCGGTCGCCAACTTCGGCTGGGAAATCGTCCCGGCTCCGTCCTCGCTGGCGCTGCTGGGCCTCGGTGGCCTGGTTGCCGGCCGTCGCCGTCGCTGATCACGAACTGAGTTTCCTGAATCGCTCCAGGTGAACGAGCGTTGCCTGACCCAATCGGGCCCCGTGCTTCCGCACGGGGCCTGATCATTTTTGGAAGTGACGGAGAGAAAACGGCGGCTATCGCAGGGGGTGGAGCTTGCGCTCCTGGCGATGTTGGTTCCACCAGGTCAGGGCGTGCGGGTGATCGGCGACGAAGCGGGTGAGCTGGGTGGTCGAGACGTCCAGGCGCAGGGCGGCCTTCCTGGCGTCGAACTTGCATGATTCGACCATGTCGAGCGCCTCGGAGAGCAGGGCGGGGAAGTCGTGGTGCTCGGGGTTGCAGCTGATCTTGCCGCCTCCAGTCCGGGTTCTCCACAGCTCAGAACGCACATCCCCGATGGGCACCGGCAGGCGGATCCGGACCGCCAAGGCAAGCCGCAGGCGGAAGAAGGCGACCTTCTTGTTCTCCTCAGCGCTGCGGCGCTCACCGGCGTGGGCGGCGATCCCGGTGGGTTCGTGGGTGATGGTGACCATCGTCTCGACCTTGTTGCGGTGCTGTCCGCCGGGGCCGCCGGAGCGCGACTTGCCCATGTGGCACTGGGCCCAGAGCTGATCCACAGGTAATGCGGCGGGATGGATCGTCACCGATGGTCGCTCGCATCGGATGGGGCGGAAGAACCCGCGCTGGAGTGGCCGGCGGCCTGCATCTGCGAGTTGATGTCGTCCGCCGAGAGATTCCAGAGCTGCTCGATCACCGCAGCGCCCTTGGGGTCGTAGGTGACCAGATCGGAACGGATGAAGGGGAAGAGATCGTTGCGAAGGAACCATGCCTCCGAAAGCTCGGCGAAGTACTCGTGCTCGTTGGTGAGTGCGTACGCCGAAGGTGTCGGTGTCCCGGGATCGAGCGTGTGCGGGACGTTGCGGTAGAGCGTGCCCGAGTCGTTGGCGGCCGTGTACGCGGCGGAGATGTCCGGACGGCTGAAGCCCAGGAGCCAGTGATAGGCGTGCGAGAGCTCGTGGAAGAGCATCGCCGGCTGCACGGCCCGCCAGTCGATGTAGTCATCGATGCTGAGGATCTCGACGCTGCCCTCCCGGGCCCGGTCGAGGCCATGCGCTTCGAGCCACCCCGCGGAGGGGTGGAAGCACGCGCCACGGGGGTTGTAGCCGGGTGAGGCGGGGACATCGTGCGTGACGGCGATCGGGATCGTGCGGATCGCCGCCAGCGCTGGTGCGGGGATGGTGCGGGTGATTGTCTCCAGGTCGAACGTGAGGACGGTGCGGAATCGTCCCTTGCGGTCGTTGGGGAGCTTGGCGATCGAGGGATGCATGAGGACACGGAAGCCGGCGATCTCCTCGGGGATGTAGTCCGAGAGGGGCGGAGCGCCCGGGATCGCCGCGGGCGGGCGAGCTGGCGCGGTCTCACCCACGGGAGCGGGCGGTGATGCCGGCCGCGCGTGCTTCGCCGGCGCGGCTGCGGGCGGGACGGTTGCGAGTTGGATCGCGGCGAGAAGAAGAGTGCTGATGAGCATCAGGTGGCCTCATGCTGCACAGTGGATCAACAGGAAGTAAAGGGGAGGGCTTGAAGGGAAAGATCGCTGATGATGTCGGCGGCGGCGAGGTGGTGGGCAAGCCCGGCGATCATCGCGGCGTTGTCGATGCAGTAGGGCATCGCGGGCAAGTCGAGGTCGAGAGAACGGCGGGCGGCGAGTTCGACGAGTTCGCGACGGAGGCGTGAGTTTGCGGTGACTCCGCCGCCGACGAAGAGACGGTGAATCGCGATCGGTGTGCTGCCCATGGCGCCGGCGGCGAGCATGTCGAGGGCTCGTTCGATCTTGACGATCGCGGCCTTGACGGCGACTCGCTGGAACGTGGCGGCCAGATCTCGGATGCGATCGGGTGTCAGCGGTGGGGCGGGCGGCGGCTGCTCTGATCGGGGGTTGGGGGATGTCGGCGTTCCGCGAGCGGCGTAGAGGACGGCGGTCTTGAGACCGGAGAAGGAGAAATCAAGCGAGTCCTTGGCAAGGCGGCTGACGGGGAGATCGGCGATCCGGTCGTTGGCGGCGGGATCCTGCGCGAGCCTGTCGAGGTTGGGGCCGCCGGGGAATGGGATGCCCAGGATCGCGGCGGCCTTGTCGTACGCCTCACCCATGGCATCGTCGATTGTTCCGCCGAGGCGTGTGAGGTCGGTCCAGGAGCGGAGGAGATAGAGCGAGGTATGGCCGCCGCTGACGATGAAGCCCAAGGCGGGGAAAGAAGAAGTCTCACCACAGAGGCGCAGAGGGCACAGAGAAGAGGAATCAGTGGGGGGAGGGGTTGAATGCGATGGTGCTTGTGCTGTTTTGGCATTCAACCCATTCGTCTGGTCTTCTTGCTTCTCTCTGTGTTCTCTGTGCCTCTGTGGCGAGTCCTTGTCTTGAAGCACTCCCGCATACAAGTGTGCCTGGATGTGATCGACTCCGATGAGCGGGATGCCCAGGGACCAGGCTAGCGCTTTGGCAGCCGAGACCCCGATCAGGAGTGAGCCGATCAGTCCGGGGCGGTGACCGACGGCGATCGCGTTGATGTCGGAGCGCTGGATTCCAGCGCGGGCGATCGCCTCGCGGATGACGGGCGTGATGCGCTCGACGTGGGCGCGGCTTGCCAACTCCGGCACGACGCCGGCGTACTCCGCGTGGATGTCGGTCTGGCTGGCGACGATGCTGGAACGGACGCGATATCCATCCTGGACGATCGCGGCGGCGGTTTCATCACAACTGGTCTCGATACCCAGGATGAGCACGTGATTGCCTGTCTACTTGGCCGGATCGACTTGCGGCTTGGTGACTTCGGGCTTGGGCGCTGCCGGATCCACGGGCTTGTCGCTCGCCGCCGCAGCGCCATCTGCCTTCTCGACACCGGCATCCATCAGCCAGCGCTCGAGATAGTCATCGGTGAGCCGCAGCGTCGAGATGTGCTTGCCATCCTTGTCGTAGATCTCGAGCTTGCCGCCCTCGAGCTTGATGTCGTCGGGGAGCAGATCGTTGGTGTGGGTGGGCGTGGTGCCCTCTGCTGTGGTCGCCAGGGCGGTGATTCGGTTCTCGAGGCGGGTCAATTCGCGCAGCACGCGTTCACGCGTGAGTTCCAGGCGTGTGAGCTCGCCGATCGAGACGCTCGCCTGGGTCTTGCCGGGTTCTCCGGTGGGCTTCCACTCGCCGGTGTCTACCTTGACCTGGACGGCCTTGAGGGCGGCGGCGAGCTGGGGATCCTTCAGGTAGGAGAGGATCCAGTCGGGATCGGACCACTTCTTGGCGGCATCGGCGGCCTGGCCGGAACGGATGACTTCCTCCTCGCGGCGGACGCGGACGAGGTCGATGAGCTCCTTGTCGGTGATGGAGACGAAGAAGCCGTCTGTGGGATCGACGCCCCAGGTCGCCGAATCGTCCTTGCGCGTGATGCTCTTGCCGGAAGGGAGGTAGTAGCCCTGCTCGGTGAATTTGAGCTGGGCGCCCTTGCCGGTCTTGAGGGTTTCGACGGTCTGGACGCTTCCCTTGCCGTAGGTGCGTGTCCCGACGGTGATGGCGCGGTTGTTCTCGACCAGGGCGCCGGCGAGCACCTCGCTTGCGGATGCGGAGGAGCCGTTGATGAGGACCGCGATCGGGAAGTCGGGGTAGGTTCCTGGCTCTTCAGCGCGTGTGATTTTCTCGGGGACAGCGCGGCCCTTGGTGGAGACGATGACGCCGGACTTGAGGAAGAAGTCGGCGATCCGCTCGGCCTCGGAGAGGACGCCGCCTGGATCTCCGCGGAGATCGAGGACCAGGCCCTTGAGCTGGCCCTTGTCGGCGCCGACGGACTTGAGCGCCTCGTCGATCTCATCGCTGCACTTGGGTGTGAACTGGGTGAGGCGGATGTACGCAACCTTGCGGGCCGGATCGATCAGGTATTGCCAGCGGGTGGCATCGGCCTCATCGCGGTGGACGCCCTTAACCGAGCGGGTCTTGATCTGGTTGCGGACGATGTCGAGGGTGAACTCGGTGCCCTTGCGCTCGATGAGGAGCTTGACGGGCGTGCCGGGCTCACCGGTGAGCATCTGGACGCACTCGACATCGGTTTTGCCGTTGGTCGACTTGCCATCGATCTCCTTGATGCGATCTCCGGGCAGGATGCCGGCGCGGATCGCGGGAGAGTCTTCGAGCGGGGAGACGATCGTCAGCCATTGGTCCTGCATGACGATCTGGGCGCCGATGCCGACGTACTCGCCCAGGAGCTCCTTGCTGAACTCGTTCTTCTCGACGGGCGGGACGAACATCGTGTACGGGTCGTTGAGGGCCTCGAGCATGCCGTTGATCGCGGCCGCCTGAAGGGCCTTGTCATCGATCTCGTGGACGTAGCGCTGGGCGAGCGTTGAATGGACATCAACGATCGGGTCGAGGAACTCGTAGGAGTCGATGCCCGAGCCGGTGTTGAGCTTGAGGGCGCCGCTGAAGCCCATGCCGGCGACCAAGGCTATCGCGCCGACTGCGGTGACCAGCATCGCCTTGAACAGAGTGTGTCCGTGTCTCACTGGTGAATCTCCGGCGGTCTAGAAGTCCCGAAGGATGGCCCGGCAGGCCCTGCTCCATGAGAGGCGGGCGAGGGGCAGATCCGTCATCAATAAGCGTATCGACCCGGGCAGGTCCCAACCATGTGTGATCGGCAAGATGGGCTGATTTCCTCCCATGCCCGCGCTAGGATTCTGCGAGGAGTCGTTGATCCATGGTCAGCTTCTGATTCATTCCGGCGGCTTTGGTTCCGTGGTCGGCCCGTTTGAAGCCGGCAGATGCGGCTCAAAGGCGGCGATTCCGATCCTCATTTTCTCAATGGATGTGCTTGCGGCGGCCGTGGGCCTTGCGCGGACAGAAACACCTGCTCAGCCCGGTTGCCGACCACCCCACCCCCCAACAATCACCGCGGCACTGCTGCCCTGACCCGATTGGGCATGGGAGCGTCTCGCGAGCAGGACAGTTCTTCGTTATGCCACAACCAAGAGAACGCACCACCATTGAAGTCGCAGCCGAACGCGCTGTGCTCGCGGCCCTTCGCCTTCCCGGATCCGTGTACGACAAGACCGATCCCTTCGGGGAGCTCCGTGCCCTTGCCGAGCAGGCCGGAGCGCAGATCGTCGGGGAGCTGACGCAGAACCTGCCCAAGCCGGTCTCGGCGACCTACATCGGCTCGGGGAAGGTCGCCGAGCTCAAGGCCCTGTGCGAGACGCTGGGGGCATCGACGATTATCTTCGATCACGACCTCTCCCCCAAGCAGATCGCCAACATCGAGAAGGAGACCGAGAAGAAGGTCATCGACCGCAGCGAACTGATCCTGGACATCTTCGCCTCCCGCGCGACGACGCGTGAAGCGCAGCTTCAGGTCGAGCTTGCGCAGGTCGAGTACACGCTGCCGCGGCTGCGGGCGATGTGGTCCCATCTGGAGCGGATCGTGGGAGTGGGGGGGATCGGCGGCATCGGAACGCGCGGGCCGGGTGAGCAGCAGCTGGAAATCGACCGGCGATTGGCGCAGTCGAAGCGGCTGGACCTGGTGCGCGAGCTGGAGATGATCCAGGCGCGCAAGCGTCGCGAGGTCAAGGCCCGCAAGGCCGAGCATTTCACCGTCGGGCTGGTGGGGTACACCAACGCCGGCAAGAGCACGCTCTTCAACACCATGACCGCCGGCGGGGCGTACGCGGACAACCGCCTGTTCGCCACCCTGATGACGCGCACGCGCGAGTGGGACCTGGGCGGCGGGCTGGCGGTCATGCTCTCCGACACCGTCGGCTTCGTCCGCGATCTGCCGCACAACCTGATTGCATCGTTCAAGGCGACCCTGGATGAGGCCGTGCATGCCGATGTGCTGCTCATCGTGCTGGATGTCGCCGATCCGGCCGCGGAGATGCAGTACAACGCCGTCAAGGGCACGCTGGATGAACTGCTCGCCGAGGCACAGAAAGAGGCAGCTCGCGATGGTGAGTCGTACACACCTCCCAAGCGGATAGTGCTGCTCAACAAGGCCGATCGGCTCAAGGACAACTCGGAGCTGCTGATCTGGCAGCAGAAGATCCCCGATGCGATCCCGCTGTGCGCGCTGCCCTCACCGCCGGGCACCCCGCCGGAGCGGCTCCCGATGGGCCAGGGGGAATTGATCGCCCAGATCCGTGACCACGCGCAGGGGCAGGTGGAGGAACTGGAGATCTCGCTTCCCTTCAAGCAGGCCAAGGCGATCCACCTGATTGAGACGCAGGGGCAGGTGGTGGATCGCACGTACGACGGGGATTCGGTGACGTTCCGCGTCAAGATCGGGCGGAGGCAGGTGGAGCAGTTGCGGGCGGGTGGGGCGAGGATCAAGGTGGCGGGGGAGGTGGAGCGGGAGCCGGAGGGGTGGAGAGCGAGGTAGTCTCGTGACGTGCTGTGGCCCCTGCTGATACACTGTCAAAGGCGTGCTGCTTTTGCTCTGTAGAAAACTAGCGCAACCGCGATGGCTGGCGTGTCGTATCGTGAGGTGTGAAGACACTCTTTGATGACCGGCCCGGCCGTGAGTACATCGACGCGACGCTGCTGATCCGGGTGGTGAATATCGCGTTGCGGCTCGCCGCCCGCTGCGTGCGCGAGTACTCCGACAAGAAGAGCCCCAAGGTCTTCACGCAGCGGCAGCTCTTGGCGTGCCTG
>JADLBU010000064.1 GCA_020847535.1 Phycisphaerales bacterium
GAGCCGCACCGGCGATTGCTACGACAACGCCGTCGTCGAGTCGTTCTGGGGCAAGCTCAAGACCGAGATGGTCCACCACGAGCATTTCACCACCAAGGCCCAGGCCCGAGCCGCGATCTTCGAGTACCGCGAGATGTTCTCCAACCGGCAGCGGCTCCACGCCGCTCTCGGATACCTCAGCCCCCAGCAGTTCGAGGAACGTAACATTGGATAGAAGTCGGTCAACGGAAAATGGGTCAGGTCACCCCTCCAGATCCGCAATCGTCCGCGACACCCTTCTCACCTTGTCATACGCCCGCGCTGACAATCCCAACTCCGTCATCGCCTGCCCCAGCATCGCCCGCGCTTCCTCATCCATCGGCGCAAGCTCATCAAGCTGCCGACCGCTGAGCCGCGCATTGGGCGTCACCGGCCCCTGCCGCCGCTGCTGAATCTCCCGGGCCCGCATCGTCTTCTCCCGCATCTCCGCCGAGCTCGTCCCCCGCGGCGCCTGCGACAGCTCCTTCCAAGGCACCGCCGGCGCTTCCACATGGATATCGATGCGATCGAGCAACGGCCCCGACAGCCGCGCCAGATACCGCTCCATCGCCCGCTTGCCCACCTCTCCCGGCGCCACATCCCCCTTCGGCGTCGGGTTCATCGCCGCCACCAGCATGAAGTTCGCCGGGAACCGCACCGCCGAGTGCGACCGCGCGATCGTCACCACGTGATCCTCCAACGGCTGACGCAGCGTCTCCAGCACATCCCGCGGAAACTCCGGCAGTTCATCCATGAACAAGACCCCGCGATGCGCCAGCGAAATCTCACCCGGCCGCGGCACGATCCCGCCCCCCACCACCGCCGCCCCGCTCGCCGTATGGTGCGGCGAACGCACCGGCCGCTGCGTGATCAACCCCTGCCCCGGCGCAAGCTGCCCCGCTGCCGAATAGATCCGCGTGATCTCAACCGCCTCATCGGGTGTCAGCGGCGGCAGCACCCCCGGCAGCGCCTTGGCCATCATCGTCTTGCCAGTGCCAGCTGGTCCCAGCATGAGAAGATTGTGATTTCCGGCGGCGGCGATCACAACGGCCCGCTTCACCGCCTCCTGCCCGCGAACATCCGCGAAGTCCACCGGCGCTGGCGCGTTCTGAAGCAGCGACAGCACATCCGGCATCGCGTGAGGGCTGACATCGAGCGCCCCCGACAACAGCCCCACCACCTCCGCGAGCGTCCGGCACCCGAAGACCTCGATCCCCGGCACCACCGCCGCCTCCGCCGCGTTGTCCGCCGGTACCACCACACCCAGCGCTCCCGACTTCTTCGCCATCGCCGACAGCGCGATCACACCCCGGATCGGCCGCAGCCGACCATCCAGCGCCAGTTCCCCCGCGAACACGTATCGCCGGTAATCCAACGGCTCGCGCGCCGACTCCTCGCCGCCCGCCTGCGCATCGCGCGCCAATCTCCCCCTGAACCGCGCCTTCCCCGAAGCCCCCGCGATCACCCCCTGCACCAGCAGCGCACCCACGGCGATCGGAAGGTCGTACACCGGCCCCTCCTTCCGCAGATCCGCCGGCGCCAAATTGATCACCACCTTCCCCCGCGGCCACGCGTACCCGCTGTTCGACAGCGCCGACCGCACCCGCTCGATCGCCTCCTTCACACCCGTATCCGGCAGCCCCACGATCGTGGACAGCTTCTGCCCCTCACCCTGCGTCGGAGAGGCCACCTCATCGAGATCCATCTCGACCTCGCATGGGAGGGCATCGATGCCTTGAAGGACGTAGCTGTGGACCCCGGCGAGCATGGTTCGGCAGCATAACGGACAACCGAACGAAATGCGAGCGGAGGGGAAATGGGCATGGCAATGGGGCCATTGGCACAGAAAAACGGGCTACGCTTGGGCCCATGATCGAGCCCTCCCCAACGACCCGGATCGCCAACCACCTCGCCCGCGGAACCCTCAAGGCGATCGTCCCCGAGACGGCGACCAAGCCCGGCTACATGGTCCTCCGGGTCCCCGACACCAGCTACGAGCTGCACCTGGTCCCGGCGACCAACATCCTCACTCCGGTCGGTAAGCGCATCGTCGGCATCGTGCGCGCCAAGGCCAAGCGCGTGGACACCACGGAGACGGGCGGCCGATTCATCGAGCCGGTCGCCGGGCGCCCGCGCCGCATCCAAGGCTTCATCATCGCGACCGATACGGCCGCGAACACGATCACGGTCGAGACCGGTGTCCCCATCACCTGCGAACTGACCGATGCTCGCCAGCAGGCCAGCGACTTCACCGAAGGCCAGTTCGTCGGCTTCGACATCCTCGATGGGGCGACCTTCACGCCGGAGTCGTAGCCTGTTTTCCCAGGGTGCTTGCGCCGGCAGATCAAAGGCAGTAGATGTGGGAGTCACAGGCCGGAGATCTGTGCCACGAGATTGGTAATCACGCCGGCGGCAAATGCCCAGCCGTCTGCCAGTTCTTGATCGCCTGGATCGGGCTGATCAGCATGATCACATTGAGCGTCAGGTTGTCCTTCATCGTCACAAGCATCACGATCTCGATGATCGCAAAGAGGGCGATCGTCTTCCAGGTGCCCAGCTTGCGGGCGACGAAGAAGCCCAGGATGCAGCACAGGACATCACCGACGGCGTTGATGATGCTGTCGCCGAGGTAATCCAGCGACATCGTGACGGTGCGGTAGCGGTTGATGACGAACGGGGAGTTCTCGGCGACCTCCCAGGCGGCGGCGGTGGTGATGGAGGTGAAGAGCTGCCAGGGCACGGGCCAGCGGCGGCGAGCGCCGATGAAGCCGAAGAGTCCCGCAAAGATCAGGCCGTGGGAGAAGTGGCTGAAGCTGTACGGATCCAGCAGGTGCTGGGAGCAGTGGCTGGTCCAGACATCGCTGATCCAGATGGTTGCTTCCCCACACTTGCACCACCAGATGCGACTCTCAAGGTACATCGCGACCACCATCACGGCGAGCACACAGGCGCTGGCGATGAGCGCTGAGTTCCAACGGCGATCCTGGGGTCGCGACCCGTCGGGGGGCGTGACGGAGGGGTGGTCCGGAAGTGGTTGGGTTGTCAAGGATTGCTCGAATCAGTTCTTAGCGCAGAGGCCGCGGAGAGCGCAGAGGGGGAAGGAGAAGGCGCGCAGGTCGTTCTTGTTATTTCGGTTTTTCTCGGCGAACTCTGCGACTCTGCGGTGAAGTTTCTGTCTCCAAAGCCCCTCCCCGAGGGAGGGGTTGGGAAGGCTTCTCTCCATCCGCCCCAAGCCTCCATTTCATCCCTGAGCACCTTCCAAAGCGCTCGCCGCCTCCACCACCCCTCCTCTAGCCCACGACTTTTTGCGCGCATGTACACCGTTTGTGCGCGCATCTGCAGCCACTCCACCCCGCACCCTCAACCCCCGACTCACCCACGCCGATCCACCCGGCATGGACATCCTCCCACAAGACGACCACGACCTGCTCGC
>JADLBU010000065.1 GCA_020847535.1 Phycisphaerales bacterium
AGCAGCACACCCGCCGAGCGGGCAAGCAAGACATCTGCATCGCGCACATCGCCCGCGACGAGAACCGGGAGAGCCGCTACGCGAAGGCGACGGAGGTCGCCAAGGTGGTCTACGGCACCGATCGCCGAGGCCAAGCCGCCGCCACCAACTCGATGGTCCATGACGTGCTCAACGAGATGGAGCGCGTCGCGGGCTGCTGACAGACCCCACGCGGCGTCGCGGGGAACCGCGACGGCCACGCTTCCCCGCCGCAATGTGCGGCGGGGGTTCCAACCCCCAGTTCGGAGATGACCATGAGTACGAAGACGAAGAAGCCCGCCAAGCCCCGCACCCCCCGCACCCCGAAGATGTCCAAGAGCGCCGCCCGCGCGGAGGGAGCCGTCAAGACAGACCGCCTCCGCAAGGCGGCGCTCGCCGAGATCAACGACCGGCTGGCGGGCGGAAAGCAAGACCACGAAGTCCCCAGCGAGAAGGAGGTCAGCAACAACGCGAACGTCAACGCGGCTGCCAAGGGGAAGAAGGCGAAGGGGGAGAAGGCCCCCAAGACGTCCAAGGTCCCGAAGCCCGCGAAGGAACCGAAGGCCAAGCGCGTCAGCGCCCTCGCCGCCGCCGCGCAGGTGCTCGCCGCGAGCGAGGTGCCGATGCGGGCTAAAGAAATGATCGCGGCGATGGAGGCGAAGGGATTGTGGACCAGCCCCGGCGGGAAGACGCCCGAGGCCACGCTCTACGCCGCCATCATCCGCGAGATCGCCGCCAAGGGCACCGCCGCCCGCTTCACGAAGCACGAGCGCGGCGTCTTCGTCGCGGGGAAGGGGGCCTGACCCATGCAGGCCACCCGCGCCCAACTCGAAGTTCTGCTCGACGCGGCCGAGCACCTGCTCAACGCCCGCGAGGTTCAGATGCTCACCACCGAGGAGTGGGACGCCCTGGAACACGCGGTCGCCGCATGCAACGAGCTGCCCGCGAACGAGCGGACGGAGACGTTCACTGTGGATGGCATGCGGGCGCTGGTCCGCAGCGTCGTCCCGATGAAGGGCGAGCCGTACCAGCACCGGTGCCCGGAGGACGCGTTCGAGGCGGTCGCCCATGCGGTGGCCGAGGCGACCAGCCCGTTCAACCTCGAAGACCTCCGGCACGCCGCCAATATCCCGTGGTCGCAGGCGGCCGTCGCCTTTGCATTCCTCAAGGAGCGGAGCGTGGTCGTCCCCGCGGGCGGGCGCGACCACGCCGTCGCGGGCGCGACGCCCTACGAGGACGCGATGGTCGAGTTCCACGCCCTCCGGGAGAAGGGCCCCAGCATCTGAACGCATCGGTGCCCCCTCCTCACGCCTCGGCCTTCGCCGGGGCTTTCTCTTCGGCCGGAGCATCCATAACTGGATGTCCCATGAGCATTTACAGGCGTCCAGTCGCGGCTTTGGAACCGAGAGTCGTTTCGAGCATATAACCATGTGCTCAGTTCGTCCCCGCTCGGGGGCGTAGACGAGAAAGCCGGTCGCGTGGGTATGACGATGACCTCCCACCACTGGCCCCGGGTCGATTGACCCGCCCGTCGCGTCCAAACTCCGGGAGTGGGATGTGGTCAAAGCCCCGGCAGCCCCAACGCAAATCTGGGCTGCCCCGACCATACGGAGTCGGCGTGTTGCCGTCCTCCCGAGCTCGAACCCCGAAAGGGTGATCCGGCATCGCGGCAAGGGCATCAAGTGATTTCCACATCTCGTTCGGATGGGCGCACCGTTGTTGCGCTCGTGGCCACCCGTGATCGCCGGGAACTACTCCTCTCCCGCGCGATCCCCTCGATCCTCCGGCAGACCAGGCTTCCCGATCGGCTCGTTGTAGTGGTCGATCAGTCCAAGGAGGAGATGTCGGGCGCCGACATGGCGGCGCTCGCGCGGCAGATTCAGTCCCTGAGTGACAAGTCAATCAGCGTGACCGTGCTGCGCAATGTGCGCACGCCCCGTCGCGCGGCGGGCGCATGGAACACCGGCATCGACCAACTCCATCGTGATGCCAGGCTCCTCGCTCGTCCGGAGTTGTGCTTTGTCGCCATCCTCGACGATGACGACACGTGGGAGCCCGAACATCTTGAGATGTGTCTCGAAGAAGCGGTGGAAGGCGACTGCGGCATGGTGGTTGCGGGGCTCATTCGCCACGAATCTCCGGACGATTCGGGACACCGTCACGCGATTCCTCGCTCCCTCGACGCACGCGAGCAGTTCATCCGCGGCCAACACATCCAGGGGTCGAACCTCTTTGTCCGCCTGGATTCCATGCTGAAGGCCGGGTGCTTTGACGAGCACCTCCCCAGCTGTACCGATCGAGATCTGTGCATCAGGCTGGCCGCACTGCCGGACCTGCGCTTTGGTCGCATCGCCAAGCACACCGTGCATCACTTCGCGGACGCGAGGTCCGACCGACTCTCTGCGCCGTCATCGGCGGCGAAGCTCGACGGTCTGACTCGCTTCTGGAGAAAGCACGCTGATCACTTCGACGGGGAAGCCCGAGAGGAGGCCGCGAAGCGGGCGCACGAGCGGTTCGGATGGAGCCTGCAGGCACCGGAGGTCCGCGTGACGGACATCACGCCTCTCTTGCCGCCACCACGGCTTGTCGACATGGTGATCGGATTCGTCACCGACGCGAAGCCACGCAACCACGTTCGTGGCCTGCTCGACGACTTGCAGCGCCTCGCGTTGGACCCTGGCATCTCGAAGGTTCGGGTCGTCGTCATCGAGAATGGTCCCCTTCCAGCAGGCGACGAACGTCCGCTCCGCGCCCTCGTCGAGCAATTCAGAGCCGAAGGCCTCGACATCCATCTGGTGACCATCGAACAACAGCGAGAGGATTGGGCGCAGGGACGCCTAATCGACACCCCCGATCCGACGCGCAAGCGCCTTCCGATCGCCGTTACACGCACGGTTCTCAACACCTACGTCGTTCAAGCGGCCGAGGACATCCCCGGCGCCTGGGCGTGGATTCTTGATGACGACAAGCGCTTGGCCATTCACGTTGACCGCGGCGACGGCCTAACGGTTGCCAGGCCGTCACCCGATCTTGCCGCCTTGTGCGCCCTCCAGGATGCGGGCGTTCACGTCGTCATTGGACCCGACACCGACGCCGCGCCGCTTCCGTTCACCGCGACGCTGCGCGTTCAGCTGGTGGACCTGCACAATCATTTGCGCCTGCTTGGCAACTCGGCACCCAACGCTCTGTTGCCCGACCGTTCTGCCGCGGACTTCGCATCACGGGAGCTCCTGCGCGACACCTACTACGACCTCTCCAAGCACACCGAGCACTTGGAGACCCCCTTCTCGCTGCCACACGCGACGGACCGTCAGATCGCTGGCGAGACGCTGTCGCTTATCGCTTCCAAGATCGATCGTCTCCTGGCTGGCGAGGCTGTTTTCCGTCCCCTCCGCGTCACTGCTCAGGAGTTGACACCATCGGGTGGCCAGGCATCTGCGCAGCGAGGCGGCTCGACATTCTTCTTCACTCCGCGCGTTCTCTTGGAGTACCCGCAGACCCTCGCCCGATTTGGCGACCGCTACGTTCGCCGCTCGGACATGCTCACGGCCCAACTGATGCGAGACCAGCTCGGCCTGAACATCGTGATGCATCCCGGCGCGGGGGTGCGCCACGATCGCTCAACCACCAAGCGGGCCAAGCTTGAGAACGAGACGCTATGGGAGGACGTCCTTGGTTACGCCCTCTACCGCGCTGGCAACGAGATCATGCAGCAGCGACTACCCGCAAAGCGCCGTGAGCCGCTGTTGGCGTGGAGCCCGATTGAACTCGATATGGCCGTGCGGCTAGTCAAGAAGTACATCTCGGAGCGCCTTGCCGCGCTCACACTCAATGGATGGCGCATCGTCGGTCTCGCGGAAAGCGTCCGCCATCTGGCTGCGCGTCTGGCGCAGGCGGGATCACCGTGGGCCGCCGGGGAGCACACCCTCCACCTCTCACGCATTCGGGAGGAGATGGACCGCATCTGCGGGCACTTCAAACCCTCTGCCGTGGCCGAGTTCGCGGACCGTATTCGCAACAGCGTGCCCGACGCCGATATCCGGGCCGCGTTCACGTCGATGGACGGCCTCATCAGCGAATACCGAGCGACGCTTGGGGCCGTCGGCGTCATTGACCCGAAGCGGGTCGCTGCCCGCGAGCGTCGCGCCCGGGCGCTCCTGAAGACGGCGTACCGCGTGAAGTCCGCTCGCCTTCTGGGAGCGGGTGGCGAGGGCATCGTGTTCACAGATGAGGACCGGGTCTACAAGGTCTTCGACCTACTCAAGCGTCGCCCCAACCACGACACGCTCGCCACGCTGACGCGTTTTCGTGACCAGTTCGAGCGTGCGAAGCACCTGTATCCACTCACACGAGTCGAAGTGAAGGACGGCACGCTGCTGGTTGTGTACCCGTTCGAACCCAGCGAGCCGTACACCGGCGGACGTGGCACCGAGATCATCCGCCTGCTCCGAGAATGTAAAGCCAACGGAATCGTCTTCCGAAACATGCACCCGAAGAACCTGCGGGTGTCCGCGACCGGCCTCAAACTCATTGACTACGGCTCGGACATTCGCGCCTTCACCGATGTTGGCTTTCGCGCGATGGCCGAGCGAGCGTGGTTGACCTGGCGCTGGCCCCACCGCACCGACCTTGAAGAACTGATGCGACGTGCACTCACGGACAAGGCCCTACCCGAACTCGACGGGTTTGATCGGTTCTGGTTGGCGCTCAACGAGGAGAAGCCCTCCGCGACGCGGATCGTTGCCGCGACGGTTGACGACATCCTCCTCAAGTCCTCCGCGAAGCGAGTTCTTGACTACGGATGCGGCAAGAAGGCACGAAGCGCTCGCCGCCTCGCCGAAGCGGGCCTGCACACAGTCGGGTTCGATCCCGGCGAAGGGATGCCGGCGAGGTGGGCCGAGCAGGGGGCAATCCCAAAGGGCCTTGTTCTGACCAACGAGCGGGCAGCGGCGCTGGCCCACGCCCCCTTTGATGCGGTAGTGTGCTCTCTCGTGATATGCGAGCTCGGGGATGGCCCGGAATACGAGCGGGCCTTGGCGGACCTCCGCGCGTCGATCCGCGACGACGGTCTGCTGGTCATCTCCTTCTGCAATCCCTTCGCCACCTTTGGTGGCCCCACTTCGCTCCATCGCTGGCGTGAGTTGCCTGTGAGAGTCACCTACGAGGACACGTTCTGGTACACCGAAAACGCGGAGACCGGCACCGGCCGCCGCGAGTTCCACAGGCCGCTGGCCAGAGTGGAGCGGGACCTCCTGCGGCACGGCTTCCAAGTGGACCGTCGCGTTGAAAGCCGCACCGTGGATACCGAGCGCTTCGAGCCTGCGTCGGACTTCATCACGCTCGTGTGCCGACCCATTCCGGTTCCACAGCCGCCCCGGACGGTGTCGCTCGTCATCAAAACGTGCGCGATGGAGGCCACGACCCTCGAGCGGCAGATCACCCATCTGGTCGCACAACTTGAGGGTCCCCGCGCCTTCCTGGAGCGAGTGCTCGCCATCGACTCTCTGCGTGACGGCTTCGTGAGACAGCACGCAGGGTCGGATTGGAATGCCCTCCAAGAGGCAGCCGAACGGCTCTTGCGGCGCGGCATCATCGATCGCATCGTCCAAGGGCCTGGTGTCGGCATCGAATCACGCCGGATCGTCAGAGATTGGTTCGGCATCGAGTCTGACAAGACGCACACGAGCCAGGGGGCGCCCATCGCCACGCCGCTGCTGGCGATGGAGACTTGCACGGGCGACTACATCCTCCAGGTTGATTCGGACCTTCTGATCAGCCGTGGCGACCGCACTCACGACTTTCTCGGCGAGATGATCTCGGCGATTGAAGCAACACCGCACGCAGTCACCGTGTCAATGAACGTCGCGCAATCCACATCGCAACCGTTCACGTCAGGCAGCCACGACGGTCCATGGCGCGTCGAGGCTCGTGGTTGCCTCTTTCACAAGGCCAGATTGATGGCGGCCCGCCCGTTTCCAAACCAACTGGATGCAGGCGCCCCACAGCACTCATGGCACCGCTCGATGGACATCGCCGCAGCAGCAGGGCACATCGTGTCACTGCGAGGAGGCGACGCTCAGACCGCATTCATCCATCCACCGAACGAGTTCAAGCGATCGGTAACGGACTGGATGCTCCTGATGGACCTGGTGGAACAGGGGCACATGCCGGCAGAGCAGATGGGGCGGGTGGAGCTCGTCGGCGGCCCGCTCCTCTGGGTGCCCCGGAACCGATCCGAACCCTTCGTCTTCGTGATCACAGGGCGCAACGTACCGCCCGGACGTGCCGCCCGTTGCCTCGAATCGCTCGCGTTCCAGCACCGGCAGGACTGGGGTGCCGTCATCATCGACGACGGCTCTTCCGGACTCGCCCGTGACTCGCTGAGGTTGGCGATCGAGCCCTGGCGTGAGCGGGTCACGCTCATCCAGCCCCGCGAGCGGCGGGGGCAGCTGGCGAACATGACGCTGGCGATCCGTCACGTTTGCACAAACCCCGACAGCGTGATCATCACCCTCGACCTCGATGACGCTCTTATCGGGAGCTCCGTTCTGGATCGCTTGGAGACCGAGTACCTCAAGGGCGCGGACGTGACGGTCGGCTCGATGCTCCGCACCGACAAGCACGCAGAATATCCCGTGGCGTTCGACGCCCCACGGCAGTCACGCGGTGGCAATGTTTGGCAACACCTCCGCACATTCCGCAGGCGTCTGTTCGACACCATCCCCGACCAGGATCTGAAGCTCGGCAATCGCTACGTCGACATCGCTGTTGACTGGGCGTTCATGATTCCGATCGTCGAGATGGCGGAGCGGCCTGCGTGGATTCGTGAGCCCCTCTACCTGTACGAGCCATCGGGGCTTGGAAAGGGGATCGAGCAAATCGACCGCGAGCAGCAGATTGCCGCGATAGTCGCCAAGCCGCCACGCCGCCCCCAAACCACCGCGTCGAAGGCGACCGTTCTGGACCCGCAGCAAATGTCCACCGATGTGTGGCGGCAAGACGGCGGAGTCCTGTTCCTTCGCCACGGTGAGCGTCCGTCGTTTGCAGGTCTGAACGCTGAACAGAAAGACGCGGTCAGGCTGACAGATCAGGGGCGGGACGCAGCGCTGCGCCTGGGCAAGGCCCTCGGCGGCGAAGTGTTGGTAGCGTCAAGCCCAGTGCTTCGCGCCGTGGAAACGGCGGCCGCGATTGCGGAGGCGGTGGGCCTGGGCCAATCGGAGATCCGTCAGATCGACGCATTGGTGAACTTTCGCATTGCTGAAACGGACACCTATGAGATGGTGAAGCGACGGCTGGGTTGGGCCGGCCTCATGACCGCGTGGATGGATGGATCGCTCGACGGGGGCATCCTGATCCCGTGCCACGAACTTGCCCGGTCGGCAATCGACGCGGCCCTTACGGCAGCCGAGACGGCAGGACACTCGCGCGTGGTTGCGGTCACCCACGACTTCATGATCATGGCGTTGCTGGCGTCGCTCCGGGGTGTTCGGGTGACGGCGGTGCCGTACCTTGGTGGGGTGTTTGTCAGCCTCGACGAGGCCCAGATGATGCGCAAGCCGGAGGTCGTCCAATGAGTCAATCCAGCCACACTCCTCCTCCCCCGACCCGACGGCCGCTCATCGCGGTGATCGGCGATGCCAAACTGGAGCCGGGTTCCGTGAAAGACAAGCTTGCCGAGGACATCGGTCGATCCCTGATCGACGCTGGCTATCGCGTGCTTACCGGCGGGCTTGGTGGTGTGATGGAAGCGGCATGTCGTGGCGCCCGCTCGTCCGCCAAGTATCAGTCTGGGGACACGGTCGGTGTGGTTCCCGGCCATGACCCGGGAGAAGCCAACGCGTTCGTTGACATCTCAATCGCCTCCGGCCTGGACCATGTCCGCAACTCGGTTGTGGCCCACGCAGACGCGGTGATTGCCATTGGTGGTGGCGCCGGCACGATGTCCGAGATCTGCCTCGCATGGATCTACAAACGGCTGATCATCGGTCTCCGGGTCGACGGTTGGAGTGGAAGAATGGCCGAACAGCAAGTTGACGATCGCATCCGCTATCCGAACCAACCGGACGACCGCGTGTTCGGAGCTGACACAGCCTCCGGCGCGATCCAACTTCTGGATGAACGGCTGCCGCGATGCAGCGCACACCACCGGGGCGTGGCACGGCGTCAGTAATTCAGCCCCAAGCAGTTCGGCGCCCGGACCGGCGAAGTGTTACCCTAACCCTGCATGAACGACCTGCTTCCTGGCACAGAGGTACAAGCACGAGGACTGCGATGGCAGTTGGTCTCCTGCGATCAGCAGCACGGCCGTGCCCTGTATCGACTGCGCGGGCTCGGCGGAACGGTCGCGGGTCAGGAGATCGAACTGCTTGACGGATTGGACGAGATTCAGCCGATCCGGCACGATGTCGACCCCCAAAAGGCCGGTCGGCTGCGGGAATGGCTCCTGTACCACGAGGCGTTCGTTCTCGAACAGGCCCTCGGCCCGCACGCACTTCTCGCCGTCCAGCCTGGGCGCCTGGAAATTCAACCCTATCAGCTTGTTCCGGTGATCCGGGCGTTGTCCATGAGCCGAGTCCGCTTGCTCCTGGCGGACGGTGTCGGCCTGGGCAAGACTGTTCAGGCCGGGCTCGTCATGACCGAACTGATGGCCCGACGGCTGGTGCAGCGGGTGCTCGTCATCTCGCCAGCCGGCCCTCTTCTTGAGCAATGGCGAACCGAGATGCGAGACCGGTTCGGCCTGCGACTCCAAGTAGTTGATCGCGCGAAACTTGAGGAGGTTCGACGGCAGACGGAGCTTGGCGCCAACCCGTTCGATCATCTCCCCCTCTCGTTGACATCGATCGACTTCGTGAAGCAGGAACGGGTACTGGCGGAGCTCGAGCGAAGTGCGTATGACCTGGTCATCATTGATGAGGCACACCACTGCGTCGATCCCGGCGCAGGTGCCCTGGCGGACGACTCGCTTCGCCGCCGCGTCGCGCAGGTGCTCGCCGGCCGTACAGATTCGCTGCTCCTGCTCACCGCCACGCCGCACGACGGCAATGACCGTTCCTTCGCTTCCCTGTGCGAGTTGCTCGACCCGTCGCTCGTCGATGGGCGCGGCGTCGTTCGTGGCGACCGATACCGCCGGCATGTGGTTCGCCGCCTGAAGCGCCACGTTCGAGACGCTGCAACGGGCAAATCCCTGTTCCCAGAGCGAAAGGTCCTGCCCCAGAGGATTGTCGTTGATCCAGCCCGTCACAAGGCGTTTGCCGATTTGACCCGCGGCCTCCTTGCCTTGATTGCCCCTGAGCTCAGACGCGCCATCCGGGACAAGCGTTACAGCGATGTGCTCTCCTTCTTTGCACTCCTCAAGCGGAGCGTGTCAACGGCCGCGGCCTGCCGTTCCACACTCGAAGTCGTCGCCGATAGGTTCGACGCAGCTGTTGCCGATCAGGGTGAGTCACAGGAGGCACGCCGCGAACGCATTCGAACTCTGCGTGATGCCCGGCGCCGGCTCGATCGGTTCGGTGTGGGAACGGCCGACGAAGAGAGCGAGATTCAAGCGCTTGAGGTAGAGGACATCGCGCAGCAGCTCGCCGAACTGGAGCGAGCAGCACGGACTGCTGGCCGTCGGATTGATCGGAGCGTCTCGATCCGCGACAGCCTTCGTTCGCTCGTCACGCTCGCCAAGGCCGCCGAGCTTGCAGACCCAAAGCTCGACGAACTCATCAGCCAGATTCAGACGATCAGGGCGCCACTGCCGACCGCCAACATCCTCATCTATACCGAGTACACCACAAGTCAGAACGCCGTGGCGGAGCGCCTCAAGCGGGAGGGCTTGCTGGTGCTCACTCTCAGTGGCAACGATTCGGAAAAGGTGCGGTTGGAGACCACCGACCGTTTCCGCACCACCCACGGCCTGATCATGGTCTGCACAGATGCCGCCGCCGAGGGCCTGAACCTCCACCAGCAGTGCCACAACCTGATCCACCTGGAGTTGCCGTTCAATCCAAACCGGTTGGAGCAGAGAAACGGCCGTATTGATCGGTATGGTCAGCAGCACCAGCCGATCGTGCGGTACCTCCACCTGGCAGGCACGTTCGAGGAAAACATCCTGCTCCGCCTGATCGCCAAGTACGAGCGGCAGCGGGCCATGCTGACTTTCGTGCCGAACACCCTTGGCGTCACGGCGTCTCCCGAGCAGACGGCGGGCCGGTTGCTCCAGGGGATCATTGATTCGGAGGGATCGCTCTTCTCGACTCCGGCGCCGAAGTTCACCCTGTCGGAAGGCGATCCGGCGGATGGTGCGGGAGGCGCCGTGACGGAGTTGCTCGAAGAGATTGATCGCAGCTTCAGCAGCTTCGAGAAGGCCGCCAAGACGAACACCTGGCTGGCCGACGCGGGCTCCTTCGCCGAGGAGGCGGTAACTCGAGAGGCTCAGTCAGCCAAGACCGAGGGCGATCGGGCTGCCGACATCGATCTTGCTCGATTTGTCGTCGGTGCGATTCTCCGCGATGGCGGTGATCTCCGCGGCAAGATCACGGACCAAACGTTCGAGGTACGCCTACCAGGCGCTTGGGGCGTCGATCTCAACGACACCCCCGGCGCCGAGCCCGAGTCGCGGTCGGCCCGTGTCACGGTGAACAAGGATGTCCTCTTCGACGCACAGAAACGCCCCGTCGGGTTCCTCGGGCGCTCACACCCGCTCGTGCGGCACGCCATTGACCGCGTGCGACACACATCCCTGGGCGAGGGCGCCGGCAGTGCCGGCGGGATCGATCCGCGAGCGTCCGCCGTGGCGGGCGCCGTCGCCGAACCAACACTGCTCTGCACCTTCCTGGCACGCATCATGAGCGGGGCTGGGCGTGAGTTGGAACGCGTCGTCAGCGTGAGCCTGACCCAAGGCAAGCCACCGAAGTACTCGGACGATCCGCATGCATGGCTCGCCGCCGCCGATCCAGACCGAGCGATCAATCCGACGGGCATCTGGGACAAGCACTTTGCGCGCTGGGTGGACGGCGCGGCGGACCTAACCCGCACCGCCGGCGTCACCGCCGCCACTGGCTTCATGGCGACGGGACAGGCGTTCATCAAAGAAGCCCGCATAGCGGTAGCGAACGAGCGCGCGGAACTTGAGCGTTGGTTGGGCGAGCGAGCGTCGGATCTGATTCCCGGCGCCACGCAGAAGGCCGAACAACCCGCACTCTTCGACGCCAAGCAACCCAAGCAAGCCAAGCCCGCAGCGGCGCCGGCGACAACGCCACTGGAGAAGTTGGAGCGACTTCGGGGTGACGCCAACCAATCAACGAAGTTCCGAAGCGAGGTTGAGGCCGTGCTCAAGACCTATCACTCCCGGCTCGATCGGCTCAACGCCCGGCAGAACCTCAGCGAGCCGGAGATCACACCGCTCGGCATCCTGATGGTTGTGCCTGAGGCGCTGGCACCCGCGGGAGGCAAGCATGGCGCTTGACTTCCTGCGCTACGGACACCTGACGCTTAGCGGTCCTGCGCTGCCAGAGCCCTTCGTCCGGTTCGAACTCGAGCGGGCCTTGGCAAAGCTCAGGCTCCTGCCCGATTCAACCGGCCTGAGCGGACAGAAGGTCGGCGACGAGTGGCGAGTCTTTCAACGGAAGGTCCGTGACATATCGGCCAACAGCGGTCCGCTCGCGATCTCGAACAAGGTCCTGGATCCGCTGACGTCGCGGCTCGGTTACGCCACCCTTGACGATGCGCCGGAGGTGCAAACGCGCGAGGGCCTCGAATCCGGTGGCGCCCTCATGAACGCCGCGGCGACCGGCTCCGACGCGGCGTCGCCGCACATCCGTTGCTGGACCACCGACTTCGATGCCGACCTTGACGCTCCAACCAAGCGCGGCCACGCCTATCGCTACAGCCCGACACGCATTGCGCAGCGCGTGCTGCTGGCGTCGGGCGAGCGTCTCGGACTTCTGACCAACGGCACGCAGCTCCGTCTGCTGATTTGTGACCCTGCCCGCCCTGATTCGTTCCTTGAGTTCGACCTCACCGCGTGGGCCGGGTGCCGCGAGCTGCCCGACAGTTACCTGCTCCTGCTCGCGCTCGCCTCGCCCGCTGGCGCGAAAGCCCTCCCCGACATCGTCGAGGAGGCAAGGCTTAAGCAGAACAAGGTCACCAAGGAACTGCGGCACCAGGCCCGCCTGGCTGTCGAAGAGTTTGTTCAGTCCATCATCGACAACGACGCCAATCGGGCGCGCCTCAGCGCCGCCGCCGACACGTCCGCCCTCGCCAAACAACTCTGGCAAGAGGGGTTGGTTGTCGTCTACCGCTTGCTCTTCATCCTCAAGTGCGAGACGACCAGCGATCCATCTCGCGTCTTCCGCTTCGCTTCCTCCACGCTTTGGCGGAACACGTATTCCCCCAGCACCGCGCTCGCACGGGTCGTGCGAATGGTCCTCGACGAGGGTGCCCAGTCCGGGCGCTTCCTTGAGGATGGTCTCCGCATCCTCTTCACCATGTTCGAGAAGGGCGTGGACCACCCGGGCCTGACGGTCCGTCCACTGGGCGGCGCCCTCTTCGGCGCCCAGTCTGCCCCGCTCCTGGCCGAACTGAAGTGGGGCGAGCAGGCCGTCGCACACCTGCTTGATCGCCTTCTCTGGACCTCGCCAAAGCGCGGCTCAGCCAGCCGCGAACGTGTGCACTACGGCCCGCTCGATGTCGAGGACCTTGGCCGTGTCTATGAAGCCCTTCTAGAACTCGAGCCCGGGATCTCGACCGAGCCCATGTGTCGGCTGCGCCGTCAGAAGCTCGAAGTCGTCGTCCCCGCCGCTCAGGGAGAGAAGTACAAGCCCGCCATCCCAGCCGCCGCAGCGCCGGCCGCGGCTGATGATGATGCCGACGTTGACGCCGCCGACAATGCCGATGATGTTGATGGTGGTGATGATGACGCTCCCGCCCGCGGCAAGAAGACCAAAGTCGAGTGGATCGAGGCCATCCCCCCCGGTCGGTTCTACCTCCGCGTCGGGCTGGGCCGCAAGGCGAGCGGGTCGTACTACACGCCGCACTCCTTCGTCCGCTTCCTCGTGCAGGAGACTCTCGGCCCGCAGTGCGCCGAGCGCAGCCCACCGGACGATCCGAACCCCGGCGAGATCCTCAAACTCAAGGTCCTCGATCCCGCCTGCGGCAGCGGGCACTTCCTCGTCGAGGCCTGCCGATTCCTTGCCGCGCGGCTGTATGAATCTGCCCGCCTGTGCGATGAACAGGCCAGCGAGCTTGAAGCCAAAGCCGAGGTCGAATCCGACGCCCTGGCCAAGCAGAAGGCGACGGAGCGCGCCGCCGAACTCCGCCGCCGCCTGAAGGACCTGCCCGACGCCGAGGACGAGTTGCTCTCGTACCTCCCCGGCCGCTCACCAGAGGGCGGCATCACCGGTTTCTCTCAGGCCAAGGCAGAGGGCATCTGCCGGCGCCTCGTCGCGGTGCACTGCATCTACGGCGTGGACATGAATCCTCTGGCCGTCGAACTGGCGAAACTGGCTCTGTGGATCGAGAGTCACGCCGAGGGATTCCCGCTCACCTTCCTCGACCATCGCATCGTTCTAGGCAACTCGCTCACTGGCCCGTTCTGGGACAAACTCACGCTGGCGCCGGGCACACAACAGCCCGTGGCCAACCTGTTCCGTCAGAATCTCGACCGCCTGTTCACGCAGCGTCTGAGCGATGCCCTCTCGCTCGTGCGGGACCTGGAGGCGGGCGTCGGCGTCGATGTGGATGAACTCCGCAAAAAGCAGTCCATCAAGGATGAACTGGACCGCAAGTTGATGCCGTT
Source organism: Phycisphaerales bacterium (assembly GCA_020847535.1). Taxonomy (GTDB): domain Bacteria; phylum Planctomycetota; class Phycisphaerae; order Phycisphaerales; family UBA1924; genus JAEUJB01. The sequence continues at coordinate 13,802 of JADLBU010000065.1, forward strand.
CCGGATCCTCGCCGCGGCGTGGACGGGCGGCGTCATGCTCGGCACGGCGGTCGGCGAAGGTGACCCAGCGTGCGATGACGATGCGTATGCCGCACTTCTGAAGACCATCGGCGAAACCGGTGATGTTTCCGAGACGATCGAGGATGAGAACCTGCTGGCGATGATCGGGAGGGGGTTGGGTCTTCCTCCCGGCGTGCTCGCACCGAGTGCTCGGACTTCACTGGTGAGCCTCTTGGTGTCCGGCCAGGTTGCGGCGGCACTGCCATATGACTTAGCGTTTCCGGAGGTTTTCCACCCAACGGGGATCGCTCATGGACGGCACGGGTTTGATGCCGTTGCAGCGAATCCGCCCTGGGACGCAATCCAGTTCAAGTCAAAGGAGTTCTTTGCAGCGTTTGACTTTGAAATTCTCAACGCACCGACAAAGCGCGAACGTGACTCCATCGAGAATCGCTTGACAGCAGACCCCGTTTGTGGCGGGCTATTCGCTGCCTATACCGAGGGCTTCGAGCAGCAGAAGCGCATCATCGACGCGCTCTTCGAGCACCAGAAGGTTTTCATCGATGGTGACCTCTGCGGCCGCCAGCTCGACCTGTTTCGGGTTTTTATGGAGCGGCACTACAAACTGCTCAACGCCCACGGTTGGACCGGAGTGGTCGTGCCCTCCGCCTTCCATGCCAACGAAGGCGCCACCGGCGTTCGCCGCTTGTACTTGAACCACATGCGGCTGCACTGCTGCTATTCCTTTGAGAACAGGCGGCGGCTCTTCGAGATCCATGCGAGCTTCAAATTCGCGACGGTGATCGCACAGCGCGGCGAGCCGACGCGGCAGTTCCAATGTGCGTTCTACTTGCACGACGACGAGTGGCTGTTTGCTGACGATGGGCCATCGCCACCATTGCTCTACACGAGGCAATTCGTTGAAAACGCGGGGGGTGAGTACCTTGCGTTTGTCGAGTTGCAACGAAGGGATGACAGCGAGGTGGTCCAGACCATTACCGCCGCGGGGCTGCCGTTTCGGCGGCTCATGTCGCGCGACAGCCTGCGATTTAGCCGGGAGTTCGATGTCGGATCGGACGAGCCATACGTCCGTCAAGATCTCAAGGGCTTCCCGATCGTAGAGGGGAAGTGCTTCCACCAATATCGAGATGATTGGGAACCTCCGCACGCGTCCATCGACGTCACCAAACTGGAGCGTGCCAACCCAAGCTGGGCTACCTTCCGACTCACTTTTCGGCGTATCGCTAGCTCGACGAACGAGCGCACGAGCATTTGGGCAGTTCTGCCGCCGGGGTGCGTCGGAGCAGACAGCAATCCAATCGAGCAGGACGCACACAGGCGCCCGACAGTCCGCACGCTCGTTCCGTGCGCGGTTGCAAACGCGTTCTCATTCGATTTTCAGCTCCGCCTCCGAGTAGGGGCCAATGTCCAACCGTTTCTGGTTGAGTTGTGCACGATGCCGGCCCTGTCGGCGGATGCCCTGCGGTTTCTGGCGCACTCAACCATTCGGCTGTCGTGCAACCATGCGGGGTACGAACCTCTGTGGCGAGAGCAACTCGGCGATGCGTGGCGTGAGTACGGACTAGCGCCGTTCAGCTGGCCCGCGCTCAATGGGGACGAGAAGCGGTGGGCTACGCAGGGTGCAGTTGACGCAGCAGTCGCCGATGCCTACGGACTCTCGCGCGAGCAGTACGCACACGTGCTCTCGACGTTTAGCCACAAGTCGTACCCGAAGGCGCCGCAGCAATGCCTCGCGGCGTTCGATGAGTTGAAGGCGATCGGGCTGGAGGCATTCTGCAAGAAACACGATCCGTACTGGGACATCCCCCTCAACGAGAGTCTGCCGAAGCCTGTGATCGATTTGCCGACTCCATCGGCCGCCAATGGTGCGCCGTCTGAGGGTGCCTCCGGGCGGCGAGGTCGGCGGCGCAACGGCGCTTCGGCCGAATCCGGTCCGGCGCTGTGGGAGCAGAAGGACGGTCAGATCACGCTGGAATCGCCCGGCCCGATCTTCGATGAGGGCGCCGCCGCGGCCAAGGCGTCAACCAGCCCATCTCCCGGCGCCATCGCCGGCCAGGTCGCGGCGATCAAGACGCTGCTCGGCCTGCGCAAGGTCATCACGAACGCCGACGTGCAGGGGCACCTCAAGTGCGACCCCGCGACGGCCCGTGCCGTGCTGAAGCAACTGGTCGAGTCCGGCGCCGCGGTTGTTGAGGGCAAGGCGAAGGGGACGAAGTACCGAGCGGCTGGGAAGGCATGAACAGGAGGCGACAGTGGGGAGAACGCCAGAGTCACGAACGCGAGTCGGCGAACATGAAGAGAAGCTCTTGGACAAGATCCGCCGGCGAATCCGCTCGTTCCCTTTAGCGTTGGGGCGAAGCGCGGAACGAGAAACCGTGTTTAATGCCGAGTTGCTCGACCATCTGAGAGCGGACGGAATCGACATTGAGAACTCAAAGATCCCCTCGATCACCATTCTGGGTGAGACATTCCGACCTGAAGGCTACGTTGATGAGGGCAAGGCCCGACCTTTGTGCTGCCTTGAATGCAAGCGAATGCTCGACCACAACGCCAAGGCGGTGTGGAAGGAAGGCTTGGCCCAGTCACTCCTCTACGCGATCGACTACAAGCACGTCTATTTCATCATCTACGATTTCACGACGTCGGGGCTCGCGGAACGGGAATTTGGGCCGGGCAACAAGTCAGCGTCGTCGCTGGCGAAGCGTCTGCGTGAAGAGGAGCGAATCGATATTGTCGTCATTCGCGCAACATGAACTCAAACCCCAGCATCACCAACGCCGACGATGCCAAACTGATCACTCTGATCGGCGGGGCGGAGCGTCGCGTGCTGCTGCTGGCGCCGGGTGTGAGTGAGACGGTGGCCGATGCCCTCCTGGCCGCGTGGACTCGCCTGGGCACAAGCCAGGTCACGGTCATTTTGGATGTGGACCCCGAGGTATGCAGGCTCGGCTTCGGCACCTTGGGCGCCGTTGAGAAGATCAGGGCCGCCGCGGCGCCAGCGGGCACGATGCTCCATCACCAGCCGGGCGTGCGGATCGGCGTGCTGGTCTGCGATGATGTGACGCTGGTGTTCAGTCCGGCACCGCTGCTCATTGAGGCTGGGTCCACGCAGCCCCAGCGGCCCAACGCGATCCAGCTTGGTTCCGTGCCTGAGTCGGTCGCGCGGGATCTGGGCCTCGGCCCGCGCCCGGATGTCGAGCGCATCGTGGGGCTGGATCCCGTGAGGCCGGACCAGATTGCGAAGGTGAAAGAGGACCTCGACGCGGCGCCGCCCGTGAAGTTCGACCTGGCGCGGCGGGTGCGGGTGTTCACATCGCGATTTCAGTTCGTCGAACTGAGCATGACCGGGTGCTACGTCTCGCGGAAGAAGGTGCCGATCCCCAGCAGCCTCGTCGGCCTGGCAAAGACCGAGGACATCGAGCGGCAGTTCCATGCCCACTTCGACCTCATCCAGAAGGGCGCCCTTGAGGTGAAGGGCAAGGGCGGGAGATCGATCACGGAAAAGGGTCTGCAGGACAGGCGGAGGGCGGTCGAGAAGAAGTTTCTGGTGTCGTTGCCCGAGTATGGCGCCGTGGTCCTGCGTGCCAACAAGCAGAAGTTCGAGGAGGCCGTGGCGGAACTGACGGCGGAAGTTGCGGAGTTCGCGGCCGGCGTGAAGGGCGAGGTCGAGAAGCAGATCAAGCGGAGCCGCGAGGCGGTCGTCAAGGCGCTGCTTCCCGCGGTGGAGCGCAACCCGCCCGACCAGTACTGCAAAACGCACGGCCCGAAGCCACCCAAGGACTTCCTGAAGAAGCGGCTGACCGAGGACATCGAGAAGGCGTTCGGCACGGCGGAGGCGATCGTCGAGGAGATGAAGGTCAAGGTCGTGTTCAAGGACGTGGCCTACGAGTCGCTTGTGGATGCCAAGTTCCTGGCGGTGGCCAGGAAGGCGATGCCGGACGTGAAGTGGCTCCACGAGGAGTTCGAGGCACCGGGCGCATCGCCTGTCCCGAAGGCGGATGGCCTGTTTGACGGCACGGGATAGCGTTCTGCGGGGGATCGCAGGCCCATCCGGGCGCCCAGACCCGATAACCAGACAAAATCCGATCATTTGTCTTGACATGACAATTCAGGTATCATTTGATACCAGGAACTCGGCCCGTATGCCGACGAATGGTATCACGGAGCCGGCTGCGGATGGCCAATGCGGACCAGCCCACAATCCAGCGAATCCGCGCATTCGCCGCCGACCCCGCCAAGGTGATGCCGAGCAGGCAGGCGTTGTCGGACATGATGGCGTGGGGGCTGAAGAAGGAGGACGTGTGCGACGCGATCGTGGAATGGATCGACGCGGGGGAGCGGGTGAAAGAGGTGGTGCTCCACACCTATCCGGGGTTGCAAGGCCAGCCGGCCTTCGAGATGAAGCCGCGGTTGTGCAACCGGTTGTTCTACATCAAGGTCGCGTTCTTCACCCCGCCGGGGAGCACGGAGGCGATGCTCGTCGTCTCCTCGCACCCCGACCATTAAGGAGAGAGCGATGAACCAGACCCCATGCCCGATGTGCGGGAAGAACAGCTTGACCGAGAAGCACGGCGAGTACCGGTTTGAGCCGCCGGAGGCGATCCCGGGCGGCGCCATCGTCGTGCCAGACGCCACGTGGTACGAGTGCGGCGCCTGCCATGAGCAGATCGTGCCGCCGGCGCTTGAGCAGGCGATCGAGCGGGAGCGGTGCCGTCGGCTGGGTCTGCTGACGCCGGAGGAGATCAAAGCCGTGCGTGAACGCACGGGGCTCAGTGCTGTCGACATGGCCACGCTGCTCGGAGTCGGCGAGAAGACCTACACGCGATGGGAGAATGGCCGCTCGCTGCAGAACAAGTCCAACGACACGCTGATTCGCCTGGTCGACCGCAACGCGGAGATCTTCGAGATCGTCGAGGCGGAACGGCATCCCGGGCGCGAGGCGATGGTCCGTACCTACGTGATCAACCTTGAGACGCTCAAGGGACGCCAGAACGTCGCGATGGCCGCGCACGGCGCCGACCTGAGCACGTCTGACTTCGAAGCGATCCGTGTAAAGCTAATCGAGTTGCGTGGCAGCAAGCGAGCCCAAGGATGACGACGTTTCAGTCAAGCTACCTCGAACTCGAACCGCGCGAGCTGGTGCGGTTCGTGCTGCGCGAGGCCGGGCAGATTGACAACGATGCGGTCAATCCAGCCGAACTGCTCGACTACCTCAAGCTGGCGTACATCAGCTTCGACTTCGCACGCGAGCTTCCGCCGGAGATTCGGCAGCGTGTTTCTTCCGGCCAACCGCGGGCGCTGATTTCCTTCGGCGATCGTCTGGTCGCAACCGATTCGTCGCTGTCGGAGCCGAAGTCCCGGTTCAGCGTGCTTCATGAGATCGGGCACTACCTGCTGCCCCACCATCAGCACACGCTGTATGTCTGCGATGATCTGGGCATGAGTGCCTGGACGCGGCTCGCGTTCGAGCAGGAGGCCAACGCCTTTGCGGCGGAACTGTTGTTTCAGGGGGAGCGGTTCTCGCTGGAAGCCAACAGCCATCCGGTGACCGCGGCGGCCGTGAAGCAACTGGCGGAGAAGTACAAGGCGTCATTTGAGGCGACCGCGCGTCGGCTGGTCGAGAAGAACTTCAGGCCGTGCATGCTCGTGGTGTTCAAGCAGGACTCCGGCCGACAAGTCGTCGACCCGAACGCCGCACAGTCCTGGACGGTGAAGTACTGTGTGTCATCTCCGAGCTTCAAACTGCGGTTCTTCGATCGGGTGAGCGGTTCGATCCCGGCGCCTCTGCTAGCGCGGGTGGCCGTACCTGGCCGCGACATCGCGGACAGCGTTGTGGAAAAGGTACAGGTCGGGGCGGCCACCGGCGGTGAGGCACGCCGAGTCAACGCCGAGTTCTTCTGGAACACGTACAACGTCTTCGCTCTCCTGACTCCAGAGGCGCCGGACGCTCAAGGGTGACAGATCATGGCATTCAATCCACTCGCTGTTCTTGATGAGGTCACCCAGGAATACCGGGACTACATCCAGACAGAATTTCGTGCCAAGGACCTGGCCCTTCGGGAACGGCTGGCCGCGGCCCTCGAACGGGAGAACTTCCTCTGCCGTGAACCGTTCTTCCAGGCTCATCGACCCTTTCGGGCCGGAAAAAAGTGGCGCGACCTTCCCCTCGACGAGAAGTTCGCCCGCGTGATGGAGGAGCGGGCGACGCGATTCGGGGCAAAGGACCCCCAGCACGCGTACACCCACCAATCGGGCGCCATCGACGAGTTGTTGAGTCCGGCGCCACGCTCCGTCGTCGTGACCACGGGCACGGGTTCGGGCAAGACTGAGGCGTTCCTGCTCCCTGTGCTACAAAACGCGCTGGCGGACGCACGAGCATTTGACGGGCGGCCGGGCCTGACGGCGATTCTCGTCTACCCGATGAACGCGCTCGCCAACGACCAGCGCGAGCGTATCGATGAGTATCTCGCTGCCGCGGGATTGGGAAACGCGGTGAAGGTGGAGCAGTACGACAGGTCGAGCAGCCAGGACGATCGGGCGCGGATGCGGAGCACGCCTCCGCACATCCTCCTGACGAACTACATGATGCTGGAGTACCTGCTCGTCCGCCCGGCTGACCGCGATGCGATTTTCACAAACCATCGCTGCCGGTTCCTCGTGCTAGACGAGGTCCATACCTACCGCGGCACGCTTGGCGCCAACATCGCGATGCTGATCAGACGCCTCAAGGCTCACCTCGGAGCGGCGCCGCAGGCCTGGAACGCCCAACCGACGCAGGAGAGGCGGTCGCAGCGATTTCCGGTGCTCGTCCCGGTCGCCACATCGGCGACGATCAAGAGTATCGAAGAGGGAGCTGATCCAGCGGAGGCCCGACGACAGCGGGATGATGCCGTGCGAGACTTCTTCGGGCGGCTGGCCGGCATCGAACCCGCCGCGGAGATTCAGGTATTCGGTGAAGAACTCCAGGAACAACAGATCCCGCCGACGGCCGCGTACCCGGCGCAGCCGGTCACCGGTATTCAGATCGATGTCAATGATCCCGACTCTGTGCGGCGGGCACTCTGCCGCCTGGCCGCCGTCGCGGATTCGACGGCGCCCACGGACGCGGCAAACCGTTGCCGGCTGCTCTGGGACTTGAATGGCTGGCTCATTCGCGCTCCGCTGTCGGTTGACCAGCTCATCGAGAAGGTGCGGACGGAGGCGCCAGCCAGAGCCACAGCAGACCTTGCGGCCATCCGTGATGAACTTCACACGGCCCTGCTCGTTGGGACGGCATTGCCCGATGGCGTGCCCGGTGTTCTGCGCATTCGTGCGCACCGCGTCTTTCGTGGGGGATGGAGATTCCATCAATGCCTTGACCCTAACTGCCGACACCTCCAGCCGATGGGCGAGGATGTTTGTGCCGTGTGTGCCCACCAGACGGCGCCGCTGCTGCTCTGTCGCTCCTGCGGCGCGGACTATGTCGTGCTTGAATCCGAGAACCCGCAGGATCCGACAACGGCTCTATCGCCGGCGGTGATCGCGCGGGGCTCGGACCAGCCGGGCTGGCTTGTCTACGAGCCAGATCGGTTCGACGGACA